>CAYVRK010000049.1:0-11417 GCA_964453785.1 uncultured Bacteroides sp.
GTGTCCCCGTAGCTTGGCGTTGAGTGCAGCTATCAGGTCTCTGAGTTTCATATGATGTTCACCTAATAAGTCCCCACCTCACGGACTTGCACGGCGCAAATATTTATTATCCATATCAACATCAAAATAGTCAATAACTGGATAAAAAATATCTTTGTGCGAACACCGACACCAACCTGGTTGATACCAGAAGGAGTATAACCATATTTTTGACTTATCACATGTCGCAATCCTGTAACACAAGCCCACCCTTCGATTCAATCAGACCAAAAGGAAAAACCGGGGTAAGTCCAAGCTCCGTTTACATTGACATGAGCCTTTCTTATCATTAACTTGCATGAAACCCATCAACATGAACAAGTTACTTTTCATCCTGGCCCTCCTGTGCCCTTTCAGCTATGCAATATCCCAAAAAGCGGAAAAAATAAGTTCCAGATATTTTCTAAAATTGGAACTCTTCTCCTTTGGACCCGAATTCTTAACCGGGAATCCAAGCAATACCCTGCTGACCGGAATGCACTTTAACATGTTTAATACCTACATCAGTTCTTATAGAAACCCACATTTCAACATGGGTATTGAATATTCAATTGATGCCTTTCACAAATTCGATCCTACACCTGCAGAGCAAAACATCATGGACCGGTATGAGATTGTCTCCGGTATCACATCGGTTGAAAATATAGAAGATCTGGAAGAAATCCGAACCTCCAGGAGCAGCTTTGGTATATCATTGGGGTATCAGTCCCAGGGCAATGACAAGAAGCTCGCTTATTTTGGATCTGTTATCCCCACGTACTACAAATTCGATAACGGCCTTGACCCCCCCTATCATAAAGAGGACAAAGGATATGGTATTATTTTTAAGTTTGGTATAGATTACCCGATTATTGAAAACATGATCGCTATCAGGATAAGCTATTCACATGGCTTATTACCGGCTTACAAGCTTCCCTTGCTTCCGGGAATGCGAACCATCGAAGGACCTGGATCATTCGGAACAATACAATTTGGATTCCTTTTAAATACCTATGATCCAGACAGACAACGCTAATCCTGCCCTCATCTGAAAGTGACCTGAAGGCACTGCACAACCACGACTTCCGTGTTGGTTATACATATCGAAAAGCTTTACCAAGAAAACGGATGAGGTCCCCGGCGATCAAGGCTTCCTGGCTTGATTCTTCTGCGGCAAGGTCGCCAGCCACACCATGCAGGAATACCCCTGCAATGGCTGCATCCAGCGGCTTCATGCCCTGGGCCAGCAAACCGGTGATCAGGCCGGTGAGTACATCACCGCTACCTCCTGTGGCCATTCCGGGATTGCCGGTGGTATTGAACCAGTAACTGCCATCAGGATCGGCAATACCCGTAAAAGCTCCTTTCAGAACAATGATCACCTTGTGTTTGGCAGCTAAATCGCGCTGTTTCAGGTGGCGCTCATAGGAGCTGTTGGAAACTCCTGCCAGCCGGTCAAACTCCCTGGGATGGGGAGTAAGGATGGTTCCTATGGGCAATAGCTCCAACCATTCAGGATGGGTGGACAGGATATTCAGTCCGTCGGCATCAATTACCAAGGGCACAGAGGCCCGTTCGAGGAGCATTTTTAATCCCTTTCCTGAATTGGGTTTGCAACCCAGCCCCGGCCCGATCCCAATGGCCGTATAGGGTGTCAGGTCGGGTGGTTCACTGAAAAGGATGTCCGACTGATCCAGGCTCACAATGGCCTCCGGAAATCCTGTCTGGATGATGCTGTAGCCGAACTTCGGCACATGGAGGGTCACCAATCCGGTGCCTCCCCTCAGACAAGATTCACCTGCCAATAGTGCAGCGCCCATCATCCCGTAACACCCCGAAATCAACAGCGCATGTCCGAACGTACCTTTGTGGGCAAACCTGGGGCGTCCGGGAAGGATCTTTCCCACCAGCTCCTTTTCTATGGTTTGGAAGGGAGTCCGGGTCTTCTCAATGATTTCCGGATGCAGCTTGATGTCATGGACCCGCCACGATCCTACATGGGCATCATTCTCGCTGAAAAAGAAAGAAAGGAACGGGAACTGGAAGGTAAGGGTGGTGGTAGCCCTGATCACCGATCTGTAGTCGTTCTCCCGGTTGTCCTCACCAAACAGTCCTGAAGGGATATCGATGGAAATAACTGTTTCAGCCAGCTGATTGATATGCCTGATCACTTCTCCGGGAAAACCCGATATGTTCCTGGTAAGCCCCGATCCGAAAATACCGTCCACCACCACATCACCAGGGGCAATGGAAGGAAGGCTGTCACCTGCTTTGATCTCCCTGAGATCAGCCAGATTCTGCGCTTTCAAACGCTCCCGGTTCACACTGCAATCCTGAGAAAGCTTTCCAAAAACCAGTAAATAGCATTCCACCCTGAATTGTCGTCCGGCAAGGAGTCTTGCCATGGCCAGTGCATCTCCCCCGTTGTTGCCCGGGCCGGCAAAAATCACCACCTTCCTTTCCGTGTGGTAATGCCGTACATACCATCCGGTAAGCCGGAGTGCTGCGCGCTCCATCAGATCAATGGATGCAAGGGGTTCGGTCAGAATGGTGTAAGCATCTATATCGCGAACTTTCGAAGCTTCGAAAATTTTCATGACATGCTGTTTCAATCAAAATTAAGAAAAAACTATTTCTATATTTGTGCCCGTTAGGCAAATCCAATTATTCACAAAAAATTATTTCAATGTTAAAAGGACATCCCAAAGGACTCTACGTCGCCTTTTTTGCAAATATGGGTGAGCGCTTTGGCTTCTATACCATGATGGCGATACTGGTTCTTTTCCTGCAGGCGAAATTCGGACTTGCTGCTGAAAAAGCAGGTGATATTTACAGCTGGTTCTATTTTGCTATCTATGCCCTTGCGCTGGTGGGTGGTATCCTGGCAGATGCCACAAAAAAATATACTTCCATCATCGCCCTCGGTCAGGTGATTATGTTTTTAGGCTATGCATTGCTGGTCATCCCGGGATTATCGCTTCCCATCACCGTGGTGGGGCTATTTACCATTGCCATTGGAAATGGCCTGTTCAAAGGAAACCTTCAGGCGGTTGTTGGTCAGCTCTATGACGATCCCAAGTATGACAAGGTAAGGGATAATGCTTTCCTGATTTTTTATATGGGGATCAATGTGGGGGCATTTTTTGCTCCCTTTGCTGCCAAAGGCATCAGGAACTGGTGGCTTAAATCCAACGGTTTTCTGCATGATGGCAGTATTCCTGCCATTTGTCACCAATATATGGATGGGACCTTGCAGGATGTGGGTGTACTCCAGAAACTGGCAGATGGAGTCAGCCTGAACGGTCCTGTCAGCGATCTCGGTGCCTTCGCAAATTCCTATATCGATACCTTCTCCAAGGGATATAACATGGCCTTTGGAATTGCTGCCATCGCTATGGTGGTCTCCCTGGTGGCATACCTGGCTTTTAACAAACACCTTCCCAGGAAAGCAAAAGTTGCCGGTGAAAAAACCATCTCCATTGCGGAGAAGCCCCTGGCTATTCCGGTTGCTCTGGTGGCTGGTGGAATTGTTGCAGTACTGATCAGTTTTGTTAAAGATTTTGCTACCGGTGCGGCCATTGGGCTGTTCGTAGCCTTCGTGACCTGGATCGTGATGATTGCCACCAAGGAGGAAAAACAACGTGTTGTTTCGCTGCTCCTGGTATTTTTCGTAGTCATCTTTTTTTGGATGGGATTCCACCAGAACGGGCTGACCTACACCTTCTTTGCCAGGGACTACACCCTGAAACGGGTGGATCCTTACACCTACATGTTTTTTAATATTTGGAATATCCTTTCTGTCATCGCTTTCCTGGTGGGAATCTTCATTCTGATAGGAAAGAACATCCCCGGGAAAACAAAGCTGATTGGAGGTGTTCTAACCCTGGTTGGAGGAGTTCTGGCTGTCATTCGGTTTAGAATGGGTGGTGCTGACAACCCTATTGAGCCTGAAACCTTTCAGGCCTTCAATCCCTTGTTTATTGTCACCCTCACCTTTGCCGTGATGGCCTTTTTTGCGATGTTGAACAGAAAGGGCATGGAACCCTCCACGCCTAAAAAGATAGGTATTGGAATGATTATCGCTGCCTTTGGTTTTGTGATTATGGTGATCGGATCAAGGTCTTTGATCTCTCCCCATGAACTCAATGGAATGCCTGTTCCTGACGCTTCAAGGATTACTCCTTATTGGCTGATGTCTTCTTATCTGATCCTCACCTTTGCCGAACTGTTCCTGAGTCCCATGGGACTTTCCTTTGTTTCCAAGGTGGCCCCGACGCGATTCCAGGGATTGATGCAGGGAGGATGGCTGTTGGCTACAGCGGTTGGGAACAAACTGCTGTTTATTGGAAGTTTCTTCTGGGAAAAAATCGAACTCTGGCAACTGTGGCTGATCTTTGTGGTCACCTGTCTGCTGTCAGCTGCTTTCATCTTCTCCATCGTAAAACGGCTGGAGCGCGCTACTCAGTAGCAAAGATATCCAGAACGTTGTCCAGGTTGCCGTCCGTAGTGGCGGGTGAGAGGTTCAGGATGTGGGCGATGATACCATACACTTCCACATTGGAGAAAGGGGGCCTGGTGTAACCTTTCCGAAAGGCAGGTCCTTCTGCCATGAAGATGGAATGCATGTTGGTAAAAGCGTTGTCATACCCGTGATTTCCTCCGGAATGGCCTGAACCGGGTAAGGTGCCGATGCTCCAAAAACTGTCAGCTACAGCTACGATTCCCGGGAAACGGGAACTGGTACCATAGTGAAAATGGGGGGGCATGTCCTCTGCCTGCCAGGCTGAAACGCCCTCTGCCCTGTTCAGATTGACAGTAACTGAATCCTCGAACCCATCGGCCGGATCGATCAGGTAAACAGGGTTCCCTCCAATGATATGATCGGTCCATGCTTCCTGCAGGTAGTCATGCAGATTGACATACCTCTCCGGTGTAACGGGCCCCATCCCATGGTCAGACACCACAATCAGGTTCACCCTGTCGCTGTATTCCAGTTTGGCAATCTCTTTGCGAAGATAGCCCAGCACCGAATCTACATAGGTGACTACCTTCCCGGTCTCGACATGTTCAGGACCGTAATCATGTCCGATTCCATCCGGCTCATCAAAATAGAGGGTAATGAGTCCGGGACGTTTCTTGACAGGCTTCTCCAGCCACTTAATCACCTGGTCCACCCTGTCCATGTAGGGTACACCTTCATCGTATTTCTTCCAGTATGTGGGATGCTTCCCCATGATGGGTGCCTCGCTGCCTACCCAGAAGAATGAAGCCGTTCTGATCCCCTGCAGTTCCGCAGTTACCCAGATGGGTTCCCCGAAGTAGGCATTTCTATTCTGAACCATATCCCGGTCACCAATCCGGAAGATCTTGACAAGATCGTTTGCATAAAAGCTGTTGTTGATGATCCCGTGGTGATCAGGATAGAGCCCGGTGGCCAGGGTATAATGGTTGGGGAAGGTTTTGGTGGGAAAAGAAGGGATAAGCTTTTCAGCTTTTACTCCGTTTTCAGCTAGCGCCTCAAAGTTCGGGGTATGGTACAAGTCGGTATAATCCCAGCGGAATGCGTCAAAGGAGACCAAAACAACATATGAATCCAGGGTTTCAGTCTCATTGCTTTTACAGGAATAAAAGGACAGAAAAAGCAGCAACAGCAATCCGTGCTTAAACAAGTTCATAAAGGAAGTAATTATCTGTCAGGATCGTAATGAAGGTATTTTTGACGCCCGTCATCCATGGGTTGAAAAAAATAGTTCCTCCGCGGCAGCTCCGGAACCTCTAACCTGCGGATGGACATATCAGGATGAAACTGGTAAAAACTGATCCGTGAATTTTCATATCCTCCGCTGGGGGATACCCTTGAAAAGTGGTATGAATCAAGTACAAGTTCCGGATGATAATCATCCAGGGAGAGGATGAACCTTGGACCGTATACCTTCAGGGCATTCACAAAGTACAGGGTCATATCATAGCCGGTGACCCCGTAATTAATCCCTTTTCTTGTCATTGCCCTGGGTTCGGCATAATAATGATCCCTGAATCTTCGGAGAAAATCATCCACTTTCGGATCCAGGTAATCCATCCAGAATGGATTGTAAAACATCAGGCTGAGTTCATGATAATACCTGTAGTCAATACTTGAAAACTCAGTCCAGTTAGATGTCCCAATCATTTCAATATCGAAATCTTTCAGCCGGTAGTAGAGCGAAGAAACCACACGGCTGGCCAGGGCTTCATTCCCCGTAGGTACGATGACCAGGTTCTTCCTGTCCTTTGAAAGTGAATGTATGATCTCATCTGTATGTTCAAGGGTCAGGACCAGCTCTTTAAAAATCACAGGCTCCTCAGGCCTGTAATCATCAAATCCGTCATAGATCATTTCCTGCAATAAAATGTGTTGTTCCATATCAAGGGAATCATCTTCCCTCACATACACGATGTTGTAGTTGTGTTTGGCTGCCACGAGTTTGGCCACTTCCCTGTATCCTGTTTCAAGGGAGGGGCTCAACTGGAACAGATAAGGATTGTCCCAGGCATAAACCATCTCATTGAAGAATGGAGTTACTATGGGGATCTTTTCCCTTTTGGCAAATTCGGCTACTAATTCCAGGTTGAAGGCATAAAAAGGGCCAAAGATCAGGTCCATCTTTTCCATATCAGGATTCTCCAGCAACAACAGGGTATGGTCTATGCTTTTCCTGGTATCATAAAACCTGACATCCAGTTTCATCCCGGTCTGTCTCATGGAATCAAGAGCCAGCAGGGAGCCCTGGAAAAACTCCAGGAACTGGACCGACTGAGGTATCTTCTGTTCCATGCGGAACCGTTCAATGATCCTGTTCCGCCGGGAAACCGATTCCACACTTTTGAGCAATGAGTCCAGTGGTTCAGATTTCTGAAAATCGAAAGGTACAAAGTATGCAATTCTGTATGTTCGTCGGCGGTTGTCATGACTGGCCATCAGTTCCTCATAAAAATAGGTCTCCGGGCCACCATCCGTGATAACGGAATCTACAGTGGTTTCAGGTGCCTGCATCTCCAGAAATTGGGGAATCCTGATCACCTGGCCTGTCTGGGGTCCGCCCCATCCGAGTTCCGGGTTTGCAGTTTTAATATCCTCCACATCCACTCCGTAGAACCTGGCAATGGAATAAAGGGTTTCCCGTTTTTTAACCTTATGGTAGGCGAATCCCTCTTCATTGTATGCAGGCTCCTGCCCCTTCCCGGGTTCTTCCTTCACAGCCTGAGGAATGATCAGTCGCTGACCCGGTTTCAAGGCTTCAGGCCTGACCTGGGAATTGGCCTCCCTTAAAGCCAGTTCGGTGATACCATACTGCCTGGAGATGCTGTAAAATGTCTCACCAGCCATGACTTTATGGGTATTCCTTTCATCGGGTTCCATTTCCTTATCAGATGTATCAATCTCCTCAGTAATGTTTGGTTCCACCGGGATTTTCAGTGCCTGACCAATCTGTATCCCGGATACAACACCAGGGTTTTCAATGGCAATCTCTCTTGGAGAAATGTGATATGCCTTTGAAATGGAAAAGAGCGTCTGTCCGGGTTTAACCACATGGATATAGTACACCTTTCCTTCAAGGATCACCTTGTTGACAGATCGCTCCACTTCAACAGGTTCCTGTGAGAAAGCCGCCATGGACAGAAGCATTCCCAGAAGCAGGCTGACCAAACGCTTATTTGGCGATAAAATCATTGATGTTTTTAAGAATCCGCTGTTCAATACTGCTTGTATCTGCTTTGGCAAAAGCCTCGCCTGTAATGTTCTCGAATAATTCAATGTAACGGTCGCTCACTTCCTTCACAAACGCATCAGGCATATCAGGAACGACCTGGCCTTCTTTCCCCTGGAATCCGTTGCTGATCAGCCACTGTCTTACGAACTCCTTTGAAAGCTGCTTCTGCTGCTCTCCGCTCTCCTGCCTCTCCTGGTATCCATCTGCATAGAAATAGCGGGATGAATCAGGCGTATGGATCTCATCAATCAGCATGACCTGGCCCTCTCTCTTTCCGAATTCATATTTGGTATCAACCAGAATCAGACCCATCTGGGCAGCCATCTCGGTACCCCGCCGGAAAAGTTTCCTGGTATAGTCCTCCAGCTTGAGGTACTCCGCCTGAGACACCAGTCCCGATGCCAGAATCTCCTCCCTGGAAATATCCTCATCATGACCCTCTTCCGCCTTGGTTGTTGGAGTTATGATCGGTTCAGGGAACCTGTCATGCTCTCTCAATCCTTCCGGTAAGGGAACACCACAAAGGGTTCGCTTTCCAGCCTTGTACTCCCTCCATGCATGGCCTGTGAGATAGCCCCTGATCACCATTTCAACTTTGTAGGGGACCGCCATATGACCCACAGTCACATTCGGATCGGGTGAGGCAATCTTCCAGTTGGGGACAATGTCTGAAGTGGCATCCAGAAACTTGGATGCAATCTGGTTCAATACCTGTCCCTTATAGGGAATCCCTTTCGGAAGGACCACATCAAATGCTGAGATTCTGTCTGACACAACCATGATCAGGTAGTCATCATTGATGTTGTACACGTCTCTGACTTTCCCGGTATACAGGCTAAGCTGACCCACCAGGTTAAACTTGGTACCCTTTAATGCATTGGCCATAACAACATGTTTTTATATTCTTATTACTTTCCCTTTTCTTTCTCTTTTTCCTTTTCTTCGGCTAAAGCCTTAGTTCCTCCGGTTGCCCTTTTCCCTTTCTCCTGTCTATGGTAAGCCTTTACAATAGACCTGACCAGACGGTGCCTGATAATGTCCCGCTCATCAAACTGAATTATCGATATCCCCTTTATTCCCTTCAGAATCCGCAAGGCCTGAACCAACCCGGATTCCATATGATTTGGCAGATCGATCTGCGTATCGTCACCGGTTACAATAAACCTGGCATCAGGCCCCATCCTTGTCAGAAACATTTTAAACTGGCTTGATGTGGCATTCTGGGCCTCATCCAGGATCACAAATGCGTGATCAAGGGTGCGGCCACGCATGTAAGCCAGTGGTGCTATCTGGATGGTTCCATCCTCGATGAACTGGATGAGTTTTTTTGCCGGAATCATGTCCCTCAGCGCATCATAGAGCGGTTGCAGATAAGGGTCCAGCTTTTCTTTAAAATCACCGGGAAGAAATCCCAGCTTTTCACCAGCTTCCACTGCAGGCCGTGTGAGAATGATCCGCTTCACCTCTTTCTCTTTCAGTGACCTTACAGCCATGGCAATAGCTGTATATGTTTTACCGGTTCCGGCAGGCCCAACGGCAATGAGCAGGTCGCTTGATTCCCCTTCATCCACCATGCGTTTCTGGTTCACAGTAATGGCCATGATCTTCCTGCCCCTTTCACCGTAAAGAAGTACATCTCCATCCGGTCCCGGTGCTTCCATTTTATGGTTTGCCGTACCAATGATCAACTCCTCCAGATCAACCAGATTAACGGAATTGAATTTGCGAAGGTACCTGATGACAAGATCAACCTTTTCCTCAAACTCTGCGAGCCTGTTTTCGTCTCCTGAAACCCTGATCTCATTGCCCCTGGAGACAATCTTCAGGTCCTCGAAAATTTCAATGAATTTATTAAAGCGGACATTGTTTACACCATAGAAGTCAACCGGATCAACACCCTCCAAATAGATCAGCTTTTCAGCCATAAATTAAATTATAATCACTAATTTTGGAACCACAAATTAAGCTGTTTTTTTCAACATTCCAATAAGAAAATCCCTGCCGGAATCCCATGGACATTATCACCCTTACGTCCGACTGGAACGATGATGATTATTATGTGGCATCCATCAAAGGGAAACTGCTTACACACTGTCCGGAAATCAGAATTATTGATATCAGCCACCAGGTTACTCCCTTTAATTCAGCTCATGCAGCTTTCCTGGTTCGTAACAGCTACCCCAGTTTTCCTGAAGGAACCATCCATATCATCGCCGTGAACGCTGAACCGGAGAAGGGCGGCCAGTTGCTTGCAGCACAAATGGCGGGTCAGTATTTTCTTTGTGCAGACAACGGCATACTTGGATTGCTGGGGGGGCCGGAGCCTGGTCTGGTCATCAGGATCACGGAGAAGCCCGAAAACGGTTCATCCAGTTTTATCTCCATGGCCATCCTGGCCGAAGTGGCCTGCAAACTGGCTGGCGGGACACCACTGAAGGAGCTGGGAACTGCCACCACCACATATGACAGGCGGGTCCCTCTTCGTCCGACCATCGAGGATCTTGCCATCACCGGAAGGGTGATCCATATCGACTCCTACCGGAATGCAATAACCAACATTTCCAGGGAGTTCTTCGATCGTGTTGGAAAGGGGAAGCCTTTCAGGATTTTTGTGCAGAGCAAACATTATGTCCTGGACAAGATCAATATAAGGTACAATGAATCACCACCCGGTGACCTGCTTGCCATTTTCAATGCAGTAGGCCTCCTGGAAATTGCCATCCGGAATGGAAATGCAGCGGGTTTATTAAAGCTAACAAAAGACTCTACCGTCAGGGTTGAATTTAAAGAAGGATAAGATGCATAGCAAAGAGGAAAAACTGGAAGCTTTTGGACAGTTGCTGGAGATCATGGACGAATTGAGGGAAAAGTGTCCCTGGGACCGGGAACAGACCCTGGACAGCCTGAGAAACCTCACCATTGAAGAAACCTATGAACTTGCAGATGCCATCATGGATCAGGACCTGAATGAGATCAGGAAAGAACTGGGTGACCTGTTGCTGCATGTGGTTTTTTATTCGAAAATAGGATCAGAAAAGGAGGCATTTGATATAGCCGATGTGCTTGACGGGATCAACAAGAAACTGGTTTTCCGGCACCCGCATGTCTTTGGGGACCGCAAAGTGAAGGATTCAATGGAGGTTATTGAAAACTGGGAAGAGCTGAAAATGAAGGAGGGAAACCGCTCCGTATTGGCCGGAGTGCCTGTTTCATTGCCTGCCATGATCAAGTCTCACAGGATCCAGGATAAGGTGCGCGCCGTAGGATTTGACTGGGACCGGCGCGAACAGGTCTGGGATAAAGTGGCAGAGGAGATCAACGAAGTAAAGCATGAAGTGATCAATGGCAGCGAACAGTCAAAGATCGAAGATGAAATCGGTGACCTGCTCTTCTCCATAGTTAACGCCGCCAGGCTTTACGATGTTGAACCGGAAACAGCCCTTGAACGAACCAACCGGAAATTCATCAGGCGATTCAAATACCTTGAGAAAAAAGCACTTGATTCGGGAAGATCACTCAAGGAGATGAGCCTCCAGGAGATGGAGGCCATCTGGCAGGAGGCCAAGTCTATGTAACGGTTTTTCAGGATTTGTCTTCCGGAGACTCCTTTTCCGGAGACTCCTTTTTCGGAGACTCCTTTTTCGGAGA
>CAYVRK010000049.1:11517-30668 GCA_964453785.1 uncultured Bacteroides sp.
CGGAGACTCCTTTTTCGGAGACTCCTTTTTCGGAGATTCTTTTTTCGTTGTGTCTCCTTCTGACGAAGCTTCTTCCCCTTCCACTTCCTTGTCAATTACCTCCAGCAGTCCATGGCTATGAAGCTGATTGTACCACTGAAATACTTTCTTGATATCGGAAGCATAGACCCTTTCATCGTCGTACTCAGGAACAAGTTCCTCGAAAATTGCCTTCAACTCACTGGCTGGGGCTTTATGGGAAATCGTTTCTTTGCCTTCACCTCTTTCATGAATCATCATGAAGATGTCAGCCAGGGGTACCTCTTCCTCCAGGGTGAAGATTGCAATGTCATCCAGTGAACTGACACGGGCAGTGGCCGGTGCAACATGCCGCTTTTGATCATCTATGGATTCAACCACAATTCCGTTGCGGGCCTGGGCAATAAATTTGTATAATCCCCCTTTTCCGGAGATGGATAAAATGTCTTTTAGTTTGATCGTCTTCATATGATTATTAAAGCTGATGCAAATATAGCACTTCTAGTTGATTCCTCGCTGGTTCCTGATCTGATCGTAGGCTTCCTTTACTTTCCGGAATTTTTCATGGGCCACCTTTTTAAAATCCTCCCCCAGGTGGCTTACCTTATCGGGATGGTATTTCATGGCCATCCGACGGTATGCTTTTTTCACTTCTTCATCCGATGCAGTGGGTTCAACCTCCAGAATTTTATAGGAAGCATCCGTCTGGCTTACAAACATGGCCCGGATGCTCTGAAAATCAGAGTCTGAAATGCTCATGAAACCTGAAATACGCTGGATCACATTATTTTCGGAATCGCTGACCGATCCATCAGCTGATGCAATGCCAAAAAGAAAGTGCAGCATTTCCAGCCTGTAGGAATAATCAAGTTTTTGAGCCAGCTGTTGGGTTACATCCTTGAGCGGTATCTCCTGTTTGAGGATATCCCTGAGCATCACCAGTGCTTCCGATGCAGTGTCCTCACCAAACCGTGAGGTAAAATATCGCTTCACATAGTCAAGTTCGCTTTTCATAACCCTGCCGTCAGCTTTCATAACCGCTGCAATAAGCACAATCAGTGAGGCCGCATAATCACCTCTCAGCGTCCGGCTCCGAACATCCCTTGCCTGACCAGTGGTTGCATTTGTTCCTGAATCGAATATGGAGCCAACAGCCAGGCCCAGGATGCCTCCAATGGGACCTCCAAGTGCCCAGCCAAGACCCAGTCCAACCCATTTTCCGAATTTTGTCATAATCTAAGCTTTACTTTTTAATATTCCCTCGTGCAATGCGACCACCTGTGGTACCAGCATCTGACGCTCATCATTGATGATGATCTCATCTGCCAGGATCCGCTTCTGCTCTTCATCCATCTGGTGCATCATGCGTCTTTTTACATCCTCTGCTGTAACGGCATCCCGATTCATTACCCGTTTGATTCTCAACTCATATGGTGCATAAACCAGTACTGTTTTGTCAATCATGCGATTCGCCCCGCTCTCAAACAGGATGGCAGCCTCCTCAACAACATAGGGGACATCGACCCATCCTGAGACCCAATTGCAATAGTCTTCCCTCACCACAGGATGTACCAGCTTGTTTAACTGTTCAAGCAAATCCCTGTTCCCGAAAACCATGTTACCAACGAGC
Source organism: uncultured Bacteroides sp. (assembly GCA_964453785.1). Classification (GTDB taxonomy): domain Bacteria; phylum Bacteroidota; class Bacteroidia; order Bacteroidales. The sequence goes on from CAYVRK010000049.1 coordinate 13,166, forward strand.
GTTCTATTCAGTATACCATCCCTGTAGGCCTCTTTCCCAAGAAGACCTTCGATGCTCACTTTTAATACGGGATCCTTATTCATGATCCTTCTGGCTTCCATGTCTGCATGATACACCGGAATCCCAAGAACCTCTAGTACGCTGCAAACCAATGTTTTACCACTGCCAATCCCCCCTGTAATTCCAACCTGGTACATCACTTTCTGGAAATGAGGAACTCAACTGATTTGGGGTAATACTCAAAACCCAGCACATATAAAGGGATATTGCTAAGACCTACATCAAGCTCCTTGGTCCTGTCATCCACTGACGAATAATCAACTACGGCACGAAACAAGTTTTTATCCATCCGGTCATATTTGCTTAATCCCACCTTACAGGTAAGCTTGATTTCGTCAGGGAAAGTCTGAATGGAGAGGCTGTCGGGCAGATTGAGTACTTCAATGGGAATGTAGAGCTGGACTTCCGTATATCTCTCCAGTTCAATGGAACAAACCACTTTTGAGACACCATACTCCAGATCGTGCGGCAAGTCCAGTTTCACCTTGTTGCTGTAATTCTTTGTAAGGAGTCCCAGGTCGGTTTTAACTGTGGAAATATACTTCAGCGTATCAAGGACCACATCAGGACCTGTAACCACAACGGAATCGGGTTCCAGATGAATCCCATCCCTGGTGGTAAACTGTTTATCCACCTCAAAAACGAATTCAGGTTTGATGGGTAAAATCCTGGTCACTCTTCTTGCAAATTGGAAATGAAGTGTATCAGGTTTTATCTCCAGCAGCTGAAGTTCTGATGGTAGCTGCCTTGATACCTGGTCTTTCAGATACCGGGTCTGAATATAAGCCCTGCTGCTGTCCTGCCCGGGCCTGTTCATTGTGAAGGCAGATACTTTGAAACTTATAGGGACCGGTTTCCTGAACGTTTTGTACCTCAGCAAGGCATAACCATTCGCATTGATGCTGAGATCAAGATACGCTGGCAATTCCCCCACCAGGACCCTCTTCTCAGGAAAATCTGTATAGACAAGTGGATATTCAATAACTGAAGTATAATTCTTACTCAGGGCATTGAGCAGCCAGATAAATACAGATATCAGAAGGAAGACAGAAAACAACAGAATCTTTTTCCTGAATTGTAGTTTCTGTCCTTCAGATACTCTGGGCCAGTTCTGAAGGAAACCGTTTTCCACGACAATGGTTTAGTTCTATTTTTTCGCTGGTGCAGGCTGGTCACCCGGATCAGCTGTTACAGCGGCCTTATCCACCTTGACAAGCACATTGTCTGCAATCTCAAGGGTAACAGTCCGCTCTTTCACATCGGTAATCTTGCCATAAATACCGCCTGTAGTAGCTACCTTATCACCCTTTTTCAATGCATTTCTGAAATTGGTCGCTTCTTTTTGCTTTTTCACCTGTGGACGTATCATAAAAAAATAGAAAACAACAATGATCAAAAGCAAGAAGATCAGTGATTGCATACCAGCTCCACCTGGTTTTGCAGGCGCTCCTGCAGCTAATACTTGAAATAAGAAACTCATACTCTGAAAATTAAATTATAGGTTATACAATTAACTATTATCTATTAACTATTATCTATTCCCTTCATCAATCATTGTTCCAAAACCAAATATCTGTCATTTTGTCCATTCTACTCATTCTCCCCAATCAATCCCCTGCCCTTCTTCTGTACTTTTTTCTCCTCCTTTAACTGAACAACCACCTTGTCAAGCACACCATTGATAAAGACATTGCTTTTGGATGTGCTGTAGTATTTTGAAATCTCCAGGTATTCATTGAGAGTCACCTTTGTTGGAATGGATGGGAAAGCCACAAGCTCGGCAATGGCCATCTGCATGATCAATATATCCATGAAAGCGATCCTTTCCAGATCCCAATTCCTTGTATTCTGCTTCACATATTCCACATATTCATCCCTGTGAAGGATGGTTTGCCTGAACAATTTAATCACATACTCCCGGTCCTCTTCATTCTTGTATAATTCCATCAGACGTTTTTCCGGGCCGTCTTCTTCCTTAAATTTCTTAATGGTTTTGACGATCATACTGGTAATAAACTCCAGGTCATCATTCCAGTATATGCTTTGTTCCTCCAGGATGGATGAGAGCAATTCACTGGGAAAAATCACATGGGTATACAAATGAGTAACCATCTTCTTATCTTCTGCATATCCGCTCTCCCCGGCACTCATGTAGGAAGCATATGCTTCGCTTTCCATCATCCTGGCATAGATCTCTTTCACCAGTTCAGGATGGTTGGCCCAGTTCAGTTTGTGCTGGTCCACAAACCTGAGGAGCTGCTCATTATTTCTCAACTGATGAACCAGACCATTGTCAATAAAACGTGTATTGGGATGAAGGTCTTCCTGGGTGGGAATGCGTTTATTACGGGCTATCTCAATTCTTGATTCGGAATAGAGGACCACATCAATAACCAGTAATAGCAGGTAGTTGTAAAGCTCAAATGCTTTTTCAATGTTAAAATGCAGTTCCTTCTCGGAACGGCTCATCTCCTCTCTGCCTGCCTTGTAATAAGCATAGAGCGTCTGCAGTGCTTTTATGCGTAATTGTCTCCTGCTGATCATTTGTTAAAGAACCATTCCCTGTAAGATTAAACGATGCAAATTTACACTAAATTTCCATCTATGAAACATCTGTTCACCAGCAAGTTTAGCTCCCGACTAAAATGAACGAAAATTTGAATATGTTTAAAATATTTTACACTTTTGAAGTGGTACATAGCAAACCCTAACTAAAACTGTAGTAATGAATGACGATGGTAATGTTAAATCTGAGGAGCTTGTAACGGAAGCAGCAGAACGGGAGGAGATCCATTCTAAAGCTGTTAGGGCCGGGAAAAGAACCTATTTTTTCGATGTCAAGGCTACGCGGCGCAACGACTATTATCTCACCATCACCGAAAGCAAAAAGCGGTTCAGCCGCGATGGGAAATTCTTTTACGAGAAACACAAGCTGTTTCTCTATAAAGAGGATTTTGATAAATTTGCTGACAGCCTGACTGAGATCATTGAATTTATTCGTGAGGCGAATCCGCAAATCATTGATAATGATGTATTTACGGATTCTAATCGTGAAATTACGAGCAGTACCGAGAAGGAAACTGTAGAGGCAGAAAAGGACTTTACCAATGTTGAATTTGAAGACCTGGGCGACGAATCAGCCTAGTCCTCTTTCGAATTACGTTCCAGGAATTCTTTTATCTCCGTGAAGGAGAGGATTTTTACGTTGGTGACAATAAAATCATCCTCTAAAAAATCACCATACTTATTGCACTCGTTTATAGCCTCCTGGAATACCATTTTCAGGGAACAGGTCATGGGCAACAACAACAGGATGGTGGCCATATACTCCGAATAGCTGATCTCTTCCACCTCAGCACTGCATTTCCGCAATATATAATCAAATTCGTTGAAAATCACCTTTTTCTGGGTCGGGTTCAACTCAGTTCCGTCCTTTGAAACAAGGACGACAAAATACCTGAGCTTCTCCTCTTTGCCACCCAGACCGGTGGAAATAAACACCTGGTTTTCTTCAAGAAACTTGCTCTCCAGCAGCATTCTGCTTTCATTCTGCGCCAGCAGGGCCCAATCTCTCATCTCACCAGAAGCCTTGTGGACAAAGGCCTCAATTATCCTGTAGCATAACACTTTATCAATGGTCGCTAACCTGGCCAGAATCTCTTTTTTTACCTGATCCGTATATCCCGGTTCTTCCAGATATTTGGCCTGCTCAAGGGCCCACTTCTCACCCACCTGGTCCCGCTGCCTAATGGAGCATTCATAGAACTCCACCTGGAGATCCATATCTATCTGTTCTTCCAGTATCTTCAGGCTCCCCGGACTACCTCCAAGAATTTCCTGAATCTTTTCATACAGGTTCTCATGCTCCTCCATCTGTCAGAACCATTTCTAATCAATGTACGATTTTTTTATTTAATTTTCCGAAAATTCAGACCTTGGAAAGAACCCAAACCATACAACAAAAAGTGGATGATGCCTCCACCGGGTTCAGCATTTCCATTGAAAACATCCTGCAGGTTGGCTTCAACCATTTCCGAAAGGCTCCCGGGATATTCATTCTGTACAGCATCATTGTCACGATTGCCATGTCCAACCCGGTCAGCGGGTTGCTGATTGGAGGACCGGTCATTGCAGGATACTATATTGTGATCCGCCACTTGAAAGATCAGCCTTCAGAAGGGGGTTCGGGTTTCTTCAGGAGTTTTAACAAATTTGTACCCCTTCTGCTCCTGAACCTGCTTATTTCGGTCACTGTTTTTCTGGGCTTTCTGCTTCTGATCATCCCTGGCATCTATTTTTCTGTCAGTTATATGTTTTCCCATCTTTTCGTCTGGTTCTTTGATGTGGAACCTTCAGAAGCCACCCGTTTAAGCAGGAAAATGGTATCCGGAAACTTCACCCAGATCCTCTGGCTCAGTCTGATCCTGTCAGGAATCAATTTATTGGGAGCTCTGACTTTCGGAATTGGCCTCCTGCTTACCATCCCCTTTTCAGCCTGCGTGGTCTATGCAGTATTCGAAGACGTTATCGGTATCCCCTAATTTTATGCCATGGACATAACACTCGCCATTCTTGGAATGATTCTGGTCTTGATCGGCTTTTTTGGTAGTTTTCTTCCGGTCATCCCGGGTCCGCCAATTAGCTGGGCCGGATTCCTGTTGCTGAAATGGACCGGCTACATAGAAGAGAACCTGGAGGGCTATGGCAAGGTTCTGTGGATCCTTCTCTTTTTCGTAGTCCTGGTAACCATCCTTGATTACGTGGTGCCCATCTGGGGAACCAAAAAATACGGAGGATCCAAACGGGGAGTCTGGGGAGCCACCATCGGAGTGATCGTGGGGCTGTTCTTCGGTCCCCTTGGAATCATCATTGGTCCGTTCCTGGGTGCCTATATCGGTGAGATTACCTCCGGAAAGAAAGAGGGCGAAGCCCTGAAAGCAGCATGGGGCTCTTTCGTTGGGTTTATGATGGGTGTGGGAATGAAATTTATGACCTGTGCAACCATATTGTTCTTCTTCCTCCGGCAGCTCTTTTTTCTTTAAATGCAGAGCATTTAAAGAAAAAAGAGCGAGGGGAAAGTTTAAAGTAGAAAGGGGAAAGAATACTTGTACCTTTTTCCTTTTACCTTGCCATATTGGTGGCTACCTTCCTAAGGTAGCCACCAATATGGCCTTGATCGTATGCAGCCGGTTTTCTGCCTCGTCGAATACGACAGAATGATCTGACTCAAAAACCTCTTCGGTGACCTCCAGGGCTTCAAGACCGAATTTCTGATAGATCTCCTCACCCACTTTGGTTTCCCTGTTGTGAAATGCCGGCAGGCAATGAAGAAATTTCACATCGGGATTGCCTGTGAGTTTGATCACCTGCATGTTCACCTGGTAAGGTTCAAGCAGTTTGATCCGTTCCGCCCAGACCTCCTTGGGCTCACCCATGGAGACCCATACATCGGTATAGAGGAAATCTGCATCCTTTACTGCACTTTTTACATCTGCAGAAATGGTGATCTTTCCACCGGTCTGTGCAGCAATTTCACGGCACTTTTCCACCAGGGATGAATCTGGCTGCAAAGATGAAGGAGCCGCTGCACGAAAGTCCATCCCCACCTTGGCTGCTCCGACCATCAATGAGTTGCCCACATTGTTATGTGCATCACCAAGGTAACAGAACTTCATCTCATTCAATGGTTTCCCTGAGTGTTCCATCATGGTCATAAAATCGGCCAGCACCTGGGTTGGGTGAAATTCATCCGTAAGACCGTTCCAAACGGGGACCCCGGCATATTCAGCAAGCTCTTCCACAATCGCCTGTCCGAAACCGCGGTACTCAATCCCATCATACATCCTTCCAAGCACCCTTGCCGTATCTTTCATGGACTCCTTATGGCCGATCTGTGAACCGGAAGGTCCGAGATAGGTAACACCCGCCCCCTGGTCCATTGCGGCCACCTCGAAAGCACACCTGGTGCGGGTGGAGGTCTTCTCAAAGATCAAAGCGATATTTTTGCTTTTCAGATTTTGTACTTCTGTCCCCGTTTTTTTTGCCTTTTTCAGGCTTGCGCTCAAATCCAGTAAACAGAGGATCTCTCCCGGTGTGTAATCGAGTAGTTTCAGAAAATGACGGTTGCGCAGATGATATGCCATATTTGTATCAAATTATAAAAGTCTAAAGTTAACTGATTATCTTATTTTTCGTATTCCATGGTGATTTTTGTACCATAGCTCCTGTCCTCCAGTTTGAAAGCTTCGGTGATCACACTCTTTTCACCTCCCTGTTTTATAAACTGAAGGCAGGCCCTGATCTTGGGTGCCATATCCCCTTCCCCGAACATCCCCTTTTCAAGCAAGGCCACTGTATCGCTATAATTCAAAAACTCCTTAACCTCCTGCCGGGGGGTATTATAATTGATATAAACATAAGGAACATCTGTCAGGATATAAAACTCATCCGCTTTGATACGGGCTCCCAGCAGCGCTGAAGCCAGGTCTTTGTCAATGACCGATTCAGAAGGCCTTATGCGGCCCTGGTCATCCCTATAGACGGGGATTCCACCTCCGCCGGCAGCTACCACAATGGCACCTGCCCTGGACAAGGACTCCACCACTTTTTCATTGATAATCTCCATGGGTGAGGGTGAAGGAACTACCCTTCTGTACCCACCGGCTCTTTTCTTTGACTCCTTAAAGATCCAACCTTTATCAGTTGCAATCCTTTCTGCCTCCACCTTATCATATATTCTTCCAACTTGTTTGGAAGGTGTGCCAAAGGCAGGATCATTCTCGTCAACGAGGGCCATGGTTACTAGGGTGATCACTTCCCTCCGGATCCCATGCTTATGTAAAACATTCCTCAGCATGCGTTCGATCATGTAACCAATCCCACCCTGGGAATCGGCCACACATATATCAAGGGGCATCTGGGGGATCTGGTATACACTTTCCCCGGCATCATTGCGCATGAGGATGTTGCCTACCTGAGGACCGTTTCCATGAGTGATCACCAGGTTGTACCCTTCCCTGATCAGGAAAACCAAATTTTCAAGCGTATCGGAAGTATTTTGCTCCTGCTCGTCAATGGTGCCCTGCTGATTATCCCTCAGCAATGCATTCCCGCCAAGTGCCACTACTGCCAGTTTGTTCATTTGAATATCTTTTTGCTTCATCCTACAAAACTAAATAATTCCGGAAGTGCCAATTCGGGTATGGACAAGCTGTTAAACATGATTGGAGTTGTTTTTCAATATGATCAGCTATGGATCAAGTCCATTGGTCAAAGGAAAAAATAACATCGGGTGAAATAAATAGATTTTTTTATTTTTGGTAAACTTAATTACCCGGACTGTGACCCGAAAAACCCTGTTCCTCTGCCTGTTTATACTTGTTACCCTTCTTACGGGGTGCAGGCGCGTTAAGGAACTCCCTGAAACCATGGATGCATATTATATTGAGTATGAGATCGAATACCTTGAAGACAGGGCTGGTGATATTCCTACAAAAATCCTTCCGGGAACCATGGATGCTTATTATACAAAATATTATGTACTCACCAGAATTAACGGATTCTTCAACCAGTTCACCCTGACACAGATCTCCGACCTGAAGCGAAAGAAAGTAACCACCTTGCTGAATTTTTTCGGCAACAAGGTCTATTATGTGGGGGAGACAGGTGAACTGCCCGCCGGTATTATCGAACCCGCTGGGATGAAAATCCAATTTACCGGAGAAACTTCCGTGATCGGAGGACTGCATTCAGAGAAAGTGGATGTGGAAACCGACCAGGAAAATTATAGCATATATTTCACAAAGGATTTCTCCGTGCGGAGGCCCAATATCAGTACACCGTATCGTATGGTGGATGATCCTCTGACTGATTTCAGGATACAATTAAGCCTTCTGAAGATGCATCTTTCATGCTCATCAATGGAGCTCAAAGCCGTTGAATCTGAAATCTTTACCGTTCCAGAGGAGTACAGGGCTGTGAGCAAGGCGGCCATGGAAGAGATTATCAACAGCCTGTTTACAAAAGATTAGCCACTAAAATCCCGTTATTATTACCTTAGAAGGTCAGCTCAACCCTTGATTGATGGCTAAAAATAAGAAGAAGAAAAGCAATCGCCTTGTAAGTTTTTTAAATTCCCTTGTAAGCTTTTTCCGGGACGACCGTTTCCGGTACGTTACGGGTATCATATTGCTGCTTGCTGCCATCTTCATGCTTCTTTCGTTTATCTCCTACCTGGTCCATTGGAAGACTGACCAGGATTTTGAATGGGCGAAGGTATTTTCAGGCCCTGAGATTAAAGTGAAGAACCAGGGAGGAAAAATGGGAGCCTGGCTGTCAAATCTTTTCATCAACAGATGGTTCGGTGTGTCCAGCTTTCTCTTTCCGGGCATCCTGATCATCTGGGCCATGGCCCTGTATAAAATCCGGTTACTGAATACATGGAGTGCTGTGAAGAACAGCCTGATTCTGATCATCCTTCTTTCAGTAACACTTGGTTTGCTGTTTAAGGATGGGAACGGCTTCCTGGGAAGCGGTCCCGGGGGACAGCATGGTTTCTTCATCAGCAGGTGGTTGCTGGCAAGCATTGGAACTGTGGGAACGTCGTTCCTGCTTTTGATAGGGTACATGGCCCTGTTGCTTTTTTCAACGGGATTTCTGGAATGGCTGCGCAAACGCAACATTCAAATTCCCTTGATCAGGAGCGGGAATGAGGATGGTGATCCCGGCAAAGATGGTTTGGCAGAAGAAACGGAAGGAATGATCATTACCGAAGAGGCAGTTTCCGAAGAGATTGCCCAACACGGTGAGGAACCCTTCGTGGTCTCCACCACCAGAAAGGCAGGAGATGAGAAGCAAGAGCTTGAAGGGAACAAGAACAATGTGGAGATGATGGTTGAAGATGTTTCGGGAATCAACCCCGAGGATTTCAATCCGGATGAGGGGGCCCTTGGAGAATATGATCCCACCCTGGACCTTGCCAAATTCCGTTTTCCGCCGCTGAGTCTTCTGAAAGATTACGACCGGGGGGATACCACGGTCACCAATGAGGAACTCATCTCAAACAAGAACCGTATTGTTGAAACACTGGGCAATTACAATATCAAGATCGATAAGATCAAAGCCACCATCGGTCCCACAGTAACCCTGTATGAGATTGTTCCTGCACCGGGTATCAGGATCTCAAAGATAAAAAACCTGGAGGATGACATTGCACTGAGCCTGTCGGCCCTCGGTATCAGGATCATTGCTCCCATACCCGGGAAAGGTACCATCGGCATAGAGGTTCCCAATCAGAATCCTCGGACCGTTTCCATGAAATCGATCCTGGCTTCCAAAAAATTCCAGGATTCCGAGATGGATCTGGCCATTGCCCTGGGTAAGACCATTTCCAATGAGACTTTCGTATTTGACCTGGCCAAGATGCCCCACCTGCTGGTTGCCGGAGCCACCGGCCAGGGAAAATCGGTGGGATTAAATGCCATTATCGCCTCCCTTTTATATAAAAAGCATCCGGCCCAGCTGAAGTTTGTGATGATCGATCCAAAAAAAGTGGAACTCTCTCTATACAGTAAGATTGAGAGACATTATCTGGCCAAATTACCCGAATCAGAGGAGGCCATCATTACAGATACCCAGCAGGTGATCCACACCCTGAACAGTCTTTGCGGCGAAATGGATGAGCGTTACAACCTGCTGAAAGCTGCACAGGTGCGTAACATCAAAGAGTACAATACCAAATTCATTAGCCGGAACCTCAATCCCAACAAGGGCCACCGTTATTTGCCCTTTGTGGTGGTGATTATTGATGAGTTTGCCGACCTGATTATGACAGCCGGACGAGAGATTGAACACCCCATAGCCAGACTGGCCCAGCTGGCCAGGGCCATCGGCATCCACCTGGTCATTGCCACCCAGCGTCCAACCACCAATATCATCACAGGAGTAATCAAAGCTAATTTTCCGGCCCGTATCGCTTTCCGGGTTGCGTCCGGGATCGATTCCAGGACCATCCTGGACGGACCAGGGGCAGATCAGCTGATCGGACGCGGTGACATGCTTTTCGTGAGTGGAAACGAACCCATCAGGCTTCAGTGTGCCTTTATCGATGGTCCTGAAATTGAGGAGATCACCGACTTCATAGGTGAGCAAAGGGGCTATCCAAGTGCCATGATGCTGACACCGGTGGAGGAAGAAGGTGGCGGGGTGATGGATGTGGATCTGGATAAAAGAGATGAGAAATTTGAAGAAGCTGCACATCTGGTGGTTCAGCACCAGCAGGGCTCCACTTCACTGATCCAGAGAAAGCTCTCACTGGGCTACAACCGGGCAGGCAGGATCGTGGACCAGCTGGAGGCTGCTGGCATCCTCGGACCTTTCGAAGGCAGCAAGGCGCGACAGGTTTTGGTCCAGGACGAATTCAGTTTGGAACAGATTTTGAAAGAACTATCCTAAAGAGAACTTCCGCCATGCATCGTTTCACCATACGAATCATCATTTTAATGGGCTTACTTGCCCTTCAACCGCTTCATGCCCAGGACGAAAGGGTTCACCCCTATTTACAGGCGGTCTCCGATCAGTTTAAGATGAATGAGGGATACCTGATTGAGATGGATTACTACCGCGATGACATCATGAGGGACACCCATGCCGAAGGAGAGGGTACCATCTGGATGAAGGGTTACAACTATAAGATCGTGGTTGATGAATATATCGTCTATTTTGACGGTGAGAAGCTCTATTCGCAGAATACAGATTCGGAGGAGGTCTATGTAAGCACCCCAGATCCCGATGATCCGGGTTATTTGCAGGCGGTCCCCTTGAAGATCATTAAAACATACCAGCAGGATTTCAAATACCAGTTCATGGGCGAAACACAGTTCCATGGCAAACAGAGGGTTGAGATCCAGCTCTATCCAAAGGATCTGACAGGACCCTATTCCATGCTAAAAATGTATATTCATCCCCATACCCTTAAACTGGAAGCATTTGTCCTGAAGCACAAGGAAGGTATCAATTACACCATGATCCTCACTTCGGTAACCGGCAATCAGAAACTTTCGGATGACACCTTCCGTTTTAACCAGGAGGCCTATCCTGATACAGAGGTAATTGAATTGCTCGACTAGATTCAATTACTTCGGATATTCGATTCTTGTGTGGTAAATATTCTGAAGCCTGTTTTTGAAAATCTCCTTTACAGCAGTGACATCTCCGTAAGTCAGGTCGGTATCGGAGAATTGCCCCTCCCTGGTCTGGTGCTCCACAATCCCTTCCACCAGTTCATGGATGGACTCAGGGCTGTACTGTTTTAAAGTTCTGGATGCAGCTTCCACTGAATCGGCTATCATCAACACGGAAGTCTCCTTGGAATAGGGTTTTGGCCCCGGATAGGTAAATTCAGCGACATTCACCTCCTCCGGATTGGAATTGAGAAAAGAGCGATAGAAATACTGTACGGTGCTGGTACCGTGATGGGTCCTGATAAAGTCAATAATGGGGCCAGGCAACTTATATTTCTTGCCGATCTCCTCCCCTTTGATTACGTGATCAATGATGATCCTTGCACTCGCCCTGAAATCCAGGTTATTGTGCGGATTAATCCCATCACGCTGGTTCTCAATAAAATATTCAGGAGTTTCCATCTTTCCAATGTCATGGTACATGGCCCCGGCCCTGACCAGCAGTGAATTCCCTCCTACCTTCAGGATGGCTTCCTCGGCCAGGCTGGCCACCTGCATGGAGTGCTGAAAGGTTCCGGGCGTCTTCGCTGCCAGCTTTCTTAAAAGAGGCTGGTTGGTATCTGAAAGTTCGAACAAAGTTGCATCTGAAAGGAATCCAAAAATCCTTTCAAAGAAAAATACCAGCGGGTAGATGGTGAGTACCAGCAGTCCGTTTCCAGCCAGCCACAATACATTGACCCAGTTGATCTGGGAAAGGTCACCCTCCTGCATCACCGAAAGGAGGATATAGATCACGGCATATGTGGCGAATATAAACGTGGCAGTATAGAAAAGGATTCCACGCTTGTAATAGGAGCGCATGCTGAACAATCCGACCAGGCCTGCAAGAAAATTCATCAACACAAACTGGTATGAGTTGGGAACCCAGAATCCCGCCAGCAAAAGGGTGATCATGTGTACAAACAAAGCGTACCTGATATCGAAGAATGTTTTCAGAAATATGGGAACCACCACAAAAGGGATCACATACACGCTGACTGCATCATTTGTAGCAGCAGCCATGGTAAGCCCAACCATGACCACGATAAGCCCAAGGGTAAATAAGGTTTGTCTTCTGCTGATGAGTATATCTTTCCTGAAATAGTAGATAAACCAGAAAAGGGCGAGAAAAACCAGTGTAATCAGTAAAAACTGCCCGGTATAGACCACCAGGTAGTTCTTGCCCACATTCGGATTGGATTCATACTCTTTTCGGAGGGACTCAATCACCTGAAAATTGGCGTTGGAAACCAGCTCGCCCCGTGCAATAATCCGTTGACCGGCCTGCACCATGCCCTTGGTCAGGGTCAGGTCTTCCAGGCTTGCCTGCCGCACCTTGCCGGTCATTTCCTCGTCATAAAAGAGGTTGGGCCGCAGGTAGTCGTTTAGGATCAAACGGTTCAACAGGTCAACTTCCCCGGGATTGACCTGCTTAATTTCCGCCATCAGATGCTCATATGCAGACCTTTCTGTGTAAAATTCCCTGTATCGCTGTTCCTCGGCCATGGTATTCCTGACCACCATCACCGAAAGCTGATCCAGTTCCAGACCATCCAGAACCGGGTGCCGCTCGATAATTCCCGTTTTATAAATATCTTCCAATACCCCGGAGATCGCATGGCCTGTCGCCGACAAGGAATCCCCATCGTAGACCCCATATCCCAAAGAATATAACAGATTGTTGTAGTCACTGTTGAAGGTGGCCACCATGTTGCTTCCCACAAGCGAATCGCTGAAGAAATAGAGTTTCGCATTCCGCTGCAGGCTGTCCCGCTCCCGCTGCACCTGCAACTCCGGTTTATAAATGGGAATATCGAAAGGAGCCACCAGGGTTTCGTGCATCCACGGTTTGTTCTTGGAATATTCATATTTGAATTTTCCTTCCCGCGGAAACATGAAGTAAACAAGCAAAATACTGACCAGGTATATAAGAACGATCTGGATTGTCTTCCAGAACCTGACAATGCCTTTGATCCAGTTCATGGGTTGAAAATAAGAGTTCTTTTTCACTTTTAACCCAACCCTTGCATTTTTGTTCGACCTTTGCCAAATTGCAGGAGTAAATCAGCGCAGCGCAAACCACATGACAAAAGGCATTTCACTACAGGGCTTTGTACCTGTCAGGCAGGAACCAAGCCACACCTCAGGAATGGTTTCTCAAATACTTTTTGGTGAAACCATCACCACTCTGGACACCAGGGGGACCTGGGTTCTGGTAAAGCTTGATTTCGATAAATCGGAAGGGTGGGTAAGCAGTGGATCCATACTGTCTGCAGAAGCGGAAGCTGGCCAAAGTACCAATTTCAAACTGGCGGTCCGGCCCACAGTATCTGTAATGGATCTGAACCGGGGCAGGCCCTTGATCCTGCCAGCAGGATCGGTATGGAATCATTCAGCAGGAGAAACGTGGATGGTTGGTGGAAGGCAATTTGAACTCCTTTCAGAAGAGGGATGGATGGATCCCGGAGCCGCCAATGATCCGGAGACGACCGGCACATTGTTGCTCTCGCTCCCCGGCATTCAGGGAGGTAGATGCGGTTTCGGATTTGATGCGCCGGGCCTCGTTCAATTCCTTTGCAGAACCCTTGGTGTAAATCTGCCCAGGGATTGTAAGGCCCAGGCTGATTCAGGCTTTCCTGTAAATTTCATTCATGAAGTGAAAAAGGGGGACCTGGTTTTTTTCGATAACCCGGAAGGTGAGATCATCCATGTGGGAATGGCTCTTGGACAGGGAAGGATCATCCATGCCTATGACCAGGTGAGAATCGATACATTGGATCACCAGGGCATCTTCAATGCCGAAACCAAAGGGTACACCCACCGGCTCAGGATCATTAAAAGATTGTAGCGATAATTTTTTGTAAATTTATCTTGAAATTTAAAGATGATGAAAAAACTCACAATCGCTTTCATCTGCATCTTTGCCGGTTCTGCCGTGATCTGTGCCCAGCATTCCACTGCCCGGGTGGAAAACGTCCGCACCCAGATGACTGGAAAATCCCTGGTAGTCCGGTATGACATTGTCAATTCCTCTTCAGACTCCCATCACCAGATCGATTTTGTGGTGGTTGATAACAAAGGAAATGCCATCTATCCTGATTCTGTCTCAGGAGATACAGGATCCCTGGTTTCTGCAGGAAAAGACAAAAAGATCGTGTGGGATATCTATAAGGAATTTGATGTGGTATACGGGGATTTCACCCCCACGCTGATCATTGATGCAGAGGACAACAGGAAACACTCCCATGGACCCGAATATGCCGCTTTGTCACTTCTGGTACCCGGATTGGGGGACTATTTTGTGGCCGATTCAAAACAATTGAGAATCAAGCCCTATTACAAAACTGCTGTTACTGCCGGAATCCTGGGATTGTCCTGGGCAGCCTACAGGAATCGAATTGCTATCCCGGCGGTGATCTCACCACCGGGATATTATTTATCGGTGGATGCCCCCCCGGGAGAGAAATACAAATATTTCCCGGACGGTTACATGGTGGAACCGGCCAGTACAGGATACTGGCTCTTTTGGAAAGATGCAGAGATTATCCTGGGTGTAGGCATCGCCTCATGGCTTTTCGATGTAATCTGGGTTGCCAGGAAAGGCGTCGTAAACAACCGCATATACCACAGTGTTTTGGACCATCTGGCCCTGATTCCTGCCAACCAGGGGCTCTTGCTGAGCTACAGAATCCAGTTTTAAAACAACCCCCACAATGATAAACATGAACAGATCTTTTTATTTTATTACAACCATTGCATTGTTAACTGCAGCAAATGTGACAGCACAGATAAGTGTTGAAGCGGGTCGAGGTAATTTAAATGTGAGTACCATGAACATGGAGCCAAATCAGGTAGATATCATTGATGGTGTGGCTACCATGCGCTATACCAATTCTGCTCCCGCACTGAACGGGTCGCCCTATCTCTACGATGAATTTAAGGATGGAACCATGACGGCGCTGGACGGGACTGTTGTACCGGGACTGAAATACAGGTATGATATATACGCAGACAAAATGCAGTTTATTCTGCAAGGGGATACTGCCACCATCAACAAACCACTGGCTCTTCGCTCGGTTGAACTTGGAGATCAGAAATTTGTGTATGAGGTGTACATGCTGGAAGCCGACAGGGTGGCAACCGGCTATTTTGAAGTTATTGAAGACAGTGAATACCTGACTGTTCTGTTCAAAAGGGAGATTGAGCTTGAACAGGACATCTATGTCTCCAATTACGGAGGTGGCGGAGGAACCAAAGAGTTCAGAATGAAAAATGTAAACAACTTTTATATAAAAGAAGGTCAATCAGCTGCCATCAAGATCAACAAGAAAAAGGATCTCCTGGATGTAATCACAGATCACAGGGACCAGGTCAGCCAATACATAAAAGAGAAGCGGCTATCCATCAAGAAAGCAGAGGATCTTCAGGCCATCGTAACCTATTACAACAGTCTGAAGGAATCAGCTTCTTAAAGCTTTTACAGGATCATTCCGGCACCCACCGTATTGTTGGTCGCCTCATCTATGATGATGATGCTTCCGGTAATGCGGTTTTCTTTGTAGCTGTCATAAAAGATAGGCTTGGAAGTCTTGATACGGATGCGGGCAATCTCATTCAGACCTACCGCCTTGTCCTCCAGCTCCTGCTCCAGGGTGTTGATGTTCACCTTGTAAGCCACCTCCCTGATGATACCCCGTAATTCGGAAGTGGTGTGGCGTATCACATATTTTCCGCCCAGCAACATGGGTTTCTCATTGAGCCAGCACACCATCAGGTCCACTTCCTGCCCGATCCTTGGTTTCTGGTCAACCGGTACAATCATATCACCCCGGCTGATATCAATGTCATCACTTAATCGAAAAGCAACAGACTGGGGAGGAAATGCTTCATCCACCTCGCCGGTCATGGTATCGATGGCCTCCAGTGTACTTTCCAAACCATTGGGCAAAACAGCTACTTTATCACCTTTTCTCCAGACACCACCTGCCACACGGCCGGCATAACTCCTGTAATCGTGAAATTCCTCCCGCTGGGGCCGTATCACATACTGGACGGGAAAACGCCGGTTCTTCAGGTCCGCATCACTTCTGATATCAATACTCTCCAGCATCTCAAGGAGGGTTTCTCCTGTGTACCAATCCATTGTCTCGCTGCGGTCCACCACATTATCTCCCAACAGCGCACTAATGGGAATAAACCTTACATCATCAATATGCAGTGTTTCCCTGAAAGGCTCGAACTGCTTGCGGATCCCCTCAAATTCCTCCTGCTTAAAATTCACCAGGTCCATCTTGTTCACACAAATGAGTATATGCGGTATTCCAAGCAGGGATGCAATGAAAGCGTGCCGTATGGTTTGTTCCAGTACTCCTTGCCTGGCATCCACCAGGATAATGGCCAGGTTGGCCGTGGAGGCTCCAGTAACCATGTTTCGGGTATACTGCACATGCCCGGGTGTATCTGCAATAATGAACTTCCGTTTTGGTGTGGCAAAATAGCGGTATGCCACATCGATGGTAATTCCTTGCTCACGCTCAGCCCTGAGTCCGTCTGTGAGAAGGGCCAGGTTCACATGTTCCTCACCCCTTCGTTCACTGGCCAACTCAAGTTGCTCCATCTGGTCCTCAAAGATTGCTTTTGAATCATAAAGGAGACGCCCGATAAGGGTGCTTTTGCCATCATCCACACTTCCTGCAGTTGTAAACCGCATCAGTTCCATATCCAGGTAACCCGGAGCCGGATTCTCTTTGTTACGCATATCGTTTGTTGAATTCTGCTTTAACCTTTTTCCTTTCACCTTTCACCTTTCACCTTTTTTGTGATTGGAGATCACTAAAAGTACCCCGCTTTCTTGCGATCTTCCATGGCAGCTTCGGACCTTTTGTCATCATACCTGCCGCCCCTTTCGGTGGAACGTGCTGCAGCCACCTCCTGGATGATATCTTCCAAAGAATTGGCTGAGGAGAGGGTCAGACCCGTGCAGCTGATGTCCCCGATGGTCCGGCACCTCACATCCCTGAACTCATAGGACTCCCCCTCCTTTAGCTGCATAAAGGGTGCTTTGGACAACCACACTCCGTCACGGAAAAAAACCTCCCTTTTATGGGTGTAATAGAGACCCGGGATCTCAATCTCCTCCAGGTAGATATATTGCCATACATCCATCTCTGTCCAGTTGCTCAGCGGGAAAACCCTGAAATGCTCTCCCATGTGTTTCTTGCCAT
>CAYVRK010000050.1:0-28703 GCA_964453785.1 uncultured Bacteroides sp.
GTCCAGTTGCTCAGCGGGAAAACCCTGAAATGCTCTCCCATGTGTTTCTTGCCATTGAAGATATTCCAGAGCTCGGGGCGCTGGTTCTTGGGATCCCACTGTCCGAAATCATCCCTGTGGGAAAAGAAGCGCTCCTTGGCCCTGGCTTTCTCTTCATCCCGCCTTCCCCCTCCAAGCGCCGCATCAAATTTAAATTCCTCGATGGCATCAAGCAACGTTACGGTCTGAAGTACGTTACGGCTGGCATTCACCCCTGTCTCCTCCACGGCCTTGCCGGCATCGATGGAATCCTGAACATACCTGACGATCACCCTTCCTCCGGTTGATTCCATGAGGCGGTCACGGAACGCAAGGGTCTCTTCAAAGTTGTGCCCTGTATCAATGTGCAGACATGGAAAGGGGACAATCTGGGGCCAGAATGCTTTCCTGGCCAGGTGATACATGACGATTGAATCTTTCCCTCCGGAAAAGAGCAGGGTCGGTTTTTCAAACTGGGCCCCAACTTCCCTGATTACATAGATCGCTTCGGCCTCAAGCTCTCTCAGGTGGGTGATGGAGTAGTCGCTCATAAACAAAATATTGTGCTCAAAAATCAGATCGGCAAAGATAACAAAAAAACAGGGCTGCCCCAAATTAGAGACAGCCCTGCATATCATTAATCCAATACTGGCCAGCCTATTTCATTTCCAGATCTACCAGAATAGGAGCATATCCATAGTCCGACAAGTAGTAACCATCGGTAGTATTGTTCATATCGTACTCGATGTGCATGATCTTCGTGCAGTTGTTCCAGGTCCCCGTTCCCACGATCGAGTAGTCATAGGGAGCACCATCATACAATGTGGTACAATATGGCTGTTCGTCGATGACCAGCGTACCATCTGGATTCATGGTGATGATCACCGAATTCGAGGCCGTGGTTGCTTCACCCCAGGTGTCGGATAACCAAGCCTGGCCCAGGCCGGTCATAGTGAGATTGTCACCGTCAACAGCCGTAACCATTCTCTCAGTGTTGCCCCAGTCGTCCGCACCATCCCAGGTACCGGCCATGTCGTTCAGGTCCTCAAGGGGGCACCACGGAACCCGGTAAACTGAATAGTCCAACTGGTATGCAGAAGGAGCTGCATCTCCGCCGGCCACTTCCATGTTAAGCATGAAGTGCAGAGTCTCATTCTCCGGCATTTCCTGTGCCAGGAAGGTCACACCTACCGAACCTGCAGTACCTCCTGCAGGGATGGTTATGGTAGTGCCCTCCAGTTCGTACATACTCGAGGTAACTGTCGACTCCCCGTCAAGGCTAAGGGTTATCACTAAGTCAGAGGACTGTGGAGGCCCGAGTAACGCTACCCCCACAATGGTTTCTATATCAAGCGCTTCACCTTCTACTAAATCCGTTTCAAAAGACCCTGTAGCGTTCAGGAACTGGATATAGAAGGTTGTCGAATTTTTGTCAAAGTCATTTGTCAGAGAATCCCATGCAGATTCCTCATTGCATGAAGAAAGAACCAGACCAAAAATGACAAAAATCAGAATGTATTTAATCATATTCTTCATAATTGCTATCGGTTAAATATTAATAAATGATCTTACTGGTCCCACCAAACAGGGTCGATGACCGATGCCACAGCTGGAACATTGTCCGGATTGTAAATCAGTTCGCCCTGCCCATAGGGGAGCCTCCTGGGAATCTCGGTCTTGGTGGCTCCAGGCACCAGAGTGAGGGCAGGAATTCCCGTCCTTCTCCAGTCGGAAAAGGGCTGTAGCTGGCCTACAAGGGCATGGCGCTTCTGCATGATGATCTTCTCAAGCGTGAGTGATCCTTCTCCATCGATGTTGTCAGCCATCCAGTCGGCATCCACAGCGCCGGTAACCTGTTCCAGCGAAGCGGCAACACCTTCCTGATAAGCGGTGAGAGCCCGGCCTGTAGCGCCACTCCTGAAAGCAGCTTCTGCCTCGATGAATTTCACTTCCGCATAACTGATTATCACTGTGGGTGAGGTCTGGGAAGCCAAGAAGGGTCCCGGATAGGAAGCATCGCCATTCTGACTCGTTGGCTCACTTCCGCTGTAGCCCCCATTGCCATCTTCGGCAAAATAAAATGGGATCCTCGGGTCAGAAGTAGCTTCAAGCTCATCCAGAAGGGTCTGGCACATGCGAATGTCGGTCCTATATTGCATGAACTGTTGCAAAGGATTGGGATTGGCCGCATCGAAGGGCACCAGCATGTCGCCGTCTACTGAAGAAATGGCATTATCCACAGCAGACAGTGCGGCGGCGAAATCGCCGTTCACTTCAGAAAGCTGAAGGTGAGCCCTTGCAGTCAGTGCATAGGCAGCTGCAATCCAGGCATCTGCATCTCCGTCAAAAATGACATCCTGGAGGATACCCAGCGCGTCATCCTGACCCAGGTCGTTGATGGCCTCGCTCAGGAGATCGAAAATAGTGTTATAAACCTCCTGCTGGCTGTCAAATTCCGGCTGGATCACCCCTTCCCCGCCTTTCAGCGCATCCGACCAGGGAATATCCCCGAACAGGTCAGTTCCTATGCCCAGGCTGCACGCCAGTAGCACTTTCGCCACACCCTCGTTTTGGGGTGTCTCCTGCTCTACGGCTTTATCCATCATGATCTTGGCATTGATAAGGGCATCTGTGTACATAGAACCCCAGTAGTTGTCCATGTCAGCGGGAGTAATTTGGTACCTTGCCTGTGTAAAGGACTGGCGGTCAACACCGTCCATTAACTGCATCCAGATGTTGGTCGGACGGACAGCATCGTTGCCCAGAAGGGTGAATCCGATGGCCTGTTCGATGGCCGGTAGCAACAGGGAGATGGGTACATCCCCCGGTGAATCGGGATCAATGTTAATCTCGGGATCGATCCACTTCTGTTCACAGGATGACAGAAGAACGACTACCATCAGCAATGCGGTGGCTTTTCGCATCCAGTGATTTTTGAAATTTATCTTTTTCATATGTTTTTATTTTACTTTGTTATACCTCTAGAATGTCAGCTTCAAGCCCACCGTATAAGATTTGGTTCCGGGCATATTGAAATAGTCCATTCCCTGACCGTTGACGCCTCCCTCCAGGTTGGATTCCGGATCGACACCCGTGTAAGGGGTGCTCAGCCAGAGATTCCTTCCGGTAAAGTACAGTTCAGCAGACTGGAAGATCTTCCTCTGCACCGGGAACGTATAACCCAAGGTCAGTTCGCGCAGCCTGACCCAGTCAGAAGGTTCGATGGAGGCAGCGGAAGGTCCTCCCCCGAAGTTGGAACCCTGTCCCTGGTACCAGTCCTGATCAAGTACAACCGGAGTCACATTCTCAATACCTGAGGAAACCACACTTCCGTCGTCGGCCACATGTCCGTAAACTCCGTCGAATACCACCAGGTTCTCTTCAGGTGTCTTTGCGAAGTCTATTGTTCCTTCAGGTGTATAATATACCTCTCGATTCACAGTCCTGCCGTGAGTACCGAAGTAGTTCATGGCAAATGCCGTCCCGTTGTACATCACACCGCCCTTCTTGATATCAAACATAAAGGAAAGCCTGACACCCTTATAGGAAAACGTATTAGTAATATTGGCGGTCCAATCGGGATTGGTATCCCCCAGGGGTACCATCGGTCCTGTATTGGTCATCGGATAGCCATCCCTGTTAGCATCTGAAGGATCATCATTGATCAGGATCCGGTTGGTATCCGGATCCCGGTACCAGTCTTCCCCGTAAATACTTCCGTAGCTACGTCCGGCAACAGCCCTGGTCTGGGGTACGGTAAATCCGCCCAGGAATATACTTTCCACACCCTCGGCCAGCGAGAGTACCGTATTGTCAATGGTGGACCAGTTGGCAAAGATTTCCCAGCCAAAGTCCCCCTGAAGGATGGTAGCATTGAGACTGAGCTCAAATCCTTTGGACTCCATCTCGCCTGCATTGATGTAAATTGCGTTGTACCCCGAGGATTCCGCAACTGGAACGCTGAGCAACAGGTCGGTGTTCAGGTTATTGAAGTACGATACGTCCAGACTGATCCGGTTGTTAATGAACCTCAGGTCGGCACCTATCTCAAAGGATCTCATATTTTCGTGGTTTAGTTCGGCACCGCCCAGCGTACCTGCCACCTCAAATCCGGTGGTTCCTACGTAGGGGAAAGTGACCCCGTTGGTCCAGCCGTCACCTGCTCCGGCAGCAACATAGGCTGGAACAGTATTGTACGGTTCGGCAATGTTTGCCGTGTTGGCCCATGATCCGCGGATTTTACCAAAGGAGAGAATGCTGTTACCTTTCAGTGCACCCACTTCTGTAAACACAAAACCGAGGCTTGCCGAGGGATAAAGAGCCGACAGGTTGTTTTCCGGCATGGTGGTGGCCCAGTCGTTCCTGAGGGTACCATCAAGGAAAAGCATATCCTTGAACGACAGTTGCAAATCACCGAACACAGCCATGGTCCGGTAGCCCCAACGATACACTCCCGTGGTATTGTCGGAAGAGTTGTTCAGCTGGTAGTATTCGGGTATCTCCAGGCCGATGGCATCCCCGTAAAGTCTCTTGTACCCGGTGCTGTACATATTGTGCCCAACGGTCAGGCTGGCATCAAAATCGCCGAAGGTCTTGTGGAAGTTCAGCAACAGGTCGGAGTTGAAGATCCGGGAGATCATAAGGCCTTCTTCCATACCACCCTGGGGTAAATTCCTGGAACCGATGGCGTCGATGTCCTTGGTGTCCTTGGTGTAAGTATCCAAACCCACGTTGTAGGAAGCACTGAACCAGTCGGTGAAGTTGAAGTTCAGGATCACATTACCGATAAAGCGGTTGTACTGCTCGTCCACCCCGTTCTTGTTGGCTGTCCAGTAGGGGTTGTCGTATCCTCCGCCGTTCCGGTAGTTGCGCTGGGTACCATCGGGGAACTCATAGCCGGCACTGTTGTCAAATGAAGGCGTAGACCTGAGAAGACCGAGCATCACCCCGGAAGTGTTGGATCCCGCCTGGATAGTGTGGGCCCTGGAATTGGAGTAGGACATGTTGGTTCCGATCTTGGCCCACTTGGTCAGTTTGGCCGATGAATTCAAACGGACATTGGTCCGTCCGAACTTGGAATTGGGAACCACGCCGGTCTGCTCCAGGTCGGCGACGGAGAAATAATAGCTGGCTATATCGTTGCCTGCAGTAACGCCCAGGCGGTTGTTTACGGTCATCCCTGTCTGGAAGAAATCATAGGCGTCATACATT
Organism: uncultured Bacteroides sp.; assembly: GCA_964453785.1. Taxonomy (GTDB): domain Bacteria; phylum Bacteroidota; class Bacteroidia; order Bacteroidales. The sequence continues at coordinate 5,230 of CAYVRK010000050.1, forward strand.
CTTGCCTGTTCTCCGGTGGCACTGGGATCGCTCTGTCCAACAAGCCTTCCGTACTTATCCCACTTATAATCGGTATCACCGTCATAGGACATGGTGTCCACGTTGGGGCCGAAGGAATACGCATTTCCGCCGATCCACTTGCCATCGAACCCCTGAACGAACTGGTCCTGCCTCGGCGGAAGCTGGCTCACCTTCTCCCATCCGACGGAGGTATGGAAATCCACCTTCATTTTCTGTTTGCCGGCAGCACCTTGCTTAGTCGTGATGATAAGAGCGCCGTTAGCAGCGCGAAGTCCGTAAAGGGCGGTGGCGGCACCTCCTTTAAGAACTGTGATCGAGGCAATGTCCTCCGGGTTAAGGTCGATACTCCGGGAAGAGGACCCTTCACGGCCCACCGTGCTCCCCCCGGTACGTGCAGTGTTATCTGCATCACCCCGCTGGGAATGAATGGGCATCCCGTCAACGACGAACAGCGGCTGGTTGTTCCCGGTAATTGAAGCAGCACCGCGGATCGTCATAAACACAGAGGCACCCGGCATACCCGAGGAACTGGTGATGTTCACACCAGCAGTTCTGCCCGATATTGCATTCACGATATCGGAGGTATTGGCCTTTGAAAGCTCTTCCGATTCAACGGATTGAACGCTGTAACCAAGGGATTTCTCGCTCCGGGTCATACCCAGTGCGGTAACAACCACTTCGTCAAGCGCCAGTGTAGAAGTTTCAAGGACTACATCAACCACCGACTGTCCTGCAAGGGCCACGGTCTGGGTATTCATACCCACGAAACTGAACATCAGGGTGGCTGATGCATCAGGAACGGTAATTGAATAGTTACCTTCAAAATCTGTTACGGCACCAATTGTCGTGCCTTGCACAACAACCGATACACCGGGAAGTGCAGAGCCGTCCTCGGCGCTGGTCACATTACCCGTAACTTGTACACCCTGTGCCTGCATGAGATTGATTCCTACAACCAACAGGAGTGACAATACGAAAACAAATCGCTTCATAGATTAAAGTTTTAGGTTTAATAAGTAATTAGCAAATGACTCTATTGGTCTCAAAACTAAAAAAAAAAAATCAAACACAAAATTATCGTCATCTCAATATTGACGGGCGGTGCAGATGTGTCCAACAAAAAATATCTCGACCGCCTTTAACAAAAATTAACAAATGAAACCATTTCTTTTAACATATTCACCTGATTTACAAATTATTGTATCGCTAAATAATGAGATTGACTTTTTAGAATGAAGCTCCTCAGGTGGCCTGAAATAAAGGTTTAAAATCGGTATTTGATTTAATTCTGAATATGACTCTATTCTTAATAAACCCATAAAATGGGCTCATAACAGCCAATATTTCCAAATAAGGCCTAATTTTGGGATTTCTCAATGAACAATCCAATGAACAATTGACACAATTGATATACGTTAACCTCTCTTTCATGAAAAGATTATTGATTTTAATCTCCATCGGTCTGCTGAATACAGGGATTTATGCGCAAAATAGTACCATCAGTGGCAGGGTCACCCTGGCTGAGGATGGCTCACCCCTGCCGGGAGTAAGTGTGGTAGCTGCAGGAACCACAATCGGAACAATAACCGACTTTGACGGCAAATACACCATCACAGTCTCTGAATCCATGGAGATCCTCAGATTCACTTTCGTAGGCCTGCGAACCGAAGAGATCACCATCGGGACCAAGCGGATCCTTGATGTGGCCATGGTCCCGGGTACGGAGGAACTTGACGAAGTAGTGGTGGTCGGATACGGCTCCAAAAGAAAAGGCAGCATCACAGGCTCGGTAGGTACGGTCAGCGCGGACCGTATCGAACAGATCCCCGTGGCTAGTTTCGATGCCATGCTGCAGGGCCAGGTGGCCGGAATGCAGGTCATCACCAACTCGGGGGCACCCGGGTCCAATGCCAGCATACGGATCAGGGGGGTGAGCTCGCTCAATGCGGGTACACAACCCCTCTATATCATGGATGGCATCCAGATCACAGCAGGTGACTTTTCAGCCCTGAATCCCAATGATATAGAAAACATCAGTGTATTAAAGGATGCCTCCGCCACTTCTATCTACGGGTCGAAAGGGGCCAACGGTGTTATCATTATCTCCACAAAAAGAGGCAGGAACAACCAGGCAACGGAGATCAACTACAGGATGCAAATCGGGCGATCAGTCATTTCCGGAGACCAGTTTGACATGATGGATTCGGATCAGAAGATTGATTACGAAATCGATCTGGGTATCAGGAATCCCAATGACCCTGAAAATGAAGCATTGCGCAACACCAATACGAACTGGCGGGATGAACTCTTCAAAAACGCCCCCATGAATTCCCATGAGCTTTCCGTACGGGGAGGAAATGACAAAACAGCCATATACATTGCCGGCGGATATTTCTACCAGGATGGGATTCAGTACCGTTCCGACCTGAAACGGTATACGGCCAGGATCAATATTGATCATACGGCCTCTAAGAAACTTATGGTAGGAGCTTATTTAACAGCAGGTTATGAAAAGGATCAAAATCCGGTCCTGGCCGGAACCAATGTATACAACCTTACATTCAGATCTTACCTGGAGAATCCTTACACAACCCCCTACAAGGAAGATGGGTCCTATACCACCCAGGAGGATGGATTGTTATGGGAAAATCCCATCCAGCAACTGGACCTGAATGACGAGGAAAATTACGATCTGAAAATGGTCGGAAAAGTCTACATGGACTACAAGATTATACCGGGGCTCAATTTCAGATCAACCCTGGGAGGTGATTTCTCCGATTTTGTCAACAAAAGCTACCTGCACCCGGAGTCGTTCTGGGGTTCAGAAAATAACGGAGAGGTATACCGTTTGTTTAACAGGAGTTTCAGGATGACCAATACAAATCTGTTTACATACGAAAAGAGTTTCGGAAGTCACAGCCTGACCGTTTATGCAGGTGAGGAATCAATCAGTTATACGAGCGAAAACTTTGAAACCGAGGGGTATGGGCTCCCCAACAATCATGTCAAGGTTCTGAGCACCACAGCAAGCCCGGGCACCCACTGGAGCGGTGGAATTTCTGAATACGCTGTTTTGTCTTTCCTGGGCAATGCCAGTTACGACTTTGACAGAAAATATTTCTTGGATCTCAGCTACCGCAGGGATGGATCATCCAGGTTTGGTCCCGACAACCGCTGGGCCGATTTCTGGTCCTTAGGCGCACAATGGGACATGAAAAAAGAAGGATTCATGTCAAACCTGGATTTTCTGACCCGCATGAAACTCAGGGGAAGCACCGGAACGGTTGGGAACTACAACATCGGGAACTACAACCACCAGCAGACTTATGCCTTCAACACCATCTATTATGACCGCAATGCCAGCTACCCCGATGAGCCCGGGAATCCCGGTCTGACCTGGGAGAAAGTCCTGGTGTCCAGTGTAGCAATTGATTTTCAACTGATTCGAAAACTGGGATTTATCGTGGAAGTCTATCACAAGATGACCACCGATATGCTGTCACAGATACCCTACTCCTATACTTCAGGATTCTCCGGAGGATGGGACAACATCGGGAAGATGGTAAACAAGGGAATCGAATTCACAGCCGATCTGAACCTCATCCAAACCACCGACCTGTTTGTAAACATCAATACAAACTTTGCCTACAACCACAATGAGATCGTTGAGCTGTATGGCGTAACCGACGAGGTGCCACCATCTCCCGATTCGGAGTGGATTCACGCCGTGGGAAGACCCTATGGTTCCTGGAAGATGGTTGAGTATGTGGGAGTAAATGCCGCCAACGGGGAACGCCTCTTTCTGGATGTGGACGGGAATCCGACCAATGAATACCTGGTGAGCAATGCCAGGTTCGTGGACAAGAGCTGGATCGCACCCTGGCAGGGAGGTTTCACTGCATCCGTCTCCTATAAATCGCTGAGTGCATCGGCATTCTTTACCTGGGTATACGGGAAGCATATGGTGAACAACACCAGGTACTTCACTGAATCCAACGGCCAGTTTGGATTTGCGAACCAGTCCACTGCCATGCTCAGGGCCTGGAAAAAGCCGGGGGATATTACAGATATTCCAAGGGCTGATGGTGTAAACTATTTCAGTACCCAGTTCCTGGAAGATGCTTCATTCGGACGTTTGAAGAATGTAACCATCTCTTATACAATTCCGCAGAAGTGGGCCGAAGCCACAAGGGTGTTCAAATCACTCAGGATTTATGCTCAGGGTCAGAACCTGGTGACCTGGACAAGATATCTTGGATTCGACCCGGAGTATGATTCTCCCTATGAAGTTGGCCTCTATCCGCATGTGAAGACCTTCACCTTTGGCGTTGATGCCGGATTTTAAACCATGTAATTTGTTGGCAAGATGAAAAAAACAATCATAATCTCCGTCCTGATCCTCATCACTCTGTCTGCCTGTGAGGATTTCCTGGTAAAAAATCCGGCAGATGCAGTGATCGCTGATATGGCCATAGAATCCATCGAGGATGCACAAATTGCCCTCAATGGTGTATATGCAACCTTTAAATCCGCACTTTATTACGGAAGATATTTTGTGGCCCACGCTGATGTGCAAACAGACCAGGTTCAGTCGGTGATCGGGTATTCAAACCAGCTGGGAGAGCTATACAAATGGTCCTATGTATCCGACAACGGCGAGATCACCGGCGCATGGAGCGCCATGTATGCGGTGGCGGTCAGGGCAAGCAACATCATCGATAAACTTCCGGAACTTGAAGGTTCCATCAATGAACTGGAACAGATAGAAGGCGAGGCCCGCCTGGCCAGGGCCATTGCCCATTTTGACCTGGTCAAAGCCTTCGCCAAGGCATATACACAATCCAATCCGGACTCCGACCTGGGTGTGCCCATCGTGGAGCATTTCGAAATTGGCCAGCCGGAACGGAACACCATCCGGGAGGTGTATGATTTCATCCTGGATGAGGCCGAACTGGCCGGATCCTTGATGACCGACCACAATGCCGCAGACAACTCCAGTGTATACCTGACCGTGGCCACTGCAGATGCATTTCTTGCACGTGTAAACCTCTATATGGGCAACTGGAACGAGGCGGTGAATTATGCCACACGGGTCATTGACCGGACCACCGTATTCAGCCTGGCTGAGGATTCAGCATCCTATGCGGACATGTTTTTAAATGATGTGGGATCCGAAGTGATCTTCAGAGTGGGACTGACCTCATCCGATTACAATGGACGGTACATTGGCTACAACTATTACAACAAGCCCCAGGGCAAGCCCAATCCGGATTACATCCCTGCAGAATGGGTGCTGAATATGTATGATTCCACAGACTACCGCCTGCTGGTGGATTTTAAAAACGACAGCACTACCCATGGATGGGCCTGGCCGCTGGTATGGAAGTACCCGGGGAACCCCGCTTTTTACGGCCAGTCAGGAAGCACGACCAATGCCAATATGTATAAAATGTTCAGGCTTTCAGAGATGTACCTGATCCGGGCTGAAGCCAATGCTGAACTGGGAAAGGACAACCTGGCCAACTATGATTACAACGAGCTGAGAAGGAACAGGATCTCCGGCTATGAGGATGAGACCTATACAGGAGATGCGCTCAAGGAGGCCATCTGGATGGAACGCCAAAGGGAACTCTGCTTCGAGGGACATCACTTCTTTGACCTGAAGCGGAAAGGGCGCGGATTCACCCGCATTCCCATCCATCATCCCGACCAGGGGGTCATTACCAATCCAGGTCCCAATCAGAACGCATTGTCTGTAAAGCCGGACAACAACAGATGGTTGTGGCCCATTCCCGATAGCGAACTGAGGGCCAATGAGAACATCACTCCCAACCCGGGTTATTAATATGAAAGCATGTCCACCATGAAAAGAACAAGCATACAAATTAGTTCACTGCTTCTCCTGGCAATCCTGCTGGGCAGTTGTGGGGAGACAGATCCCACCATCTATAACGGAACCCTGTTCATAAGCTTTACCCAGGGTACCGAAGGCCGGTTTGTGGTTCAGTCCCAGAATGTCCCCTACCCCATGCAGGTGGGCATTCCCTATCCCGTGGAACAGGACCTGAAAGTAGGACTGAAAGTGGTCTATGCCACAGGAATTGAAGGGATTCACTTTGATCTCCCGTCTTCGGTAACCATCCGGAAGGGTCAGGTAGTTGCCGATTTCTATATCTACGGTCATGCCGAAAACATGACCGACCGCAGGGATACCCTGGTGATCGGCCTGGAGCATGAGGATGCTGCCACTTTTGCCAATGAATATACCCTGGTGATGCAGCCTCCCTGTGAATTTGTACTCGAAGAGTTCATGGGTGATTTTACCGCATATGAGCAATCCGATTATGAAGAACAACCCTACGATCCCTACACCGTTAACTTTGCGGAGAACCCCAACGGGGGAGATACGCTTGTGGTGACCGGAATGTGGCCGGGCGAGCCTTTTAAAGTCGTATTCCATGCAGATGATCCGTCCAATTATACCTGGAATATACCCGACCAGTTCCTGTTGGCTGACTACAACGGATATGGAGAGACCAGGATTTCTGACGAGGGGCCAGGAGTGGTGCTCACCTGTGATCATGAACTGACCATCCGCTATCAGATCTACGTGGATGAAGGATACTTCGAAAGAGCTTTCATCCGTTTCGTGAAAGACTGATGAAGCACCTGAACCTGCTCTTCTGTATTGCATTGCTGGTGACTGCCACCATGGTAACAGGACAGACCGGCATCCTCTTTTCGGAGAGTGATTTTATCTCGTTCATGAATTCGGACCTGGACTATATGGAGAACCAGAGGGAACGATACGCGAAAATTAAAGGATCGGCCTACCTGGATGAAACCTTTCAAACCGGATCGGTTTCATACAACCGTAAAAAGTACATGGGATTGCAATTGAGGTACAATCCCTATAAAGGCTATTTCGAATTCAAAACCGACCAGGGAATCAAATACCTTGATCCGCGGATTACTTCCGTTGATACCGTATGGCTGGGAGAGGATACTTTCATTTATATCCCTTACCGGTCGGGGAAGGGGGTGAAAAGGGATTACATGAAATTAATCAGCCCGGGACCCACCAGGGTGCTCCAGTTCAGCCAGGTCATTCTGATCCAGCCTGAACCGGCCAAAGGCTATGAGGAGGCCAAACCAGCCCGCTTTGAAAAAAGAGCTGATGCCATCTACATACAGACTGAGGATCAGCCGGCAATGGAATTCAATGGGAAGAAATCAATGAAGGAGATCTTTCCGGAGCACCATGCACAGCTCTTGGAATTCGCCCGGTCTGAAAAACTCAATTTGAAAAAGAGCGGGGACATTGTCAGTTTATGTGCCCACTTTGACAACATCCGGTAAACAAGGATTAGAAAAGCGCTTTGTATTTCTGATCCACTCCGTTTCCCGAAAACCGGATCAGGTACATGCCGTTGCCCAGGAACGGGATCTCATTGTGGCCCGGTTCAGCTTTCCCGGCCATGACAACCTGACCTGCCAAAGAAACAATCCTGAAGTCCGCGGTGTGGGCCGTAGTATTCTCAATGATGATGGTGGTTTCATCGACCCTGTAAGCCAGGAAGGCAAGATTGCCCCTGTCAATCCGGACAAGGTCTGATTCGCTACCCGGATTACGGCACCCCTCTTCACTGATGGTCTCGGCACCATAGAGGCCGTTCAGGTTCGCCACGAGGGTGTGGGATGTACCACCCACGCCCTCTACCGGCTTTCCGTTCCGGTGCCACCGGATGGATTCAAATTCCTGCATATTGGTAACCTGCAGTTCAGGCAGGCCGATGGATCCGTTGTACATGATCACATTGGCCGCCGCAGGTACGGGGGATGTAAGAAAGAGCCTGCTCCCTTTCTTTTCACCACACTGATTGATGGCTGTCAAAGACAGAAAACTCTCCACCGCCCCGATCTCCACTGTAACCTTGTCCCTGCTTGCATCTCCGACAATCTTCCAGTCATCCTGTACCTCCCATAAATACAGGATTCCCGGTGTGGGGGTCACATAAAAATCCTGCACGGTGTAGGCGCAGGGAGGCACCTTCTCGGTCTGTATTCCCGGCCTGTCCGGCACATCCAGCACCACAACCTCGCTGGTAATCTCATTTCCCTGGCCACAGGCATTGGTACCCGATACCGAAACCAAGCCCGATTCAGCAGCAGGAATAAAGAACAGGGTATCCGATTCGCTGGCGCCTGCCCATGAAGCGGGAAGGCTCCAGTGGTATGCCACACCAGGAACTGCATTGACCGTAAGCATGGATGGCCATCCGGCACAGGTGACAGAATCTCCCGTTACATATTCAATGAGTGGTGTGCTGCTTTGCGGTTGGATGGAGATCACTGCTTCCCCACCCGCCCCACAGCGATTGTAGGGGTTGACTGATAATGTGCCATCCTGTTCTCCAACGGCCAGATCGATCCCGTTGATGGATTTCTGTTCAAAGCTCCATCCCTCGCTGGACACCCAGCTAAAATCGGCGCCTTCCTGCCCCATTGTGAAATAGGGTGATGGAGCAAACGCACAGGGATAAGGCGCTCCGGTGATGGTATACTCCCCTTCGGGCGGAACGGTGCAATACTTGGCCAGAAAACCCCTGGCTGTAATCTGGTCATCGGAGGTAAATGTCACAAACATCTCATCCGAGCTTGCCGTGACCAGGGTATCGCCTGATCCAAGTATACCGCTGAATTGCGCGATCACAGCTGCCGTAGTGTCAGCTCCGTCATAGATGGTCAGGATATCGTTGTGCTCTTCGGTTTCGAAAAAGTCAAAATAGAACGAAACGGGCTGGCCGTTTCCGGGCTGTATCAGCCACCGGACATCCATGTTATCCTGGTATCGGTCTGCGGAGGTAAGCAGAATGGCACCATTGGCCTCTTCCAGCAGATTGGAACCTGATGCGATATAATCCTGGTCAAGTCCGGTGATTACAAGTGAGTAGGGTTGGGTTCCATCGCCCTGAAGTGAGGATTTGTGTGAAAGCTGAAGGGTGTAGAATCCGGCCATGGGCTGTACGATGCGGATCTGTTCCACATTGTCAATGATGTTATCTCCGGTCTGTGCTTCTCCGGATGGGTTGGCCGGATCAAGGACATAGGGCCTGAAAAGGAAGTCATCCACATTCCTGGTCAGTCGGATGTCCAGGTCATTGACAAGCATTCTGTTGATTGGATTCAGCTGGGTCGCAGGAACAACACCCGGCTGATCGGTCCACACAAGGGTGATCCGGATCTCCTCTTCCCCCCTGCTGAAAAATGTGTAGTTTTTGACTTCCTGGTTCTCCAGGGTTTCATAAAAAAACCGCTCCCGGGGCACCTGGGTGATCACCCTTGCTGCAGAAGCAGTATTCATGACGCCCCATCCATGCTGGTAGTCAGGACCCGCTTTCCCTGCTTCATCTGCCGTATGTATAACCAGGGCCTTCAGTTGTGAAGAGAACATATATTCCCCGTTCAGCGCATGGTAATGCTGCTGCAGGAGGGCCAACGATCCCGCAACAGATGGCGAGGACATGGATGTCCCTGAACTGTATCCATAGCTCTGATCAGATTCATCGGAGGTGGAGTACAGTGAGATGCCATTGGCAACAAGATCAGGTTTGATCCGTCCGTCATCGGTGGGCCCGAATGCAGAAAAGTCTGCCAGTTTCACATCCGAAGGACTTTTATATCCACCCGGGATGTCATCCACTGCACCTACGGTGAGTATATTCTTGGAGGTACCCTGTGTACCCACACAATCGTATCCATCGGATCCACCGTCCAGATCCCTCACCGTATTGCTTTGCCGCCAGGATCCGCCTGAGTAGATAAAATGGGAAGCGCCCGGAGCGGGTCCTTCTCCCCTGTCGTTACCGGCAGACTTGACCATCAGAATCCTGGAATGATCCAGTGCAATATCATCCCACTCCCTGGCTTCGGAACCGTAGAATCCGAAATTGTAATCCTCCTTCTCACTGATGCCCACATCACCCCACCATTCCCATCTCTCCTTGTCCTGGTTATAATCCCAGCCCTGTACAAATCCATAGGAGTGGTTGGAGATCAATAATCCCTGTCCGGCAGCATTTCTGATCTCCTGATTGTCATTCTCCCAGTCATAACTGTCAATGGTACTCATGTTTGCCATCCCGTGGGCATTGGATTTTATCCCCGCGGCTCCAATGGTGCCTGCCACATGGGTCGCATGAAAGTCGATCTCCGCAGAAGAATCAAAGATCCGGGCCCTGCCCCCGAATTCATCGTGTGTTGTCCTTGCCAGACCTGCGTCCCACAAACCGACCACAATTCCATTTCCGTTTAAATCGAGCCCCGATGAACCTCCTTCCCATACTTTATCGGTGGATATGGTTCTGGCCGCATTTAAGTTGAAAGTTTTGTAATACATGGGTAACCCTGTGGGAGATAATTTCCTGATTTCCAGAACAGTACCATCCCTGTATTTCACCCGCTCAGGAAGGTTGTTTCTCCTGGCATACTCCACGGCAACCCTCCTCGCTTCATCGGGACGCAACGCACGGTTCTCCTGTTGCCTCTCCCGCAGCAGCTGATCAGAGATCATCCTCTCCTGGGCCCACATACCCTGTACCATCCAGGCCAACAGAAATATGCATATGATTCTTTTGATCACGGGAGCCGAAATTAATATTTTATACCTGTAATAACGCGGGGCTAACAAAATTGTTATTGACCGATGGCCTCATTGACCAACATCAGAATTTTATCCTTTTCAATACCCGCTTTCCGACTCAGTTCAGACCCCTTTTCCAGCATCCCGGCAACCTGGGGATGGGCCTGCAGTCCGGTCGCATTGGTTTTTACGTTCAGCCACGCACCCTCAATACAGGCTTGCAGAGCCAGTACACCCACACCCGCATCGGAGACACTGTTTGGATTACCCTCACGGACCATGGCCTCTGCCAGAGGGAATCCTTCCATGGCAATTTCCATGACCCTGAAAGGAACCCTGGTGGCTTGGATGGTGGCAGAAGTGATGGCTTTCTGCCTGGTCCTTTTCTCCTCTTCGCTTTTTTGGGACAATCCGAATGCTTCCAATATTCTGTTAAAGGCACGGGTATCTTCATCCACCAGTTCAAGCAGCCGCTCCTGGATGGCTTTTCCCTTTTCTGCCTGATCAGAAAAATGTTCCCAGCGGTCATCCCATCCCCTTTTATGGGAGGAGAGATTGGCCACCATGGTGGCCAGGGCGGCCCCAAGTGATCCCAGATAAGCACTCACCGAGCCGCCACCGGGAGCAGGTGACTCGGAAGCTGTCTCCTCCATAAAATCCCGGAGACTCAGTTTCACTAGTTCTGCAGCAGACGGGTCCCTCAACCTGTACTCAATGATTTTTTCTTCCGGATTGAAGGGAACCAGCTCATCAAGGCCCATGGATTTTACCGCAATTTTTATAAGCTCACTGTCGGATACCCCGGAAGATCGTTTCTGTTTTTTTAGAAAATATCTTCCGGCTTCCAGCATGGCACCCAAAGGCACCAGTCCCACCAGCTCAGATCCGGTTACCCGGATCCCCCTGGACTCTGCCTTTTTACATACCTCATCAAAGGCCATGTGAACCGGCGTAACAGATATGTTGGTCAGGTTCATGGAAATTTGTGCCACACCATATTCTTCAATAAACCAGCCAATGGCTTTCACAGACTTCAGGGACCCTGGGATCATCACCGGATTCCCGTCCGGGTCCTTCATGATTTTCCCTGTGAGCGGATTGCCTTCCCTTTTGGCCCTTCCCTGCTCCCTGACATCAAAAGCGATGGCATTTGCCCTACGGGTGGAAGTAGTGTTGAGGTTGACGTTATAAGCCACCAGGAAGTCCCTGGCACCCACTGCAAGTGCGCCTGTGCGGGGCACAAATTGTGCGGGTCCGAAATCAGGTTTCCACTTCGGATCTGCGAGTTTCTCCCTGAGTCCTTCATACTCCCCTGACCTCACGTTGGCCAGGTTGCGCCTCTGGTCGTTAAAGGCTGCGTTTTCATAACAATAGACGGGGATCCCGATCTCTTGCCCGATCTTTTCTGCCAGCTGACGGGCACAAGCTGCAGTTTCCTCCATGGTTATCCCTGAAACCGGCACAAGCGGACACACATCCGTGGCCCCGAACCGCGGATGTTCCCCCGAATGTTTTGACATATCGATCACTTCCGCAGCCTTTTTCACAGCCCGGAAGGCAGCCTCCATGACCGCTTCAGGCTCACCCACAAAAGTAACCACCGTGCGGTTGGTTGCCTTTCCCGGATCCACATCCAGCAACTTCACACCTTCAACCTCCTCAATCTGAGAGGTAATCTGCCTGATCACCTCCATATCCCTGCCCTCGCTGAAATTGGGGACGCATTCTATAATTCTGTTCATCTCTTAATTTAAATTCTGTATTTCTCCGTTTAATATGACTGTGCTGATCTGGCTGGAACCATAAGAATAAGGCATGAATCCAAAACTAGGCATAGGTTTGGTTATCAGAATGTTGGCTACCTTGCCGGTGGTAATGGTTCCATGTGTTTCCTCCAGCCCCATGGCATAGGCGCCGTTGATGGTCACTGCATTCAGCACCTCGTTGGGAAGCATCTTCAATTGCATGATGCCCAATGACATGATCAGCTCCATGTTTCCTGAAGGTGAAGAGCCCGGGTTGTAATCTGAAGCCAGGGCCACCGGCAATCCGGCACCGATCATTTCCCGTGCCGGCGCATAAGTGAGCCCCAGGAAAAGGGATGCACCGGGAAGAAGGGTAGGCATGGTTTGGCCTTTCTTCAGTGCTTCCAACTCCTCCCTGCCCGTAAACTCAAGGTGGTCCACGGATCTTGCCCCATATTTCACGCCCACCTGTATCCCCCCCGAGAAGCCCAGCTCATTGGCATGGATTTTGGGAACCATTCCGCAGTCTGCCCCCGCTTCCAGGATTCTTGCGGTCTGATCCACAGTGAAGAATCCGCGGTCACAGAAAACATCAATAAATTCGGCAAGTTTTTCTTCTGCCACCGCCGGGATCATCTCATTTACCACCAGATCCACATACCGGTCCGGATTTGATTTATACTCCTTTGGCAGTGCATGGGCCCCCAGGAAAGTTGACCGGATTGTAAGGGGAGTCTCATCTTTCAAACGCCTGATTACCCTGAGCATCTTCAACTCATCTGCAGTGTTGAGTCCGTATCCGCTCTTGATCTCCACCGCACCGGTCCCCGAACCAATGATCTCCCGTATCCTGGGAAGGGATTGTTCAAATAACTCTTCCTCTGAAGTACCGGAAAGCAATGTTGCTGAATTCAGGATCCCACCCCCCCTTTTCGCAATCTCCTCATAGCTCAATCCCCGGATCTTGTCCTCATACTCCTTCTCCCTGCTTCCTGCATACACCAGATGGGTATGAGAATCGCAGAATGAAGGCATTACCATACCCCCTTTGCAATCCATCACCTCGTCATTGGCAAAAGGAATCACCTCACCCTCCCCATAACAGCCGATCAATCCGTTCTCAATTACCATCCAGGCATTTTCGATGGTACCAACCTGTTCCATCGCTTTCCCCGCCACAAATGCATCCGGTTCATTTTCAACCATGAGCAAACAGGCGATATTTTTCAATACCAGTCTCATCCTACGAAGATAGGAAATTGTCTACTTCAGCAAATAGGCAATGGCCACCCCCAGGTAATTCCCGATGGCGTAGCCAATCACACCAATGATCATGCCCGACATGACAACCTCCTTGTTCTTGATGGCTGCAGCCACCACCGGCACAAAGGGTGGTGAGTTGGAGAGGGCTGTGGAGGTAATGATGAAATCATCCACATCGATCCCGAATATCCATGATAGCAGGGAGTGCAGCAGCAAAGATCCCACGATCACAAGTGAGATATAGAGCAGCAGGTTCACAAGCAGGCCCATGTTCTCCACACTGAAAAGGGCGATGATATCAGCTTTGGAAGCCACAATGACGCAGAAGACATAGATGAAATACATCCCCAGCTGAAATGAGCTCTTGATCCGGTTGATGCCCGGCACCAGAGAAGCCAGGATCCCAAGTGTGGTTACTGTCAGTACAGCCGCCGTATCCTTGGCATCCCCTTTAAACAGGAAGGTTGTTCCGTAACCGATCCCGAAGATCAGCAGAGAGACACCAAAAGCTTTCAGAATTCCCGATAAATTTTTTCTTTTAAAGAACCCATCATAGCTCTCGAAATCAGCCACATCCAGTTCCGGCTGTGATTCCATTTTGCCTGCTTTATAGGGTTTGAGCCAGAGACCGAAAAAGGGTTTGGCCCCGGTAAGCAGGAAGAGCAGGATCACTGCTCCGATCACCAGTTCAGCCGTATGGGTCATGATATACAGTTCCTCATCCACCCCAAGTCCGCGGGCTATGGCTGCCAGGTTGGGTGTCCCTCCTGTATAAACCCCGATCATCATGCCAGAGATCTTCCAGATTTCGGGAATGCTGTTCCTGAAAATGTAGTATCCCACGAAAACCAGAACAACCACAGATGCAACTCCCAGCAAGAGAGAGATAAAGGTGGTTTTTGCCATTTTCGCCCATTTTACCACATTCTCTGAGAAAAGAACCAGCGGAATGCCCAGGAGAATGGTTACACCCATCAGGTCACTCTGCAGACCTGAAATGGATTCCGGGATAATGTGTATGTTCCCCAGGACAAGTCCGCCTGCATAGCAGATCACCACAACCCCTATCTTATTGATGACGGAGAACCTGGTGCTGTAAAAAAGGAGATAAGCCGGAAAGAGGAAATAGAATAAAATAACTGCAATTCCCATGGTATCTTGCGAATTGGTAATTGCGCAAGATAAGGAAAAAGTTAAAAGGGAAAAGTTATTTCGGACAAAGATACTTTGACCTTTTCCCCTGTCCCTTGCTCCTTATTCGGGACACTCCCTGAAACTTTTCCCGTACTGTTCAATGGCCCTGAAACTCATGCCCATGCTGGAAAATCCTCCGTCGTGGAACAGATTCTGCATGGTCACTTTCCTTGTCAGGTCTGAAAAGAGTGTGATGCAGTAATCGGCACAGTCACTGGCCGTGGCATTCCCCAGCGGGGACATCCTGTCCGAGAAGTCTTCCAGTTTATCAAATCCGGAAACCCCGCTTCCTGCAGTGGTGGGCGTGGGGGACTGGGAAATGGTATTGATCCTGATCTTTTTTTCCCTGCCATACATATACCCGAAGCTCCGGGCAATGGATTCAAGGATTGCCTTGGCATCGGCCATGTCATTGTACCCTGCAAAAGTACGCTGGGCCGCCACATAGGAGAGGGCCACAACCGAACCCCACTCCTTGATGGCATCCAGCTTCCTGGCTGTACTCAGCACCTTATGCAGTGAGAATGCCGAAACATCCAGGGTTTTATGGTAATAATCGTAATTAAGGGCATCATAATCGATCCCTTTTCTCACGTTGGGTGACATCCCGATGGAATGAAGAATAAAATCGACTTTCCCACCCAGGATCTCCATGGACTTGACTATCAGATGTTCCAGGTCTTCCAGGCTTGTGGCATCAGCCGAAATTACCTCCGCATTGATCTTTTCTGCCAGCTCGTTGATGGTTCCCATCCTCAGAGCGATGGGAGCATTGGTGAGCACAATCCGGGCCCCTTCTTCATGGGCCTTTTCAGCCACCTTCCAGGCAATGGACTGTTCATTCAGCGCCCCGAAGATGATTCCTGTCTTCCCTTTTAGTAAATTATAAGCCATGGTGAAAGCATTTGATTTGATTGGTTTGTTTTCTGCCCTAATAACAAATATGTGCGTGGTTTGTGCGATCGTTTTTAAACCCTCAACAGGACCCGGGCATTGGAAAGTGCTGCTTCAGTAACTGATTCGCCTGAAAGCATCCGCGCAATTTCGGTGATCCGCTCCTCACTGCTCAGTTTTCTGATCCTGGTGTAGGTAGCCTGATCTGTATCTTCCTTAAAAACAATAAAATGGTCCGTTCCCATGGAAGCCACCTGGGGAAGATGGGTAATGGCCATGACCTGCCTGCCCCCTGCAAGCCTGGCCATGATTCCACCCACCTTTTCTGCAATCTCTCCGCTCACACCGGAATCAATCTCATCAAATATCAGGGTGGGCATCCCTTTGCGGTCCGAAACAAGCGCCTTGATGCAAAGCATCAGCCTGGATACTTCACCTCCTGATGCTACCCTGGAAATCTCTTCCATGGCCACCTGCTTGTTGGCAGAAAAGAGGAATCGTATTTCATCTGAGCCATAAAGATCGTAGCCTGACCTTTTGGAAATATCCACCATGAATCTGGCATTGGGAATACCCACCTCCTTCAGTTGCGCCTCTACCTTTTTTTGCATATCCTCTCCTGCAGCGGCTCTTTTTTTGTGGAGATTTTCCGCAACCAGCTCCATGGATGCAAGAATCTGATCCCGTTCTTTCTCAAGGGCACTGATCTTCTCATCCGAAAAGGTAATCTCCTCGATACTGGCCGAAAGCTTGTCCCTGATGGCAATCAGTTCGGACACCTCGCGTACCCTGTGCTTTTGCATTAAACCAAATAACAGATCGATTCGTTCCTGAAGTTGTTCAAGCTTACCGGGTTCCAGGTCGGTCTTCCCGGCCTGACGTTCAACCTCTGCAGTGAGGTCTTTTAATTCTATATATGCAGATTCCATCCGCTTGGACAGCTCCAGGGCGGGAGTAAAAACCTTTGAAATCTTCAGCAGATGATTGAGGGTTTCCCTGATTTGATCGAGGGCTCCGGAAGACTCCTGCAACAGGAGGTTTGCTGATTGGACCAGTGCATTCCCAATCTCTTCAGCATGCTCTGCTCTCTGGAACTCTGCCTCCAGGGATTCCAGTTCACCTTCTTTCAGGTGGGCCGTCTGAAGTTCATTGTACTGGAACTGCATGAAATCAAGGTCCTCTTTCATTTTCGTGATTTCACCTTTCACTTTCTCCAGTTCTGAACTGATCCGGCTATACGCCCTGTAAGCATCCTGGTATTCCAAAAGATCTTTCTCGTTTCGTGCCAGGTAATCAACCACATCCAGCTGGTACTGGTGTTCTTTCAGTTGCAGGTTCTGGTGTTGCGAATGGATATCAACGAGCCTGTTGCCCACCTCCTTCAGGACGGGCAAATTGACCGGTGTGTCATTGATGAATGCCCTGGACTTTCCCCCGGGGGCAATCTCACGCCTCAATATGGAAACCGGTTCCAGATCCAGGTCGTTGCATTCGAATATCTCCCTGACTACCTCTCCCGTTTTGAAGGATCCTTCAACGATGCACTTTGCATCTTTCAGCTTTAGCACCGAGGTATCCACGCGCTGACCCAGGATCAGTGACAGGGCCCCCATGAGAATGGATTTACCGGCACCCGTTTCCCCGGTGATGGTTGTAAAGCCCTCAGAAAACTGCATATCCAGTTCATCTATCAGTACATAGTTTTTAATGTAGAGGGACTTGATCATGCGTAAGAACCTATATGGGTTGTTCCAGGATGGCTTTGTATTTGTTGATATTGGGTTTATCTATTTCAATAAGGATCTGGTGGGCCCTGTTCCGCTCCTCGGGAAACGATTCTGTATAAACGCTCACTATCTCGTCGGCCTTGGCATCAAAGATCAGGCTTAGCAGGAACATATAGGGGTCAGGGCGTTTCCTGTAGACTTTTTGCAATAGTTCCAGGCTGTTGGTGATCTCAGCCCTTCCTTCTGCAACCTTTTCGTCCATGGTGTCCAGTCCCAGCCTGTGGTAATGGTAGTTGAACTCACGAATCCCCTCATATTCACTGTCAAGCATATCTTTTGCCAGCCAGTACCTGCTTTTGTGGGCCAGGTTATCGAGTGGCTTCCAGCCACTTTCCGGCACATTCTGAGCGTTCATCACAATACGCTCCGCATTTGTAAAATAGGGAGTCCCTCCCATCAATCCGAAGGTGTCATAATCCAGCCCCAGGATATAGTAAGCATAAAAGGCCAGGATGGAGGTCAGGTTAGAAAGATGCGAATTCAGGTCAAACTCAAGGGGCGAAAACTCCACATACCTGAATTGAATATCATTGTCCACGAAATTCAGGGTGGTGGTGTTGTAGTTGGTGTTAAAAACGGGCCTCCGGGCCTGGATGGACAAAGTACCTTTGAACTCATCGGCAGAGGGCTGCTCGGTAATGTTGAACATCAGGTTGCATTCGATACGCTCGTCCATGCTGTACACATGGTCGGTCCACACCCGGTTATTCATGAATTCGTAAATGGCGTTCTGAAGGGTCTGAAACACCTGCTTGTTGGTCCCCTGGATCTGCTGGCTCACTACCTGTACATTGCACCTGAACTCCTGGCCAATGACCAGAACAGAAAAAAGAGAAAAGAGGCCAATCATCAAAATCTTACGCATCTTCCATCATCTTTATCAACCTGTTAACCAGATCCGTTGCCACCTGGTCCTTGGGTTTCAGTTCATACTCTTCCACTTTTCCGGAACGGTCGATCATGGTTACCCTGTTGGTGTCTGTTCCGAATCCGGCCCCGGCCTCTCCAGCAGCATTCAGCACGATCAGGTCCAGGTTTTTTGACTTCAGCTTTGCAACGGCATGCTCAAGTCCGTGATCTGTTTCCAGCGCAAATCCCACAAACAGCTGTCCGCTCCTCTTTTTCCGTCCCAGTTCTGCCGCAATATCCTTTGTGGGCTGCAGCCTGATGCTCCACTCCTGGTTTCCACGTTTCACCTTCCTGGCTTGCGGTTCCACCGGGGTAAAGTCGGAGACAGCTGCATTGAATACAGCAATTTCAGTGCTTCCGGCCACTCCCCGGCAGGCCTCATACATTTCCTCTGCCGAGCTTACACGGATGACCTTTATATCAGGGTTCTCCGTCCTTACATGGACCGGGCCTGAAACAAGGGTAACTGTGGCCCCCTCCCGGGCAAATGCATCAGCAATGGCATAACCCATCTTCCCGGATGAGTGGTTGCCTATATAACGAACGGGATCAATGCTTTCTTGTGTAGGTCCGGCGGTAACAAGGACCTGCTTATTCAGCAGTTTTTTTTTTGCCGGCCCCGGGTCCAGATTTTTAATGAATTGGAGAATCGCATCAGGCTCCTCCATTCTGCCCCTTCCTTCCAGCCCGCTGGCCAGTTCCCCTGATCCGGGCTCAATTACATGGTTGCCATATCCTTTGATCACTTCCAGGTTCTTCTGTGTGGAGGGATGGTTGTACATATCCATATCCATGGCCGGTGCCACCACGACGGGGCATCTTGCGGAGAGGTAGGTGGTCACCAGGAGATTGTCGGCGATTCCTCCTGCCATTTTTCCCAGTGTTGTTGCGGTCACAGGGGCGATGAGCATCAGATCTGCCGAAACCCCCAACTCCACATGGCTGTTCCAGTCCCCTCCTTCTGAACTGAAAAAGTCGGACAGAACTGTAGAGCCTGAAAGTGCAGAAAATGTGACAGGACCCACAAACGCTTTCGCTGTGGGGGTCATGATCACCTGGACCCGGGCCCCCTCCCTGACCAATAATCTGAGAAGATACACCGCCTTGTATGCGGCAATGCTGCCGGTCACACCAAGAATAATGTGTTTTCCTGCCAGGTTCATCAGGAAGGAATGACTACTGTTCCTCTATTTCAGGAGTCTCGTTGATCCTGAAATATATCTGGTCTTCGGATAATTCCTGCAAAGAGATAAGAGAAGGTTTGGGCAAACGCTCGAAAAACCTGGAGATCTCGATCTGCTCGGGGTTCTCAAAAACTTCTTCCAGGTTGTCAGTGTATGAAGCAAACTCTTCCAGCTTCCTGTTCAACTCCTGTTTCATCTCCACACTGATCTGGTTGGCTCTTTTGGCAGCCACCATCACCGTCTGGTAGATGTTATCTGTATTTACATCAAGGTCATCCAGATGTCTGGTCACTGTCGTAAGCGGCGCCTTTGTTTTTTTATAATCCATGTCTTATGTATCTTTGTTTTGATCTTCAAGAAATTTATTGGAGCTTTCATAAATCCGGTTGGCCTCCTTGGTATGCGGGCCATCAGGAAACTCTCCAATAAAACTGTAGTACTCATCCACTGCTGCCTGGTAACGTTCCCGCTGTTTGCTTGAAATGCTGTTATCGGCAAGCAGGAAGGAAGATTTGAGTATCAGGAACATCAACTCTTCCCTGTACCCGGTCTCGGGATAATCGATCAGGCTGTTGCGCAAGGCTATAATGGCCGACTTATAATACCCGAGATCATAATATAATTTGGCGCTGATGAAAGATTTTTCCACCAGTTTGTCTCTCAGTTCAACAATAATTTCCTGCGCCTGGTTCAATCGATCCGAATTGGGATACCTGACCATGAAAATCTGAAAGGAGGTAATTGCTTTATATGTATTCTGCTGATCGAGCTCAGGACGGGGCGATTGCTTATAATAACAATAGGCTACCATAAAGTCAGCCTCTTCAAGGAAGGCGCTGTTGGGATAGGTCATTGAAAGTTCGTTAAAATAGTGTCCCGACATCATATAGTCCCGCTGTCCATAATAACTTTTTGCCTGATAGTACTTTACGGTATCGGCCCTGATGGTCCCCCGGAAAATATTTGCTACCTGATCAAACAAGGTGGCAGCCCTCACAAATTCGCCCTCCTCATAGTAGACAAGACCCTGTTCGTACTTCTTCTGATAGTCCCTGCCTTTCAGGAGTTTCTCGTATTCGCCACAGCCTGTGACCAGGAGCGCTGACACCCCGATTACCATGAAGAATATGACCCTGTTTTTAAACATTGCGCAAAATTACAATTAATTGAGTGATTAATAAAACGATTGCCTAAATAAATACCATACCTATCAAACAAAAATCATTCCACTTTATTGTATAACCCATGCAAAACCAAAGATTAATGTGACGAAGCGCCAACCATCAGCACTCCTGGCTGCAAAAAACAGCATTCCTTGCCACCCATTAAAAAAAGATTAAATTTGCAGCCATAAACAACTAAAAAATAAATCTGTGGATATTTTTGAAAGAATTACCAAGAACAGGGGTCCCATCGGTCAATACCAGAAGGCGGGACATGGATATTTCACATTTCCAAAGCTAGAAGGGGAGATCTCGGCCCATATGAAATTTCGTGGAAAAGAGGTGCTTACCTGGAGTCTGAACAACTACCTCGGACTTGGAAATCACCCGGATGTAAGAAAAGCGGATGCTGATGCAGCTATCCAGTACGGAATGGCTTATCCGATGGGCGCACGGATGATGTCGGGTCAGACAAAGAAACACGAAGAACTTGAGCGCGAACTGGCAGCATTTGTTCAGAAAGAAGATGCATTCCTGCTGAATTACGGTTACCAGGGAATGGCCTCCATCATCGATGCAGTGACCTCCCGGAATGATGTGATCGTATACGATTCAGAAGCACATGCATGTATCCTCGACGGAATGAGGATGTCCCTGGCAAAACGTTTCGTCTTTCCGCACAACGATATGGAAAACCTGGAAACCCAACTGAAGCGTGCCACCAAACGTGCCGATCAGCAGGGTGGCGGTGTGCTGGTTATTTCCGAAGGCGTATTCGGCATGGCCGGAGACCTTGGTAACCTGAAAGCGATTTGCGATTTTAAAGACAAATATGATTTCAGACTGCTGGTGGATGATGCCCACGGATTTGGAACCATGGGTGCCACCGGAATGGGAACCGGAGAACACTTTGGCGTGCAGGATAAGATCGATCTCTACTTTTCCACTTTTGCCAAATCCATGGCAGGAATCGGAGCATTTATTGCCACCAACAAGGAGGTTGTGGATTTTCTCCGTTACAACATGAGGTCGCAGACCTATGCCAAATCATTGCCCATGCCCATGGTGATCGGCGGACTCAAACGACTGGAAATGTTGAAAAATATGCCTGAACTTCGCACCAAACTTTGGGAAGTCGTCGATGCACTTCAAACAGGCCTGAAAGAGGCAGGATTTGACCTTGGGGCAACAGAATCCCCGGTAACTCCTGTCTACATGCGCGGAGGAATTATTGAAGCCACCCAACTGATCCTGGACCTGAGAGAGAACTACGGTATCTTCTGCTCCATGGTGATCTACCCGGTGGTTCCCAAGGGAGACATTTTACTCAGGCTGATCCCCACCGCCATGCACAGCCTGGAGGATGTGAAAGAGACCATCGCAGCCTTTACCGAATGCCGCACCAAACTGGAAGCAGGGGAATACGACAAGGAAGAATTTACTGACATATCTAAGTATGCAAGCTAGCGCTTGCGTTAGTTTGCCAGCTTACGCTGGCGTTAGTATGCTGGCTTCGCCAGCTATATTGGGATAGTGAGAGAGTATTTGATAACTTTCTAACTACTAACAACAAAAACAGGGGGCCGATAAAGCCCCCTGTTTTTGTTCCAATCTATTCTCCCCTGTCAATCCTAACTACCCTACTCCACTTCCCCAAGGTACCTTTCAGCATCCAAAGCAGCCATACAGCCCGATCCGGCTGCAGTAACCGCCTGCCTGTAGGTCTTGTCCTGCAGGTCGCCGCAGGCAAACACACCGGGTACATTGGTTTTGCTTGATCCGGGAATGGTAATCACATAACCGGTTTCATCCGTATCCACATAATCTTTGAAAACATCAGAATTGGGCGTATGACCGATGGCCAGGAAGAACCCGTCAATGTCAATCTTCACAATCTCCTCTCCGGCTTCCCCTTTGTTTTTATAAAGCTCCACGGCCGTAACCACCTGGTCTCCCAGAAGTTCTTTTGTCTGATGCTTCCACAGCACCTCAATATTTTTGGTATTGAATACCCTTTTCTGCATGGCCTTGGATGCCCTGAGTTCGTCCCTTCTGACGATCAGGTAAACTTTCTTACAAATCCCTGCCAGGTAGGAGGCCTCCTCTGCAGCAGTATCTCCTCCGCCCACGACGGCAACTACCTTGTCCCTGTAAAAGAACCCGTCACAGGTGGCACATGCCGAAACACCGTATCCCTTGAATCTCTCTTCGGATTCCAGCCCCAGGTATTTGGCAGTAGCCCCGGTTGCAAGAATAACCGTATCCGCCTCAATGATGGTCTTCTCGTCAATCTCCACACGCTTCACTTTTCCATCCAGTTTCACCCCTGTGGCTAATCCAAAACGCACCTGGGTACCAAAACGTTCTGCCTGCTTTTTCAGATCCTCCATCATGGCCGGTCCATCAATTCCTTCAGGATATCCTGGGAAGTTATCCACTTCGGTGGTGGTGGTCAGCTGACCTCCCATCTGCATCCCGGTATACATCACCGGGTTCATGTTGGCCCGGGCAGCATAGATGGCTGCCGTATAACCTGCCGGTCCGGATCCAAGGATCAGACATTTTACATGTTCGGATACTTCAAGTTCTTTCTTCTCATTGTTTGACTCCTCCGGAGTACTGCCCATGGGTTTGAAAAGGTTCATTGAATTGGGTTATTGGGTTATTGGGTT
>CAYVRK010000051.1:0-27510 GCA_964453785.1 uncultured Bacteroides sp.
AGAACGTCAATGAAATATACCCTCCAAAATCGGTTCGCAAATGTATGAATATTTTATTTAGTTCACAAAAAAAAATGTCTCTTTTTTAGAAGCCATAAAAAAAGCTGCCGAAGCAGCCTTTTTTACAGGTTTTTATGGCTATTTCTTCCTGATTTTTGTCTTTCGTTTCACCAGTTGTTTCTTTAATGCGACAATGGACAGGTCGGTGGCTTCTTCAAAGGTCTTGCATTGTTTTTTCGCAAATACGGTCTGGCCCTTCACATCAAGCTTGATCTCAACCAGTTTGTTCTCCCTATCCATTGTATCCTTATCCAACCTGAGAAAAATCTCAGCACCCATAATGTCATCGTATACAGTCGGCAGTTTCTTGACCTTCGTATCGATGAAGTTCAACAGTTTCTGATCAGCATCGAATCGGATTGAATGCATCTTAATATCCATAGGTACCTCCTTCTTTTATGCCCTGGGATGGGCCTGATTATAAATAGACTTTAACTTTTTAAACGTGATATGAGTATACACCTGGGTGGCCGAAAGGTTTGCGTGACCAAGCAATTCCTTGATGGCATTCAGGTCGGCTCCCCTGTTAAGCATGTGTGTGGCAAAGGTATGCCGAAGCACATGCGGACTCTTTTTATCCAGTGTGGTGACCATGGCCAGATATCTCTTTACGATCCTGTAGATCATGGAATCATATGCCGGACGCCCCTTATCTGTGACGATCAGTGCTCCCACCCCAGGATCTGACACCACTCCCGAACGCAGCTCCAGGTAACTGTCAATGGATTTCAGCAGCTCATCATTCAGTGGCACCATCCGCTCCTTATCCCTTTTCCCTTTCACCTTTACACTCTTACCTGCCTGGTCCACCGACCTGACTTTTAATCCGATCAATTCGCTGCGCCTCATTCCGGTGGAATAGAGCAGGTCCATGACCAGCCGGTTCCTCACCCCCTCAAAATCATCACCGAAAGAGAAATCATCCATAAGGGTTTCCATGTGGCCCTCCTCCACAAAAACAGGTGTACGCTTGTTCATCTTTGGTTTTAGTACCCTGTCCAGGGGATTGGAATCCAACGCCCCCTCTTTGATCAGATATTTGCAATAGGTTCTCAGGGCGGTCAGCTTGCGATGGACCGTCCGGGGTGAGATCCCGGAATCCATCTGGGATACGACCCATTGCCGGATGGTCTTATAATGTAAATCCATGCCCTCTTTGCCGTTGTCCTGGCAGAAAGCATGGAATTGATTTAATACGGTTTTGTAAGCTCTGATGGTATGGAATGCATACCTTTTCTCGGCCTGCAGGTATATAAGAAATTCGTCGATCCCGGTCATAGGCAGCTTTTCATCCTCTGCCAAAACCCCGTTAATTTAGTCTTCTTCCCGCTGCAATTGTTGAATATAGACGGCTTTCAGCTTCTGCTGGCGCTTGGTTATGGACGGCTTGGTGAACGCCTGACGGTTCCTAAGTTCCTTAACCACACCAGTTTTCTCAAACTTACGCTTGAACTTTTTCAGTGCCCTCTCAATATTCTCACCCTCTTTAATGGGAATTACAATCATTTCAATCTGTTTTTAATTTCGAGCCGCAAATTTAGACATTCAGTTTCTAATATTCAACTAAACCCGGTGATTTTTTAATAGACCGAAAATGACAGCTGTAAAAGTATATGAATTAAAACGGAATTTTGACAACATTATCCTCTTCCACATAAAGATATAAAAAAAAAGAATTGCAAGGCAATTTACCTGGTCAAATTATAAATCTGCCAGGCAGCGGACCGATGTTCCCATTCTCTTGGAAAGATTTCCCAGCCATATCTGGGATGACGTGTTGCTCAGGTATCGAATAGCTACACCGTTCATATATTCCGTAGTGGAACAGAAATATCCATAACTGCCCATTCCGCTGAAATTGCCTGATAAGCTCCTGTTACCTCCGGGTAATGCTATAAACCCGCTTTCATTACTGGCACCTGAATTTGGACTCACCCAATGAGAAAACCCCTGTTCCTTGAGCTTCCCTCCTTCATCAGTCCCCCTCCAGCCCGTAAGTTCAAGCCAATATGGGGTCATTCCCAGTGCCTGCTCCAGGATCCTCCACTCGCCATCACTTGGTATATGCCAGCCATCGGGACAAGCCCCTTGTATTCCACTGGGTACCTGTCCACTGGTTGTGGCCCCGTTAAGTGCTGCAGACCAGGAGTACAGGGCACCATAAATATCCTTGTTGGTCGCCTGGTTATTGTACCAGCAATAACCTTTCCCCGTATCATCCAACAGGTCCCAGTCCAGGGTGCTCTCCACATTGGGAATGACACTTCCGTCTGCATACCGGGTGGTCTTCAGGTTCTCCGCCATCCAGAACTGGTCACCGATCTGAATGGTATTGTACACATTCCCATCTATATCTGTTACAGTATCTCTATAAACAACCTTGGTTGTAAAACTTACTTCATCGCCGTAGGCCGTCCCCACGCTGTTGATGGCGTATGCCCTCACGTAATAAATGGTATTGGGTTCAAGACCCGATAATGCGCTTTCGAAAATACCTGTACCGGTCCCGTTCAGGGTGGTATCATCTGAAATGGTCGGGCCGGTGGAGGCACTCCAGCATACTCCCCTTGCGGTCACTTCCATTTCCCCGTCATAGCTTACCTCTCCTCCTCCTTTGGCTGTGCTGTCTGTGAATTCAGTAATGGCCAGGGTTGTTACCGAAGGGCGAACAGGCATTCCGTCACCTTGAACACACCGGACTGAAATTCCATTGGCCTTGGAACGCTCCTCTAGAGAAACAGCAGCAGCATCGAAATTCAGGGCACGGACCCAGGCGTTAGAATTACTAAATTCGCTGGCTGACCAGAAACGGGTGGTTTTCCCTATTTCGTCTGGACCACCACTCCCCATATAGCCTGCGGGGAGGGCAGAGAATCCACTGGAGTTGGTAGCTCCTGTATTTGGGAGATTCCAGTGACTTGTACCTGCCTCTTTCAGCTTTCCACCTTCAACTGTTTCTTCGCGATTTGTACTCTCAGCATAAGAATCCGTCATTCCCAGATAGATTTCCAGGTCCTTCCATTCGGAGTTGCTAGGTAAATGCCACCCATCAGGACATACTCCCTGTATCCCACTTGGATTAGCTTGGCTTCCACCCGCACCATTCATGGCTGCGGCCCAGGTATACAGCCCTCCATAAATATCCCTGTTCTCCATGCTGTTATCATACCAGCAGTATGCTTTCCCTTCTGGTCCTAAATCTGACCAATCGGCATTATCCCCACAATAAGGGAGGTTTATTCCATCGGCATAGCGGGTGGTTTTCAGGTTCTCTTTCATCCAGATCTGCTCACCGAACCGGATAGTCTGATATACATTACCATCAATATCTGTAACAGTTGCATCGCTGGCACTCAGGGTTCTTAGTTGAAGTTGCTCTCCATAGGTGGTCCCCTCACTATTGGTGGCAAATGCCCTGACATAGTATGCTGCATACGGGGCAAGTTCAGTGATTTTACTGTTAAAGGTACCTGCACCCATTCCGTCTTCGGTATGGTTGTCGGAAATTGTCGGATTCGATTTGGTTCCCCAGCATACCCCACGCAAAGGTTCTGCGGTTCCGCCTACAGTAGTGACCTCACCTCCTGTATACACAGAATTAGCAGTTACTCCATAGAGTGTGCCTGTAGTAACATGCAGGAAACCATCCGGCTCAAATTTCTTGCATGTCTGTAATGAAAAGAGCAACACTGCCATCCCCAAAAACAGTGGGGCAGAAAGCATGATGAATGTTCTTTTCGATCTGCTCATCATTTTTTATTTCCCGCGTTTCAGAAAAATGAAGTCTCCGCCTTCATTTCCCACATTCTGAATCTCGCCATACTGGGGAAGTACACTGCTGTTACTGATAACTGCCATTCTGAAGCTGTTGAACAGTTCTTCTGAAGAGAGGTAGGTCTCCATGTTTTCATCCAACTGTTTGACCAGGTATTTCACAAATGCACTTTGGTCCGGAACTTCTGTCATGGCTCCGCTGGTCATGGCCTTCCGGCTGGGAATCTCATAGATACGGTCATACACTACTTCCATATCGAGGGTCACCGACCTCGATTTAAAAATTGAGCCGGCAAAACAGGCATCCGTAATCAACAGGGTGTGTTTTGAACGGATGGCCTGCAGGTAGTCCACCAGGGTGCTGTTTCTGAACCAGTCAGCAGTGGTTTCACGTGTGGCATCGGATGGCAACCAGTAACCGATTGAGGCATCTTCATCCCAATAACCATGGCCGGCATAAAAGATCAGCAGGTTGTCCTCTCTGGAAACCTTACCCCGCATGGCATCCAGTTCCCTGATGATATCACTTCGTTTGGGATTTTTCAGCATGGTGATGTTTTCCGGATCAAAGGTGTAGTTTGTTGTCAGGCTGTGAAAGATACTTTGTGCATCCCGGATGGGATTGTCCAGATCTGGAATACCCGGGTCTTTGTAAGAATCAATTCCGATGATCAGGCCAAAGTATTTCGAATTCTTCTTGATTTTATCAGCCAGCGTAAGCACCGGGGGAACATAGTCCACGTAAAATACGAGCTCCTGCATGTTGCTGTGTTCATCCATGGATTTCACCCGAATCAGGTTTTCACCGGGAACCAAAGAGACTGAACTGGCAAACATCCCGGTGTGATCGACCAGTTTAATATCTGTATTAACAGAAACAAATCTGATCTTGCTTGCATCATTAACCTCCCCAATCACTTCTACTTTGTCAAGCTCCGTGATAAAATGTTCTCCTGCTTCAGGAGATGGCGAAAGGATGCTGATAACCGGGGCCTCCCGGTCCGGGGCATTGTTCAAATGAAACACCACGGTTTTACTCTCTGCTTCCTGTGCATGAAGAAACCGGCAAGCAGTGAATAATACCAGCAGCATTATAATCCGGATGTCCTTGATGTGTATGCTTTGTTTCATGACCGCTAAAACTTATAGGTGAAAGCCAACATGGGGGCACTGGAAACGGGATCAATTCTCGGGTCAACAAATATTCGCCTGTTGATATTGGATGACATCCTCAGGTCTGAAGTGCCAATGATGGTCCAGACCAGATCGGTTACCCATACTGCCATGGCAGTATAGGCGAGTGCCTCCGAAATGTTGTCCTGTTGCAATGACTCCTGGTACAAGGCATATTTTTCATCATAATCAGTCAGATCGTTGATTCCGGCATAGGTATTCACCGCTTTTCTGTTCAGAATGACTGCACCGGCTATACTGCCGTAGCCTGCCACCCCTTTGATCCAGTGAGGACCTCCCCTGTACCTGGATAGTCCCAGACCGGGAAACAATGCCGATTGTAAAACAAGTCCGGTCCTGCTGAACTGTTTCTCATTTTTGGAAATATTTTTCTCAGTGATTTTCTGGGATTCTTCTTCCGGCTCTTTGATGTCAGGTTCAACAACAACAGGTTCGGGGGGTGGGATGGCCTTCACATACACCTTCACATAGATCTGGGCATTCATCTCGATCTTGTCAACTTCCAGGTCCCATGCAATGCGTTTACCAGTTCCTCCATTTACCATCTTACCCACATCACCTGATAAAGATGCCGCATTGATCCTGTTCCCTTTTGAATCAGTAACAATAAGCTCAACAGTGAATTTCTCCGAAGGGGTACTGTTCAGGATATCATATGAAATAAGGATGGTGTTGTCCCTCAGTTCCAGCCGTGGATCGGAAACCCGGATCTCCTGGCTGAACATTGAAAAGGTGCAAGCAATCCATATTACTCCGAACAGGAATGTAAGGATTTTCCTCATGCCGGGAACAATTGAATGCCTTTAAAGATAGCAAAATCGGGTCATACTTTGCTCATGTACTTTTAACTAGACTCCTGATTCAACCCTACCCGGCCAGATCTGGTGCTGTATCTCCATCTGCATGATTGCCAGGACGACGTCCATTTTTAAGCGAAGAATTTCTAACGATCAGCTTGTGCTCCAGTACCACGGTTTTTGTGATCCCGTTATTCTCATGATTCAAAGAATCGATCAGGGTGGCGGCGGCTACCTCCCCCATTTCTACACCGGGATAGTGAATGGTTGTCAGGCTGGGCTCAATCACTCTGGAGATAATGACATCGTTGAATCCCACCACCGCAATATCTTCCGGCACTTTAATTCCCTCCCTGGTCAACCGGCAAATAATCGAAACGGCAGAAGTATCATTGGTGGCGAAGATTCCATCCGGCCGGCTTTTCATCTGCAAAACCCTGTCAACGGTTCGTATCCCTGATTCTTCATCCAGTTTGGTCACAAAAACATATTCCTTTTTATAGGGTATCCCATGATTCTTCAATGCCTGCCTGTATCCCTCGTGGCGTTCAGAATACACACTGCTCATCAGGTTATCGCTAACGAACATGATCCTTTGGCAACCCTGCTCGATCAAATGATTTGTTGCATCATAGCCGGCTTTTGAATTGTCTATCACAATCCTGGTTAGCTGATAGTTAGGGTGATCCTTGATGCGGTCAAAAAGAATGACAGGGATCCCCTTTTTCATGAACATATCAAGATGGTCAATATTGCATGTATCACAGGCGAGTGAAACCAGTAAACCCTCAACCCTGCTGTTGAACATCGTTGAAACGTTTGCTTTCTCTTTTTCAACGGATTCCCTTGACTGACTGATAATCAAATTGAAACCCTTCCGGTTCACCATCTTTTCTATCCCAGAGATTACGGCAGACTGGAAGGCACTGTCGAGCCTTGGAAGGATAACGCCAATGGTATTGGATTTGTTCTTTCTCAGGTTGCTGGCAAAGGTATTTTGTTGATAGCCCATGGCCAGTGCAGTACTCTGGATCTTGGTAATGGTACTCTTGCGTATGGCCGGGTTGTCTTTCAATCCCCTGCTTACGGTTGAAGCAGAAAGATTCAACGCTCTGGCAATATCATAAATGGTAACTTCTTTTCGGCTGGCCATAAAGGGGTAAATCAAAAAATATGTAACGATATAAAAATATGAAATTTAATTAGAAAATTCATGCAACCGATTGCATTTTCACTAACTTTAACAGTCAAAACAACAACAATGAAATATCCAGGAGAACATTCATTTCAATGATCATCCTTTTTACCGGATTGCAGAACATTTTGATACCTGTATACAAATAACCCATAAAAACAAACCTGATGGAAAGAAGAAAATTCATAAAAGCGACTACAACTGCGGCTGCAAGTACCATCGTTATTCCCACCATAGTCCCATCCATGGTTTTTGGCAAAAGTGCACCCGGTAACAAGATCCAAATCGGTCAGATCGGTTGCGGCAGGATTGCGAGGGGGCATGACCTGCCCGGAGTCTTGCAGTATGATATCGCAAAGGTGATCGCTGTCAGCGATGTGGACAGCAACCGGATGGCAGACGGAAAGAGACTGATCGAGGAGTTCTATGCGAAGAAAGAGGGCAGTGACAAAACAGTTGACGTAAAAATGTTCAGCGACTATAAAGAGATGTTGCTCAAGCCTGAGATCGATGCCGTGATCATCAGCACACCCGACCACTGGCATGCACAACCTGCCATTGAAGCTGCACTGGCAGGAAAGGATATCTATCTTCAGAAACCCACCTCACTGACCATCGCAGAAGGACGCCTGCTCAGTAATATTGCACGGAAGAAAGGAACCATCCTTCAGTTGGGGACACAGCAGCGCTCCTCCAAACAGTTCAGGATTGCCGCTGAACTGGTCAGAAACGGCAGGATCGGAAAACTACACACCGTAAAGGTCGGATTACCAGGTGATCCCTCCGGTCCCGAAGCGGAAGAGATGCCTATTCCCTCCAATCTGAACTATGATATGTGGCTGGGAGAAACCCCATATGTCTATTACACCGAAATTGGCGTTCATCCGCAAGTAGGCTATGACCGCCCCGGCTGGCTTCGCCGCGAACAGTTCGGAGCCGGTATGATTACGGGTTGGGGACAACATCATTTCGATTCCGCTGCATGGGGAATGGATACAGAATTTACCGGGCCGGTTTCCCTGGAAGCAGTTGCCCAGTTTCCGAAATCAGGATTATGGAATGTCCATGGCGATTTCATGGTGAAAGCCGAATATAAAAATGGCATCACCATGTATACCAGCGGAGGATTCCCCAATGGAATAAGGTATGAAGGAACCGACGGATGGATCTTTGTATCGCGGGGCAATTACCAGGCAACCGCCAGCGATCCCGTCGCAAGGGAAAGAAGTGCCATGGCCCTGAATGCAAGCGACCCGGCCATACTGGAATCCGAGATCAAAGAAAACGAGATCCATTTGTATGTAAGCGAGGAACAACACGGCAACTGGCTGGATTGCATCCGGAGCCGGAA
The DNA here is from genome assembly GCA_964453785.1 of uncultured Bacteroides sp. Classification (GTDB taxonomy): domain Bacteria; phylum Bacteroidota; class Bacteroidia; order Bacteroidales. Next base: position 8,372 of record CAYVRK010000051.1, read on the forward strand.
AGATCCCATTTCTCCCATAGAAATTGGTCACAGGGCTTGCAGCGTCTGCCTTTTGAGCCATATTGCCATGAAAATTCCGGGAACCCTTCAGTGGAATCCCAAAACGGAGAAATTCATTGGTAATGAGGCTGCCAATGCCATGTTGGCCAGACCCCAGAGGGCTCCGTACGGAACGGACTATATTCAGATATGATCCTCCTAAGATATCCAACTGGCTTGTGGGACACCTGCCCGGGATCAATGGTGAACTTTCATCATTATGCAATAGATTGCGCAGAATAGGTGAATAACATTTTCTGAACAGGAAATATGGTTATAAACCACTGTTTATCTGTAATTTAATGTATTTGTCTTAATGAAAACCCCCTTCATCAGGCATGATTTGGATCAATTTGAATGGGGCATTTATGAAAATTATATTCAATTATCCTCCTTAATTTCCAAATTTTTTGTAGTTTTCTGCAACCGATTGCAGCAATGAGGCAAACGGGGTGTAGGAATGGCAAGACCCGGTGAACGATCCGAGGGGAATTTGAGAAGAATTTGGTCAGCCCAAACGGAAGAGTAGAAATTACAAACTAAACCTATTCATACCTACCAAATCTATTATTACCAATCTAAACCTACATCTATGAAAAAACATCTTCTTATTTTATTGTTTGGAGTAATCTGTTCGATCTCATGCATGCAACTGCTTGCCCAGGAGAGGACAGTTACTGGAACGGTTACCGACGGGGCTTCGGATGAGCCGCTGGTCGGAGTAAATATTGTTGTCCAGGGCACCACCACCGGGGCAATTACCAGTTCGAACGGTAGCTACTCTATCAGGGTACCCTCTGTCGATGCTGTGCTGGTCTACTCCTTTGTAGGCTACGAAGTAAGCTCGGTTGAAGTCACCAACCAGACTGTGGTCGATGTGGCCCTTGTGCCCTCGGCTGTTGGCCTGGATGAACTTGTGGTTGTCGGTTACGGTACCCAGCGAAGGGGAAGCATTACCGGTGCCATTGTTTCCGTATCTTCTGAAGAAATCCAGGAGCGACCGGTTTTGAATGCAGGTCAGGCGCTGCAGGGCAGGGCCACCGGTGTTGTGGCCTTGGGTAATGGGGGTAGCACCCCCGGTACCGATGTGACCATCCGGATCCGTGGACGCAGGTCACTGACCGCCACCAACGAACCTCTTTTCGTCGTTGACGGAATCCCATGGGAAGGGAGCATTACAGGCCTTAATCCCAGGGATATCAAATCCATAGAGGTCCTGAAGGATGCCTCGGCCACCGCCATCTACGGATCGCGGGGTGCTAACGGGGTAATCCTGATCACCACCTACCGGGGCGGAAACATGCCCACAACCATCTCCTATTCTGGATATTACGGTATCACCAGTGTGCTTGCAGTGCCCGATCTGATGAACGGAGAACAATATTACAGGCTGAAAGAGGTAGGCGGACGTGCCTTTACCCAGGATGAACTGGATGCCTATGCAGCCGGTGTCTCCACCGACTGGGTAGACCAGGTGATCGAAAAGGGCTTCCAGACCAACCAGCAGCTGAGTATCCGGGGAGGGAGTGCCAAGACCGGTTTCGCCCTGTCGGGAAACCTTTTCAAGGAGCGCGGCGTGATCTCCCTGCAGGACTATACCCGGAAGACCTTCCGGGTGAACCTGGACCACCAGGCCACCAAAAGGATCAAGGTGGGTACCTCCACACAGGTGCTCAAGGGCATCCAGAACCTGGGTCCCAATACCTACGGGGGCGCAGTGAACATCTCACCACTGGCCGAACCCTACGATTCCGAAGGGAATCTTGTGTACCGGCCGGGGGCCGACCCGCTGCTCTGGAACCCGCTGGCCGATTATGAAGAAAATATCAGCATCGATGAACGGGAATCGTTCAGGGTCTTCAGCAATATATTTGCGGAGATCAACATTCTGAAGAACCTGAATTACAGGATGAACTATGGTCCCAGTCTGAGCGAATACAGGAGGGGCCTTTTCCAGGGGAGCAACTCCAGTGCCCGCCAGGGAGGGAATGCACTGGTCCGAAAGGAACATGTAAGAAAGTTCGAGTATACCTTTGAGAATATCCTGACCTACAATTTAACTACGGGTGACCATAACCTCAACTTCACCGGTTTGTATAGTATTCAGGAATCCAATGCTGAAGAAACTTTTATAGAGGTGGAGGACCTACCCTATGAATCACAGCTCTTCCATAACCTGGGGACGGCTGAAATAGTGGATGAAATGGGAAGCGACCTCTCCCAATGGGGCATCATGTCATTCATGGGACGGGTGAACTATGATTTGAAGGGGAAATACATGATCACCCTGACCGGAAGGTATGACGGTTCGTCCAGACTGGCTGAAGGCAACAAGTGGGGATTCTTTCCTTCGGCAGCTGCCCTGTGGCGGATCAGCAGTGAAAGTTTCATGCTGGGACAGGACCTGTTTAATGATCTTCGACTCAGGGTCAGTTACGGACTGACCGGTAACACCGGCATCGATCCTTACCAGACCAGGGGCTCCCTTTCCAGATCCTATTACAACTTCAATGGAAATTCAGGTCTTGGTTTCAGGCCGGGGACGCTGGCCAATCCTGACCTGAGATGGGAATCTTCGGCCACCGCCAACCTGGGTATCGACTTCGGGCTGATGGAAGGCAGGATTGCAGGTAGCTTTGAACTCTACCAGACCCATACCACCGACCTGCTGCTGGAAAGGCAGTTGCCCATCACCTCCGGTTTTAACTCGGTATTCGAAAATGTCGGCGAAACAAGGAACAGGGGCTGGGAACTGGGTGTGACATTCAGGAACATTGCCAAAGGTGATTTCAGCTGGTCAACCGACCTGAACCTCTTTGGCAACAAAGAGGAGATCCTGGACCTCTATGGGACGGAAGAGGATGACGTAGGGAACAAGTGGTTCATCGGTGAACCGCTGACCGTCTGGTACGATTATGAGAAGATCGGAATCTGGCAGCTTGGAGAAGAGGACGCTGCCTCGGTGTATTCCCAGTTCCCCGGTGAAATTAAAATCAATGACCTGGATGATAACGGCATCATCAACCAGGATGACAAGATCATCCTCGGTTCGGACATGCCAACCGTTACCCTCGGTTTGGGGTCCCGTTTCGAGTACAAGGGGGTTGATTTATCCTTCATGCTCCTGGGTGTATTCGGGCATACTGTCTACAACCAATACCTGAGAGACAGGACCACCCTCCAGGGACGCTATAACAACCTGAATGTGGACTACTGGACCGAGACCAATCCTACCAATGATAATCCCAAACCCGATGGCTCAAGGGAATACCCCCTGTACGAGACCACAAGATGTTACTACACGGGAGATTTCTTCAAGATCAAGAATGTGCAGCTGGGATACAACCTTCCGAAGACACCGCTCGCCAAGGTGGGAATCAAGAAGCTGCGAATCTACCTGAACCTGGACACCATGTTCATCTGGTCGCACCTTCAGAAAGGCCTTGATCCGGAAGTATATAATTCTGATATCGATGAAAATACCGGACGTGAGTATGGCGGCAGGATAAGATCTGATGTTCCTTCGACCCGTATGTACTCATTCGGGATCATGGTTGATTTTTAATAATGGATGCTAAAACTTGAGAAAAATGAAAAAAATAAAATATCTATTATTAGTAGTTGCCGTTGCATCGCTCACCGGGGTTTCATGCAATGTCCTGGATGAAGAGATCATCTCGGGAGTTACTGTGGATACCCACTACAATACCCCGGACGGATTCAGGGATGCAGTGAATGCGGCATATGAAAGGTTCCGCGACTTCTACGGCGATGAGGCCGGCTGCGCGGTTACTGTTTTCGGAACAGATGAATATACCAACGGCGGACACGGGGGTTTCCAGTACTTCAACAAGTACATTGCTGGTTTGGATGGTGAGGCCGATTATATCTGGGATCCCTGGCAGGCGTTTTATGAGGGGATCAATACCTGTAACGCAGTGATCGGCCGTGCACCGGAGGCTGATATTCCGGATGCTGAGAAAAAGGTGCTGGTTGCCGAGGTCAAGTTCCTCAGGGCACACTATTACTTCCTGCTGGTCCAGTTATGGGGCCCGGTCCACCTCACGCTTGAAGAGACCGTCGGGGTGGAGACCGAAGCTACAAGAACCCCGGAGAGTGATATCTACGAGGCCATTATCAATGATCTGGAGGATGCCATCGCGGATCTCCCCTCAAAAGGCGAAGAGACCGAGTTCGGGAGGATCACCAAGCCGGCAGCACAGCACGGGCTTGCAATGGTTTACCTGACCCGTGCCTACCAGCCTTACGGAGAGGGAGTGGCCGATTTCACCCAGGCTGCCAACCTGGCTGTGGATGTGATCAACAATTCGGGACATGTACTGCTGGACGATTACCAGAGGATCTACAACTCGGATGATGGTAGCGGTGGACTGGTCCATAGCAGTGAGAGCGAGCAGAACGATGAGATCATCTGGTCGATCCAATTTACAGAGGACCTGCTGTTGGACGATGAAGGGAACCGGAACCATCTCTATTTCAGGTGCTGGTACGAGACCTTCAATGATGGTCTCGACCGGGCCCTGGGTCATGGATACGGACGCCCGTGGATCCGTTTCAGGCCCACTGCGTGGTTGCTGGAGAATTTCAGGCCCCTGGATGTGGATGCCCGGTATCTAAAGTCATTCCAGGATACCTGGTATTATAACACCGACAGGAATATTCCGGCTGGTGCACATGTGGGTGATACAGCCATCTATATTACCGACAAGACGGCTGCTGAACTGGATACTGCAGCCATGTACGCCCGCCTGCCCGGGGTGAAGATTTTCACCTGGAACCTGGATGAGATCGACCAGGACTGGTGCCTGTGGAGAACGGATGTTTCGGTCAACAGCCCGAATATCAATATCTTCCCTGTTCCGTGGAAGTGGGAGGACAACCTGCGTCCCTCTCTGAACGAGACCAAGGGAGGCCGTGATTTTCCTGTCTACCGGCTGGGCGAGACCTATCTGGTGGCCGCGGAAGCCATGCTCGGCAGGGATGGAAATGCAAGTGCCGCTGTTCAATACATCAATACCCTCAGGGAGCGGGCTGCCTTTGATGGCATGGAAGCTGCCATGCACGTTGGAGCCGGAGAGGTTGATCTGGATTTCATCCTGGACGAGTGGTCAAGGGAGTGCTTCGGTGAGCAGAGCCGCTGGCTCGATCTCAAGCGGACAGGCAAGCTGATTGAAAGGGTTAAATTGCACAATCCAGATGCGCAGAACATCAAGGATTTCCATGTATTGCGGCCCATTCCGGTGAATCAGATTACCCGTTGTACCAACGACTACGGACAGAATACCGGTTATTAGTTTAGTTTTAGGTTGGCTTTTACTGCCTTCCAGGGATCCGGCCCTGGAAGGCAGTTTTTTTTACTCAACAAAAGACCTCGCTTAGTGGTTATTCATATACCAGGATTTGCGGAAAACGAATCCATAAAAAAAACAATGATGGGTTATATAGACGATTTGTATAAACTTGAGGGGAAAACTGCCCTTATTACGGGAGGGGGTGGAGTGCTGGCCGGAGCCATCGGAAGCGGTCTGGCACAGGCAGGTGTAAAAATCATCCTTGCCGATATTCATCTTGAAAAAGCTGAAACCAATGCCAGGACGATCATCGACCTGGGAGGTTCGGCCCACGGCATCCATATGGATGCACTTGATATGGACAGCATCAAGAAAGCCTGCGCAAAGATCGTAGAAGAGAACGGTAAAATAGATATTCTCGTTAATGCTGCCGGCGGAAATATCCCGGGTGCGACCATTTCTCCGGATAAGACCATTTTTGACCTCAACCTGGAAGATTTTGACCGGATTTCGGACCTGAACTATAAAAGCACACTTCTTCCAACACTGGAAGTTGGAAGGATCATGGCAGATCAAAAAAGCGGCTCCATTATCAATATCTCCTCCATGGCTGCCATGAGAACGATCACAAGGGTGGTTGGCTATTCTGCAGCCAAAGCAGCAGTTTCTAATTTCACCCGCTGGATGGCTATGGAGATGGCCATGAAACACTGTGGTGCCATCCGGGTAAACGCCATTGCCCCCGGATTTTTCATTGGGGATCAAAACAGGGCCTTGCTGACAAATCCGGACGGGTCACCTACGGAAAGAGGCAGGCTGGTCATTCAGAACACCCCCATGGGAAGGTTTGGAAAGGCCGATGAACTTATTGGTGCTGTTCTATTTCTATCCAGTGAGGCTGCTTCCTTTGTTACCGGTGTGATCCTACCCATTGACGGGGGATTTAGTTTTCATAGTGGTGTTTAAAACCAATCGTATGTTCATCTATTCATGGCGTTGGTTCGGGTCTGATGACCCGGTTCGCTTAAGTGAGGTTGTCCAGACAGGGGCGCAAAGCATCGTTACGGCGCTCCACCAAGTGCCTGTGGGAGAGATCTGGACACCCGGGGAAATCTCGAAAAGAAAAGGAATGATCGAAAGCGCCGGTCTCAACTGGGGTGTGGTAGAGAGCGTACCTGTCCATGAAGACATCAAGAAACGATCCGGCCAATACAAAAAATACATCCAAAACTACAGGAAGACCCTTGAAAACCTGGGCAGAGCGCATATCAATACAATCTGTTACAATTTCATGCCTGCATTAGACTGGTCCAGGACCAACCTGGCAATGGGAAACAAGGACGGTTCAGAAAGTTCGGGATTCAATTACACTCATTTTGCCGCCCTTGATCTTTTTATATTGAAGCGGCCCGGCGCCGAGCGTTCATACCCAGAAGAGGTGTGCGCCGAAGCCGAAACCTGGTTTGCCTCCCTGGCTGAACAGAGCAGGAAGGCTCTGAAAAATACATTTCTTCTGGGTTTTCCCGGATCGGGTGAGAAATTCACCTTGAAAGAGGTCATGCAAAGAATTGAGGGTTACAGTGGAATGAACCGGAGTGACTACCTTTACAACCTGAGAAAGTTCCTCGAGGAGATCGTCCCGGCGGCTGAAAGCGCCGGAATCCGGCTTGCCATTCACCCGGACGATCCGCCATGGCCATTGCTGGGATTACCTCGCACAGTGAGTACCCTGGAGGATGCACAGGAGATCATTCAAGCTGTGGATTCAAGCTACAACGGGATTACATTCTGTACTGGTTCCTTTGGTGCCGCGCATTTCAATGATCTGCCCCGCATGGCAGAGAAACTTGCACACAGAATCAATTTTCTGCACATCAGAAATGTAAACAGGGATAAGGATCTCAATTTCTGCGAAAAGAATATTTTTACCGGAGATGTGGATATTCCGGCCATCATGAAGACCATGATCCTGGAAGACAACAGAAGGGTCGAAAACCTAGAAGGATACAGTGGCATTCCGGTGAGGCCAGATCATGGTGCACGGATCCTGGGTGATTTTGATCAAACATATTATCCCGGCTACACACTGTATGGAAGGTTAAAAAACCTGGCCGAAATCAGGGGACTCGAAATGGGAATCCGGAGCACCTTGTCAGACGCAGATCAAGGGATAAAATCCAGATAGGGCCGGATCTTCACAAGGATTGAGTCAGGCAGGAGATGGTTCTCCACTATCTCTTCAAAAGAGCGTATCAAGTCCTCAGTATCCATGAATTTTACCAGCGCTTTCACATCCTCATACTCCAGATAGGGGTGCTTCAACAAATCCCTGAAGGAGGCTTTGTTGACATGCAGCTTCCGGACCTCAGACGTATCAATATGTATATGGGGAAGGATCTGAACAAAGGCTTCCCCGGACAATCCATACACTTCCCGCAACTGATCGGTGTTTACAAACCCCCCCAGCATGTTCCTGTATTTAATGATCCTTCCGGCAAAGACCGGGCCGATGCCGGGCAGGGGAAGCAGATCTGCAGAATCTGCAGAATTGATTTGAATGATACCCGGACTGGCTCTGTGGGTTTGATCAGATGGATAGGCATGGTTGGAGCGGGGTGGAAAATGTGTTTTATTGGCATCCCTGATGGAATCGAAGGCTCTCTGTTCACTCTTTTTTATGCTGTCCGATCTGGCCAGTTCTGCTATGATCTGGCGGGATTCCTCCAGGAATTGCTCCAATCCGGGTGGCTCACGGGCAGGAAACATCTGCACCGCGATCCTCGCTCCCAGGCCAAGGATCAACAGCAGGGATACAAGAATCATGGCCCGCTGCTCTCCCCTGGTCAATAAAAAGAATTCCCGAAGCAATTTTTTGATCATCCCATCATTAATGTGGCAGGGATGCTCCGATCGGTCAGCTATACCAGAATTTTTCTATGGGTCTGTATGAAAAAGCAAATGACAAGCGGCCCTGTCGAATGAACCATCAGGATGTAATTTACAAAAACGGTACACTGCAATTCGCTGTTTACCCAATGGAGGGAAACAGGGAGATGACCTTGCTGTATACGCCAAGTGCAAACAGAAGTGCAATAGCCAGGGGGGCAACGAATTTTACCAGGAACATGAACAACCCGTAATAGCCTGTTTTGTATTTCCCGTCGCTTGAGAACTCCCGTTTTGTGGTATCCCTGGCGAGGAACCAGCCGACAAAGACCACAATAAAGAACCCCCCGAGTGGAAGCAGCAGGTCGGGAGAGGCATTAAATATTCCAAACAGATCACTGGATACAATACAGAGAATCCCAAGGAAACCTGCCGAGATAATGGCCAGGAATGTAGCCTTTATTCTGGTCATGTTTAATTGCTCGGAAAAATAAGCCACAATGACCTCCAGCATCGATATGGTGGACGTGATGGCGGCAAAGCACAGCAGCAGGAAAAACAAAAAAGCCCAGATGAGCCCGCCCGCCATATTCTGAAAGATCACGGGCAAGGTAATATAGACAAGTTCGGGGCCCTGTCCGGGATCAATTCCGAATGCAAAAACTGCCGGGAATATGGCCAGTCCGGCTATGACGGCCACAAAGGTATCAGCAACAGCTACGCTGACAGCGGTATTTGCCAGACTCTCCTTCTTCTGTATATAGGAGCCATAGGTGATCAGGGTACCCATCCCGATGGACAATGAGAAGAAGGCCTGACCCAGTGCTTCCAGTATGATCCGGAAAGGCGCTTCCCTGATCGGTGTAAAATCAGGTTTAAACAGGAAAACCAATCCTTCACGTGACCCCTCGAGAGAGACAGACCGAATCACAAGAACAAGAAGCAGGATCAGAAATACAGGCATCAGGAATTTGGTAAATTTCTCAATACCATTTTTCACACCGGAGATCACAATATAACCTGTAAGCAACATCATGACCGCAAACCAGAGTATGGGCCTCCATATTCCTGAGGTAAATGATTCATAATGATTGTGAAAGAATACTTTCAGGGCCTCAGAATCCATGGACGCAAAACCAAATTTACCGGGAAATAACACCCACTTTACAGATTGGATCACGTACTCAAGCGTCCAACCTGCAACGACCGTATAGAAAGCAAAAATGATAAGAACTGAAACGACACCCAGCATGCCAACGAGATACCACCTTTTGCCGGGATGGATTTTCTTGAATGCACCTACCGGATTTAACTGGGCAGACCGGCCAATGACGAATTCCGACATCATGACCGGGATGCCAATGGCAGCAACGAAAATCAAATAGATGAGCAGAAAAGCTCCACCTCCATTTTGACCCACTACATATGGAAACCGCCATATGTTACCAAGCCCAATGGCAGATCCAGCCAGCGCCGCGAGGACACCAAACCGGCTGCTGAAACTGTCTCTCTCCCCGTTTCCGCCCTGCGACATGTCAACCTGTTAAAGCCTGTCGATGCAGTTCAGGTCCTCAAAGGCCACTTTCATGCGCTCGATCAAAGACTTTTCACTCTCCCTGAGCCAGACTCTCGGATCATAAAACTTCTTGTTGGGTTTGTCTTCTCCTTCCGGATTTCCAATCTGTCCCTGCAGGTAATTGTGGTTTTTGGCTTCAAACTTGCGCACCCCGTCCCATGAGGCCCACTGGGTATCGGTATCAATATTCATCTTGATCACACCGTAACCAATTGCTTCACGGATCTCCTCCCGGGTGGAACCGGATCCACCATGAAAAACAAAATTCAGAGGTTTCTCTCCAAGCTTGTACTTCTCTGAAACATACTTTTGTGAATTGTCAAGGATTTTGGGAGTCAGTTTCACATTTCCTGGTTTATATACCCCATGTACATTCCCGAAGGAAGCTGCAATGGTAAACTGGTCGCTTACTTTGGAAAGTTCCTCGTAGGCATACGCCACATCCTGTGGCTGGGTATAGAGCAGTGAATTATCCATGCCGGTATTGTCAATCCCATCTTCTTCACCACCGGTCACACCCAGTTCGATCTCCAGGGTCATGCCTATTTTGCTCATGCGCGCAAGGTACTTTTTGCAAATCGCGATATTCTCTTCCAGGGGCTCTTCTGAGAGGTCGAGCATGTGTGAGCTGAAAAGTGGTTTTCCCCAGCTCTCGAAGTGCCGTTCACCGGCTTCCAGCAATCCGTCGATCCAGGGCAACAGCTTTTTGGCAGCATGATCCGTATGAAGGATGACGGGTATACCATATTCTTCGGCCATATAGTGCACATGTTTGGCTCCGCTTACAGCACCTGCAATGGCTGCCTTCTGGTTTTCATTGGAAAGTCCTTTCCCTGCGTAAAATGCAGCGCCTCCATTGGAAAACTGAATCATTACCGGGGAATGAACTTCCCTGGCAGCTTCAATTATTGCATTCACTGAGTTGGTTCCCACCACGTTAACGGCGGGTATGGCAAATCCATTCTGCTTGGCTACAGCAAAAACTTTTTGTACATCTTTTCCGGTAACAACCCCCGGTTTTACAACATCTGATATCTTATTGGACATGATCAAAAATGATTAGGAATATGTTTGAAATAGAGCGAACAAAATTAGAATAAATATTGGTAAAATCAACTAGATCAGAATGGATAACCAATGGCCAGGTTAAAAGTTAGATCATTGCCTGAGATCCCTGAATTTCCAGGCAGCCAGTTGGAACCATCGATTGGGAAGGGAGAGCGCAGCGGGACCCCGAGGTCAAAACGAAAAATAAAGAAACTGAACACAGCCCGTGTACCAACGCCGGTACCAACGGCCAGCTCCTTATAGAACCTCCCGAATTCAAAACCTGCCCCCTCCCTGTCATCCTCATTGGAAAGGGACCAGATGTTCCCAACATCCAGGAACATAGCCAGTTCCAATTTCCAGATTAGCTTGAAGCGGTATTCCATGTTGGCCTCAAGTTTTACATCTCCTGTCTGGTTCGGGTAAACCGACTCGTCCGGATCATCATATGAACCCGGACCCAGACTCTTTACCTGCCAGGCCCGTATGCTGTTTGCACCTCCCGAAAAATACTGTTTCTCAAAAGGCATGGCAGCAGAATTCAAATAGGCAAATCCAACACCTGCAAATCCCCTCAACACCAGGCTGATATCCTCATATAAAAAAGTGTAACTCCTGAAATCAATGTCTCCCTTCATATACTGTGCAAAATCCACCCCCAGCAACTGGTAATTTCCGTCACCCGGATCAGCGGCCAGCAATTTGGAACCTCCATACAACAGGTTCCCTGATGTCTCCAGGTTCAGTCTTACATCCTGGAAGCTCTGGTTCTTCAAAAGTTTCTGATTGGACCAGTTCATTGAATAACGCTGGTCTATGATCAGGTGAGGCTCATAACTGTAGAACAGATATTTTCCCTCAAGCCATTCCTGGAAATCCTGTGACTTATAAGGCGTGAGTATCAAACTGGCTTCAAACGGGAATACCCTGTGGACCAATTTATCCGAACTTCGCCAGTCATACCCAAAAGAGGCATTGGCCAGGGTCCGGATGTAGTCAGGCCTTTTCTGATAGTTGTATGAAAGCCTGATGGTGGTCTGCGGGTTGAACTTCCTGATAAACTGGTCCGATTTAAAGGGCAAAAGGAACTTGGGGATTCTGAGCCGGGCCTCCACTCCGAACTCCTGCATCAGGTTTGGACCTTGGTATAAGGATGAGTCGGAAGCAGTACTTGATTCCTTCAAAGACTCAACAGCTCCCGTGAATGTTAGTTCAAATTGCTCTGAACCTCCAAAAAGATTCCTGTGACTGTACCCGATATTGGCTGCTGCACCAATGTTCCCTCCCGAGTTGGTGCCTTCCAGCTTGAATGTATAGGATTGACGTGTCGCGGGGGCGATCAGCACATCACAGTCCAGCAGCCGGTTCTTGGTATCCACCTCCCTGAACCTGATATCAACCATCCTGGATGCACTCAATGAGGAAAGGTTCCGGTAGGTTCGTTTCACATTGGAAGCATCGAACAGGTTTCCGGGAATGATATAATTTTTTTGTGTGACCACCCCGGGCCTGATATTTGGCTTTTCTGTAAAGATGATGCGAACACTGTCATAAACAAGTGTGTCTTTAAATAAAGCGGCCTGTTTGGCTTCTTCACGGGAAGCAACTGCACTATAATCAGTAACCATATAGACGTTCCGTACATGGTAGACCGGATGGGCTGTTTGAATGTTGTTTCCCTTCCTGTCCTGGTTTGGAAAATTCCTTATTCCAAGGGTGATATCCACCTGGTGGCTCTTCATGGCACTGTCCACTTCAAAGTAGATATAATCGCGGCTGAAGGCGTAATATCCACTGTCCCTGAGTACAGTTTCGATGCGAAGCCGCTCCTGCTTAAGCACATCCACATTAAACAACTCTCCGCTGCTGAACTTGTTTGTTCCCGTATCGGCAAGAACCTTGGGAGCCAGTGTCCCATCCTGGAAGAAGTAAGTAATGTTCCTGATCCTGTAAGGCTGACCCGGATTCACATGGTAAACCACCTTGACTCTTCTTTTCCTGTAAATGGTCGAATCAGTCACTTCGGAAAAATAGAATCCCTTGTTGTTCATGAAGAGCTTCAGCTGTTCCGAAGATTTCTCCTTCATATCCTCATCATAAACCACCGGGGGCTCTCCGATCCGCCTGAGCCAGTTGTGAAATCCGTTGTCCCTGGAGGGAGATGAAAGGTTATACAGGGAGAGATAGAACTTCCAGAAAATAACCTGCTTGTTGGGTTTCTGTTTGATGTAATCGTTCAGTGCCTTCTTGTCAAATTCACCATCGCCTGCTTCCACTTTGTAATTGTTGAGCAGGTACTTATCCGCTGGCACATATTTGGTGGCATTGCAGGAAAACAGGAGTATGGGAATGATCAGGGAAATGATATATGGAATCCTGCGGCTCAATGGTTCATCTGAAAATGCAAAAATACAAATTTTAATGCAGTCAAAACTTTTTTCATCTTTGTGGTATTCAACAATCCTGCCATGATCTCCAAATCGAAATTAAAACTGATCCGGTCCCTCAGCCAGAAGAAATACAGGGAACAACAGAGACTCTTTGTGGTGGAAGGAGAGAAAATGATTGTGGAACTGCTTGAGGGAGTGCACCGGGAACCTCCCATGGTGGAGGAAATCATTGCCACCGGGCAGTGGATTGATGATCACGGTGATTTGCTTCGGTTGGCCGGAGTAAATTTCTCAGAGACCACTGAAAAAGAACTCAGGAGTGTCAGCAGCCTGGTCCACCCCCAGCCGGTGCTTGCCCTGGTCCGGATTCCGGTTCCTATCCTGGATCCTGAGGTGTTGTCCTCTGAAATTGTACTGGGACTGGTTGCTGTCCGTGATCCGGGTAACCTGGGGACCATCATCCGGACGGCCGACTGGTTCGGCATCAGGCATATCCTCTGTACACCCGATTCGGTGGACCTTTTCAATCCCAAGGTGGTGCAATCCACCATGGGCTCCATGCTTCGGGTGAAAGTTCACTACACGGAACTGGAACCTCTGCTCAGAGACCGGACCATGCTTGGAAAACCGGTTTACGGAACCTATCTGGACGGGGAAAACATCTACGAAACAGAACTGGGGGAAAATCCACTGATTCTGTTCGGAACCGAGTCAAAAGGTCTCTCCAATGCCTATGATCCTTTCATCAACGCCAGACTTGCCATACCCTCCTATGCAGGTGAGGACTCCGGTTCCGAATCCCTGAATCTGGCCTCATCGGTTGCTGTGGTCTGCTCGGAAATCAGAAGAAGACAATAGGATCATCAACCAGTGTTCCCGGCTATTCAAAATGAAAGTTTAACATGATGATATAAGAGGTGACCCGCTCAATGGAGTTCACAAACTCGAAATAAGGTGGTCTCCCTTCATCGGAGAGGATGTTGTTAAATCCAACTGCCAGTTTAATCTCAGGGGAAAACTTAAAGTATTTCAGATAGTTATCAACCCCAAACCCAAATTCCAGATAAAAATCGGCCGGTTTGAATTTGAGGTATTCCTGTGATTCACTGTCAAAATCCTTTTTGGCGGACATATCATACCTGAAGTTCAGGCCCCCTATCAGGTAGGGCCGGTAATTATTCATCCGGTGGGCCCGGTATTTAAACAACAATGGAAAATCCAGGAAACTGGGACCCAGTGGAACAGGGTTTTCGGCATCGCCATATTCAGCCAGGACTCCCTGCCCGTTCCCGCTATAATCATAAAAAGCTATTTCCCTGGATCCAAAACTGATGCCCGGCAGAAATCGGAGGTTCCAGTTCTCACTCAGTCTCAGGTCCGATACAATACTAACCTGGAATCCGGGTTGCACATTGCTTACATCGGCATACAGAAAAGGATCGGCACCATAGTTTCTTTTGATTCCCAGGTCCATGACATTCAGTCCTACGGTAAAGCCAAAATGAAGCCGTTTCAGATCAAAGGCGGGAAGATTCCTGGCTTTCTCCTCCTGGGAAATGACCTGAACAGAAACAATTAGAAAAACAAGGAGCAGGGGTATCCTTTTCATATGAGACATAAACGGTGCAAATATAGCAATTAGTATACAGGAACCGACAGCCGGGATCAATCACCCAACAATCGCTCCAGGGCGTTCTCAAAATCGCGTGCGTAGTCCGCTATAAATCCAAAGGATACATCATCAATCCGGAGTTCCTGTTTGGTCACATGTCCGAGAGCCGAAAAGGGAACTTCCGTTTCCATCATGAAATCCAGGAAATCAGTCTCCTGCTCCGCTGAAACACTTACCACCACCCTGCTCTGGGCCTCCCCAAACAGGAATGCATCTTCGCGGATTTCTGCCGGAGAAGTCACATCGAAACCAAGCCCCCGGGGAAGTGCGCATTCCACAAGGGTTACAAACAATCCACCCAGGGAGACATCATGTGCCGAACTGACCAACTTTTTGGCGATCAGTTCTTTGACAACCTGTTGGATTTTCATCTCGTACGCCAGGTCAAACCTGGGAGCTGCCGATTCATTGACCATATGAACAAAGGAGAGATATTCCGATGAAGAGATATCATTATCAGACCTCCCGATCAGGAAGATTACATCCCCCTTCTGCCTGAAATTTACCGTCATTACATCTTCATAGTTTTCCAGAATCCCTACCATTCCAACCACCGGTGTGGGAATGACACTGTCAATATCCTCACCGTTGTAGGTCAGGTTATGAAAACTCACATTCCCTGCGATGACAGGCACCTCCATTTTCCGGCAAACCTCACTGATCCCTTTCACACTTTCAGCAAAATCACTATATACAAAAGGATCCGAAGGGTCTCCGTAATTCAGGCAATTGGCAAGGGCCAGGGGTCTCCCCCCCGAGCAGGTAATGTTCCTGGATGCTTCAGCCACCGAGATCATGGCCCCTTTCCTGGGTTCCAGTTTGCCATACCTGGAGTTCCCGTCAACACTCATAGCCAGGGCAATGTCATAACCTTCCAGTTTGATGATACCTGCATCAGAAGCATGCTCGCTGCTCAGGTTTGACAATCCGGCCATGGTATCAAATTGCTCATAAATCCACCTGCGGGAAGCAATGTTTGGTTGCGACACCATCTTCCTGGCAATCTCTTTCATGTTTCCGGGCATGGGCACCTCATCTGCAGAAACCGTTCTGGGGGTCTTTCCCCTCAGTTTTATATCCCTGATATAGACAGGGGCTCCACCTCCCCTTACAAGCAACTGAACCGGCAGGTCACCGTAAACGGCTTTCTGATCCTTGATCCTGATCCTCTCTTCTAAGGTAACCGATCCAATGGAAGTGCAGTGGAGTTCCCATCTCCCGGCCACTTCCATGAAAACATCCATATCCTTTTTCCCTACTGCAAGAAGCATCTGTTCCTGGGTTTGGGAAAGCAGCACCCCAAGGGCATCAATATCCTCCCTGATCACCGGTATTTTGTCCATGTAAACCTCCACACCTTTCCTGCCCCTGGCGGCCATCTCGGCAGCAGCACAGAGAACACCTCCGGCGCCAATATCCTGCATTCCCCGGATCAGGCCTTTCCCGTTCAATTCATGAATACAATCCATCAGGATCTTGCCGGTGGCAGGATCAGCAACCTGCGAAGAAGGAACCATTTGTCCCTTGTTTTTGATGGCTTTGGACGCGAATCC
Organism: uncultured Bacteroides sp.; assembly: GCA_964453785.1. GTDB lineage: Bacteria > Bacteroidota > Bacteroidia > Bacteroidales. The sequence continues at coordinate 24,847 of CAYVRK010000051.1, forward strand.
TGCACCATGTACACCATGCCCCGATGTCTTTTTCCCAAGAAGCACCACTACCTGGGAGATATCTGTAAATGCAGCCTTGATCACTTTGTCCCTTGGCACGATTCCAATGCCCAAGAGGTTAACCAGCGGATTAAAATTATAGCTTCTGTCAAAAAGGATCTCACCCCCTACCACAGGAACACCAAAGTTATTGGAATAGCTCCCCAGTGCCGAAATCACTGCATTTACCATTTCCCGGACCGACTTCTCCCGGGGCTCCCCGAACCTCAGGATATTCAGTTGTCCCACGGGCCTGGCTCCCATGGTGATCAGGTCCCGGTTCACATTCCCCACCCCTACGGCCCCCTGTCTTGGATCCACTGCGATGGGATGGTTATGAGACTCCATTTTTATTACACAGGCCAGCTCTTCGTTGAGGAAAATCACACCGGCATTTTCTTCCCCGGCCTGTACAACCACACCCTTTCCTTTTACCGGCATCTCCTCCAGCCACTTGATGGAGCTTTTATAGGAAATATGCTCCGACCACATGGCTGCAAACATGTTCAGTTCAAAAGGATTGGGTTCCCTGCCCAACCTGGATTTGATGGAGTAAACTTCGTCCTGGGTCAGGTAAGAAAGTGCGCGTTCTTTCAGTTGCGGTTCATTCAGATCCATAGATGATAATTTGGTATAAATATAGTGATTAGATCATTTGAAGATAATGTTTACATTTGTTGGAACCCAGAAAAAAACCTTCGCAATATGAAAAGAATCGCACTTGTCACCGGTGCGTCCGCCGGATTTGGGAAAGCTACTTCATTGCTCCTGGCAAAAAATGATTTTGACATCATCACCACGGGCCGCAGAAAAGAAAATCTCGAAACACTTGAAGATGAGATACGGTCTCAGACCTCAGCAAACGTACTCTCCCTCGCATTTGACATTAGGGATCAGGCAGCTGTGAATGCGGCCTGTGGCGGGCTGACGGGCAAATGGAAAAATGTGGATGTGCTGGTTAACAACGCCGGTCTGGCAGTGGGGCTCAACCGGATCCATGAAGGAGTGGTGGATGACTGGGAAAGGATGATCGATACCAATATCAAAGGTCTGCTTTATATCACCAGGCAGATATCCCCCGGAATGGTGGCCCGGGGGAGCGGACATATCATCAACATTGGTTCCGTTGCGGGGAAGGAGGCCTATGAAAACGGAAACGTTTACAATGCCACCAAATTTGCGGTGGACGGTCTTACACAGGCCATGCGTATCGACCTGGTTGATTATGGCATTAAGGTAACTGCCATCAACCCGGGAGCCGCCGACACAGAATTCAGCAAGGTTCGCTTCAAGGGTGACCAAAAGAAAGCGGACAAGGTGTATGAGGGTTTCACGCCCCTCTATGCGGAAGACATTGCGGAGACCATTCTTTTTGTTGTCACCCGCCCGCCCCATGTAAACATCGATGATTTGCTGATCATGGCCACCAGTCAGGCCCGGACCAGGAAAATTCACCGGAAGTCATGAATTTAAAGTAATTAACAGATAATAAACATATTCCATGTACACGATTAACTACTTAGAACAATTTACCCGGACCGTATTTGAAAAAATGGGCTGCAGCAGAGAAGATGCAAAAATGGCCACCGATGTCTTTATTGCCGCTGAACTGAGGGGATATTCCAGCCACGGAATGATCCGCATCAAGGATTACTTCCAGCTGTGGCAGGCGGGCCGGATCAATGTAAAACCGAAGGTAAAGATCGTGCATGAATCGCCAAGCACGGCTGTGGTTGACGGAGACGGGGCTGTGGGGATGATTGCGGCCACCAAATCCATGCAAATTGCCATTGAAAAGGCAAAACATGCCGGTACTGGCTGGGTATCCACCCGCGGTTCCAACCACTTCGGGATTGCAGGGTACTACTCCATGATGGCCCTGGAGCACGACATGATCGGCATCTGCATGACCATCGCCAATCCGCTGGTGGCACCCACATTCTCTGTATCCCAGATGCTGGGCACCAATCCCATTGCGGTGGCTGTGCCTGCAGGGATACATCCCCCTTTTGTGGCCGACTTTTCAACCACACCCATAGCCCGGGGAAAACTGGCAGTGGCTGCAAAAAAAGGTGAAAAAGTACCATTGGGGTATGTCCAGGATGCCAACGGGGAACCATCGGATGATCCTGATATTCTAAAGCAGGGTGGTACCATGCTGACCCTGGGTGGTACCCGGGAACAAGGAGGCCATAAAGGATATTGTTTGAGTGCCATTGTCGATATTTTCTCGGCTGTTCTTTCCGGGGCCAACTTCGGGCCTTTCTGTCCTCCCTCGGTGGCTTATCTCCCCGTGAAGGAGGAGAAAGTGGGGGAAGGAACCGGGCACTTCTTCGGTGCCATGCGCATTGATGCCTTCCAGAAACCAGAAGCATTCAAATCGCAGATGGACAAATGGATCGAGACCTTCCGTGCTGCCAAGCCTGCCAAAGGTCAAACCAGGGTAATGATCCCGGGCGATCCGGAGAGAGAGAATGAAGTGCGTATCAGCAAAGCGGGTGTGGATGTGCTGGTCCCCGTCCAGAAAGAGATGAAGGAGATCGCCGACTTTCTGGGGATTGCCTTTGAGATGAAGTAGCGGGCGTACGCCCGCGAAATGTTAGTGAGGGTAGAAAGGGTTTATGT
>CAYVRK010000052.1:0-27216 GCA_964453785.1 uncultured Bacteroides sp.
ATATCGCCGGTAAGCCTGAGGTCCATGTAATCATTCATGGCAAAATAGTATCCCCCTTCCCTCAGATAAAATCCACGCCGGTTTTCTTCGCCATATTTGGGGAGAAGGATCCCTGAAGTCTTGGTTTTTGAATTCGGAAAAAATCCGAACGGGATTCCTATGGGCAGGGGAACATCTGCAAGGACAATGTAAGCTGGTCCCGAAATGATCTTGTCACCCGGCATGGATATGCCTTTGGTAATGGCAATATAAAAATGAGGGTGATCCAGATCACAGGTGGTATACTTTCCGTTCTTCAGGTGAACGTGCCCATTGGTCTGTTTCTTGGTCTGTTCCGCATGCAGGTAACCACCCTCCTGCTCAGTGACAACCTCCTCAATATACCCTTTTTTGGTCTTGAAATTGTACTCAAGACGCTTTGATTCAAATGAATTATTGGGATCTGTAAACACCGGCTTTCCGCTTATTTTGCCTGTTGAGTCCGTGATGCCATTTGCAATCACCAGGTTCCGATCCATCTCATACCGAATATACGCAGCGGTCAGCTCTATGTCCTCAAAGGTAATGCGGGCATCTCCATAGAGTTCAACCATGCCTCCATCCAGCGAAAAAACCAGCGAATCAGTGGCAGTATATTCCACCTCCGACCCAATTTCATTACCGGAGGTGGTCCGGACCGGAATGGAATCACTGGAATTGATTTCATTTTCCAGCGAATCCATGACCATCAGCAAACTGTCACCGGGAGCCTGAAAATCAACCACATCAATTGTGTCAGTCTGCTGAGCTTGCAATAATCCGCAGCTTGAAACAGTTAGTAAGATGATGAAAAGTATCTTAATCCGGTCGCAGTGCAATCTGAATAAATCTATTATTTTGTATGGGCCTAACGTACGTTTTAAAGCTAAACGCAAAGGTAATGCCAATAAATATAAAACGGTCATTTCGCTGGATTCTTGTTTTAACATTTTTAGCGACCTGCTGCACAGAATGGGTTTGGGCCGTTGAGTCAGATCTGCCCAAAGGGATAAATACCATTGTGATTGATGCCGGACATGGTGGAAGGGATTCAGGAGCAGTAGGGAAAGTGGGCAAAGAAAAGGATATTGCACTTTCCATTGCATTAAAAGTTGGCAATTATATTGAGGAGAACATGAAGGATGTGGAAGTAATCTACACCCGGAAGGATGATGTTTTTCCGACTCTGATGGAACGGGCCGAGATTGCCAACAAGGCCGAAGCAGATCTCTTTCTTTCCATCCATGTGAATGCCCATACCCGCTCATCGGCAACAGGCACACTTACACTGGTTCTCGGACAGCACAGAGCTGATGAGAATTTTGATGTGGCAGTCAGGGAGAACTCAGTGATCCTGCTGGAAGAGGACTACGAAACAACTTATGAGGGATTTGATCCCAAATCCACCGAATCCTACATCATGTTCTCATTAATGCAGAAGACCTATTTTAAGCAGAGTATTGAATTTGGTGATTTTATTCAGGACCAGTTCCGGGACCGGGCAGGCAGGAAAGACCTGGGGGTGAGGGAACAAGGCATCCTTGTGCTCGCCCAGATCGCCATGCCGGGTGTACTCGTGGAGACCGGTTTTATTTCCAATCCCGAAGAGGAGAAATACCTGATGACCGAATATGGTCAGGATATCATAGCATCCGCCATTTACCGGGGTTTCAGGGAATACAAAGAGGAAATTGACCACAGAAGCAATATGTCGGTGATGATGGATGATCCCCAAACAATCAGTCCGGTCGTTGAATCTGCCCCCGCTGTGGCTCAAATACAGGCCGACCGGGTAATCTTTTGTATTCAGGTGGCATCTTCACGCAACAAAAGCTCAACAGAACCGTCATCTTTTAAAGGATATAAGGATGTGAGGGTTGTTCAGGACGGAAGATGGTTCAAATATATGACGGGGCGGGAATTAAATTACAATGATGCGCTGGCCAGTTGCATGAAAGTAAAGGAAGACTTCCCTGATGCCTTTGTTGTGGCATTGAAAAACGGAAAACTCATTCCACTCAATGAAGCCATAGAAGAAATCAACAAGTAAAATGAAATTCATCAATGAAGTAAAGTTGGGCCTGATTGGTATTGTAACCATAGCAGTACTGATCTGGGGAATTAACTATCTGAAAGGCAGAAATATACTAAAGGGCAACTATGCCCTTTACACCTTTTTCCAGGAGTCAGGAGGACTGGAAAACTCTGCACCGGTCCTGCTGAATGGTGTGAAAGTCGGTTTTGTAGACCAGATCATCCTTCGAACAGACAAGGATCCGCCCATCGAAGCGGTACTCCGTATTGAGGATAAATACTCCATTGCCGAAGCGTCTCGTGCGGAGCTTTTCAGCGCAGACCTTTTGGGAACCAAAGCCATTCGAATCGTCTCCTCCGGGGGAAGCCGGGTGATGAATGACCTTGATACAATCATGTCCTCAACAGCTCCGGATCTGGTTTCCAGCCTGCAATCCAGCTTATTTCCCATCTTCGACCAACTGGGAATACTGGCCGGGTCGCTTGATACCCTCTTCCGCAGAGTTGATACCCTGATTTCACAGGATGCCCTTTCAGAAACCCTGGATCACCTCTCAACCATCACCGGTTCATTAAAGACCTCACTCGATCGGGGGGGATCACTGGACAGGAGCTTCGGTAACCTTGAATCGTTCACCGGAATGTTGGAGGGACAGAAAGATGAAATGGCTTCTTTGATCACCGGTCTCAATGCTGTTGTTACTGCCCTTGATAGTGCGGGCCTTGACAGGCTGGCTGGAGAGTTTCAAGATGCTGCCGGTCAGTTTCATCTATTGATTGATCAGGTTAATTCTGGAGAAGGAAGTGCAGGGAAGCTGATTTATTCAGACACACTTTATGAAAACCTGAACCTCCTGGTGAGTGACCTGGATATCCTGGTCAGGGACCTGAAGGAAAATCCGGAAGATTATATACAGATTTCAATTTTTGGAAAATCAAAGAAAGAAAACAGGCAGAAATAGGAGGAACGGATCCCTTTCAATTTGACAATTGAACCGTTTTTTGTGACTAAAAGATACACGCAACAGGCAGTTGGTTTAAACCATATATTGAATTGGAAATGCTAAAGGTTTATATAACAATTTATTAAGGAAATAATAAGAGAGCATCTTTGTATCTTCCTGATATTCAATACTCTATTTTTTTTCATTTTTTTTTCATTCTATAAACAGTTGACATTAAAATGAATATAATCAATCTGACTTAATCAAGTCCGGGGATGTTTTTTTTTAACTTTTTTTTCACAATCTTTGTTTAAGGGAATCCCGCAAGCAAATACTGAAATAAATCAACCCTAAAAACTGCGTTTGCAATGCATGAACGTGTTTGGAACAATTGTCTCAATGTAATTAAAGACAACGTGCCCTCAATAAGTTTTCGTACTTGGTTTGAGCCCATTGTTCCTCTGAAGCTTGACGGAGACATACTTACCATTCAGGTTCCCAGCCCATTCTTTTACGAATATCTCGAGGAACAATACATCGATATTCTGCGGAAAGTGATTAAAAAGGAACTGGGTTCAGAAGCCAAACTGGAGTACAATGTGGTCATGCAGAACAACAGTTACAGCAACAGCAAACCATACACTGTCAAATTCCCGGCCAGGAACAGCAGAGAGATCAGAAATATTCCTGTATCGGTCCCCCTGGACAACTCAGAGAATACAATCAAAAATCCATTCGTGATCCCAGGCCTGAAGAAGCTGGACATCGATCCGAGATTGAATCCTGAAAACTCATTTGACAATTTTATAGAAGGAGAGTGCAACAGACTGGCCAGATCTGCCGGCTTCGCGGTTGCAAACAATCCCGGCGGGACTGCATTTAATCCACTGCTTGTCTATGGTGACAGCGGACTGGGCAAGACACACCTGGCGCAGGCAATTGGTATCGAAGTGAAGGAGTTGTTTCCTGAAAAAACAGTACTCTACGTAAACGCCAATAAATTCCAGACCCAATTTGTTGATGCCATCCGGAACAACAACAAGAATGATTTCCTGCATTTCTACCAGATGATCGATGTGCTGATCATCGATGATGTGCATGAATTTGCCGGGAAAGAGAAAACCCAGGATACTTTCTTTCACATTTTCAACCACTTGCACCAAAGTGGAAAACAGTTGATCCTGACTTCGGACAAAGCTCCCGTTGAATTGCAGGGAATGGAATCCCGCCTTCTCAGCAGGTTTAAATGGGGATTGTCAGCTGACCTACAGGCTCCTGATTTTGAAACCAGGATGGCCATTCTGAAGAAGAAGACATACAACGATGGCATTGAACTGCCTGAGGAGGTCCTGGAATATATCTCCACGCATATTTCGGATAACATCCGGGAATTGGAAGGTGCTCTGATTTCTCTCCTTGCTCAGTCTACGCTGAATAAGAAAGAGATTACCCTGGAGCTGACCAAAGAAATGATCGATAAACTGATCAAGAGTACAAAAAGAGAGATCTCCATTGATTATATACAGAAGGTCGTATGTAATTACTATAACATAGGACTTGAACAATTGCAGTCCAAAACACGAAAACGGGAAATTGTTCAGGCAAGGCAGGTGGCCATGTTTTTCTCCAAAACCCTTACCAAATCATCTCTTGCCACTATCGGATCGCAGATTGGGGGTAAAGACCACGCCACTGTGCTCCATGCCTGCAAAACAGTGAATAACCTGATTGAAACCGACAAAAGATTCCGGCTACAGGTCGACGAAATTGAGAAAAAGTTGAAAATGTAACACATTTGAAAAACAGGTTCGCAGCGGACCTGTTTTTTTTTAACCTTTAGGTTTGAATGTACTTTTTGCTGTTTTGCATACTCTCCTCCACAGGTATCTTCATCGTATTCAAATCCATTGACCGCTTTGGTATCCCATCATTTCCCGTTATTGTGATCAATTACCTGGTGGCTACACTACTTGGCTTCCTGATTCATCATGACCAGGCCCGCCTCATGAAAATCCGGGAGACGGAATGGCTGCCGGCAAGTATGATCATAGGGATCCTGTTCATTGCTATGTTTTTCCTGGTGGCAACCTCATCCCGGACGGCGGGTATTTCAGTTACAACCGTGGCCAGTAAGATGTCTGTTATCTTTCCCATTGTGTTTTCAATGCTCATTGACAGGGCCGATCGGTTCACTGTCCTGAAAGGCTTTGCCATTCTGCTTACCCTGGCCGGAGTTACAATGACCGTTTTCAAACCACGAACAGGAAAGTTTAACCCCGCTGTCGTATATATCCCCCTGCTTCTTTTTGTGGGAATGGGAGTTGTCGACTCGCTGGTAAAATTCGCACAGCACCGTTTCGTTGATGACAACCAAACAGCACTTTTCAGTGCAGTGCTTTTTATGAATGCATTCCTTACAGGTATCCTTGTTTTGTTTTTCTCTCGCGGGCACCTTCCTTTTTTCAAGCGATTCGCAGTATGGGGTTGGGGTATTCTGCTTGGAGCTGTGAATTTTGGGTCTATTTTTTTTCTGGTAAGGGCTTTAAACTACAAATCTGCAGCTGGCGCGGGCATCGACAGCTCAGTTATTTTCGGGGTGAATAATACCGGGATTGTGGCACTCAGTGTGCTTGCAGGGCTCTGGATATTCAGGGAGCGGCTCAGACCCATCAACTGGGTGGGCATTTTCCTGTCTGCCATCGCATTGATACTTTTTGCCATGGGATAAATGAAGGATCTCTATCTTACCATAGAATCTCCGGCCCGGGGCCAGTTCCGTGACAAGGGAAGCAGGTTCATTGCATTCGCTTTCCCTGTAAACGAGGAGGAAGAGATCAAACAAAGAATTGATGGACTGAAAAAAGAGTACCACGATGCCCGCCACCATTGCTTCGCATGGCGGTTGGGTGCTGACATGGAAAGGTTCAGGGTCAATGACGATGGGGAACCTTCGGGCAGCGCAGGCAAACCCATTTTTGGTCAGATCCAATCCAGGGGCCTGACACAAATCCTGGTGGTGGTGGTGAGGTATTTCGGCGGTACTTTGCTTGGTGTGGGAGGGCTGATTCGTGCCTACCGGTCTGCTACCTCGGCTGCACTGGAAAGCGCTGTGGTTGTGGAGAGGAAAGTGGAGGATCAGATCATCCTGAAATTTGAATATCCTACCCTGAATAGGGTCATGAAAACGATCAAGGATTTAGACCTGCAATTTGAAAGCCAGCAATTTGATATGGACTGTTCAATTACCCTCAGGGTATGGAAAAGGCACATTCCGGCGCTGATGAAAAGGGTTTCTGAGATCGAAGGTTGCAGCGCATCACCTGGCTGATGAAAGGAAGTTATTATATGTTATAAACAATCCGAAAGCACGAATACTCACTGTATTATATTTGTAATAAACCACTTTCCATGAAGAACAAAAATCTTGTTTCCATCACTGATTTCACCAGGGACGAATACCTGAGAATCCTGGAATTGGCCGCAGAATTCGAGAGAAACCCGAGACAGGATATCCTGCACGGATTTGTGATCTCCACACTCTTCTTCGAACCATCCACCAGAACAAGGTTAAGCTTTGAAACTGCCATTAACGGACTTGGAGGCAGGGTGATTGGATTCAGCGACTCAGGAGCCACCAGCGCTTCAAAGGGAGAAACCCTGCACGACACCATAAAAATGGTCAGTAACTATACAGATCTGATTGTCATGCGTCATCCACTGGAAGGCAGCGCCAGGCTGGCCAGTGAAGTGTCGTCGGTGCCCATTGTAAATGCTGGTGACGGTGCAAACCAGCACCCTTCCCAGACCCTGCTGGATATGTACTCCATCCTGAAGACCCAGGGAACCCTGGAAGGTCTGAAGATTTTCATGGTGGGCGACCTGAAATACGGAAGGACCGTTCATTCCCTGCTCCAGGCCATGTCCGAGTTCAACACCACCTTTTACTTCATTTCTCCCGATGAATTAAGAATGCCCCCTGCCTATAAGCTACATCTTGACGATAAAGGATTAAGTTATTATGAGGGAAAGGACCTGAACGAATTCCTCGACCAGGCAGATATCATCTACATGACCAGGGTTCAGCAGGAAAGATTTACCGATCCCATCGAATTTGAGCGGGTAAAGAATGCTTATGTCCTGCGACGGGAAATGCTTGACGGATGCAAAGATTCCATGAAGGTCCTTCACCCCCTGCCCCGGGTGAACGAGATCCATACGGATGTGGACTCGAGTCCCCATGCCTACTATTTTGATCAGGCGCGTAACGGTGTATATGTACGTATGGCCATCCTCTCTTCCATCCTTGGTATCAAATAATCTGTCATCAAATGAACAAGTCTGAAAACATGAAAGACAAGCAATTATCAGTCAGTGCAATCAAAGAAGGAACAGTGATCGATCATGTGCCTGCATCTGCATTGTTCAAGGTAGTCTCCATCCTGAAGCTGGACGAATTAGATACAATGATCACCATCGGGAACAACCTGGGAAGTAAAAAACTGGGGAAAAAGGGGATCATCAAGCTTTCCAGGGTATTCTTCAGGGATGACGAGATCAACAAGATTGCCCTGGTAGCCCCCTGTGCGAAGCTGAATATCATCAGGGACTATGAAGTGGTGGAGAAAAAGATCGTGGAGATCCCCGATGAAATCATCGGCATTGCCAAATGCGTGAATCCAAAATGTATTACCAACAACGAAAATGTAACCACCAGGTTCACAGTAGTTTCAAAAGCAGAAGTGAAATTAAAATGTCACTATTGCGAGAAGATCACCAACAGGGACGAACTCCAGATCACCTGATCCTTTCATAGGCTTTCACCAGCAGTTCGTCCCTTCGGATCCTTCTGAATGCAAGGTAAAGCAGGATGATACAGACCGGCGGGAGCATAAACCTCCACAGGTAAATGGTGTGGGAAGAATGCAGGGTGTTGCTTACAACCCAGCTGTAATAAAACATCATGCCAGTCATCCCTGCACACAGAAATATGTTGAAAATGGCGATTCTGATCTGCCTGATCCGGTTCCTGTAGAAAAAGATGTTTAAAAACGAGAGAGCTGAAACCAAAGCAAAGATCGCTGTCAGCGGCCATGTGGCCAGCTCTAGCTTCAATCCTTCGGAATCCACGACACCGGAATGCTTCAGGATCAACTCCCCTCCTTCAGTAAAAAACTTTGCCAGGGGACCTGTCAACAACAACACGCTAAGTATAAACACCCCCAGCAGAAAGAGGGACTGTGAACGTTGCAACATACGAACCGGCTCTTAATTATTACCCAGGATCAGGGGCATACCATTGTCGCCGCTTCCGATGACAATCACTTTCGTATTGGGTGAATTGGCAAGCGTCAGGGTAGCATCAATTCCTTTCTGCGTCAGGATGCGGTCGGTGAGGGATGCACTGATGATGGCATTGTAGTCGGCAATACCCTGGGCCTGGATCCTGAGCCGATCAGCTTCACTTGTCTCCCGCTCAAGCCTGTACTGGTATGCAAGCGCTTCCTGTTGTTGCTGCAACTTGCTTTCAATGGCCGCTTTAATTTTTTCTGGCAGCGTGATGGACCTGATCAGCAGGTCTTTCATGTCAATATCCTTATCAGCCAAAGCCTTGCGTGTAGTCTCAATGATTTCTGCTTCAACCTCACCCCGCATTGTGGAATAGATCTCTTCGGCAGTGTAGCGGCCGGTCACTGCCCTTACTGCTGACCTCACATTGGGAATCACCATCACTGACACATAGTTGGCTCCGATGTTCTCATGAAGGTAACCGATCTTATTATAGAATGGGTTGAATATGATGGTGACGTCCACATTGATGGAAAGCCCACCTTTATCGAGTACATCCATGGTTTCCTCAGCCTTCTGCTCCTTCACATCGTAACGAATCAGGTCGTTCCAGGGAGCAATGGCATGGAATCCGGGGATAAAGATGTTGTCTTTGTCCAGTCCTCCGCTGAACTGCTTAAAAACGACAGCCCTTTCACCTGGCTTTAGTACAAAAAACATTTTGCTGCCAAATATGAGTAAAAGCACTACGGCGGCAACCACGCTGATGATGATATATTGGATTCTTTTCATAACTGGTGATTTGGTATTGTGAGTAAATATTTTTAAAGCAGCTTTAAAATTACACTATTTTTATCTAAAACACGGTACAAACAACAAGTATGGACCTTATTTCGCATACGGACCTGATTCTGAATCCGGACGGGAGCATCTATCATCTTCACCTGCTGCCGGAAGATATTGCAGATACCATACTCCTGGTGGGAGATCCCGGTCGTGTCTCACAGGTTTCATCCCATTTTGATTCCATTGATATCACCAAGGAGAACCGCGAATTTGTAACCCATACCGGTTCTTTCAAAGGAAAGAGGATCAGCGTTCTTTCCACCGGAATTGGCACCGACAACATCGACATTGTACTGAATGAACTGGATGCACTGGTGAATGTGGATCTGGTTCAAAGAAGAAGCAAGCCCGGGCATACCTCCCTGAAATTGATCAGGCTGGGTACAAGCGGTGCCTTGCATCCGGATATTCCGGCCGGGGCAACCATCGTATCAAAGGTGGCTGGCGGCTTCGATGGACTCTACCATTTCTACAGGGATGACAGATTGATAACTGTGCCCGGACTGTCTGAGTCTTTTATGACCCATGCAGGATGGAAAGAGAGCCTTTCACATCCCTATTTTGTGAAGGGTTCAGATGAATTGTTCGAGCTCTTTCTAAGGGAGGAGTACCTTTCGGGCATCACCATTTCAACACCTGGATTTTATGCACCACAGGTAAGAAGCATCAGGCTTGCCCCTTTTGATGAACAACTCATTTCTAAAATGAGCTCATTTACTTTCAATGGTTTACGTATCAATAACTTTGAAATGGAGAGTTCTGCACTTTATGCCCTTTCGTCCCTGCTTGGTCATGAAGCCATCACCATGTGCATTGCCATAGCCAATCGAATTACAAAGGCTTTTGTAGAAGATTATAAACCCTTCGTGGATCACCTGATCACGATGGTCCTGGATAAACTGGTGGAAAATGACTGAACCGGAACGCAGAGAGCTGGAAGCCCTGATTAGTCTGCTGGAGGATCCTGACAAGCAGGTTTTTAGTACGGTTTCTGATCGCCTTATCGAACTTGGAGAGCAGGTGGTTATGCCGTTGGAGAAGAGATGGGAGCTAACCCTGAAACCAGATTTACAGGACCGCATTGAACAGGTTATTAAACAGATCCAGTTCAACAGGCTGGCTAACGACCTGAATTCGTGGAGATCTACCGGTGGAAAAGAACTTCTTTATGGTGCCTTCCTGGTGGCCCGGTACCAGTATCCTGACCTGCAATTTGAAGCATTTGACCGCAAGATTGAGAAGATCAGAAAGGACATATGGCTGGAATTAAATAACCAGCTGACTGCCCTGGAGAAAGTGAGGGTAATGAATTACTTCATTTATGAGATACATAAATTTGATAAAAGCCTTAAAAAAGCACACACCCCGCAGCTTTACCTGGTGAACCATGTACTTGACACACACAAGGGAAGCCCGGTATTACTCGGATTGATTTATGCAGAGCTGGCCAGAAGACTGAACCTCCCTATTTACGGTGTGAACCTGCCCAGGAACTTTGTACTTTGCTACTATGATCAGGATTTTCATGACGATCCCAACGGGATCATGTTTTATATCAATCCATCGGACAGAGGGACGGCCCTCGGGCTAAAGGAACTTAAATTATTCCTTAAACAACTGAGTATTGAAGAGAAAGAGTTCTATTTCACCCCCTGTTCCAACATTGATATTCTTGAGAGATTGCTGATCAACCTGGGCTATGCATACGACCGCTCAGGTCAAAGTGAAAAAGCAAATCAACTCAAGCATCTTTTGCGAAAAGCCTCCAACTAGGCACTGTAGTAGGATTTGTACCAATCGACGAATTTTTGAATGCCCTCTTCAACCGGTGTATCCGGGTTGTACCCGTAATCCTTTTTCAATGCGGATACATCCGCCCAGGTCTTCTCCACATCACCGGGCTGCATAGGCATCATCAACTTTTCAGCTGATTTACCGAGTGATTTCTCCAGGGATTCGATAAATCGGGTGAGCTTCACCGGACTGCTGTTGCCGATGTTATAGATTTTATAGGGAGCAGAAGACCCGGAAGGGTCAGGATGTGATGAGTCCCACTTTTGATCAGCCACCGGAGGCCTGGGCACCATCCGCTCGATCCCTCCAACAATATCGTCCACGTATGTAAAATCACGTTCCATCTGACCATGATTGAATACATGAATGGGCTTTCCTTCCAGGATTGCTTTTGTAAAAATGAACAGTGCCATATCGGGCCTTCCCCATGGACCATACACTGTGAAGAAACGCAAACCAATGGTGGGTATCCCAAACAGGTGGCTGTAGGTATGGGCCATCAACTCATTACACTTCTTGCTGGTTGCATAGAGGCTTACCGGATGATCCACATTGGAATTCACCTGGAAAGGCATCAGTTTATTCAGCCCATAGACACTTGAGCTGCTTGCATAAATCAGGTTTTCCACCGGATGGAAACGGCATGCCTCAAGGATATTCAGAAAACCGCTAATATTGCTATCGATGTATACCTGTGGATGGGTCAGGCTGTAACGCACCCCTGCCTGTGCTGCCAGGTTTATCACCACTTCGAATTTGCTGTGGGCAAACAACGCAAAGATGGCATCCCTGTCCTCAAGCTTCAGTTGGATAAACCTGTAATTGAATGATCTCTGACTGCTGATCTGCTGGTTATAAAATATATCATCCCGGCTGATGCCAACCTGTTCAAGCCGGGCATACTTTAGCTCCACGTCATAATAATCATTGATTACATCAAGCCCGGTCACCTGGTATCCCAGTTCAACCAACCTGCGGGAAAGATGAAACCCGATAAATCCGGCAGCACCCGTTACCAGAACCTTTTTCATAAGGCTAAAGTTGATCTTTCAGCTCCACTATTTGGCATAGCTAATGGCCCGTGTTTCCCTGATGACAGTTATCTTAACCTGACCCGGATAGGTCATCTCATCCTGGATCTTCTTGGCAATATTGAAAGAGAGACTTTCAGCATCCTTATCAGACACTTTATCACTTCCCACGATCACCCTTAGTTCACGGCCAGCCTGAATGGCATAGGTTTTCAGAACACCGGGATAGGACAATGCCATGGCTTCAAGCTCTTTCAGCCGTTTGATATAAGACTCAACGACCTCACGCCGTGCGCCCGGCCGTGCCCCGGAAATGGCATCACATACCTGAACAATGGGTGCCAGTAAGGTGGTCATCTCAACCTCATCGTGATGAGACCCGATGGCGTTGCAAACTTCAGGTTTTTCCTTAAATTTTTCTGCCAGTTTCATGCCGAACACAGCATGCGGAATCTCGGGCTCATCATCAGGTACCTTACCGATGTCATGAAGCAACCCGGCCCGCCTGGCCAATTTGGCGTTCAGCCCAAGTTCAGTGGCCATGATGGCACAAAGATTGGCCACTTCCCTGGAATGCTGCAGAAGGTTCTGACCATAAGAGGAACGGTATTTCATCTTTCCCACCATCCTGGTGAGTTCAGGGTGAAGTCCATGTATCCCCAGGTCGATGGCGGTTCGCTTGCCCACCTCGATAATCTCTTCTTCGATCTGTTTTCGGGTTTTGGCAACAACCTCTTCGATACGTGCCGGATGGATCCTCCCGTCCGTGACCAGCTGATGAAGCGAAAGCCTGGCCACTTCCCTTCTTACGGGATCAAACGCAGACAGGATAATGGCCTCGGGTGTATCATCCACAATTACCTCTACCCCGGTGGCAGCTTCAAGTGCCCTGATGTTACGGCCTTCCCTTCCAATGATCCTTCCCTTCAGCTCATCCGATTCGATATTGAATACAGTTACTGCATTCTCAATGGCGGTTTCACTGGCCACTCGCTGGATGGTCTTGATTACAATGTTCTTGGCCTCCTTGTTGGCGGTCATCTTGGCTTCGTCCACAATCTCATTGATCAGGGACATGGCCTCGGTTTTGGCCTCTTCCTTCAGGGATTCAACAAGCTGCGACCGGGCCTCCTCTGCAGACATGCCGGATATGTTCTCCAGTTGTTCCACCTGCATCCGATGTGACCGCTCCAGTTCTTCCCTTTTCTTCTCTACAATTTCAAGTTGAACGTTGAGGTTTTCACGGATGGAGTCCATTTCATTCTTCTTCCTCTGGATTTCTTCATGCTTTTGCGAAATAGATAACTCCTTTTGCCTTACCTCATTTTCACGATGGTTTAACTTACTATTTTTCTCATTGATGATTTTCTCATGCTCCTCTTTCAACTGAAGAAATTTCTCCTTTGCCTGAAGAATCTTCTGCTGCTTGATCATCTCTGCTTCTGCTTCTGCCTCTTTAACCAGTTTATTGCTCTTCTTCCTGACCATTGTATTCACAAGAAGAAATGCAATTCCTGTTCCCACCAGCAATGAAGCACCTCCGATCAAAAAATAAGGAACCAAGGGCGCTTGTAACACCAATAATTGTGTGATCAGTTCCATAGGTATCTCATTTTAGACAATAAAAAAACCCGCATATTTCCTCAAAATTTTAAAAAACCCCATTCGACATGGGTGGAACCGCCAAGTTATATCAAGTTTCCAATGACCGACGTATCAGTATCCCGGCGAACCGGAATTTTGGCCTTCTTTTTATAACCCAAGCTTTGTTCCAATTAGATAAATGTTGAGTTTCAAAAATAATTGAAGAAACAATGCGGGCAATATCTTAATATGTAAAGAACGCTATTACTCTTATTTCAATAATTCATCCAACTCACTACTTAAGTCAACCAGCTCCTCTTCCAAAGATACAACATTTTGTTGTTGTTCGCAATCCAATAAATTAATTACGAACTGAAGTGCTGCCATTGCCATGAAGTCCTGGTTATCCTTGTCAGTATATCTCTGTTTGTACTGCAGGACCTTGTCGTTAATCAGCTTGGCCGCCTTCCTTATCTTCTCCTCATCCTTCTGTTTTATTTTTAGGGGATAAAACCGCTCAGCTATCTGAACCTTTATGGAAAGTTGTTCCTCCATTTTCCCCTTATGATCTATTTAAAAGAGCAATACACTTATCAATCTCCCGCACAATTTTATTAATCCGTACCCTGGCATCATTTGCATCTTCGCTGTCAGCCATGATACTTTTTACCAGCGTCAAATTCTGGTTCTTTTCTTGCAATTCCTTTATCTGCGACTGCTTTTGTTGAATGAGCAGCTGAAGTTCATTATTCTTCTCCTGCAATTCCAGGTTCTGTTCCTTCTGCGCTAGCAGACGGACCTTCACCGAGTGAATTTTCTCCTTGATCCCTTCAATTATTTCAGTCTGTTCAACACTCATTGATCAGAGATATATTGTTTACAAATATAGAATTATTTTGATAATATGGAAGGAGTGCTGTTTCCATTTCAGCTATAAAACCATAGCTTTGGGAACTTTCATTGAGCAGGTATACCATGTATAGAATTCTCTTCATCATTTTTATTCAACTGACTGTATTATTATCCTTTGGGCAAAACAATCCTGATTTTCAACCACCCCTGAAAATACCCATGTACCTTTCGGGCAACTTCGGTGAGATCCGGGCCGATCACTTTCATTCGGGTATTGACATTAAAACCCAGGGAACCACAGGGCATCATGTGTTTGCCATCGACAAAGGGTATGTGTCCAGGATAAAAGTGCAGGCAAACGGGTACGGTAAATCCATCTACCTGGTCCATCCTGATGGATACACATCGGTTTTCGGACACCTGGACAGGTACCGGGATGACATTGCGGAATACGTGAAACAGATACAGTATCAACGTAAATCTCACCAGGTTGACATCTATCTTGAGCCCGGACAGTTTCCGGTAAATAAGGGTGATTTCATTGCATACTCCGGAAACACCGGAGGTTCATTCGGCCCCCATCTGCATTTCGAAATGAGGAACTCCGGGAACCAGCACCCCATCAATGCGCTTAAGTTCGGATTTGATATTAAAGATCATATTGCTCCCAAATTCAGCACTCTGTTTCTGGATGTGTCTCCGGGTCAGGGTCAGGTGAACGGCACTTCTGAGAAACAATCTTTTAATCTTGTTAGCGATCAGGGCATCTATACAGTACCATGGGGAACCCGTCTGGAAGCTGCCGGTGATATTCGCCTGGGGGTGGAAGTGTTCGACTATCTTGATGGAACCTCCAACCGATGTGGTGTGTATACACTCGAAGCTTATGTAAATGAACAGCTGACCTTCAGCCAGGTAATGGATGAATTTTCCTTTGTAGAGTCCCGGTATGTCAATGCCCACACCGATTATAAGGAGCTGATCACATCCGGTAAAAAAGTCCACAGGCTCTACCGCTTGCCCAATGACAAACTGAGGATTTACGGTCATCTGGCCAATGATGGAATCCTGAAGATCAGCGAGGGTGAAGCCTATGTTGTTCGTGTTGTTGCCACCGATGTGGCCGGAAACAGGTCTGAACTTCATTTTACCATTTCAGGAAAGTCAGGTATCCGTGGTGGAGAAGATGGTGTCATAGCCGATGGTGTGGTGATGAAATACAACCAGGAAAATATCTTTGAAACCCGGGATGTGAAAGTTGAAATCCCGGCCGATGCCCTCTATGAAGATCTCGGATTTCACTTTTCCGTTTCGAAACCTGGCCCCGGAGCACTTTCCGGACAATACGTCATCCATGATCCGGGAACCCCGCTTCAGAAACCTTTTACACTTTCTGTAAAAGCACCGGGGGTAAACCCTGAACTCCGGGGTAAACTGGTGTTTGTCACCTATGATGCGGAGGAAGATAAAATGGTTTCAGAAGGGGGCGAATACAAGAATGGAATGGTTGTGGCCAGACTGATGAAGTTCGGAAGCTATCAAATCGCTCTTGATACAATCGCACCTGAAATTATACCCCTGAACGGCAGCGGATCAGGAAACCAGTCCGGTAAAAAGTCTCTGCGTTTTACCATTACCGATGATCTCTCCGGCATCGATACCTACGAGGGTTATATTGATAACCGTTGGGCCCTCTTTGAATATGACCCCAAAAATGACCTGCTTACCTATGAATTTGATGGTTCCCGGATTACAGAAGGTCAGATCCATGAATTGGAATTGTATGTCTCCGATTCTCAGGGGAATTTAAATTTATTGCATACATCATTCACCTGGTAAAAAAAATCCCATGCCTGAAATATTCAGGATTACAGGACTCATGTCAGGAACATCGCTGGATGGTGTAGACCTTGCATGTTGTGAATTTTCATGGAAGAATAGAAAATGGGATTTCCGGATTCTGGCGGCAGAAACCATTCCTTATCCACCACCCATATTAAACCAGCTGGAAGCAACAACTGAATGGAATAATGTGCTTTTGGATGAACTGGATTATTCTCTGGGCAGATATTTTGCAATGCTGATCAACGAATTCCACACACAGCATGGGCTTCGCCCCGACCTGATCTCGTCCCACGGGCATACCATACTGCATGATCCGGCCAACGGGATTACATTCCAGGCAGGCGAAGGCAGAACCATGGCTGATCTGACGGGAATTACAGTGGTAAATGATTTCCGCAGTGAAGATGTGGCCCAGGGTGGACAGGGGGCTCCACTGGTTCCCGTGGGCGACAGGCTGCTATTCAGGAATTTCGGCGCCTGTTTGAACCTGGGAGGATTCGCCAACATCTCTTACGACCATCCAAAGGGTCACATGATTGCCTTCGATATTGTGCCGGTTAATATGGCCCTGAACCGGATTGCACGGCTCCAAGGGCTTCCTTATGATAAGGATGGGAGGCTTGCCAGCCTTGGCACTGTGGATCAGGAGATGCTTGACCGGCTAAACGCCCTGGAGTATTTTCAAATGGATCCCCCCAAGTCACTGGGCAGGGAGTGGTTCACCAGATACCATGCACCCATTCCGGATCTGTCGAAGATTGAAATCAATGACCAGATGGCCACTTTGACCGAGCATATGGCCATTCAACTTGCCATTGCAGTGAACAGATCCGGGGCTCAATCTGTTCTGGTTACCGGAGGAGGTGCATTGAACCAGAATTTATTGAAGCGATTCAGGAAAAAGTGCAAATCCAGAATTCATATCCCGCAGATGGACCTGATTCTTTATAAGGAAGCCCTTGTATTTGCTTTGCTGGGACTATTGAAAATCCGGGGTGAAGTGAATTGCCTGGCCAGCGTAACAGGGGGAGCCTCCGATCTGTCAACAGGAACCATACATCCAATCTAAAACAAAAGACATGAGAAACTTTATTGCATTTAATCCGACAAGACTGCACTTTGGAAAAAAGGTTGTGAACGAACTGGGTAGCGCTGCTGCCGCACTTGGGAAACATGCGCTGCTTGTTTACGGTGGAGGATCCGTATTGCGAAACGGAAGCCATGGGGATACCCTGGCGCAATTGAATTCTGCCGGCCTGCAGGTGACTGAATTCAAAGGAATTAAACCCAATCCACTGGTGGACGATGTAAGGCGTGCGGTTAAACTTGGCAAGGAATCGGGTGCAGACCTGGTGGTGGCGTTGGGTGGCGGGAGCGTCATTGATTCGGCAAAAATTATCGCAGTCTGCATGTCTGGAGATTATGATGCCTGGGATGTCATGAAAGGAAAGCATGCCTCCCTTACTTCACTCCCCCTGATCGCCGCACTCACGCTGGCGGCAACCGGAACTGAAATGAACGGAACATCCGTCCTGCAAAACCCGGAAACCAGAGAGAAGATCGGGTTCAATAACGAAGTCATGTACCCGGTCCATTCCTTCCTTGATCCAAGCTATAGCCAATCTGTACCCGCGGACTATACCGCATATGGTACTGTGGATCTGATCGCCCACTGCCTGGAGGCCTGGTTCGGAAACGGAGATGCCACACTTTCAGACAGGTTTGTTATTTCAATCATCCAGGAAGCCATGGAATATGGACCGGCCCTGCGCATGAATCCGGACAATTACGAATTAAGGGCCAGGATCATGTGGGCGGCCACCAATGCGTTGAACAACACCACCCTGCATGGCAGGCAATCCGGGGACTGGGGTGTTCATGCACTAGGCCATGTCCTTTCATTCCTCTATGACACGCCCCACGGAGCAACCTTGTCCATCATCTATCCGGCATGGTTAAGGACCATGCAGGTGAGGGCCAAAGAGCGAATTGAACTTCTGGGTTCCGGGTTATTCGGGACATCCGGTGTGGAAGATACCATCCACGGTCTCACAGAGCTGTTCACAACCCTTGGAAGCCCTGTCCGTTGTCAGGATGCAGGCATTGAATTGACCTCCAGAGGTGAGATTCTTGCGCTCATGAACCAGACCCGCGCCGGGGGTATCCATTACAATCTGACTGAGGCGGAAAGGGAAGAGATTCTGGAATACATCTGGTAAAAAAAGAAAAGGGCTGCCTGGCGACATACCCTTTTCTACAACACTAACTAAAACTACCAACTAAACTACTTATGAAAAAACATCTGCTATTGTTATTCAAATAGTATGCCACAAAGATAAATACGTTTTTAATCCCCTGCTAACATTTAAATGTTAATTTTACATCACTAAACGATAAATAACTTTTTTACATTTAATACCCGTAATATTTAGAGGGTCAATTTATAAATATGCTATTTTGATCTGCATTTAGTCAATAAAAAGGGGGTACAAATTTTATATATAGACATTTCATTTTGTGTTTTCAGCCCCCATTTAACCACAACTTTGTGTTATTCAATAGGATCTGTTGGTAGTCTTGGAGAAAATTGAAATCTTGCAGCGGCATTGAAAAAGCGGATGCTTTTTCAATGCGAGGAGAAAGTTTAAAGTTAAAAGTAAAAAGGTTATGAAAAGAGTATTCATTGTATTGGTATTGGGGCTGACTATCTGGATGAGCAATGTGGACGCCTGTACCAATTTTCTTGTAACGCCAGGAGCTTCCGTGAACGGGTCTGCCATGATCACCTATGCGGCAGATTCCCATGTATTGTATGGAGAACTGTATTTCAGGCCCGCAGCTGACTATCCCCCGGGAGCCATGATGGACATACGTGAATGGGATACCAATAAGTTCCTTGGTCGCATTCCCCAGCTGTCGCACACCTATTCGGTGGTTGGAAATATGAATGAACACCAGGTTGCCATTGGCGAGACCACCTATGGAGGAAGAAGTGAATTAGAGGATACCACCGCTATTATCGATTACGGCAGCCTGATGTACATCGCCCTGCAGCGTGCACGCACCGCAAGGGAGGCGGTCGGGGTCATGGGTGAACTGGTGGCGAACTATGGTTACTGCAGCTCAGGTGAATCCTTTTCCATTGCTGACCCCAGCGAGGTCTGGATTATGGAAATGATCGGAAAAGGCACCGAAATGGTCACAAAAGGTGGAAAAACATACAATAAATATAAGGGTGCTGTCTGGGTTGCAGTCCGCATTCCGGACGGTTATGTAAGCGGACACGCCAACCAGGCAAGGATTCAACAGTTTCCACTGGATGATCCTGAAAGCTGTCTTTATGCTCCCGATGTAATTGAATTCGCACGGGAAAAGGGCTATTATTCAGGAAGTGATGAAGATTTTAGTTTTTCAGATACCTATGCACCCGTCGATTTCAGCGGAGCAAGGTTTTGTGATATACGGGTATGGTCCTTTTTCAAGGAAATCAATGACGGAATGGAGCAATATTTCAGCTATGTGAAAGGTGAGGACCTGGAAAACAGGATGCCGCTCTATATCAAACCCAATCGCAAGCTTTCCAACAGGGACCTGATGAATTTCATGCGGGACCACCTGGAAGGAACCGAACTGGACATGAGCAAAGATGCCGGCGCCGGACCCTTTGGCCTTCCCTACCGCTGGCGCCCCCTTACCTGGGAGTATGACGGCAAAATGTATATCAATGAGCGTGCAACCGCCACCCAACAAACCGGATTCTCTTTTGTAGCTGAATGCAGGCCCATGAAACCGGATTGGCTGGGAGGAATTTTCTGGTTTGGGATCGATGATGCAGCTGCCAATACGTATGTCCCCATGTATTGCGGTATGACCAGGGTACCTGATTCCTATGCAGTCGGGAACGGTGACCTGCTTACCTATTCTGAAACTTCGGCCTTCTGGACATTTAGTTTTGTTTCCAATTTCAGTTATCTCCGGTACAATGTGATGATCGGGGATGTACATAAGGTGCAAAAGGAGCTGGAAGACAAATACACCACTGAAGTTCCTGCCATTGATGCCGCTGCCGCAGTCCTTTATGAAACCAACCCGGAACTGGCCAGGGAATTCATCACAAACTACTCGGTGAATATGGGGGATTATACAGTTAAACGATACAAAGAACTCGGACACTTCTTACTGGTAAAATACATTGACGGGAACATCAAAAAGGAGGAGAATGGAGTATTTCTAAGGAGCCCGGACGGATATCCCCTCAGCCCTGACCAGCCCGGATATTCCGAACAATGGAAGGGAATCGTGGTGCAGGATGCAGGCAAGAAGCTGCAGATGCCCAAAGGGGAAGCGGTCCATTAACAATGAAATGTTAATAAATCACATTTCCGTTTAGTCAAATATGAAAATTATTTGTACTTTTGCGACCTGTTAAATCAAGGCTTAGAAAATACAAAAGAATAGAATCATGGATTTAATGAAGGTTGTAGACCAGGAATATGCTGCAGAGAACCAGCTTCCCAAGTTCAATGCAGGCGATACCATTACTGTCCACTACAAGATCAAAGAGGGAAATAAAGAGCGTATCCAGCAATACAGGGGTGTTGTTATTCAGCGCCGGGGAAAAGGGCATACCGAGACGTTCACTGTTCGTAAAATGTCCGGAAACATTGGTGTTGAAAGGATATTTCCTTCGGCCTCTCCATTCATTGAAAAGGTAGAAATCAACAAGCACGGACGCGTCAGAAGGGCACGTATCTACTATTTCCGCGAACTCACCGGGAAAAAAGCCCGTATCAAGGAGAAGAGATTTTAGATTTCCCGGCAAATCATATCAAGGCTGTATCACATGATGCAGCCTTTTTTTTACCCAAATTTTCACTCATCAGGATCATTTTGCAGTAACTTACAGATGTTACCCTACATCAAAGAAGCAATTACCGGAAACAGCATGTTGCGACAAAAAGGGAATATATTCTATGGGATAACCATCCTTGTCTCTGGAATGATACTGATCGGTTGCCGGCCTGATGCAAAAACTGAGGATAACCCTTGGCTTTACCAGGTTGCCATGGAATCCGGAGAAGGGTTAATTGAACTTTCCGGAACTCCGGATCCCTCACGGGTACTTTTTCTCCATTTTGGGAGCCATTCTTTTGAACCAGGCTCCTTGATCCTGGAGAAAAAGGCAGCGGGTATCTGGAAAGAGATCGGAAATGAGGATTCTGTATATATTGGAGAACCACTGCCATTAGGCCTTTTTCAGGGACTGAAGGCAATTCCGTGGTGCATTCCGTCCAGACTTTACAGGAAGGGAGATTCATACAGGTTCAGGGTAAGCAGAGAAGGGGGAGTTCACGGAAGTCCGGACCGGGATGAGTACTGGGATCAGATCATTGTGGTCAGGGAGGAAGCTTTAAGAACCGGTAATACGGCAGCGCTTGAAAACTTCACATTGACAGAATCCGGCAGATTTGGTGAGGCGCTTCCCCCACATGTAAGGAATATCCATACTACTGATCAACAGATCAGGCAGTTGGAAGCTAAAATGACTGATCCGGTAATGGACCTGCTGAAAGAATCCAGAGAGAGAGAGCTTGGATGGAAGGAACTTGAATCCCTGGCACTTCCCCTTGATTACCAGAAAATACTACTGGCAGGTATCCATGATGCCAACCCGGGATATGCCTATCAGAACGGGCAGTGGTTTGTGGTCTGGCCCGGCAATGAAGGCCCTGTTATTTCAGATGACTGGCAGATGAGAAAAGATATCTGGTTTGCCCCGGCCATTCGCATTGGAAATGAGGTCATCCGACCGGCACCCTTATCGGCACGAACAAGCTTTCGTGAGAATGAAAACGGACGCATCCTTCCCATGCTCCTAATCGAATGGAAGTTTCAGTCCCCCGACGGCCATGAGAAGATCATCAGCCAAAGTCTATTCTCTGAGGAAATGGAAGGGATCCCGCAGGTATTTGCCCATCTGAAACTGGAGGATCCAGACCAGGAATCCTCGCTTCTGATTGGCCACGGGAAAAGAGCCAATGCCTTTTTCTGGGGAGACCGCTCCCAGGCCCGAAGCTTTGTTCCCTACTTTACATCCCGGTCAAAGCTCGCACATAAGAATGAATACATATTAATGGATGAGACAGAATCTGTAACATTGCGTGCCAGTGAACCTGTCACTATTTCACATTGGGGGATATCAGAAACCTTTCTGGAATTTGGCGCCGGAACCCCCGAGCTGTTTATCTCTACCCCTCAGATACGGAGCAAAGGTCCGTCAAAACCCCTCACCCGGGAAATCTATACCGAGGCCCTCCAAAAATTTGAAAAGAAGTGGGATGCTGCGTTGTCTACAGGCGCATATGCAGAATTACCATCTGCAGAATGGACCAGAAAGATTGATTCCTGGTTGACCCAGGTCTCCTCCATCACCAGGATTCAACTGGATGGCAAAGACAGGTTAAGCTATGGCTCTTACATATATTGTAACTATTATTTTGGCATTGAAGAGGGTTGGCCTGCAGTGGCCTTCGCCATGTGGGGGAAAGGAGAAGAAGCCAAACGGCAGACAGAGATCATCCTGTCAGAAGAAAACCTGGATAAAAACAACTACCATCACCAGTACAGAAACGGGCTAAGCTCATGGTACGCAGCAGAAGTTGCGCGCCTGACGGGTGACAGGGAGTGGCTGAAGGACATTGCTCCCGCCCTGGTCTCAAACGGATACTGGACCATCCGGGCCAGGAAGGAAAACACGGAGAAACGTTCCTCCATTGGCAGAGGCCTGCTACCCAGTCATATTTATGGAGGAGATATTGCCACTCCTGCATACAGTTTGTATTCAAGTGGAACCTGTCTAAAAGGTTTGATCGAAACATCGGATGTATTCAAGCGGGCTGAATTGCAGGGTCTGGAGAAAGCAGCAAATGATTTCAGCCAGGAAGCCATTGATTTCAGAAAACGCCTGGTTGAAGTGATCCATGAAGTATTGTATAAACAGACCACTCCCCCCTTCCTGCCTTTTGCCCTTGAGATTTCGAATAAACCCGGGAATCATGAGGGCCCTTTTGACCGGATTACCGATACGGAGCTTGGAAATTACTGGAATCTTTTCGCCCCCCTGTTCTTGCACCTGGAGATATTCAGATACCGGGACCCCGAACTTCCCAGTGAGTGGATTACAGGGTATGCAGAGAATCATGGTGGTCTTTTTGGGGGTTTGCCCCGTTTTTACACTGGACTGGATGCAGTATACGCCATCGGCAATATCGATGAATACATTGAACGTTCAAAAACAAATATCGATAACAGGGCCAAAGCCCTTGCATCACTGGAATCTTTTATGGTATATGCCTCAAGCCAAAACGGGCATACTATCCAGGAAGTTTCAGGATTCTTTCCCGAACGATTTGACTGGAACCAATATGAACGGGTTGTCAGGGAAGCCCTCTGGAATTTCGGAATGTACAGTGCCGAAAGTTACCTTTCAGGACACAGCTCCTTCACGGAACCCCTTGGGTCCGGAGCCGGAGAGGGGCTTATGCTTATCAGAAAGAGCCTGATTGATGAGGTTAGGGATGAACAGGGACTTCCCAACGGGGAGCTGTTTTTGCTTTCAACGGTTCCCGGTGAATGGATCAAAGAAGGGAAAGAGATCAAATTGAAGAATTTCCCAACCGCTTACGGAACATTTGATTTGGATATAAAGTCGCATATCTCCAGCAAAGGGGAGATTGATGTTTCATACAGGTATAGACCGGATCTGGGTAATAATCGGGCCGATGCCAAGGCATTTCCTGCCTGGTACGAACTTGAGAAAATCTATCTCAGGCTGGTCCCTGCTCCTGAGGATCAGCGTGCCGGCAAAAAATTGCACGTTGGATATCCTGTGAAACAGCTTGATCAATGGACCATTGAACTGCCCGTGCTGGAGCAAGGAGATTTCATAATAAAATTCTGATCAGATCCTTTCTGCCTCCTCCCTGGCCTGCTGAAGGATCTTGTCGGATTTTACCTGTGCCTCCTGGATGAGTTTTTGGGATTGCTTTTCAGCCTGGCGCACCAGCTCTTTGGAAGTCTCTTGTGCCGCAACCTTCTTCAAAGGATTGGATCCGGCCTCCTTCACAAGCGCATCTCCCTGTTTTTTGGCCTCCTTCACAAGCGCATCACCCTGTTTTTTGGCCTCCTCCATGATCCGTTCTGATTCCTGTTCCGCTTTCTTCAGAATCTCTTCGGCCTTTTCTCCGGCATCCTCCCGCACCTGCTCTTCCACTTTCTCAATCTCCTCTTTCACACGTTCTTCAACAGCTTCCTTTACCACATTTTTTCCGGCTTGAAGATTTCCGCTGAGATCGGTGGAGACTTTGGGGTCTTTGAATGTGCCCGTGATCTTTGCTTTTACATTTAAAAATTCTGATTCAGGAATTTTAAATCCCGCTCCGGCAGCCAGGGCAGTTACGTTGTTCATCACCTCATTGGCTCCTGCCCCCAGGTCGCTTTTGGCGATCTTCATATCCAACAGATAGTTCATGCTCAAATCGAACCCGTGCGAACCTGAAACTACCATCCTGGAATCACTGAACTTCAGATCAAAGGGATCAACAATGACCCGGCCGTCCCTGATCCTGAACTTGATATCCATGTCATCGGGAGCCATCTCCCTGAATTTATCATTCTTCAGAAGTTCGCTGAGCCTGACGAAAGAATTGGTGTTGTAGATCTGAAGGTTTCTTGTAAAAATCCTGCCGTTGGCATTCATGGACTCGTACAACGGGGAGAATGATGCATCCAGCAGGGAATGGTAGTTCAGCTTCATATTGGCACTGCCTTTGCAAAACTTTGCCATGGGTGCCAGTCGCTCCACCGTAACGAAGGTCGCATAGGAGGAAGGTATATCCACACCGGTCATATCAAGTATGAGGTCTGCCTCGGTATATTCACCCCTGGTATCCACTGTCCCGTCAGCAGTCACCCTTCCTTCGATTACATCCACCTGCAATCCGTTCAGGCTGGCCACTCCCCCGCTTACGGCGATTTCACCCCGGATATTCTCCAGCTGGATCTCGTCATAGATTACCTTTTTCATACCCAGTCCCATTGTAAAATCGATATTTTCGGGGATCTTGACCTGGGCAGGGAGGGCCATGGAATCGGCCGGTACAACAACAGCCGAATCGCTCGCCGTATCTGCCGGCATTAATTCATTGGCATCCAGCAGGCTGGATGACACTGCCAGTGAACCGGAAACTGTTTTGCCTTCAAACACATAGGGGATGAAATTTGATAATTTCCCCTCCAAATGCAAATCTGAATTTCCCATCACCAGGTCCATTCCGGCCAGCTCCACAAATCTGGGAGTAAAATACATCTCCATTTTCTGAAGTTGGACCGGTACCGGTATTTCAGGGGTGTGCAACATCACCCCTTCGATGAGCAGGCTCCCGTCCAGGTCAACCTCCTCGTATTGTTCCTGTTCAATAAAGGACATGCGTGTATCAATATCCAGGTCGGCCGTCATCTTCCCTTCCAATTCCACACCTTCAAGGGGGACCACATCTTTTAAAGAAGCAAAATCGATCACTCCTTTCATTGAACCGGCCACATGCATATCGCTGACAGGATGGTCCACATGCATCATTACTTCAAAGGGATTTCCGCCCAGCAACAGGTGAAACCGTTCCAGGTCCACCGTCGATTGGTCCATCTCCTTCCCGTTGTAGTTGGCCACCAGCCTGATTTGCACATCCGAGACATCCTTTGGCAGGTCCGGGTAGCTGAAATAGCCATCCGAAACCTCAAGAGAAATCATGGCATCAGGGAGCAGGGAATCCAGCATGATTCCTTTGATGGTACCTTCCAGTCCAAGGGTGCCTCTTGCCTCCAGGGATTCAAAATCCTGCAGGTAGATGGCAGGCACCATGGAGAGCAGGGTCTGAAATGAAGTCTCCCGGGTAAAAAACCGAAGGTCCATGTCCATTCCCCCATTCTCCATCATGGCGACAACCCCCTCGATCCCCAGGACCAATGCGTTGAGCCTGATCTCATTTTCAAGCATGGAGTAGGTCTGATCCACCATATTGGCTGAAGCTTTCAGATCAATACCAAAAGTGGCATTCCGCAGATAGCGTATCCCCCCCTGGGTTGCGTTGATCTGCTTTACACCCGCCTCCAGATGAAGTACCGTCTCCTCCATAGAGAGATCCCCGGATAATTCAAGATCCAAATCCTCGAGGGAGGCATCCATTCCCATGACAGCATCCTTATAATAAATCCGCCCGTCCAGAATGGCAAGACGCTTGAGAGAAACCCCCACGGAAGAGCCATTTGCCTCCTCAGTCTCCACTACTTCTTCCATCTCATCAGGTTCAATTTCCTTGGCAATATCCCAGTTGGCAGTTCCATCTTCCAAAACGATCCCGTTGATCAGCGGATGATCCAGCAGTAAGGCTTTCACCTCCAGGTTCCCGCTGATGGCACTGAAGGGATTTACCCGCAATTCAAAGCGCCTGAGTCCGGCCAGGGTATCCCCTTGAAAATCATTGATTCCCACCACAGAAACATTGTGAAGGTTCACACTCAGGTCGGGAAATCCCCTGAAAAGTGACAAGCTGAACCGTGACCAGTCCACCGTGGCGACCACGTTTTCATTGATCTTTTGCTTTACCGCGGTTTCGATCCTCGATTTGAAAAGGACCGGGATCAGTATGAGCAACAGCAAAATAACACCCAGGGTAATCATCAGGATCCGGAGGACTTTTTTCATGGCTGTACTTTTTATATAAATATAAGAAAGGAACACGAAATAGAGGTGAAGTGTTTTGGATTTGACCCGATTTGTTTAAATTTGCAGTCCGATTGCTGGACTAGTAGCTCAACTGGATAGAGCACCTGACTACGGATCAGGAGGTTGGGGGTTCGACTCCTCTCTAGTTCACACTGAAAATGAAGCGGTTACATTGAAAAGTGTAGCTGCTTTTTTTTAG
>CAYVRK010000053.1:0-23983 GCA_964453785.1 uncultured Bacteroides sp.
GAAACGATGGAGCCGACAGTGCTACGGATAATCCCATCTTCCGGGCATCCATTTGATGATTACATCCCCACGTAATACAAGTATTAAAAATCCTCACTTTGCTTCGGATGATACAAGATGTGATTTGGCGAATAATAAATATGTATATGTCACTTCAATGTTCTAACTTTGTACGGTAACAGATTGAATACAGGCTAATTATTGCATTACTTTTCTAGTACTTATGCACAAAATGAAAAAAACAGATACTGCAAAACCCGCAAAGCAAAGTATTTCAACTTCACCTGATTTCCCCATCGTTGGCATTGGGGCATCGGCAGGCGGACTTGAAGCACTGGGACAGTTTTTTTCGAATATGCCCGGAGATTGCGGTATGGCATTCGTGGTTATACAACATCTTGACCCAACCCATGTAGGCATGATGCCTGAACTCATTCAACGCGCTACTGATATGAAGGTGCTTCAGGTGACTGACCATTTAAAAATGATGCCAAACCATGTATATGTGATACCACCCAATAAGAGCATGTCGATTTTACATGGCTATTTGCATTTGTTTGAACCAACTGAACTTCGGGGATTAAGGCTTCCCATTGATATCTTTTTCCGCTCACTGGCAGATGACCAACAGGAAAAAAGCATTGGCATCATTCTTTCCGGAATGGGTTCTGATGGCAGTTTGGGTTTAAAAGCCATCAAAGAAAAACACGGAATCGTAGCTGTCCAGGACCCGGCAAGCTCAAAGTTTAATGGCATGCCAAATAGTGCCTTGGCTGCTGTTCCTGTTGATATTCTTGCGGATGCAAATGAAATACCGGCCAAACTTATTTCTCTTTTAAAATATAACCCGACAGATACCCGGAAGATTGTTATAGATGAGAAGAATAAAACCAGCCTTGAGAAAATAGTAATAATTCTTCGAACACAAACCGGGCATGATTTTTCTCTCTATAAGAATACTACCCTGTTAAGACGTATTGAAAGACGCATGGGAATTCATCAGTTAGGTGCAATCGCCAACTATGTCCGGTTTTTGCAGGAAAATCCCGGTGAAGTAGATATACTTTTCAAAGAGCTATTAATAGGTGTAACAAATTTTTTTCGGGATGTGGCTGTCTGGGATAAGCTGAAAGACCAGGTTTTCCCCGATTTGCTTAAGGATTTACCTGACGGATATGTGATGCGGGTATGGATTGTAGGATGTTCCACAGGTGAAGAGGCATATTCACTGGCCATTGTTTTTAGAGAAGCCTGTGAAAAAATGGAAAAGAATAGAAATTTATCGCTGCAGATTTTTGCTACAGATATAGATAAAGATGCCATTGATATAGCCAGAAAAGGAGTTTTCAGTTCAAATATTGCATCCGATGTATCTTCCGAACGGCTTTCTAAATTTTTCAAGACCAACGAAACCACATATAGTGTCCATACATCCATACGTGAGATGATTGTCTTTGCTCCACATAATGTAATAAAAGACCCGCCTTTCACCAAAATAGATTTCCTGTCCTGTCGTAATTTATTGATATACCTGGAATCTGAATTACAAACCAGATTGATGAATTTATTTTATTACAGTCTCAATGCTCGTGGTCTGTTGCTTCTTGGCAGTGCTGAAAGTGTACACACAAAAGAAGCATTATTTAACGTGATCGATAAGAAATTAAAACTCTATATACGCTCTTCTACACGATTGGAACTTGACAGGATGGATTTTCCAAACACAATTTCCCGTGTAAATAGACCAAAACAGGAATCCGCCACGTCTGTAAGAGCCACTCAGAATATTCAATCTTTTGCTGACCAGTTGTTGCTTCAGCATTTTGCACCTGCAAGCGTTATGATCAATCAGGATGGAGACATTTTGTACATCACCGGAAGAACGGGAAAATACCTGGAACCTGCCGCAGGAAAAGCAAACATGAACATATATGCAATGGCTCGCGAGGGTTTGCGTAACCATCTATTGAGTGCAATTCGAAAAGCCAGACAAAATTACGAACCAATAACAATTCGAAACATAAGAATCGGAGACAATGAAAATTCTCAGTCAGTGGATATCACCGTTCAATCCATTGAGAAGCCGATTGAATTTAATGGAACAATCATTATCGTTTTTACAGATGTTCCTGCGCTTCCGATCCCTTTAACCAAAAAATCAAATACAGGAAAGCATGCGGCAATTGCCCGTGATCATGAAATTGAAATGGAATTACAGCGAACACTTGAAGAATTACAAAGTACACGTGAAGAAATGCAGACTTCGCAGGAAGAGTTAAAATCGACCAACGAGGAGTTACAATCTTCTAATGAAGAACTACAGTCCACGAACGAAGAACTCACCACTTCAAAGGAAGAAATGCAAAGTCTGAATGAAGAACTGCAAACAGTAAATATTGAGCTGCAAAGTAAGGTGGCTGACTTTACGGAAGCCAACAACGACATGAAGAACCTTCTAAACAGTACTGACATTGCAACGCTGTTTCTTGATAAAGAATTGAACATCCGAAGGTATACCGACCATTTGACTCATATCATTAAACTGAGACATTCAGATATTGGCAGACCTTTCACCGAAATGGTTTCCGATTTGCAGTATCCCGAAATAGCCGACCATGCCAGAGAAGTATTACGTACAATGATATTCAAAGAAAGTGATATTTCAACCGTGGACAACCGGTGGTTTAAGGTTCGAATCATGCCCTATCGCTCATTGGACGATAAAATTGAAGGTTTGGTGATCACATTGATTGATATTTCCGTCGCCAAAAGGTTAGAATTCGAATTAAACAATACCATTCGTACGCTTCGTGAACATAATTTACTCAAGGAATGAAGAAGCAACAAACGAATAGGACAGAAGCTGAAAGGCTTCGTCAAAAGGCAGAAGAGTCGATGAAAAAAAAGTCCTTTATGACAACTTCCATCTATTCAGAAGCTGACACCATAAAACTCATTCACGAGCTTCGGGTGCACCAGATAGAATTGGAAATGCAGAATGAAGAACTCATGCGGGCAGAAGAAGAA
The DNA here is from genome assembly GCA_964453785.1 of uncultured Bacteroides sp. Taxonomy (GTDB): domain Bacteria; phylum Bacteroidota; class Bacteroidia; order Bacteroidales. Next base: position 3,028 of record CAYVRK010000053.1, read on the forward strand.
GCGAATATTGCCATCCGGAAATATACTGAATTATATGACTTTGCGCCCTCTGGTTATTTTACACTTTCCAAAGAAGGCAAAATAGTAGAGTTAAACCTCAAAGGGGCAAGTATGCTTGGAAAAGAACGGCAGAGATTATTAAACAGCATGTTCAGAATTTATCTGTCTGAGGATACAAGACCCATTTTCAATCGTTTTCTCGATAAAGTAATTTTGTCTGAAAGTGAAGAACATTGTGAAGTGATTCTGCCTGCAAAAGTGACAGGAATGCTACTCCATGTTCAGCTTACAGGATCATATGATCAGAATAATGAGTTCTGCAAAATGATCATGGTTAATATCACTGAAAATAAAAAAGCAGAAAAAGAACTAAGAGAAATTGGTGAAAGACTGGTTCAACTCAATGCAGACAAAGACCGCTTTATTTCCATTCTTTCACATGATTTAATAAGTCCGTTTAATGTGGTTCTTGGCTTTTCGGAATTATTATCAATGAACATTCGTACATACGATATCGGTAAAATTGAGGATATCTCTAAGCAAATAAATAACGCAGCCCGTAACAGTTATAATTTACTGGGAGACATATTGATGTGGGCACGTGCCCATTCCGGGAAAATCCCTTTCAGGAAACAAATTTTGGATTTTGGAGATATTTGTACAGATATTCTGGAAACACTTCATCCAAATGCTGAAGAAAAAAACATCAGAACCAGTTATAATCCGGCAAACGGGATACATGTGTTTGCAGATATAGATATGGTAAAAACGGTTTTGCGAAATCTTGTTTCGAATGCCATTAAATTTACAAACTGCGGTGGTGAAATACATATTCATGCAGTGGAAAACTCTGAAAATGTGACCATCTCGGTCTCGGATAATGGAATAGGAATGCCACCGGAAAATCTGGCAAAACTCTTTAATATATCAGAAGTTCTGACCACAAAAGGTACGGCAGAAGAAAAAGGAACTGGACTGGGGTTAATTATTTGCAAAGAATTTATTGAAAAACACGGTGGTACAATCTGGGTAGAAAGTGTTGTCGGGAAAGGCAGTACATTTAAATTTACGCTGCCTTGCAATGGTGAGCCGGAACAAATCCAGGAAACAGCCGGAATCAAGTAGCGATAGAGCAGACGAACCAAAGGATATTGCGTTTCTATTGGTTCGATTGTTCACCAAATGTATAATCATAATAGCTGGTCAGGAACCTCACCCCGAAGGAGGTTCCCACATCACGCTGGGTGATCCACAGCTTGCCCTTTTTGTGGCGAAGGCGGGTGTTGATCACAGCCCCGGCCAGGTTGGGATCGGGGTGTGATGTGGCATAGCGGTTATTCAGGATCCAATCCAGTGACAACTCAATGGCATCGTCAAATCCTTCCACGCCATGTTCCCTCAGCCTGAGCCAGATGATTCCCGAAAAGGCCACGGCCGATCCGCATACTGAGCTGCGGTCGCGGGTTCCATCCACAAAATTCTGGTAGAAGATGGTCCCGTCCCCATCCCGGAATGCGGCATAGGTTCTGGCCGTTTTTGTGGCTGCCTCCAGGTACCTTACATCGCCGGTCAGCTCGTAGCCGTCGATCAGCGATTCGGCATACCAGAGGTTGAAGCGGGGATGCACACTCCCCGTTGCCTTGTCGTTAGGCATAAAGTCCATCCAAAGTCCTTCGGGGCCCTGCTTCTCCACCAGGCTGTTGCACAGGGTAACAAAAGCATTCCTGTACTCCTCGTAGCCCGTATATTTATACATGTCCAGGAACAGGGAGCCCTCGTTGTTGGGCCGGGCCACATCATAGAGGTCCTGCTCCTCCTTGTCCGGCCAGAAGGGGCTGTACTCCTTCATGACCTCTCCAGTTTCCGGGTCCACATTGTCATAGCAGACGCCCAGGTCGAGCAGGCACATGTTCCGGAGCATCCAGTCGCCCGCCCGGGTGGGAACATCACCATAGCGCCGGTCGCCTGTCACCTCATACAGTTTATAAAGACCGGCCGACCCGTCCGACATGGTGGCAAAGACAATGGTTTCGCCTGCCATGTCGCCGTGGGCCGAGCGGACCATTCCCTTCAGCCGGGGATGGTCCGTGATCTCCAGTCCCACCCACCAGTTGCCCGCAACAATGGCTTTGTCCAGGTACTTCTGATCGCCTGTGATCCGGTAGGCATTGAGAAGGGCGTAGATGGCCTGACCTGTATGCCAGGGTGGCTCGTAATCATACCATTTCCCTTCCACCATGTTGTAGTCACACCGCGAGTAGCCCTCCTCATTGATGAGCACATCGGATATGTAATCGGCGGTCTCCCGGATGGCCCTTGCCACCTGCTGCTCCTTTTCGCTGTTCCCGTCCCCTGCCGCACAGGAGAGGACAGGGATCATGGCCAGCAGGAATATGGTTCTGAAATACTGTTTCATGGCTTCGCTTGTTTATTGTATGGTATATTTTTGCTTGTGGTTTCTCACCTCCACATCTTTCAACCGGAACGCAAATCCCCATCCGGCCTTCCACTGTTCCACCTTGATCATCAGGTGGTTTTTTCCCTTTTTCAGATCCAGCAGAAACTCATCCTCATCAGCGATCAGGCTCCGTTTCCCGTGGATGTGGTGGACTTCACGGCCGTTGCAGTACACCGTAGCTCCGTCGTTGCTGCCCAGCAGGGCTGTCACCGCTCTCCGGTCGGGCGACTCGATGGTGCAGTAGGCATAGGCCAGACAGGTGATGTTGGGTTCGAAGATGCTCTTCAGGTCCACCTCTCCCTCCCCGGGCGAATCATGCTTGATCCACATCCGCTCTGCGCCGGTGGTATCGGTAAAGGTCATTCCCGGGAAGGGGATGGCATGGGCCTCGCCGCCGATGGGTTTCAGAAAATCGGGCGGATAATCTTCGAAGGTTTCCAGGTGAAAGCTCCCTGCCAGCAGCCAGTACTGGAAAAACTGCCCTTCCTGCCTGCGTATATCCAGCCTCACCTCGGTGGGGGGCGGAAGATATCCTCCGGCCATGAAGCGCGCTGTGGCGCGCTTGAGCAGCTCCATCTGACCGGCCAGTGCATCCCGGTGCCTGGCGAAATCCAGTTGGGCCCGGTCCCTCCAATAGGCCCTGCTCTCCTGGTCCCACAGGGACAAAAATCTGCTTGCCAGATCATCCATTCTTGCTTTCAGTCTGCCGGCCAGTTCAATGGCATGCTCCAACTGCGCCCCGGCGGCCTGCCGGTCGTTCCGCTGAAGCACACAGGCCCTGTTGTAAGCGTCAGCTGCCTCCAGGAGCTCCCTGCGGCTGTCGGCCATCAAGGCATACTGGTCTGTTGTAAACCGGATGAAATCAAGGTCAGCGGTATAAAAAGGAGTCTTTTCATTCTCCAGGATTTTTTTCGTTTCAAGAGCCCACCGCTTCACCTCCGTCCAGGGTTCCGGATCAAAAGTGATCTTGCTCCCCCTTTCGGGAACCAGTGTTTTGTAAAAGACATTGGAGTTCATCTCGAAGGTGGGCTCCAGATCCGCCAGCCGGTTCAGGGAATGTATGGCCCGGGGGATCGTGTTGGAGGGATCGCCGTAGATGGCCCTGCTGAAGCGGAGATCAAATTCTTCCAGCGGATCCCGGTTGGGCCTCCAGCTCTGCTCTGCGTTATAGGCCACGCCATACCAGTCATGGGAAAAGAAATGCAATCCCCCGTCATCCCACACCGTACAGTAGACTCCCAGGGCTCCCTTTTCATACCCTTCGTTGATGAAGTTCCGTATGTTGGCCGTGGCACTGTTGAAATCGGGGATCAGCCTTCCGGAATTCAGGATGCCCGGCGCAATGACAAAATCAAAGCCGGCACGGGTGAGCGGATCAATATTGCCGGCGAAGGATTCGGCCGGACTGTAGTCCCAGGCACCCATGATGATGTGGCCGGGGATCATCTGCAGCACCTCGGGGTGTTCGAGTACCATGTCGCCCCAGATGATGGTCCTTTTTCCCAGGGCCGAAAGCATGGAGTCGACCCGGATCACATGACCGGCATAGATCCGCGCAGGGCCCAGCTTTGCAGCAGCCCCGCTCAGGTCTCCCCTGGACAGGTCCCATGCCTCATCCAGGTCGGGGGTGAAATAAGGTGAGCTGAAGGCAGGCGCCATCTCCCTGTAAATGTCTCCCAGAAAGTCCACGGCTTCCGGATTCAGGGGATCGATCATCCGTTCGGTGGCCCCCAGGTGCCTGAACTGGGGCAGGCTCAGGATCTTCTCGAAATGGCCCAGTGACTGGAAATTACCCACCAGATTGATATGATAATCCGCAGCGTACGCGGAGAGTTCTTTAAATTCCGCTATGGAAATTCCTCCCTCGGCAGGTGCCATGTCGGGATACTTTTCGGTCTCCAACACATGCTCGATATAGAACGACATGTTGTTGATCTTCATTTCGGAATACCTCCGGATCTGCTGTTTCATGAAGTCATGGGTTGGGATGGGACCCCTGCTGATGTCATCCATAACGCATCTGAAGCCCATGGAGGGCCAGTCCCGTATGCTCACCACCGGCACCCGGGCCGGAGCGGGATTGCCCCTGAGCAGCTGCCTGAGCGACTGCACGCCGTAGAACACCCCTGCCGGGGCGTTGGCAGTGACATAAACCCTGTTTTTCTCAACCCTGAGCAGGTAGCCCTCTTCACCCAGGGCCACATCGGGAACCATTCCCTTTTTCCGGGAAAGCGCCATCAGTGCCTCATCTTTGCGGGGAATTCCGATCCAGATACCGGCCGGCTGATCCCCTGTTGTGCTTATCATTGCATCATAGCGCCCGGAATACGCTTCCCGAATCTGCTCCTCCAGCAGCGAAACCAGGTTCCCATGCAGTCCGGAGATCCTCAGTGAGACTCCGCTGCCCGGCGGATCATACGATGCATTTCCCATCTGTACTTCCTGTGGATAGGGCACCACCGTGACCCGCTCCTGTGCCGTGACCGGAACCATGCTCCAGGCCATCCAGACCGGCAGGAGTGCCATCAAACATCTCTTCAACTGCTTGCTTATCATCAAGTATCTCTTATCTGTTAAACCACTGAGCGGTGAGCCAGGTTGCCGCATCCCTGTAGGCGCGATCCAGGTCGTGTACAGCCGACTCGGCACCCCCCACATCGATGCCAAACATCCCCCTGTAACCAATCCTGTCCAGGGTCTCCAGAAAGCGCTCCCACGGGATGGCCCCGTCCCCCACTGCCAGGTGCTCCACCTTTGTTCCCGGATTGTCGGATAGATGGATGTAGTCGATGTGATCCTTCAACCTGAGCAGGGAGAGAAAGAGGTTGTCTTTCATAAAAAACTGGTTGGCCGTATCCAGGTTGAATTTCAGGTTATCGCGCTTAACGGCTTCTGCAAAGAGCAGGAAGGCATCGGTGGAATTCACCAGTGCTCCGTAACAGGGATGAAGGTGGTAGCTCAGTCCATACCCTGCCGCAATATCGCATGCCTCCCGGAACGTTTCGATCAGGCCTTCCCAGTAGACTTCCCATTGCAGGGAGGCCGGTATGGTGGCGGCGGCCAGCGCATCTTCGTCGTAGTGCCGGGTCACCGGGATGCCATCGGGAAACTTCCAGGGCGGGATGGGTGCGTTGTCCAGCACGGCCATCGATCCCAGTACAGCGGCCACCTCGCAGCCCTTCCGGAAACGCTCCAGGTTCTTCTCCCTCTCCTTGCGTTCCGGCGAACAGAGTCCGGGTAAAACCGTGCAGAAAACGGGCACCTGCAGTCCGAGTTCATCAGCCTTTGCACGAAGCTGGTGACGCTGTATAAACATTCCCTCCAGGTGCTCCTCCCTGATCCCCTCCAGCTCAATGCTGGCAAAGCCCAGCGTGCTCAACTCCTCCAGGTGCTGCAGGGCATCCTCAGCCACAGGGGGATAGCCATGCCTGGTGATGGTGTAGAGGTAACAGGCCACAATATCCTGATGAAACCGTTCCATTTTCCTATCCGTTAAACTGTCCGAAAATCCCGATCAGTCCCGCTGCAGCCATGGCGATGGTAAAGAGCAGAATAAACCCCATGGATACATTGGATCCCACCCCCAGCGTATGCGCTCCCATGGCCGATCTTTTGTTGTAGATCCAGAGCATCAGCGCCAGTACCAGCGGGCTTACAATGGCCGCCATGGCCTGGGAGACGATCATCACCATCACCGGGCGCCCCCCGAAAACGGGAACCACCAGTCCCAGCAGGACCCCAAAGAGCACCAGCAACCTGGAGCCGGCGGACTTCATGTTCCTGGGTTTGTTGTTAAAATCGGCAAACAGCCAGGGAGCCAGCAGGATGATCGGGAAGAGCGATGAGAGTCCGGCTGCCACGATTCCTCCCACAAAGATGGAGATGGCAAAGCGGCCCGCCAGGGGCTCCATCAGCTTCACCATGTCGATGGCATTGTCCACCTTCAGTCCGGCCGGATGCAGGGTTCCTGCAGCTGCGGCCATCACAGCCACGCTGAGGATAAACATCATGGAAACCGATATGATGGCATCGCGCCGCTCGGCCTTCAGGTCGCCGCTCCCCCACCCCTTCTCCTGCACCAGGATGGACCGGACCACGTACAGGATGGCTCCCATGGTGGTTCCCACCATGCCCGCCATGATCAGCATGGCATCCGGATCCTTCGGCACACTGGGGATCAGTCCCCGCAAAACCTCTTCCGGCTCAGGTATCACCATGAACATGGTCAGCACAAACGAGAGCCCCATGATTCCCACAAATACGGCGAGCACTTTTTCAAACACACGGTGCTGACCGTTCCAGAAAAGGTAGTAAAGGAGTCCGCCGAAAATAAGTGCAACAATCACCGGGCTGAATCCATTGCCCGAGCGGGTGAGGGGCCTGGACCACTCCTGCACCACCTGGGTCACCACACCCATCACGCCCATGCAGCTCACCCATTCGCTCACCAGCAGGGAGATCAGCACAAACAGGGTAACACCCGTCCCGAAATACTTCCTGAAACTGGTCAGGATGGTCAGACCGGTCAGCGAGGTATACCTCCCGAACAGCATGATCAGGAAATAGGTGAACAGGCACGACAACAACAGGGGCCAGATCATGGTCAGACCGTACGCCGCCCCCGAGGAGGCCATGGTGGTAATGCTGCCTGTTCCGATGTTATACCCGATCAAAAAAAGACCGGGTGCAATGGAAGCCAGGAAAAGGCCCGTTTTCTTTAATATGCTCAACAGTTCTTCAGGTTTAGTGTTAAGTTCATCTCCTGTTTCTTATGGCCGGTGAAGGCCTGCCCTTCGAAATTGCCGGTCACTGACGGATTGTCCGTTGATAACCACTCCATTCATTTCCAAATGGTTCGTCTCGATCACTTCCACCGGGATGCGTGCGGAGCGAATCTCCACATCACTGATATGGATGGAATCCAGCGGGCGTTCGCTGAATCCCTGCAGGTAAATGCCATGATCCGTGGCCACATTGGAACGGATATTTTCAATGTATATATTTTTAAAGAGCGGGGGACAACACGCACCCTGGTTCTTGTAATTGCTGTCGATGATGATGGTGGAGCGGGTGGTATCGAAGGCCAGGTTGCGGGCATAGATGTGATCCACCTCCCCGCCCCGGTCCCGGTTCCCTTTCAGGTAGAACCCGTATATGACCTTGCCTGCATAGGAGCAGTCCTCCACAAATACATCGTGCACCCCGCCCGACATTTCGCTGCCCACGGCAATGGCATTGTGTCCTTTAAAACGGCAGTTCCGGACGACGATATTCCTTGAAGCAATGCCCAGGGTCCGGGCCTCCAGATCGCGGCCGGCCTTGATGGCAATGTTGTCGTCCCGGTTGTTAAAAGTGACATGCTCGATAAGCATATTCTCACTGGATTCGGGATCAATCCCGTCGTTGTTGAAGTTGAAAGCCTCATAGCTAAGGCCCCGGACTGTAATATTTTTCGAGTACACAAAATGAAGGCACCAGAAGGGTGAGTCCGTGATTTTCACATCTTCCACCAGGATGTTCCTGCACTCATAGAATTGGACCAGGTGGGGACGCAGGTAATGGCCCGCCCCAAAGATCCTCTCTTCCAGGGGAACCGCTTCATGGTTCATTTTCCGGAGCAACTGCTGACCGGGACCCTGCAGGTCTTTCCAGCTGTTCCAGGGTGCGGAACCCTCCCCGTCGATCTCCCCCTTTCCCGTAATGGCCACATTTTCAGCCCCCCTGGCATAGATAAAAGGAGAGTAGTTGTAGCAGCGGGTTCCTTCCCAGCTGGTAAGCACCACGGGAAGATACAGGGCAGGGTTGTTTCCAAACACCAGCCGGGCTCCCTCCTGCAGGTGCAGGTTGATGTTACTTTTCAGGTGAACGGGCCCGTTGACAAGGTAGGTTCCGGGCTCCACCACAATGGTCCCCCCACCCTTTTGAACACATTCATCAACGATCCGGTCAAACACCGGCTTGTTGTCTGTGGAAGCATCCCCCTTTCCCCCGTACACTGACAGCAAAAATGTCTGTTGGGGTATCTCCGGAAGGGTGATCTGACGCACAATCTCATCCGCCCTTGTCCAGGGATCGGATGGTCCACCGGAGGGATCCCCCTGGCATCCGGGAGTAAAAACCAACACCCAGATGAACAATACTGAAAAAAAGAAACGGAATGGAATCATACTGAATGGTTTATTGTAAAAAAAGGGCCCTGCTGCTACACAGAGCCCTTTTTGTACAATCCAATGAATCAACTACTTTTTAAGGAACTTTGAGGTCACGTTGTCTTGCGCTGTTCCCACTGTAATAAAATAGATCCCATCTTGAAGATCTTCCACAGAAAGGGTGGTCTGGTCTTCGCCCTGGTACTGGATGGATCTTACCTGCTTTCCAAGAACATCCATGATGGTGATGCTGCTGATTCCTTCGTAGCGAACCACCAGCTGGTCTGTTGCAGGATTTGGATAAATATACAACTGAGATGCCTTTTCTGATTCCATTCCAGTAATCCAAGGTGTATAATCGCCATCGTTGAATACAACATTTACAACGTTTTCGCCTTCAATGACGGTGTACATCCTGTTGGCTCCACCACCCGGGAACTCCGATATCGGATCCCACTGACCGTTGACCCTGAACTTATACTCAAGTGCTGCGCCAACTTCCTGGGCGGCTGCTACAATGGTATAAATACCATCTGCATCTGCATCCGTTGCATTCTGGACCGGATCTCCCCAATTGTTCATGGAACCTGCCAGGTCAACATGATCCACTGCCGGATCGAAAATGCTGTTGCTGATCATGCCGGTCATATCCACATTGAATGTAACATCAACCGGTTCAACAGGAGAGACAATCATCTCGATGTTATCCACATAGGCAGTATTATCGGCATTCCTTGCTTCGAAATCAGGGAAGAAAACGAGCCTGGTCAGCGTCTCTCCGATGTTGGCGGAGAAGTCGAAAGTAATCAATTCCCACGCATTGGTCACCGTATTGGCAACCTGTAATTCAGTGGTAGTACCGCCCACCTCAACCTTCAGACCACAGTTGCTGATCTTGTCCTTCCAAACCATCATGGTCATGTGGTGCATCTCCTCGGTAAAGGTCATGGTTCCGTTGGCATCCGACCATGCTCCGGCCCATGCATCGCCTGCAGCAAGCGCAGTGAACATCATGACCCTGCCGGAAGTATTGATTCCGGACATATCCGGATTGTCAACCACCATCATGTTTTCATATGCATCTCCTCCATTCGCAAACTGGTTCCATAATCCCCTGTCACTCTCATCCTCAAAATCAACCTTCGCAAACACATCCCTGTCGGCCATCCAGCGGGGATCCCCCAGCTGTGTACCGCCCATGCCTGCCACCTTAGCTTTCGAATTCACATAACCAAAATCATAATACACATCCAAATGATACAGGCCATTTCCGTCAACCGGGAGTGCAGGTACCACCCAACCGGGTGTATTGGCCACATCCAGCGTTGGATCGAACATGTAGATCAGCATGGAATCGTTGAATGGAGGTCCATCGGTGAACGCCACGTTCAGGTTGAAATTGGGATTGTTATTCCCTTCGAGTGCCCGCATCAGGGTTGCATTCATAAAGGGAGTAACGGTAATCGTATCGTTCAGGTACATGCTCATTTTTGTGGTGTCCATGTAGGCTGAGTTGTTGGTCATCAACACCTTTGGTGCTGCTCCACCTATGGAGTCAGCTGACAGTACGATCCACCCTTTATCATCATCCTTGGGTATAAAACCTGCATTGATCATCAGGTTATTACGCATCACCACTGAATCAATGGGACCAAAGGTGATACCCATCTGCCCGATGTTCGAGAAGGTATTGTTATCCAGGCGGGCAAATTTGATGATACCACCATCATCCCTGATCACCCGGCTGGTGAGATTGAAAAAGGTGGAGTTTTCAATAATGATCGTATCAATATCATTGCCACGGTCATCGATGCCCCGCCCGTTATCCGGACTCTTGGGCTCACCGATATTGCTGACCACACAGTTGGTGATAATAAAGGTCATGTCGGGATTATCAACACGGATCAGTGACTGGCTGTCGTGATCAAACCAGCAGTCATCAAGTTCAACCCTGATTCCGTCTTCACTACACCTGAGGATCCTGTCAAGCAATCCACCCAGCTGGTCCATGTTGGTTACATGAAGTCCCACCAGTTTAATATCGCCCCTGGGGCGGAATGCCCTGGATGATCCGTCGCCCTCATCCCTGGGCTGAAGGAATGGCCTGGCACCGTCGCCATCTTCTGCTACGATGGTAAGCGGAAACCCGCTGTTGGAAATGGACCCTGTAAGCCCGTAGTAAGCCTGATCGCCCCGTTGTAATACATATACCGTATTCGGGTCAACCCGCTCACCCGTAGCGGTGGTATCGCTGTTTATTGCCGTATTGAGGGTCCCGATACCCGGGGCCACCTGTACGGTACGCTGCGCATTGGCATCCATGGCCACAAAGGCCAGGGCCAAAAACAGTAAACCCATTGCAAAGTAGTTCTTCTTCATAATCATCTGTTTTTAGTAATAAATAAACATTTTTAATTGTTATTAGAATTTGTAGGTCACACCCACATCCACCGTCATGCCGTAAACAAAATTACTGGTCATCAGCCGGTTGACCGACCCGGCTAAAAATTTCTGTTCCTTCACATTGGTGAGATTGTTCACATAGAGAAATATCTGAAAGTCCTTTATTTTCTGTTTGACCACCAGGTCCCACCGGGTGGAAGGCCCCACATAGTTATCCTTTTCCGGCGTTGTCCCGATACTGGGAGCCAGCCTGCCCATCTCTGCCTCCTCCTCCACAAAAAGGCTCTCTCCCTGGTAGATCATCGAGACCCGGGCACTGAATCCTTTGCGTTCATAGCCCACAGAGAGGTTCAAAAGGTTATCGACCTGACCGGGCATATTGCCTCTTCTTACCGTATCCCTCACGGTAGAGGCGTAGGGGAATACATCCTGGGTTTCAATAATGGAGATGGGATAGAGGGTTTCTGAAGTAAGATGGGTAAAATTGGCCGAGACCACGATTCCGTTGAAAGGCGAAGGCAGGAACCTGAAGTTGGACTGGAGGTCGGCCTCAAAACCCAGGACGGTAGAAACACCTTCGGCATTGACCGGCCGGGTCAGATAAAGGCCATTGAGTGGATTCTGCTTATCGAAGATCCGCGAGGTGAGGGTATAATCAATGTTCTCAATCTCCTTGTAAAACCCGCCAAAGGAAAAGAGTCCGAATTTTCCGAACACGGAGAGGATGGCATCGTAGTTCCATGCGGCCATTTGCTCCAGGTTGGGTTCTCCTCTTTCGGCATAACTCTCTCCGTAGTTCACAATTTCCCAGGGCACCAGGCTGAAAAAGTTGGGACGATTCAGCGATTTGGTGGCCGCCAGCCGCAGGTTGGCCCAATCCAGCAGATCAAACTTCAGATGAAACATGGGCAGCCACTGCCCCTGTACCCGGTTACCCACCGTATCCACAAGGCCCGTAAGATTCACTACATTTCCGTCTTCATCCACCTGGGGGGACCCATAAATACTGCGATAACCGTTCCGGGTTCTTTCATAGCGTGCCCCCGCGATCAGGTCAATCCGGTCGAAGAAAGCCAGGTTCACCATACCATATCCTGCCGATATATTTTCTCCTGCCTCATAATCGGAAAGATCCTTGGTGGGATCAGGTACATAGTAACTGGCATAACCCGTTTTAAATGCATCAATCTTTTGCTGATCCATCAGCGGACCATTCACTGTTCCTGGGCCGGGCCCCATGTAATACTGTGGTTCAAAGAACCTTCCAAAATCCTTTGCTTCGTAATCACCCTGGAAAGAACTTAACAGAATCCGCCGGTTGATATAATCAATATCCCAGTCCGCCTGCTGGGTTCCGTCCTCCAGGATATCCTGGCCCAGAAAAAGACCGGTCTGCAAGCGGTTGATGTCATTCACCCGGTATTTATGCTGATACTTCGCCCCGGTTTTCACATAGCCGCGCACCTGATTACCCATACTGAAGGGCAATTTCAAATTGGCCTGCAGGGCATAGTCATCATCTTTGGTACTGTAGGTGTCGGAAGTGGCATCCTTCAGCCAGGTTGCATCCAGGTTGTTTTTTGCCGAGTTGACGATATCCAGGTAGGTAAGTTCGGGACTCAGGTTGTATGCTCCGATTTCCCTGAATCGAATGGTGCTCACATAGGGCCTTTCGTTACGGGTGAGAGAATATGAACCGGACCAATCCAGTTCCAGCTTGTTAAAAAGGAGATGCTTCCCTCCCAGCCTGTTGGAAAGCACCAGGTTTTCTGAGTGCCTCTCCCTGAATTCATACTCCTGGTAGGAGTCCGACACCCGGTAGCGCCGTCTCTGGCGAACCTCATCCCGGTTGGACTCTCCGTAATTGGTACTGAATACAATGGAACCGGTCTTCAGTTTCAAATCAATGGTGGCATTTGCAAAGTACCGGAAGCGGGTCTCCCGGTTGTCGTTCAGATTAAACTTGCTTACCGTAAAGATGGTATTGCCATTGGCATCCTTTCCCGATTCAGTGGCAAAATCGCCGGTAAAACCTTCCGTGCTCCGATCCGCTCTCTGCAATCCGCCTCCCAGGATAATTCCCAGTTTATCATCAAAAAACCTGTTTTCGAAGGAGACGCTTCCTTTGTACTGCCCAAAACTTTTTGAGAGCTGGTTATAGCCGGTTTGCATCCGCACATTGCCATGGAACCCGCCGGAGGCAGTCCTGGATGTAAAATTGATCTGTCCTCCGATGGCATCTCCATCCATATCGGGAAGCAAGGCTTTATAAAATTCGATCCCCGAAAGCGCATCGGTGGAAAACATGCTCAGATCCACAGACCTGTCCTGGTCTGATGTGGATGGAATTTTTGCACCGTCGATGGTAATGGAATTAAACCGGGGAGCCATCCCGCGCAGGGTTACCTTGGTTCCTTCACCTCCATCCCGGACCAGCGACACCCCGGACAACCGGGCCACTGTTTCCGCAGCATTCTGGTCCGGCAGCTCCATGATTTTTTCTTTGGAGACCACATTCACGATGGTATTGGAGTTCACCTGCTGGCTGATGGCAGCATTCTGCCCCCGCATCATGGCCGTAACCACCACCTCCTCACCCATGATAGATTCCATTTCCAGCGTTCCATCGACAAGCTTTTCCTCCCCCGCTGTGATGGTCAGCTCCTGCTCAATATTCCTGTATCCCAAATAACTGAAGACAAGGGTATAGGTTCCGGGCTTCACACCCAGCATCTGGTAATCCCCCTCTTCATCGGTAACGGTTCCATTGGTGGTCCCCTTCAGCGCCACATTGGCATACATCAAAGGCTCACCGCTGAAAGCATCTTTCAGGTTTCCTTTCACCCCGCCACGCTCCTGTGCCATCAGCTCACCTGAGGCAAACAGCACCAGGACCAGGGCACACATGAAGTACCAAACCACTTTTTGACGAGAAAGCATCCGTTTAAATTATGAAATTACAGGGATCTAGCCTCTTTTTTTACCCTGCTTTACAATAGCTTTAACAAACAGCTACCTGCAAATATAGGACAAATTCACATGCTTGCCAAAGAAATGTGTGCCCGCACACACATGTTGTAAAATCTCAATTTTTTCCCCAACTTTGATGCACTATTGACCATGGCGGAAGGAATACACATAAGAATCAAAGACATTGCCGAGAAGGCTGGCTGTTCCATTGGAACAGTGGACCGCGTGATCCATAAGCGGGGAAGGGTTGCTGAAGACGTGAAGAAACGAATCCTGCAGATCATGGAGGAACTTCACTACAAACCCAATGTGAATGCCAGGGTACTTGCAAGCAAGCGGCCTTTGACCCTTGGAATATTGCTCCCCGCTTTCAGAAAAGGGGAATACTGGGAACTCCCCATCCTGGGTATCCAGGAGGCGCTGCGCAGGTACGAGGAGCAGGGCTACAGGGTGATAACCAAACAGGCCTCTTATACAAGTCCCGAAGACTTCTACACTTCAGGAATGAAAATGATTTCTGCAGAGATTGACGGGATCATCATGAACCCGGCCACCTATAAAGAGTGTGTCAGGCTGGTCAGGTCCTATTTTCAGAACAACATCCCCTTTATTCTGATCGACTCCGACATCCGGGGGGCACCATCCCTCTCTTTCATTGGCAAGGATCCTGTTCAATCAGGTCTGACCGGTGGCAAACTCATTCACCAGATTACCAGGAATATACCTCATTTAAAGAATATCTGGATCATCAATCTTTCAAAAAAACAGTACCAGATGTATTCGCTTCTGGCCCGGGAAAGCGGATTTATGAAATATTTCTCGGGTAAAAACCTGCAGGGTGACTATGCTATAAGGACCTATGATCTGGAAGACGAGGGGGTCCAGAAATCCCTGGACCGGCAGATGGAAGCGCTTTTTCAAAAAGATATACCGGAAGCCATCTATGTCACCGGATCGAGGGTTCATAAAATAGCTTCCAGTCTGAAAAGGCTGAAGCTTGATCCCAGGCCCCTGTTGATCGGGCACGATTTGATTGAAGCAAATTCCCGTATGGTCAGAGATGAGTCCATTGATTTTTTAATCGAAGAAGAGGCCAGGAAACAGGGGTATATGGCTGTGGAATCAATGATCAGAAGTGTGGTCCACAAAGAAACCATCGAAAAAAAGCAGCTGATGAACCTGATGATCTACACCAGGGAGAACCTTCCCTTAGATCCGCCTGATCAGGGATGAAGATCCCCTGTCAAGAAAAAGATAAACCTCAGGGTGCGTTTTTAAAACCGATGCCGGGCATTCCGGCGATACAGGCCTTTCCATGGTATCCCTCACTGCATTGGCTTTTCGCTCATCGGGTACTGTGCAAATGATGGCCCCGGATTTCATGATCTGTTTCACCGACATGCTGATGGCTTCCGCAGGGACAGCCTCAAAGCCTGGAAACCAACCTTCATGAACCTGCTGAGCGCGGCATGCCTCATCGAGGGTCACCCGGATGTAGGGGTCCTCAATTTCTAAATCTGCCGGAGGATCATTGAATGCGAGGTGTCCGTTTTCCCCGATCCCTATAAATGCAACATCAATGGGGTTCTGGCTGATGAGCTCGTCCAGATGAGCACAAACCTCGGCGGGGTCCCCTTCTCCATCGACATAATGAAATGCCCGGAGAGGAACCAGATCCACAAAGCGTTCTTTCAGGTACTTCCTGAAGGAGGCGGGATGGTCTTCCGGCAATCCGATGTACTCGTCCAGATGAAAAGCGCTAATCCGCGACCAATCCACCCTGGCACGAACGAGCGATTGTAACATCTCAAACTGGGAAGATCCCGTTGCTAAAATAATATGGGCCTCTCCCCGCTTTTGAATGGCTTTGCGGATCAGCTCGGCACCCTTGCCGGATGCAGCAATTCCAAGCTCCTCCCTGCTGTTGTGAATGGATATCTTCATGGTTGAATTCCGGACAAAAATAGAGTTTACACATGAATTCACCAAATATAATGTGTGCGTTAACACAAATTTCGCATTGTATCAGCATAAAATAAATTGTAGTTTAGTGGCTATGCAAAGAAAATTCATCGGCTTCTTCCTGGGTGCTGCCGCTTTCCTGGCCATCTTCCTGTTCACGGACCTGGAACCGGGCAAACCGGAAGTAAGCGCCACCATGGCCGTGGCAGCCCTGATGGCCATCTGGTGGGTGACCGAGACCATTCCCCTGGCTGTGACTGCACTGGTACCCCTTGTGCTGTTCCCTGCCCTGGGGGTGCTGGACGGGAAAGCCGTATCGGAGGTATACATGAACCACATCATTTTCATTTTCGTGGGTGGTTTCATGATGGCCCTGGCCATGGAGCGGTGGAACCTGCACAAACGGATTGCCCTGAAACTCCTGGTATGGATCGGGGTCAGCCCGGGACGAATCCTGGTGGGCTTTATGGCCACCTCCGCCTTTCTCTCCATGTGGATCTCCAACACGGCCACCACCATGATGATGATTCCCATTGTGGTTTCCATTGTCTCCAGCCTGGAGGAGAACCTGAGCGGTAAATCCATTTCCAGGTATGCCACCGGCCTCTTCCTGGCCATTGCCTACAGCGCCTCCATCGGGGGCATGTCCACCCTGGTGGGATCGCCCACCAACCTGGTTTGTCCCAGGATCCTGACCATGCTTTATCCCGGGGCACCGGACATTTCCTTTCTGGACTGGATGGTATTTGCGCTCCCTATTTCGGTGGTGATGCTGGTGGCCGTCTGGTTTGTTATTTTTATCATGTTCCGGCCCAGGGAAAAATGGCAAAACCTGGACCGTTCCTACTTCAGAAAAGCTTATAAGGAGCTGGGGAAGGCCAGCCACGAGGAGAAAGTTGTCTTCATCCTCTTCCTGGTCCTCGCCTTTATGTGGATTACCCGCGCCGGTATCTCATTCAACAGTTTTTCCATCCCTGGCTGGGCAAAGCTCTTCAAAGTGCCTTCCTACATCAACGACGGCACCGTGGCCATTTTTATCTCCATTGTCCTCTTTGTGGTCCCTTCCCGCAACCGGAAAGGAGAACGGATCATGGACTGGCCCACCGCCCAACGGGTCCCCTGGAACATCGTCCTCTTGTTCGGGGGCGGATTTGCACTGGCACTGGGATTCCAGTCCTCCGGCCTGGCCATCTGGTTCGGGGAACAGCTGTTCTGGACCAAAGGGGTCCACCCCTACCTGATTCTCCTGGCCGTGGTGGCGCTTATGTCGTTTCTTACGGAGCTCACCTCGAATGTGGCCTCCACCCAGATGCTTCTGCCGGTATTTGCCAGCCTTGCCCTGAGCAGCGGGAACAATCCCCTGCTGATCATGATCCCTGCCACACTGGCCTCATCCCTGGCATTCATGCTGCCTACGGCCACCCCGCCCAATGCCATTATCTTCGGCACCAACCGGATCCAGATCTCCACCATGGTCAGAACCGGATTTATCCTGAACATGATCGGGATCCTGGTGGTGGTGCTTTTCACCTGGTTGCTGGGCGGATCGGTGCTGGGAATAGAACTGGGAATTTTGCCGGATTGGGTAATGGGTAATAGATAGTAGATATTGGGTAATGGATAAAGGAAAACCAAAGGAACTGAGCCGACAGGTGAAGAACGTGGAAGGAGAAAGGGGAAGGGAGAAAATTAAATATAAAGGAAAAAGATGAAACTTCGGAGACTTACCATTATTATAACGGCCTTTGCCATCGCCATGGGATTTCTGGAGGCGGCGGTTGTGGTGTATATGAGGGAGATCATTTACCCGGGGGGATTCAGTTTCCCGCTGGCACCGGTCCCCGTTCACCTTGCACTGACAGAGCTGTTCCGGGAGGTGGCCACCCTGGTCATGCTGCTTACCATCGGGATGGTGGCTGCCAGGAAATTCAGCACCCGCTTTGCCTGGTTTATCTACAGCTTTGCCGTCTGGGATATATTTTACTATGTGTTTCTGAAACTTATTCTCGGATGGCCCGAATCGCTTCTCACATGGGATGTGCTTTTTTTGATCCCCACTACCTGGACCGGCCCGGTCATTTCACCTGTGGTGGTTTCGCTTACCATGATCCTGCTGGCCATGATCATCCTGGTATATGATGAGCTCGGAAAGGATACCCGCATCCGAAGGCTGGAATGGATTGGACTGATTGCTGGTTCGCTTATATTGATCTTCGGTTTTGTTTTTGACTATTCCCAATATATGCTGGAACATTTCTCGCTGTTGGGAATGCTTCAGGTAAAGAACCCGGAGGTGCTCGAGGTGGCCACGGGGTACATTCCCCGGCGTTTTCCCTGGTGGATCTTTGGAACGGGCGAGGCGCTTATCCTGTCCAACATCTGGATGTATAAAAAACGGATTGCACGTTAGGCTAATTTCAGGTAAATTACAGGCCTCTAATGAATCATTAAACCCATATCTTTTTCCCATGACTGATCTTCAATGGAGCCGGCTTCTGGATGTGGTGGATGGTAAAATCCTTACTCCTGCCACGGTTGGTTTTATCATAGATTCCCCCTGGCTTCCCAACTGGTACGGCATATCGGTGCTGGATTACTTTACCAGTGACCAATTGTGGCTGGATGCCAACCTGAAGGCCATTGAGACTTTTCCTGATGTCATGTTCCTGCCCGGATTCTGGTCCGAATACGGCATGTGCAGCGAACCCACTGCATTCGGGGCCAGGGCCTCCTTTCCGTTCAATGAATTCCCACATGCCTTCCCCTTTATCCATTCACCGGAACAGATCAGAGACATTCCCGTGCCCAACCCGGTGAAAGACGGATTGGGGCCCCTGGTACTGAACAGGCTGAAGCTGAACGAAAAAAAGATCAATGATGCCGGCCACCGGATCCGTTTCTCTGTCTCGCGCGGACCGCTGAACATCGCATCCTACCTGATGGGCACCACCGAATTCCTGCAGGCCATGATGACCAACCCGGATGAGGTGCACCTGCTCATCCGGAAGATCACCGATTACCTGCAGGCTTTCCATGATCACCAGGCTGGTATGTTCCCCTCCACCGAGGGCATCCTGATGCTGGATGACATCATCGGATTTATCAGCAAGGAGCAATTTGTGGAGTTTGGCCTCCCTTATTATAAGGAGCTCTTTAACAGGGATCTGAAGATCAAGTTCCTGCACAACGATGCCCCTTGCAGGGAGTCGGTGGAATTTCTGCCGGAAATGGGCGTGAACCTGTTCAACATGGGCTACGAAGTGGGCCTCAACGAGCTGAAACAGCTGACCTGTAACACAGTCACCATGCTGGGGAATATACCCCCCAGGGATGTGCTGGCCCGGGGAACCGAAGCGGAGATCGGGTTGGCCGTAAAAAAGCAGATGGACGAACTCAAAGAGCCCTCCCGGGTAATCTTCTCCTGTGGCGGAGGGATGCCCCCGGAAGTAACCACCGGCCAGCTGAACGCCTTCATCAACGCCGTCAAAACCCACTATAACCCACTAACCCACTAACACAATAACACAATAACACAAACCCTTAAACCCATTATCAATTATCCACTATCCCATGAAACCACATCTGATAATAATTTCCACCATCATGATCAGCTCTTCCTGCACCAGCAACAAGGAATCCCTGACCCTCACAACAGACGACCTCTCCACCACCATCTATGCAGGGGAACGGCCCCTGGTCAGCTATGTCCACAGCGAGACACCCGCTCCTGAAGGACAAAATCCGCTCTACAAGCGCTCCGCCTACATCCACCCGCTCCGGTCTCCGGGAGGTGAGGTGCTCACAAGGATCCAGCCCCCCGACCACCTCCACCACTATGGCATCTGGAATCCCTGGACGCATACCCATTTCGGAGAAGACACCGTGGATTTCTGGAACCTGGCCCTGGGACAGGGAACTGTCCGGTTTGCGGAATACAAAGAGACACACCAGGAAGCCTCCGATGCCGGATTCACAGCTGCACAGGAGCATGTATGGTTTAAAGAGGACGGATCGGAAGGCGTGGCCATAAATGAGCTCTTCGAAGTAAAGGTCCACGACAGCAAGGAAAAGAGCTACATGGTTGATCTGACCTCCACCCTGAGCACTCCCCTGGAGACCGGGATCACCCTGGAAGCATACCGATATGGAGGGGGGATTGGCTTCAGGGCCACCGAAAAATGGCATACCAGCAACAGCACGGTCCTCACCTCGGAAGGAAAGACCCGGGCAGATGCGGATGGTACGGAAGCGCGCTGGGCCATTATTGAAGGAGCGACCGCGGTTCCCGAAGGCCGGTCCGGGATCCTGTTCCTGAGTCACCCCGAAAACCAGGCCTACCCTGAGCCCATGCGCGTATGGCCGGCGGACCAGTATGACGGGCAGTCCAATGTATTCTTCGAATTCTGTCCCATCCGTCACCAGGAGTGGGTCCTGGAACCCGGCAAAACCTATACCCTGAAGTACCGCCTGGTGGTTTTTGACGGAGCGATGGATGCGGAAACCGCAGAAAAGTACTGGAAGGAATGGTCCCTGGAATAAAGACCCTCCGGACCTAGGTGTTCAGAACATTGTCGGGTACCGTGATCACCAGGAATTCAGGGTCCATGTGCCCCAGGAGCCGCATACCCATGGCCTGTAGTACCCGGGGATGGGCATTGGAAGGTCCCGGTCCAGGCAAAAGCCTGGGTGGGACATCAATTTGCAGAAAGTAACCTTTGCGGGAACCTGAAATGGTTGTTTTCATAAGTTCCGGGTTGAATGTTCGATGTGGTTGGCCGCAGGTTCTATAAGAATAATAATTCCGGTCATTATTTTGGACGGATCATCAGATTTTGGTAGTTTTCATACATGCAACGAAGAACCTTCATCAGAAAGACAGCAGCCACGGCTGCAGGGGCCATCATCGTGCCCACCATCGTGCCTTCCCATGTGTTCGGGAAAAGAGCTCCAAGCAACAAAATCCGGATCGGGCAGATCGGGTTCGGCCGCATTGCCATGGGCCACGACCTTCCCG
>CAYVRK010000054.1:0-23590 GCA_964453785.1 uncultured Bacteroides sp.
TTTTCCTATATACTCCACCTGTTTTCCGTTTGGCTGGCAAATTTTCTGGCAAATTTTTTACTAACTCAAGTAATCAGACCAATAGGAATATATTTGTATTTTTGAAATATGGATATAATATCTCAATATCAGAATCAAATACAAAAGCTGTGCAGGAAGCATAGTGTTTCGGAGCTGTTCATCTTTGGGTCAGTATTAAGAGACTCATTCAATGAGGAAAGTGATATTGATTTTGTTGTTGATTTTTCTGATGTTTCACTTGAGGATTATGCAGATAACTATTTTGATCTGAAGTTTTCTCTTGAGAGATTATTGAAGAGGGATGTTGATCTTCTTGAAAGGAAGGCAATTCGGAATCCGTATTTGCTAGAATCTATAGATTCTACGAAAAAGCTGGTGTATGAAGCATGAAATAAAAACCTGGCTGTTCGATATCCTTCAATCAATAGAGGAAATTGAGAGCTACTTTTCCGATAAGCCAAAAAGATTTGAAGACTACCTTTCCGACACTAAAACACAGCGTGCCATTGAACGGAATCTTGAGATTATTGGAGAAGCTGTAAGCAGGATTTTGAATGCTGATCCTGATTTCAGGCTTGAAAACGCACACAAGATCATTGGTGCTCGTAATAGAATTATTCATGGATATGATAAAATATCCCATGAGGTAATCTGGAGCATTGTTATCAATCATCTCCCAAATCTTCAGACCGAAGTCTCAGGATTGATTGAAAAATAGGTCGCATCCAACACTTTGTAAATCTCCCTATTCTCAGTTTAAATTAAATTGTATCAATGTCTTAAGCTTTATGCTGATGAGTTCGAAAGGATGAGCGATGGACTTATGACTTTCAGTATTTTAATACTTTGGTTGTGCATACGCTACCTCTGGAAACCAGCTTGATTAAGTAGGCCCCACTGTCAGCTTTCCGAATTCTCAACTTCTGACTGGCACAGGCTAAAGGGAGGGGGTCAAAACCTCTTTCAAAACGTAAGGACTCCTCATCGGATACAGAAGGGGGTTTTTTCTTTATACCCTCTGAAGTCCTTATATCATTGTGACTTTGCAAACTACCTGGCAAAAATCTGGCAAAAAAGAAAAGGTTACGAATTCTGAAACCCGCAACCCTTTGATAATCTGTCTCTCCTTCGCGATCTAAGGTGGACTGCGTCCACCGTAGCTCGCTTCGGCGAGCGAAGGTGGAGCATATCGGAATCGAACCGATGACCTCTTGACTGCCAGAGACAATACGACATTTTCCATCGAACTCCATTATACTCTAATACACTACATTACAAAAATAATGTACTGTTGTTTTTCCTATATACTACACCTGTTTTCCGTTTGGTTGGCGAATTTGCTGGCAATTTTTATATAGTGAAATGGATTGAGTGGAAATGCAAATACAATTTTTGATTAAACAAGTCTATTTTCCTATTCAGCATAATAATCAGGCGATTTAGCAATTCTCTTTTTCATAAGCTTATTCATTGATTTTATTTTGGTTCAATAAATGTTTAACCAAAAGGATTATTATGAAAACAATTGCATTAACAATTATCGTATTAACAGTTAGCCTGATTTATTCAAATGATTTGTCCGGTCAGAATAAAATGAGGACTGAAAAATATTTGAAAAGCCTACCTGAAAATCTTGAACTCGTTGAAAAATCCCCTCAAAAATATTTAATGACAGTCGAATATTTTAATAAAGATATTTATGGGAATCTCAGCAACAAATTAAAAATTACGGGAGAATATACGAGGGGATATAAAGACAAGCATGTAATATGGAACAATGTGTATTTTTCTCAATCAAACAGCCAGACAGAACCTTATAGTGATAAAGTAAAGCAAGAGTATATAGAAAACTTCTCATATATCCCGTCTCAAAACATGTTACAAAAATCTTTTTTTGATTCATTTGACAATAGCATGGTAAGTATTCTTGCCCGAAGTCTAGTCTGGGATATGTATGCCATAGAAATATATGCATGGAATTATTTTGATCTACTGGAGCAGAATAAGACCTGTCTTGTTAAAGATAAGGGGGCTACTGATATAGCTGGGATTGGAATTTATGATCAAAAAAGGATTGAATTGAACTGGATTGGGATCTCCCTGATAAATAATTCACTATGCGCCATTATTGAATACCGGGTTTTAGATAATAAACTGGAGGGGCAAACTGATTTGATGAAATCTAAAGGAAGTGAATGTTATTGGGGAAAAACCTGGGTTTCCCTGGAGAATAAACAAATTGAATACGCCGAAATGTATAGTAATACTATTCAGGAAATGGAGATTGAAGGACTGAATAATAAAATGTTAGTCAGCACCAACCGGATACTTAAAGTGGGAAAGATCAATTAGATAAAGTAATTTTATGAGATGAAACGAATGAAAACAAGAAGAATAAGAGATCTATACCTGCCTAAAAGGATTGCCAAACATGTAAAGTTCTTTCTCTTCTGTGCTGCATTTACTCCCATCTGGGGATTAATAATCAAGGCTGAACTGACTAAGAATTTCCTTCTGCATACTTTCATTATTATGATTATAGGTATAGAAGTTGTTTATGCTATATCCCGGAAGATCTTAAAATTGAATTTCAGATATACGCAAAATGAAATTACCTGGAAAGATATTGTCCGAATGTATCTTATACGCCTGGTGTTATTCTATGTTGCAGCTGCTTTAGTACTCACCCTTATCGCTGTTTCGTTTGTGTATGTCACCCATATTATAAAAGAAGATAGTATCCCCCTGATGTCATGGTTTCCCGATACTGCCCTGGGTATGCTCAAAGGGGCTGGCATAGGTTTATTAATCGCTTCCCCAATATTTTTCTTTGTCCCCTGGCAGCAATCCCTGAAAAGAGAATTCGAGCTTCGGGAACAAAATCTTATTTTCCAGAATGAAACCTTAAAAAGCCAGGTAAATCCACATTTCTTATTCAATAGTCTAAATACTCTGTCTTCCCTGATGAACAATGAGGTTGATCTGGCAAATCGCTTTGTCGGGAAATTATCGCTTATCTATCGCTATATACTTGATAATTCAGCGAAAACAAAGATTGCACTGAAAGAGGAGATCGATTTTATCACGGATTATTTTTATATGCATCAAATAAGAAATGAAGGAAAAATTAAGCTTAGTATTGATATCAAAGAGAACGAATATCAATATGAAATAATGCCTGTTTCCTTACAGATCCTGGTTGAAAATGCAATTAAACACAATATGGCAACTATTGAAAAACCTTTGAATATCAATCTATTTCTGGAAGGTGGGTATATCGTGGTTGCGAATAATCTGCAAAAATTAGCAACACAAATAGATTCAACCGGGATCGGACTTAAAAATCTTAACGAACGTGTACGCTTGTTAACAGGAAAAGAAATTATTATTTCAGAATCAGAAGATACTTTCCAAGTAAAAGTTCCCTTGATGTTATGAATGTTCTAATAACCGAAAATGAGACTCCTGCAGTTGAAGGCTTGATAAGCCTGCTAAATCAAATTGATCCCGATATAATTGTTAGCGGAATCACCGGATCCGTAGAATCAACGATGAACTGGCTTCAAAGCAATCCTGATCCTGACCTGATATTCATGGATATTCAACTCGATGACGGTCTTTGCTTTGAGTTGTTTGAATCAATGAAAATTGATATACCGGTAATTTTCACTACAGCGTACGATGAATATATGCTCTCGGCTTTTAAAGTCAATAGTGTTGATTACCTCTTAAAACCTATTGAAGAAAACAATTTACGTACAGCCATCGAAAAGTTCAAGTCTATTCATTATAAAGCATCCTTAAACAATGAAGTGATAATGCAATTATTGAATAAGTTGAACAAAGGGTATAAAAACCGTTTTCTGATTAAAGTGGGAGAACATTATAAATCAATATCGGACAAAGAGATTACATGTTTTTACATATTAGAGCGTGCTACTTTCCTGAGAACCTCTGAAGATAATGACTATGCGATTGACTATTCTCTGGATAATTTACAGAAAACAATAGATCCCAGTAGATTTTTCAGGATCAACAGAAATTGCATTATTAATATTAATCAGATAAGTGATATACTGCACTATTCGTCCAGCAGGTTAAAAATTGAATTGAATAGTAAAAAATCAATTTATGACCTGATCGTAAGTAAAGACAAAGTCAGAGAGTTTAAAAAGTGGATTGATAAATAATCTGATTCAAGACTTCCCACTGGCAGACAAGCATATTAATGAAAATTTCCAACAACCTTTCTTGCAATTTTCTGGCAAAAAAGAAAGGGATCACAAATCTCAATATTTGTAATCCCTTGATAATCTTCGTGGAGCATATCGGAATCGAACCGATGACCTCTTGACTGCCAGTCAAACGCTCTAGCCAACTGAGCTAATGCCCCAGCGCGTGGCAAAAATAACATAAAAATTGCAAGTTCAAAACAGCTGATTGGCAGAATTTTTGCATGTAATTGAGTAGAAATGAATCTTTACCTTATTTCTTTTTGAAAAGTAATTAGTTTATCACTATTTTTATGGCCCAAATTCACAACTGTTATGGAAACTAAGAAATCAGAAAAAGTCGATCTGGAGAAAAGAAAAGGGATGTTCGTCGAGATTGGACTCGTGATCACTCTTTCTATAGTTCTGGTAGCTTTCGAATGGACCAAAGGAGAAGGAAAAGAGGACAACAGCAGTGCGGTTCAGGAGATTCAGTTTGAAGACGAGATGATGCAGATCACCCGGAGGGAAGAGCCCAAGCCGGAGCCCAAGCCGGAGCAACCCAAAGTTGCCGAGGTTCTCGATATTGTAGATGATGACGTGGAAATCGAAGATGAGTTTGATTTCGATATGGAAGCTGACGCCAATACAGAGTATGACTTTACCAGCATGATGGGTAATGATGAAGAAAATATTGAGGAGGAAGAGGTATTCTACATTGTTGAAGACATGCCCACATTCAACGGGGGTGATCCTGCCACAGAGTTCCGCAAGTATATTGCACAAAACCTCAGGTATCCTGAGATTGCTGCAGAGAACGGGATCAGCGGTCGTGTAATCATTCAGTTTGCCGTGAATAAAACCGGATCCGTAGTGGATGCAAGAATTGTCAGAAGTGTGGATCCTGCCCTTGATAAGGAAGCTGTCAGGGTGGTCATGTCCTCACCCAAATGGGCACCTGGTAAGCAACGTGGAAAAGCCGTAAAGGTACTTTTCACGTTCCCCATTAACTTTGTCCTGCAATAAAATAATCCAAAATTGTTGATAAAAGCCGGCTTTGTGCCGGCTTTTTTTTTGGAGAACCTTTAAATTAGCTGAGGATAAAATTCACCATCATGCGAAAAATTCTGACAATCCTGATAGCAGGGCTGCTGATGACTGGTTGTGGTTCCACAACGAAGAAATTGCAACAAGGCAACTATGATGCTGTTATTGACAAAACAGTGAAGAAGCTGATCAAGAAACCAAAAGCCGATGATGCAGCTGAAATGGACCGGGCTTACCGCCTGGCCAATGAACGTGATCTGGACCGGATCCGTTACCTGGTTGCAGAAAACAATCCGGATAATTATGACGAAGTATTCAATCGCTACAACATGCTTAAGGAGAGGCAGCGCAGGGTTCGGACGGTAACCCCCTTGGAGATCGATGGGAATACCTACAGTTATACCTATGTGGATTATGATGCGGAGATGATCGCCGCCAAGCGAAAGGCTGCAGAATACTTCTACGACAACGGGAAAGGGCTCCTGGAAAATGCACTGACAAAAGAGGACTACAGGGACGCCTACTACCAGTTAAACAAGGCTGCCGAATACAGCGGCGGACAATTCCCGGATATTGATAAAATGATCTATGATGCGCATCTGAAAGGGATTAGCAGGGTGATTGTTGAGGTGGAGAATCAGACTCCCCTCAAGCTTCCCCCCCAGGTGGAAGAGGACCTGATCTCCTTCGATACACGCGGATTGGGCAACGAGTGGGTGGAATACCATTTCAAGCATGTGGATGAGGATGCCTATTACGATTATGAGGTGCTGGTGAAAATCCTGTCCATTGGTGTTTCCCCTGACGAGGTGAAGGATACGGATGAGATATTCAAGAAGAAGGTGTCCGATGGATTTGATTATGTGCTCGATGCCAATGGAAATGTGATGAGGGATACCGCAGGGAATGACATTAAACTCGAAAGGTTCAAGGAGATTACATGTACGCTCATTGAAACCCGGCAGTTCAAATCCGTGGAGATCCGGGGCGAGGTGGAAATCTACTCCATGCAGCCGGAAATGCTTATGCAGAAGGAACCTTTTGGGGCTACCAATCAGTTTGATCACTCATCTGCAAGGGCCATCGGCGATCTGGCTGCCCTGACCCCGGAGGCACTTGCAAAAACCAAGCAGGAAAAGATCCCGTTCCCCACCGATGTGGACATGGTCATGACCTGCACGGAAACCATCAAGCCGGCCATTCGCAATGCCATATACGCCAACCGGCAATACATCAAGTAGAACACACATTTTGAAAATGATTTGAAGGGGCCCCCAAAAGGGCCCTTTCTTTCTTTGGTGCGTAAGCAAAAAAATTCAGCCCCGAGTACAAAACCCTTGGATACGTGTTTAGGGTACTGAACGTAAAGTCCGCAGGTTTTGCTACTTTTGCACCCTGATTTTACGTGTATGGGGGACTATTGGGACCATAGAGTATATCCGGAGACAGTTGTTCTGGTGGGGGTCATTCAGCGGGACCAGACCGACGAGCTGGCCAATGAAACCCTGAATGAACTTGCTTTTCTGGCAGAGACAGCCGGGGCAGAGACCCGTGCCCTGTTCACACAGCGGCTGGATGTTCCCCACCCCAAGACTTTCATTGGGTCCGGGAAACTGGCCGAGGTGAGGGATTTTGTGAAGGAGGAGGAGATCGATATAGTCATCTTTGATGATGAGCTTTCACCCTCTCAGCTGAGGAATATTGAAAGGGAACTGAATTGCAGGATCCTGGACAGGACCAACCTGATCCTGGATATTTTTGCAGGAAGGGCCCAGACTGCCCATGCGAAAACTCAGGTTGAGCTGGCGCAGTACCAGTATCTTCTGCCGCGGCTGACCAGGATGTGGACGCACCTGGAAAGGCAGCGGGGGGGAATCGGGCTTCGTGGACCGGGGGAGACGGAGATTGAGACTGACCGCAGGATTATCCGTGATAAAATTGCCAGGCTGAAGGAGCAGCTTGCGAAGATCGACAAGCAGATGGCGGTCCAGAGAAAGAACAGGGGGAAGATGGTCAGGGTGGCGCTGGTGGGTTACACCAATGCCGGAAAATCCACCCTCATGAACCTGCTGAGCAAATCAACGGTGTTTGCAGAAGACAAGCTTTTTGCCACCCTGGATACAACCGTCAGGAAAGTGGTTGTTGAGAACCTGCCTTTCCTTCTTACCGATACGGTCGGATTCATCAGGAAGCTGCCCACTCACCTGGTTGAATCTTTCAAATCCACATTGGATGAAGTGCGTGAAGCAGACCTCCTGTTGCATGTGGTGGATATCTCCCACCCCAGTTATAAGGAACAGATAGAGATCGTTGATGAGACGCTGGCTGAGCTGGGAACGGACCATATTCCTGTGCTGATGGTATTCAATAAGGCCGATGCATTTACCTACGTGCGGAAGGATGATGATGACCTGACGCCAGGTACCAGGGAGAATCTGAGCCTTGATGACCTGAAAAAGGAATGGGCTTCACGGGACAGGGCTGTCCTGTTCATCTCGGCCCTGAAAAAATCCAATATCGACGCACTGAAAGATCAGCTTTACCAAAAAGTAAAGGAGATTCACGTAAAAAGATATCCCTATAACGATCTGTTATATTAGGTTTTCACCCTGTAGTCCCTATACCAGTCCTTCCTTCACCAGGTACTCTGCGATCTGAACTGCATTCAGTGCGGCACCCTTCTTGATCTGGTCACCCACACACCAGAAGGTGATCCCCTTGGGATTGGACAGGTCTTTCCTGAGCCTGCCCACGAAAATATCATCCTTGCTGGCCGAACCCAGTGGCATGGGGTACACCAGGTTTTCCGGATCATCCTGCAGGGTCACCCCTTCGGCTGAGGCCAGGGCCTCCCTTACCTGTGCCAGGTCCAGCTCATCTTCAGTCTCTACCCAGATGGCTTCAGAGTGGTTCCTGAGAACGGAAACCCTGACGCAGGTGGAGCTCACCTGGATGTCGGTGTGCATGATCTTCCTGGACTCATTGTACATTTTCATCTCCTCCTTGGTGTATCCGTTCTCTGTGAACACATCAACCTGAGGAATGAGGTTCATGGCGAGCTGGTACTGGAACTGCTCCACCGTCACAGGTTTTCCGGCAGCGATTTCTTTGATCTGCTGCTCAAGTTCGGCCATGGCGGTAGCTCCGGCCCCGCTTGCAGCCTGGTATGTGGCAGCATGCACCTTTTTGATGGGGGAGATGTCGTTGATGGGTTTGAGGCAAACGACCATCTGGATGGTGGTACAGTTGGGATTGGCCACAATGTTGCGGGGAATTGAATGCAGATCGGCAGCATTCACTTCCGGCACGACCAGAGGCACATCTTCGTCCATCCTGAACGCACTGGAATTATCGATCATGATCGCGCCGTGTTTGGTAATGGTATGAGCAAATTTCCTGGAGGTGCCGCCACCGGCAGAAGTTAAAGCAATGTCGATGTCTTTAAAATCATTATTCTCTTTTAATTCTTTCACCGTCAGGGTCTTCCCCTTAAAAGTGTACTGTTTCCCTGCACTCCGGGATGATCCGAACAATACAAGTTCATCCAGCGGAAATTGCCTTTCATCGAGCACTTTCAGAAACTCCTGTCCCACAGCGCCGCTTACTCCTACTACTGCTACTTTCATGATCTGCTACATAAGGTTAACGAACTGCAAAAATCATCATTATTTCTTAAAAAAAAAAGTCGGCAAAAAACCAAAAAAACCATGTTGAGAATTTTGCTTTTTTTATTGGCTGTATCTCCTCAGATATTGTGGTCCCAGTACCATTTTGATTTCGAAGGTGGACTGGGATCCGCAGAAGGGAAAGATCCCGGCTGGAGCCTGGAACAGGTTCCGGCAGGGAGGTGGGATGGCGATTCTGTAAATCCCATTCTGGGGAACTGTTCCCTGCATCATGCATATGACAATCCTGGTCCGGGTTGTGATTTCTTCATGATTCACCATGATCCTTTTGCAGGAGGGGACTCACTGAGCCTCACTTTCCGGGTCAGGCACGGCTATCCTCCCAGTTCGTCCAACAACTGGCAGGTGGCCATACTTGCCAGCCTGGACCTCGCCGACGGAATCATCGTGGGTGTCAATTGGCAGGAGCCGGATGACCTGGTAAAAATCTGGAAGGCAAAAGGCGGTGAGTTGCGCGAAGTATGTGCCTCTTCGTTCAATTACCAGAAATCGGTTGGTACAGATGAAGCCCATCTGTTTCGTGTAACGTGGCAAAACAGTGGTTTACTGACACTTTTCCACCGGGATGAATCTCCGGGTTCTCTGTTGACACAGATCGGGTCCGGCCCGTCGGGAACCCTTCCCGAAGGAAGGTCACTGGTGATCAGGTATGAATACAGTGCGGCCCAGGACCGGAAATTGTGGCTGGATGAGATCATGCTGAACGGGCACTTTGTGGCAGATACAATTCCGCCCATCATCACAGGATGGGAATTTGAAGAAAAACAGGGAATTGCCCTTCTGCTCTCCGAAAGGATCATCCTGCCGCCTCGGGTATCTTTTTTGCTTTGCCCTGCGGATAAGTCCGGGTCTCCCCTGTCATCAGGGTGCCAGGAGCCTGATTCAATCGTCCTACGTGAGGGGGCACTGGAGCTTCTCTTTTCAAATCCTGTTCCCAACCGGGAACCACAGGTCCTGCTTGTACATGGAATGCAGGATGAGAATGGGAATTGTATGCCGGATACCCTGCTTGAGGTGATGCGCAATGAGCCGCAGTGGGGTGATGTGGTGATCAACGAGGTGATGGTTGATCCCGAACCCCGGGCCGGTGAGTTCCTGGATGAGTATCTGGAATTGTTTAACAGGTCAGATTATCCCATCCATATGGAGGGTTGGAAACTATGGGTGGGGGAGCGGGAATATGAGATGGCGGATTCAGCCTTTTTACTCCTTCCGGGTGATTATTTCCTGGTTTCCGGAGTGGCTCTGCCCAACCGGGGTGCGCCACTGTCCATCTGCACCCGGGAAGGTGTGCCGGTTCACGCAGCCACCTACCGGATTCCTTTTGAAGGCCCGGACTGGAAGGCAGGTGGAGGCTGGTCCCTGGAAGCTACAGATCCCGGATTGTATTGCAGCACTTCTGAGCTGTGGCAGTTCTCCACGGACAGCAGGGGAGGGACCCCGGGAGCATTGAACAGTGTGGATGAGCGCCTGGACGATCTTGAAACGCCTGTCTGTTTGTACCTTGGTTTCGGGGATAACGGCAGCATCTATGTACAATTCTCCGAACCGGTATGCCTGGGAGAAGAGTCCACCGGAGAGCTTGTGATTCAACCGGGTGGAGCAGTGACAGACAGCGTGGTAAGAAGCACCCCTTTCGGAGACCGGTATACCTGTTATTTTCCGGCCGGGATTCTGGCCCGGGAGAGGTTCCGGCTGGAATTTCCCGGCGTTTCCGATTGTGTGGGGAACCTATCCGGCGCGATGGAATTGGAAAGTGGCGCAGCTGCCCTCCCCGGATATAGCAGTGTCGTAATCAATGAAATCATGTATGATCCGGAACAGGGGAGGCCCGAATATATTGAACTTTTCAATCCCTCATCAAAGTGTTATGATCTCCAGGAGCTGGCGATGGATGTTGTTGCTGAAGGGGACCTCCCCGACCGCTTCACCTTCCTCTCGGATCACTCCAGGATCCTGGTACCCGGTGACCATGTGGTTGTCACCAGGGACATCCGCCATCTCAGGGCTGCCTATGGCCTGGGCGTTTCCGGAAGCTGGGTGGAGGTTGAGGATTTGAAAAGCCTCCCCAACGGGGGAGGCTGGATCTATCTGACCGACCGCTCGGGGAATACTGTGGACCGGGTCGGGTTTAACGATCAGATGCATATGGAGGGGATTGACGAAACCCGGGGGATCAGCCTGGAGAGAATCGCATGGGACAGGTCCGGGCTTGATCCTGCGAACTGGCATTCGGCTGCATCCATCCGGGGATATGCCACTCCCGGCAAACCCAATTCTCAGCGTGATACTGATCTGCGGTCCCTTGAAATGCTGCAGGTGGAACCCAAAGTATTCAGTCCGGATAACGACGGATTTGAAGACCTGCTGGGGATCTCGCTGGGGTCCATGGAACAGGGGAGTGTGATTCGTTTGTGGATTACCGATCTGGTGGGAAATCAGATCAAAGAGCTTGCAAACAACCACATCACAGGACCGGTTGCCAGGTATACATGGAACGGTGAGGATGATAGCGGCTCCCTGGTGAACGAGGGGTTTTATGTGATTCACCTCAGGGGAATGCATCCCCCTTCGGGACGTGTTTGGAATAAAAAGTGTGCTGCAGGGGTGGTTTACCGCTGATTGCCCTGTCCGGTGGAGATCATCCGGATTTTTTTCCTGGTAAAAAGAACAACGGGTACGGCACCGAATCCCAGGAGGGTGATGGCCCTGAATGTGGGAAGGAACCCAAAATGGTCGATCAGTGTACCTACCAGGGGGTAGACCATGACGCTTACAAAGAAATTAAGGGTCATGTAGATGGAGTTGACAAATGCCTTCTTGTCCGTATTCAGCTCCTGGACAGTGGCCAGCATGACCGATGTGGGGGCAAAAAGAAAAAATCCCAGGGGGAGCAGGACCGGGAAGATCCATAATCCTTCCAGGCTGAGAAACAACAGGGTAAGCAGGGGAGTGACCAGGCCCACGGCAAGCAGAGTGGGGGTTCTCCCCAGCTTGTCGCTGATGGTCCCGGCAAAAAGTGCACCCATGGCTCCCGCCAGCTGTACAACAGTGAGAGCCAGGTCAGCGTAATGCAGGCTGTTGCCCCGGGAGGTAAGGAACGAGGGAAGGTAATAGGTGACAGAGGCTCTCATGCCTGCCTGGGAGAGGGTATATCCTCCTGTGAGTACAAAAGCTGCAGCATATCTCAGAAAGATCTTCCAGTAGCTTCCCTCCTGGTGATTGCGGGAGGAGGAGGCCGGTTTAATGTTTGCCTTTCTGAAATTGAAGTAGAGAAGCACGGAGGCAATAAATCCAAATGGCATCATCTTCCATGTCCCCTCCAGTCCCCACAGACTGATGACACCCAGGATGATCAGCGGGCCTGCTGTACGGGCCAGCTCTCCTCCCATCATGTAATAACTCATTCCCTTTCCGGTTCTTTTTCCCGACAATTCCCTAACAATAACAGGGGATGGGATGTGCCATAATGTTGAGCTGATTCCGGAGAAGAAAAGCAAAATGGACAGAAACACATAGCCTGGAGCCACCCCGATCAGGCTCATGGATATGGCGGTGAGCGCAGGGGAAAAAATCACCATATAACGCATCACCGGGCGTTCGGCAATGATTCCGATCAGCGGATTGAACAGAGAAGGAATCCGCTGGATCACAGCCAGGAGTCCGGTCATCCCGTAACTGATCCCCAGTTTTTCAATGATCAGGGGGAGGGCCGGGGCAAGAAAAGAGGTGTAACAGTCGTGCAGAAAATGCGCCGCTGAAATGGTGATTACCCTTCCCTTCTGGAATCCTTCCTTCGGCTTTTGCATCAGCCGTTGATCAGTTTAACAATAAGTTCTGTGAGTTTTGGCGCTGCTAAACCGGCTGCCAGAATGACCTCCTGGTGGGTAAGTCTCTGGATTTTCCCGGGAACCCCCAGGTCGGTGATTACAGATACTGCAAATATCCGGATGCCCATCTGGTGTGCAACAATGACTTCGGGTACCGTGGACATCCCCACCGCATCTCCTCCGATAATCCGGAAATACGCATACTCCCGGGGGGTTTCAAGGGTGGGTCCGGTCACTCCTACATAGCACCCTTCTCTGATCCTGATGCCCAGCTCCTTTGCATGATCCTTGAACTGACTGATCAGTCCGGAACAGTATGTTTCGCTCATATCCGGAAACCGTTCCCCGCAAGCCGGTTCATGTGGTCCGATCAGGGGGTTGGGCATGGTATTGATGTGGTCATTAATGACCATGATGTCCCCAATTTCAAATTCGGGATTCATTCCGCCTGCAGCATTGGATACAATCAGGGTTTTAATACCCAGGAATTTCATCACCCGGATCGGGAATGTGACTTCCTGCATGGAATATCCTTCGTAAAAATGGAACCTTCCCTGCATGATCAGGACCCTGGTTTCTCCCAGCAAACCGGAGATGAGATTGCCTTCATGTCCTTGCACGGTAGAAACCGGGAAGTGCGGAATGGAATGGTAGCTGATCACACACGCTTCCCGGACCTGATCGACAATGCCGCCCAGACCCGAACCAAGGATGATGGCTGTCTCGGGCGGGTCTTTAATCTTCTTCCTTATAAAGGATACTGCTTCGTTTATTGCTTGCAACATAACTGATGATTTGTTTTTCGAATTTTTCCTGGTCATTGTTGAGAAACTGAACCCGGATGCGAACAGCATACAGGGCATTCCTGATGGATTCGGGCATCTCCATTTCCCGCAATTTGACAGCATCCTTTTCGGTGGTCAGGATCAGGACCTTTGAACGTGACCCGCCCATCTCTTCCAGTTTTGCCTGGATTCGTTTCACATCCTTCGCAGTGTACCTGTGATGGTCCCCCAGCCTGATCTCCTCCACCTGTTCCGAGATCTCTTTTGCAAATTCGTAAAGTGTTCCGGGATTTGCAATTCCTGAAACGATGAGTATCCCCCCGGCATGATTTTTTACAGATTCCAGCCCCTTAGGCTCCACACCGGCGAATACAGGGATCAGGTCTTCGTAGTGCATGGTTGTAAAAAAGAGGTGTTGCCCGATTCCCAGGCTCATCCGGTTCACAAATTCGCGCATCTCAATGGGTTTGAGATCCCTGGGGGATCGGGTCACCAGGATCATCTGGGCGCGGTGCCGGTTGATGGCTGGCTCCCTGAGCATGCCAGCAGGAAGAAGGCGGTCGGAAAGGATGGGCCGGCTGTAATCGATCAGAAGGATCGAGTAACCAGCGCGAATGGAGCGGTGCTGGTAGGCATCATCCAGAACAATAACCTCCATCCGGGGAATTGGTTTCATGAGTTCTCTGACTCCATTGACCCTTTTCCTGTCCACAGCGACGGTGACATCGGGGAACCTGTTTTTTAACTGCAAGGGTTCATCCCCAACCTCCCAGGAGGCGGATTTCTCTGATACAATTTGGAAATCCCTGGTTCTTCTCTTATACCCCCGGCTTAATATGGCCACCGGATATTGGTTCTTAATCAGGTCAACCAGATATTCAACATGTGGGGTTTTGCCTGTTCCACCCACGGTGATATTACCAACCGAGATGGTGGGAATACTGAATCCGGTTGCTTTGATCAGGTTGTTGTCATAGAGGGTATTCCTGATCCAGATCACCAGGCCGTACAACCAGGAAAATGGGATCAGGACCACGGACCATTTAAACCGGGATGACCTGTTCATTGTTTAATGCACCACAATCTCGAATGGCATAATGGCCTGGATACCATTCATTTTACTGATTTCCTGCAGGGTTTTATAATGAATGTACTGATCACCAAGTTCCTGCCTGAGGATCCGGCTGGCCCGCACCCGGGAGCCCCCTTTGAGTTCTTTCATGATGGCGGTCAGGGGATCTTCCAGAACGGGAAGTGACTGGACCCGGTAATTCTCAAGGCCTGCCATTTCAGCGGCAACCTGAATGGATTTTTCCAGTCCGCCAAACATATCGATCAGACCATTGTCAAGAGCAGCCTGACCGGCCCAGACCCTTCCTCCTCCGATTTCATCCACTTCCTTATAACTTTTTCCACGGCCCTCTGCAACCACATTTACAAAAGTGTCATACGTTTCATCAACCGATCTCTGTATGATGGCTCGTTCTACCGGATCGAGGGGATCCATCACTGTCATCATATCGGCATGCCTGTTTGTCTTTACTACATCGGTGGTGATACCCAGCTTGTCATTCATCAACACCTTCATATTGGGAATCATCCCAAACACGCCAATGGAACCGGTAATGGTTCCCTCACTGGCAAGGATGGTGTCTGCTGAAGCTGCAATATAGTACCCGCCCGATGCAGCATAGTCGCCCATGGAGGCAACCAGGATCTTTTCCCCGGCGGCCAGTTTGACCTCACGATTGATCACATCCGATGCCAGGGCACTTCCTCCCCTGGAATTGACACGGAAAACAATGGCTTTCACGGATTTATCCCTTCTCGCTTTGCGAATGGCTTTTGCGATGCGTTCAGATCCCACATACCCTTCACCGGCATTTCCATCCACCACCGAACCCATGGCATAGATAACAGCGATTTTATCCCGGCTGTACTCTTTTTTCTCCTTCACGGGGACATCTTTGTATTTATTCAGGGAGATGGCCTCCAGATCATTCTCCTCTTCCACATTCATCTTTCCTTTCATGAAGCTGAGCATTTCATCATAATAGATCAGCCCGTCTATCAGTCCGGTTTCAGCCAGCTGTTTTGCATCCATGGTGACCAGTTCATCAGCCATCCGGTTCAGTTCTTCCAGCGAGAGGTCGCGGGATTCGGAGATGTCTCCGAGGATCTTTTCCCAGACTGCAGCCAAATACCCTTCAATCTGCTCCCTGTTTTCTTCACTGAGATTCTCACGGGTGAAAGGTTCGACCGCACCTTTGTGCGTACCATGCTTGATTACCTGCATCTCAACTCCAACTTTTTCCAGTGCATTTTTATAGAACATGACTTCGGCACTCATTCCGTAAAACAGGAAGGAACCCTTGGGAGTCATAAAAATGCTGTCAGCCACAGAGGCCAGGTAATAACTTTTCTGGCTGTAACTGTCCGCATAGGCATAGATGAACTTGCCGCTCTCCTTGAAGTCCAATAATGCGTCCCGGATCTCTCCAAGCGTTGCGATTCCTGCCGGAACGGCGCTAAGTTTCAGGAATATTCCTTTGATGTTTTCATCATTCTCCGCTTTATCAAGGTCCTTCAGGATCTGATCCAGCCCCATCATGTTATCACCATAAGGGTTGCCGGACATAAATTTGGTAAATGGATTGTTATCGGACCGGTCGGCAATGGGTGCACTGAAATTGGCCACCAACAGCGAGTTCTCCTTGACCTGGGGAATCTCTTTTGAGGTGGAGGCAGCAATGATCCCGACAAAAATGAGTACTACGATGATGGTCATGATCAGGATACCGATGACGGTGGCGAGCAAACTGCTCAGGAAATTTTTCATATGGATGATTTTTTTAGAAGCGGCAATTTACTAAAAATGTGATGGATAATAAATAACTTCGTGAGAAGAAAAGATGAATCATCCAAACCGGACAGACAGGGCTTTTGCATTCTTCTCGCTGGGCAGCAACCTGGGCGACCGTACTGGGAACCTGAAGGAGGCACGAAGGCTGATGGAGGAGCGGATGGGCAGGATTGAGCGGGCGTCAAAGGTTTACGAATCATCCCCATGGGGGTTTGCCAGTGATCATCCGTTCTGCAACATCTGTCTGCTGGTCAGAACTGTGTTGACACCGCCTGATCTGATGAGGAAGGCGTGGCAGGTTGAGAAAGAAATGGGAAGAGTCAGTGAGAAAGGCGGGTATGCTGACAGGATCATTGATATTGACCTGTTGCTTTTTGACGACATGGTTATGGACCTCCCCGGCCTGGTTCTGCCCCATCCGAGGATGGAAATGCGAAAATTTGTAATGGTTCCCCTGTCTGAGATCGCGCCGGATCACATTCACCCGGTATCGGGACTCACCATGGCTGAAATACTGAACCGTTGCCAGGACCCATCGGAGATCACCCCCGTTTAAACAACAGACCGTCCCAGAACATATAAAAGGCCGTATAGATGGCCGACCACACCAGGTTGGATGTGATGAGACAGGTGAATTTGAACTTACTGGATCGGTAATACCTCACCACAAGGAAGGTACCCACAGGGATGGAAAGCAGGAAAGGGGTGGTTGCCGCAATTCCAATGAGGCCGTATCTCTGTTTGATACGGATGATCCGGCGGTTATTTTTGGTAAAAATCTTCTTCTCCCTGTTTTTTTTCCCCGATGCCAGCCGTTTTTTTCTGAATGTGCGGTTCCACCAGGCAATCACCCTCTCTGACAGGAATGCAAAGAAATAGATTCCGATGATTCCCCCCACGTTGGTCCAGAGAATGGTTTCAAAGAAGCCAAAGTTAAATTGCATCACCGCCAGTGGGAAAGTCATGGCGAATTTGATGGTACTGGAGAGTATGGTAAGAATGATCGGAATCACCAGTTTAAATAATCAAGCCTTCATCTGCGAAACTAAAATAGGATTTATCTGCGATGATCACGTGGTCCAATAGCTTAATTTCAAGCATTTCAGAGGCTTTTTTCAGTTTTTCTGTGATTTTCACATCCGCATCACTGGGCTGGTTATTTCCGGAAGGGTGGTTGTGGCAGACAATGATGGATGAAGCCAGGTTGTCAAGCGCTTTTTTTAAAATGATCCTTGTATCAATCACAGTTCCGGATAATCCTCCCTGGCTCACTTTGAAACGGCCCAGGACTTTATTGGAACGATTCAACATCAGAAGCCAGAACTCCTCGTGATCCAGATCTCCAAGCAGGGGATGAAACAACTTGAATACGGTTTCGCTTGATTTAATGGACACTTT
The DNA here is from genome assembly GCA_964453785.1 of uncultured Bacteroides sp. Lineage (GTDB taxonomy): Bacteria > Bacteroidota > Bacteroidia > Bacteroidales. Next base: position 17,842 of record CAYVRK010000054.1, read on the forward strand.
TTCGACCTGTTGCATCCCGGTCCTTCGGCGGCCCAGTTCCATGGCTGCGAGAACGGTAATGGCTTTGGCGGGACCTACTCCCTTGATTTTTACAAGGTCTCCGACCGATTGCCTTCCCAGTTCATGCAGGTTATTTCCGGCCTTTCCCAAAATGACCCTGGCAAGTTCCACCGCCGTGATATTCCTTGTTCCGGAGCCCACCAGAATGGCCAGGAGTTCCGCATCTGTAAGGTACTGAATTCCGTTTGCCAAACCTTTTTCCCTGGGACGTTCTTCCACTGCCCAGCTTTTCAGGGTGTGTGACTGATAGTTGCTCATGTTTGCTCTTTACCTGTTAATGTGCCGGACAGCGCATCATCACCTAACCAAAGGCAAAAGGCACAAGGTAAAAGGGCAACTGAAGGGAAATGAAAAGAGGCTTCGTAAAAGAGTCTCTTTGAAAGTTATACCTGTGAGGAAGCCTATATTTATTTGCCTAGCAAAGAAATTAAGCGACGAGCGGGTATAACGAAAAAGAGGCCGTACCTTTTGATACAGCCTCCTTGAAATATGGATGAAGTGAATGCTTTTACAAGCTGTTCACGTGTTTTGCTAGCTTTGATTTCAGGTTCGAAGCCTTGTTTTTATGAATGATGCTTCGCTTGGCCAGTTTGTCAAGCATACCGACAACCTCAGGGTACTGCTGGTTTGCAGCCTCTTTGTCGGTTGTCTCGCGCAATTTCTTCACAGCATTCCTGGTTGTACGTGCAAAGTACTTGTTATCAACACGCTTTGACTCGGTCTGCCTGATCCTCTTTTTCGCTGATAAATGATGTGCCATGTTGCCGTTCAATTAATTTCGGGATGCAAAAATAGTGATTAATTTGAATGTAACAAACATTTACAGGCAAATAATTCTGGCTATTTGCATAGCTTTTTGGTACTTACTAAGACGGCAAGTACATTGAAAACGAAAATCAGGGTAATCAGTACCAAGGCAGTGCCGTAAATGATACCGTGCAATGAGGAAGATATGGCCAGATTCCATTCGCCAGCAGCCCGGGAAAGTTGTGTGGTGATGATTCCTGTCACAAGCAGGGATAAACCGGTCACAGCCACCAGAAGTATCAGCAACAACAGGATATAGGGGCGGCTGATCTCTCTGAAGTGGAATCCAAGTTTATTGAGGCGTACAATTTTCTGTGAGGAACGACTGATCATCAGCTGGAGGCTCAACAGGAAAACCAGGAAGGCAAGTCCGATGATCAGGCTCGCAACAACCACCAGAAAGCTGATGATGAATTTCAGAATAATGTTCATCCTGCTGCTTTTCAGCTTTTCCCTGATGGTATCATATCCTTTGTCGTCGATAAACCTGATAATGGACGGATCGGTGGGGTCCTTTGAAACCAGGATAATCCTGGACGGGTCGGTCTTTTCAAAATAGCCGTAAGTTTCATTGGCCCACGAAAGAAATTCGTATGGAACCAGGATAGAGTGTATCCGGTTGCTGAATCCGACGATCCGGCCCGGGTAATCGTCGTATTTGCCGCTGCGGCCGGTGAGCCTGATCCTGAAATTGACCATGGATAGCACTCCTTTGGGGACCTGTGGCAAACCCTGGCTCTGGGCAAATCCAAAATTGTAGAGGTTCAGAAAATCCTGGGGGATAATTATGGGAATGGTCTTCTCCTCCGGATCCCATTTCCAATCCTCCGATTTAATATCGATGTACTGGTCGGGGATGGCTTCGAAGAATAATTCGGTGTAGAAATCTGGTATGCGGTCATTATCAGTATATCCCCTGATGGGAAATTCATTGGAGATAAAGGAGGACACCTGTTCAGCGAAAGGTTGCTGACGGATCTCTTCAATCTCCTCAGGGGTGAAACCGGCTCCGTGGAGCCCGAGGGTCTGACCGATATTCACCTGTTTATTCAGGACAATGTATTCGGGGTCCAGCAGGTCACGGTTCTCGGACAGGACACTCCGGATATCCGTATAGAACTGGATTCCGGACAGTAACAGCACAAAACCGGCCAGCGTCCCCAGGAAGGCCCAGAGCAAATGGGCCCTGCTGTGATCTTTCCACAATATGGCATACAGCTGGTTCATAGCTCCATTCTCTCTTCCATGGCTGCCTCTTTCATGGCATTCAGTGACGTGAGGATGATTCCGGCACCCCGCTTGTTACACTCTTCCCGGATCAGGTCAAGGGCGATATGGCTGTTCCCGGCATCCATGTGACTGAAGCATTCATCGGCCAGCAGGAATTCGAAGGGCTGACAAAGTGCCCGGATGATGGCTACCCGCTGTTGCTGTCCGAACGAAAGGATCCCCGCAGGTTTGGACAGAAATTCCGCAATTCCAATCCGCTCTGCCATGGTGCGTATTTCTGTGGAAGATTTCTCTCTGGTGATTGAATTTTTCAGGTGAATATTGTCATAGGCCGTTAACTCGTCAAAGAGTTCAAGTCCCTGGAATATGAACGAAAGTTTAGCCTTCCGGATTTCAGACCAAGCCTTTCCGGTCAGTTCAAGAATATTCCGGTCGTTGAGAAAGACAGCACCACGGTAATCTTTCCGGATTCCGTATATTATTGAAAGAAGGCTGGTTTTTCCTTTTCCCGAAGGGGCTTCGATCAGGTAGCTTTTGCCCTTTTCAAACAGGACAGCGTCCGCTTCCCAGATACCGGAGCCGTTTCTTTGCTGCTCCAGCAGGGGAAGCGGAATCATTTTCTCTAACCGGATGGTCATTTATTGGTGACTCTCGGTAAGTTTCAGGATGGTGTAAAGGCTGTTTTCGCCGGGTTTGTTTGTTTTCAAGGTCATCAGGCCTTTCTTGTCGCCAGCTGAAATTCCGAAATAGTCGAATGGGGCCACCAGCTCCTCGATCCAATCTTTTTTCTCCGGCTTCTGGTCAAGCAGGCCCTGTATCATCTCCGGGTAGCTGGTGAGGTCAAGGTTGACAAACATACCCATGGAGCCTCCTGAAAACTCAGCAAATGGAGAATCAAGAAGGGACTTGTTCAAGGATCCTCCGCTTACGGATTCCTTGTACCCCTTCATGTTGGTGATCACCCAGGTATCATTGAGAATGCCACTGTAGATTTCAGTTCCCTGCACATTGATCACAAAGAAATCACCCTGCTCCTCCACCGGAACCATCTCCTGAACTGTTTCCATCATTTTTTTCTGAATCTCATCAGAATTAACTCCTAATCCGATGAATAGTTCCACCGGGATCATATTTTCTCCTTCGAGTCCGTTTACGGCCAGGGTAAAATCTCCGGTAAAAGCATTCAGGAGGGTCGCAGCCGGAATTCCGGTAGCCTCTTCCACCTTATCACCCATCTCCCCGAGATCTGAGGATGAAAATTTTTCAACCAGACCCTGCAATTTCTCCATGTTCATGGAAAAAGACATGGCCAGGAGCAGGTCGCCGCCCGGGGCCATCTTCAGCACATCTTTGTTCAGGGAGGGATTCATGACCAGGAATTCATCCAGGTTTTTCTGTACCTCTTCGCTGAAATTTGTTTCCCCTGAAATGTTGACAGCTCCGTTCGCGAATTCGCAATACATATGGGTGTAATTGTTGGTCAGGTTTACCGGCAGCTCTCCAATTTTATCTTTGGAGAATTTCTCAATTACTTTCTTCAAATCATCCGTGGAAAGCCACAGGTTGATGTCTTTCATTTTACCCTGGAAACCCTTAAAATCCACCAGGCTCATGATAGACTCTTCTTTCACCGGATTGAACATCCAGTCCAGGCTTGTTGTCCAGTAGGATTTATCAAATTCATCTGCATCGGGTGAACCCAGGATGATCAATTTTGTCTCGTTCCAGGCAATGATACCTGCCTTATCGGGTTGGATATAGGTATAGCCCTCCATGGTCACGGTTGAAACAGATAACTCTTTTTCAATTTTATCCACGATGGATTCAAATTTTGATATATCTTTCATCCCTGCCACAAAACCGATTACAGGAGCTTCTTCTTCCATTTTTACAAAAACATAGGCATACTCATCCAGCATCAAGCCTGTGCTGAGGGGATCCTCAAGGATCTGTCCCCAGATCTCATCGCTCATTTTTTCCTTAAGGGCCTCCATTGTATTGAGTTTGCCTTTGGTGTGAATTTGCATGGGATGAAGGGTCATGACAGCCACTGCATTATCAGGAATGCTGTTGGCATAATCGGGAATATTCTTGGAACAGGAAGCGAGGGACATCCCCGCAATTATTGCAATTATTAACGGTAGTCGATTCATTGGATGAACAATTAGGTTAGAAAAAAACAACATAAATATACGTCATATTCCATTCCGGCTTATGATAATAACGGTAAGAATTGGAGGAGATTTTAAAACAACCCGGAATTAACACTAAAAATACCAACGGGCGCGAAGAGTCAGGATTTGCCTTTTCATAGAACTGTTAAAAAATAAACCTTCAGGGGGATTTTAAAAATATCTCCCTGAAGGTTGTCTGTATCTATAGATGAAGTAGCCTGAATCAGGAACGCTTCCTAGAAATACCAGCGTGCCCCGATATAGCTATCCCATCTGAAATGGAATCCGTAGGGGCCAAAGATGTCAACGCCGGGAGCAAATTCCACAAAACATTCCAGAGGTATATTATGGAAATAATAACCAACCCCTCCCGGGGCACGAACAGTCAGCCATACCCTGGAATACTCGTAGTATTCCCAATAATAACTACTATACCCCCCCCACGTGGCAACACCCAGTCCGAGACCAGGACCGAAATAGACCTTCAACATATCCTGGGCCACATCGATTGACCAGTTGTGGATCAGGAAATCGGCGCTTACATGCAATCCGCCATAGCCTCCATAATCAATACCTGCAGAGACATCGAAGGCAGTTTTTTCACTCATCCAGAATTTGGCAGTAAAATCAATTGTGGTACCCAGTTTGGCCCCGATCCCTATACCACTGGTTTGAGAAAAGGCACTAAGGGAAAATACCAGTGCCAGAGAGACAATGATTAGTTTTTTCATGATTTGGTTTTTTATTGAATCCAATTTTTGATTGTTAAAAATAAAGGTATAATTTTTTTTATGCAAGATGCATTCATTTTCGCGAAAAAACCCTGTCCTCAATTTTCGAAAGCTTCATCGACCTCCTCATACCTGTATGCTGCAAAATCTTGACAGGTACTCCCAAATGTTATAAATTTATAAATCAGGCATCAGACATTAAATTTTCCTAAAAACTGAAATACCATGAAAAAATCAGTTCCTTTTCTTTCAATCCTTATATTGTTTCCGCTGGTATGCAGCGCGCAGGTTCCCCAGAAGTTTAACTACCAGGCCGTGGTGCGAGATGCCCAGCACGCTGTAATAGCCAACCAGGATGTGGGTTTTCAATTGAGCATCCTGGAGGGTTCCCCCGGCGGATCACCAGTCTATGTGGAGACCCATAAGGTCACCACCAATGCAGTGGGACTGGCAGACCTGGTCATCGGTGAAGGATCCGTATCCAGTGGGACATTCGCTGAGATTTTGTGGGGTGAGAATTCTTATTACCTGAAAGTGGAGGTGGATCCTTCGGGAGGGAGTTCCTACGAGCACCTGGGGACTTCGCAGATGATTTCGGTACCCTATTCCCTCTGGTCGGGGAATATCTCAAGCCCCACCCGGAAATTTACGGTGCAGGAGGAGCCAGGCCACCCGGTGGATTCGGCGCTGTTTGAAGTGCGCAATGCGGAGGGCCAGACCATTTTTGCTGTCTACCCGGAAGGGACC
>CAYVRK010000055.1:0-17427 GCA_964453785.1 uncultured Bacteroides sp.
CCTCAAAATACAAGTGGTTCAAGGGAAAAAATGCAGATGGTTCGGACAAGATGCAGATTCTTGGAGCCAAAGAGATAAACTATACCATCAAAGAGACTGACTGGAATTCCTATATTTTCTTTGAAGTGACTCCCGTAGCCGCCTCCGGAGGTCTCCTGAACGGGATCCCGGCCAGGGGAATCCTCGATCTGGCCACAGCCATACACCCGCCTGGAACCGGCAGGAATGTTCTGATTTACCCGAATCCGTCAGCGGAAGGATTCCATATCATGGTTGAACAGACCGCAGGAAACCCCTGTTCGCTGGAGCTTTACAGCATGAGCGGTAGCCTGGTAACCAGGATGGATCCTGCGGCCCAAAAAAGTGCTGCGGCCGAATTTTATCTGGATGCATCCCAAATGGAGAGAGGTGTCTACCTGCTGAAAATCAGAACAGGCGATGAGCAGATCATCAGGAGGGTTGTGAAGCTTTAAGTAACAGGGTCTATTTCTTCTTATGGCGCCGGTTGAAGTTCTTATCACCCTTTGTTTTGGGCTTTTTATAGGTCTTCATTTTCCTTAAATAGGATCCTCCCTGGTTGGTTTTCTTGTTCTTCTCTTTCTTTTCATGGAACGCCCCACCCCGGCTGTTCTGGTCTACGGCACTTTTCAGTTTGATCTCGGCTACTTTGGGATTCTCTTCCGGGGTTAGTTCTCTGGAGATCTGGACTTCAGGGGGAAACTCCATCACCGGGATTTTGGTTTTCATCAGGGACTCGATGGCTTCCTTGGCCGGTTCTTCCTTACCGGTATAAAACAGGATCGTTTTACCCGGCTGCTCAGCCCTGCCGGTCCGGCCGATACGGTGCATGTAGTTTTCCGGGTAGATGGGAGTATCAAAATTGATTACATGAGAGATCTTTTCCAGGTCCAGTCCCCGTGCCATCACATCTGTTGTAATCAGTATTCTGTTTTCGCCGCTGTCAAACTGCCGGATGGAACGAATTCTGTAATTCTGAGACTTGTTGGAGTGAATGATACAGGTTTCCGATCCGAAACGCTCTTCCAGTGATTCAAACAGTCTGTCAGCCACCTTTTTACCGGACAGGAATACCAGTACTTTGCTAAATTCATCCCTGTCTTTCAGGAGATGTTGCAATAGATTGACCTTGGTATAGAAATTGGGTACCGGGTAGCACTGCTGCGCAATGTTGTGCAGGGGTGTGCCGCTTACCGCAATGGAAATCCGGGCAGGCGCAGTGAAGAAATCGTCGATCAATGCATCTACTTCTTCGGTCATGGTGGCCGAAAACATGATATTCTGCCTCCGCTGGGGGAGGAGATCAAAGATGTTCTGCAACTGAAACCGAAATCCCTGATCCAGCATCACATCCACCTCGTCGATCACCAGTTTTTTGACCTCTTTCAAACCCAGGGCCCCGTTAAGAACCAGATCATATAAGCGCCCCGGCGTTGCCACGAGTACATCCGTTCCCCGGGTAACAGCCTGTGACTGGGTTTTGATATTTGTACCACCATACACGCCCAAAACACGGGTATTTTGAAACCTGGTGAGATTCTCTGTCTCTGCCACCACCTGCAGGACCAGTTCACGGGTAGGGACCAGGATCAGAACTCTTGGATGAACCTGCTTTGAAAATTTCAGGTCCCTCAGAATGGGAAGCAAATAGGCAAAAGTCTTGCCGGTGCCGGTCTGGGCAATTCCTACAAGATCCCTTCCCGAAAGGATTACGGGACAGGCCTCTGCCTGTATGGGCGTTGGATTCTCAAATCCCAGATCATCAAGGGCCTGGTACAAGGGCCTGGAGAGATTCAGATCTTCAAATGATTTCATACTCAGGCTAAATTAAACAAATTAAGCTGAAGAAATTTAAATTATATTAGGCCTTTCATTATGTGCTATTTTTCATGATTGAAAACAACAAAATCGCTGTTGTACTTCCGGCCTATAATGCCGGATTAACCCTTGAGAAGACGGTCAGCGAAATTCCGGAGGATATTGTAGATATCATCATCCTTGTGGATGACAACAGTACAGATAATACCATTGAGGCTGCAAGAAAGCTAGGCATTAAAGAGATTATCCGGCATGACACCAACCTGGGATACGGAGGGAATCAAAAATCGTGTTATAACCGGGCCCTTGATCTTGAGGCCGATATTGTTGTCATGCTCCATCCCGATTATCAGTATACACCCAAGCTGATCCATTCCATGGCATACCTGATTGCCAATGGTGTCTACCATGTTGTTCTGGGATCAAGGATCCTGGGCAGGGGTGCTTTGAAAGGCGGAATGCCCCTGTATAAATATATAGCCAACCGTCTCCTTACCCTGTTCCAGAATATCATGATGCATGAAAAATTATCGGAGTATCATACCGGATACAGGGCCTATTCGCGGGAGGTGCTGGAGCGGATCGAATACAATGGTAACTCCGACGATTTTGTATTTGACAACCAGTTTCTGGCTCAGATATCCTATCTGGGCTACGATATTGCTGAGATCACCTGTCCGACAAAATATTTCAAAGAGGCCTCTTCAATTAATCTGAGAAGATCCATCAAATACGGTTTTGGGGTAATTCTCACAACGGTTCAATATTTCCTTCAGAGAACCGGGCTGTTTAAATTTAAATTGTTTGAACGACTGGCTTAACCATGCTGGTTGGTTCATTAGAAAGAGGGTGATGTCTAGTAAGACTATTTATGAACCATACTATTCAGAAAGTCCGGATCGTTGTACCATTGGGACATGTCAATGGTGTAAACGATGGGGCTTTCGGCGGTGACTAATCCAAATCCTTCTTCGATATTGGAATAGATTTGCACAGGCTGGGCGATGGGAAGTTCGTTGTATGGATCGTAGTTGATGTATGATTTGACGAACCGGAAAAAGTGTTCATCCCGTTTCACCACGTGGATGTTGATCTCGGGGATGGTGTCATTGTAAAACTGACTGAGCCAGTCCTGCACCCTGATGGTGTGTGTGCTGCCATTGATCAGCTTATCGCTGAAATGAAAGCGAGATTCCCGGGGACTTCTGGGTTCATAAAACCCGAAGTAGCGCGGACCGCCTGTGTACTCCATCACCGAATCATGCAGAGATAAGCTGTATACCAGATACACCTGGCTGGTGTCGATCGACTCCTCCCCGGTTTGGTAGTTATGCTCATGCATAATCTCCCTTTTCCATCCCGACATATAGAATGAGTAATAATCCTCAGTGTTGCCAGGGTCCTCAAGTACCACATCCAGTGTAAAATAGAAAGAATCATCCAAGGCAAATTCCACGTTGGAGATCACCGGAAAGTCCGGAATGGTCGTTGTGACTGTTGCATCGGGAAGACCCTCACCCGAGCAGTTGAGTGTTATCTTCTGTCCCGTCTCCAGGACCAAGTCCCCGGAGGAATAAAAGCCACCTCCAACAGGATTCAGGATATGGTGGTTCCCACCGGTTTGAAGTTCCACGATTGCATCGTTGAGATAAAGAAGGGTATCCGGCTCGGTCATGGTCACACTGCGGGACAGGTTCACCACGGGATTCTTACCAGCCGTCAGTTGTCCGCTGATGACAAATAGATTCTGCTGCTGATTTCTGAACTGGTCGGTCACATCCTTTTCGCAGGAGACCAGGATCAGAAAGGCCAATAGGGTGGGGATTTTTATTTTCATATCAGAACCTGATCGAATAGCGTATATAGGGTAAAAACGGCAGCATGGTCACCTGGTAAACGCGCTTCTCTTCAACCCCGGTGTGAATATCCGACTCCAGGGAACTGTAGTTGTAAAAGGCGTTTTTCCTGTTATAGACATTGTATACCCCGAAGCTGAGGGTACGATCGAATCGCTTTTTCTTTTTATCAAAATTCAAACCCACATCAAGACGGTGGTAAGCCGGGAGTTGATATCCGTTTCGTACTGTAAAATTGCGGATGATGTCACTTTCATATAATTCATTTCCAACCTGGGGGGAGGGATCGGGATCTCCGAGAATCAGTGGATTGTAGTACGATTGGTCGAGGTTGGTTACATTGATCCCGGAAGTTAAAACCCAGATGGCCCCCAGGGAGATATGGTCGCGGATTTGCCAGTTTGCTGTGACTGAAAGGTCGTGCCGGCGGTCGTATTTGTAGGGGAATGGCGCACCGCCCATAATCTCCTCAAATTGTCTGATGTTCTTCGAAAGTGTATAGGCCACGGATCCGGTGACTTTGCCACTGGTTTTTTCAGCAAAGAATTCAAGTCCGTATGCTGTCCCCTCGCCTGAAATCACATTTCTTTCCCAGTTTTTGTCGTTCATCTGTAATTCGGCTCCTTCGGCATATTCCACCAGGTTTTTCATCTCCTTGTAGAATCCCTCCAGGGAGAACCTGATTCCGGAACGGAACTTGGTTTTTACACCGGCTGCGGCCTGCCAGGATGTTTCAGGTGGAATGGCCCTTGTGGAAGGAACCCAGCTGTCGGTGGGAAGTCCCACCGTGGAATTGGTGAGCAGATGCAGGTTCTGCGACATGACCGCATAAGAGGCTTTTACCACCCACCGGTCTGACACCAGGTACCTGGCCGAAATCCTTGGCTCGGGTGAAAAGTACTGTTTACCTTCCACACTGAACAAGGAGGCACTGAGGCCCAGATTGGCTTTGAAACGGTTCCCCAGGCTGAAATCATCTTCCAGATAGGCTGTAAACTGGTTGGCGTTGACCGTATCGGCACCACTTCGGCTCTGCACAATGCCGTAACTGGGTAGATAGAATTCTTCCAATGAGGTGCCCGGTTCAAAAAGGTACCAGGTCCCCTTTGCCCCAAACCTGAAATTGTGGTTGTTGGAAGGCTTCAAGGTGAAATCGAGGCCCCCCGACAGGTCCTGCACCCGGGAGTAATACTCATCCGTCATGGTGGGAATTAATACAGGACCACTGGAGGAATAGGTGGCATTGTCTTCTTCAAACTCCCGGTGCTTGAATGTGCTGTAGTTCAAAGTAGCATTAGAGAAGAGACGATTCGACCAGATGTGGTTCCAGCGAAGGGCGGTGGTCCAGTTGCCCCAGTTAAATCCGTATTTGTATTTGGATTCGGTGGTCCGACCGGTGGTCGGGTCCATGAACGGAGTCTTGTCTTTGTTGTAAAACTCATCCTTTCCGGCATAGGTACTCAGGTAGAGCCGGTTTTTATCTGAAAATTTGTGGTTGATTTTGGCATTGATGTCATGAAAGAAATAGCCGAAATAGCTATTTGTAGACTGCCCGTTTTGCTTGTTGATCAGGTACTGAACCGGGTAGGAGAGCACATCAGCATAGGTTCGTCGGGCAGAGACCAGGAAGGAGGTTCGCTCTTTGATTATGGGTCCTTCCAGCATCAGCTTCGAACTGATCAGCCCGATGGAGGCTGTTCCGTGAAACTCCTTCATGTTTCCCTCTTTCATCTGGATATCCAGCACCGATGAGAGCCTACCACTGTACCTGGCCGGGAATCCACCCTTGTATATGGTGGCACTGTTGATGGCATCTCCATTGAAAACGGAAAAAAGGCCAAAGAGATGATTCACATTGTACACCGGTACCCCATCCAGCAGGATCAGGTTTTGGTCCGAACCCCCGCCTCTGACAAAAATTCCGCTGGTTCCTTCCATCCCTGACGATATCCCCGGGAGGTATTGCAGCGATTTAATCAGGTCTGTTTCTCCGAAGAGCAAAGGCATCTTTTGCGTTTCCAGTTGACTGATGCTGTGTGAACTCATCTGGGATGAGAGGAAATCACGGTCGGCTGACCTGGCTGTAATTGTTACTTCTTCAATTTCCAATTTTGGGGTGAGATACAGGTTGAGGGCTGAATCGGTATGGAGATTCAAAGGGTAATCCCTGTTGTTGTATCCTACATAAGAGCAGTTGAGAACCACTTCGGCTGCACTTGTTTTCAGGCTGAAAAAACCATACTCATTGGTAACGGTTCCTGTCCCGGTAATTGTATCAAAAACAGTGGCGGCGACCAGGTGTTCCCCGCTGGTCTGGTCATATACGGTGCCATGAATGACGAATTGAGCCTGAGCCGAAAAGGGACTCATTGTCAGGGCAGAAACCAGGATTACCTGGGATACTAATGTGTTGACCGGTTTCAACAATTGCTGGGATTGAAGAGTAAAATTAGCCAGAAATAATCCTAAAAAATACCTATCAAAGGTTAAGGTTTGTTAACTATCGTTTCGATGATGTGCCGCTCCTCTGCAGACAGGTTGTAGGCGTTTTTCTGATAGCCTTTGTTCGCGGACACGAATTGAATGACTTCAGATTCGAAGGAGTCCGCAAAGGAAAGGTCCAGTTCAGCGTATAAACGCTTCAGTTCCCCCAATGGATCTTTTTCCAGATCTTCAAAGCGGACTTCTGAAAACTGATGTGCGGCCAGTTTCCGGCTATTTTCAGCCACATATTCAAGGTAAGAGGCCAGCACGGAGGATACTTCGGCCACAGTGGGACTTTTCCATCCTCTCTTCAGTTTGTTATCTGCAGCCACAATATTCCACATCCGGATGGTGGAAGGGACAACGATCATCGGGTCGCGGGTAATGTGGATGAACCTTGCTCCGGGGAACATTTCAGACAACAGGGCGATGCGCATGGTATGATACGGATTCTTGGAAACGATCTGTTTGCCGGTCTGCAAGGTGACCTTTTTGAAGAAAGTGAACAGGTTCTTTTTCCAGGATTCCAGTTTCTTTCCTTCCGGGATATACTGATCATATCCTTCAAGGAAATAGTTTTTCTTTGAAGGGAAGATTATTTTTTCCAGGGGACTTTCCGATCCCATCCGGATCAGGGCGAACTCCTCTTCCTGTGGTTCAAAAGGGCCCATGGCTACATGGTCCATGGGCCGGTACTTTGGCATGGTCCGTTTCAGAATGGGGACATAATATCTTGTACTGAAAAGGAAATGGTCCGGGATCACCGTTTGTACCATGGTTGGGGTGGTGAACCGGGAGTCCAGGTTGAACAGCTGGTGCAGATAGGTACTGCCGGTGCGCCAGTGCCCGATGATGAAGATGGGGGGCTGATCAATCCTGGTCTCTCCGATCCTTCGGCCGAAGTTTTTTCTTTCAGCCAGAGTGAGAATGGAAGAGATCACCGAATTTTGAAGCAGCATCAGGAACCGGATAAAATATACAGGAAAAGGTGTAATACCGTTTCGCAGGACCAGTTTCATCAGAACAGGGAACCTGATGCCCAGGATGATGGTAAAGATTTTCAAACGGTATGCTTATGGATGTTGCGAATAGACAAAATCGGCGATGGTATCCACGGTGTCAACGATGAGTCTGGCATGGTTCTGATCGTGGATTTTCACATCAAATCTCCTCTGGATGGCAACCACCACCTCCAGTACGTCAATGGAATCGATGGTGATGGTGTTTTCACCGCTCAGCAGCGACACATCATTCCTGATCTCCCCGGGCTGAACATCCTCAATATTCAGGCACTCAAGGATCAGGTTCTTGGTGTCAAGCTTTATTTCATCCAGTGTCTGCACTGCCATAAGCGGGTTGAATGGTGTTAAGAGGCAATGGTTTGCCTCAGGTCTGTAAAAAACTGATGTTCAAGCTCTGCATTGGCGCGGATCATGTCTCCCATCTCTCTCAGTTTTTCCGTGCCCAGATCTCTTCGTTTCGCAATCCTGGAGGCAAACAGGGAGATATTCCGCCAGTCATCCCCAATTTCCATCATTCGCTTTGCGTATTCATTAAAGACAACATCCTCCAGAATGGTTGCAACCTCGCGAAGAAAGGAAGCATAAATATACCTAAATCCTGCGCCACCTGTACCCTGATCCTCCAACATTGTTGTTATCATGAAGATATTATGAGCCAGTTGCTCTGTATTTCTGGCATAGTTGGGCCAGTCCACGATCTTCTCTCCAAAACGGCGGATTCCCTTCACCCCAAGAAAAGGCATGGGGATCTTCAGCATATTGAATACCGTGTTTTTTAATCCGTGCCGGATGCCCTTGTCAAAAGGAATTTCGCGGGGAACATCCACCGGGTAGAACATCAGTCCTTTGGGGGCCATGCTTCCTTTTGCAAACCTTCCTTTCCGGAGGGAATCCCGGTGAAGTTTTGCAATGGTTGGGTGGTAGCAATCACTGATGATATAATGGTCATCTTCTTTTCCGATCACCACAATGTAATGTACGTTGATGTGTACCCGGTGCCAGGGGGGGAAAAAATCCATGTAAAAGAAATCGACCTGCAGGCCTACCGGCTGGTTCTTTTCCAACATACGGTCCAGCTCCAGTTCGGCTTTAACAGGATCGTTAAACTTTTGGGATTTAAATGTAACCCCTGTTCGTTTGGTGAAATTCTCAAGGATCTTTCCCGGCCTGATCCGCGAAAATACCATGGGGAAATCCCGCATGGGGGTCTTCATATATCCGAAGAATATTCCACTGGAAATGCCGAAGACCAGCGGTTCTGAAATTCTCAATCCATGGTGGTTCACCAGGTTGGTAACCGTGCCTGATTCACAGTGCGCGGCCATTGAGTGCTTGTATGATATGGTGCTCAAGGTTCGTTTTTTTCCGGATTCGTAATGACCAACAAGCTGTTGGGTGTCTTCTCCTGGGAAATGGTCAGGGGCCTGGATTTTGTTGCTTCCAGGTTATGTCCCATGTTCCAGTTCCCATCCTGCATCGTACTGATGATCTGGAAGAAATTTGCAACCGGAATATTAAAAACATCGGCATAGCGTTCCAGTTCCTCAACTTTTGCCTTGAAAAATGTTTTGTACTTTAAATGTTTTCTTACCCTTCTTTTTGGAATCCCGCTCCGGGCAGCAAGTTCGGCAAGAGAAAGCTCTTCCAGTGATTTGTAGAGGTCAATGGGACTGATCTCCTTGTTCAGCAATTTCTCAAACAGCTCTTTCTCGAAATTCCCCCAGATGTGATGGAACTCATCCAGGTAATTCGCCGCCATGTATGAACCGGTTAATACGGGACCGATGGTATCATCCTCTTTTTCTGCATAAAGGATAAGCTGGTGAGCCTTGAAATCGGTCAGAATATCTTTTTCTTTCATCGGTAATAAATCAATCCCTTAAACCAGGGAGTATGTTAATGGCACCAAAAGATAGAATTATTGCGATAATAAAAAAACCAGCAAAGCACTAAATTAACTAAAAACTGATGCAATAATTGGCTTGTTATCAAAAGCTGTTTACCTTGAGGTATGAAAAGAGAGAAAGAATTTCCAATTTATCCTCCTCTTTTTTTTGTCAGGGCAACCGCAAAGCTCAGACATTTGTTTCTTAGGATGCACAGGAGATTTACCCATCCCAATGTGGTCATGTGGGAGATGGTCCACAATTTTTGGCTGGCGGCGGGAATTGGTGTGGCAGCAGAACTGGGAATCGCAGACCTGCTGAAAAAGGAGCCCCGGCCAATCTCCGGGCTGGCAGAAATCACCGGCACACACGAAGCATCCCTTTACAGGGTCATGCGCATGCTTGCAGCCCAGGGAATCTTTCGGGAGACCGGGGAGCGGAAGTTTGCATCCACTCCCCTGGCAAAACCCCTTGAAGAAGAGCAGATCCGGTACCTGATTTTGCTCCATTTAACACCGCGTCATTTTCAGATGTTCGGTGATCTGCTGACCACTGTGAAAACAGGGAAAAATGGTTCCCGGAATTTGACGGGAAGCCAGCTCTTCGATCATATTGCCAGTGACAAGCAGAGAAATGAACGGTTCAACCTGGCCATGACCAATGCATCAAGGATGCAGGTATCGACACTGATCTCTGCATTCCATTTTAAGAAATACCGGACCATGATCGATGTGGGCGGGGGAGAGGGACTGTTTCTTGCCACCCTACTGGGCCAAACCAGAGAGAACAGAGGTATTGTGTTTGATCTTCCCCATGCACTTGTCCGGTCCGGAGAGGTCATCGCAGGGCATTCGCTTGAAGGCAGAATGGAGGCCGTTGGCGGTGATTTTTTTAAAGAAGTACCAGGTGGAGGGGACCTCTATATAATGAAAAACGTGCTGCACGATTGGGATGATGAGTCTTCAGTAAAGATACTTCAAAATGTCCATGCCGCCATGGAGGGCCATTCGCGCCTGCTGATCATTGAATCGGTCATTGATCAGGGAAACAAGCCCTCTTTTGGAAAGATGACCGATATCCTGATGATGGTTTCGGCCGGGGGGAAAGAGCGAACAAAGCCGGAATTTGATGCATTGCTGAAAAAAGCCGGATTCACGATACGGAAGATTTATCCAACCATCTCACCCCAAAGTTTATTAGAAGCTGAGAAAATTTTTCGTTAATTTGCTTCCGCTAACTAATTTGT
Organism: uncultured Bacteroides sp.; assembly: GCA_964453785.1. Lineage (GTDB taxonomy): Bacteria > Bacteroidota > Bacteroidia > Bacteroidales. The sequence goes on from CAYVRK010000055.1 coordinate 10,331, forward strand.
CATGTGGAAAACTGTTCTGGCCCTGCTGGTCACCATCGTGGTGATCCCTTTCGTAGCGCTCCGTTTTGATGATCCACTGTCCGCTGTCCAGTCAGCCGTACTCACCAAACTGGTGATCATCTACCTTGTGGCTGCAATGCTTTGTTTTGTGGTAAGCATTCTCTCTGGCAACTACAGTCAGGTTGATAAACTCTGGAGCACCATACCCATCGCCTATGTCTGGGTGGTGGCCTGGCATACAGGCTTTGAGCCAAGGGTTCTGCTGATGGCACTGCTTGTGTCTGCATGGGGGATCAGGCTTACCTATAACTTCTCACGCAGGGGCGGATACTCCATCCGTTTCTGGACGGGCGAAGAGGATTACAGGTGGGCTGTTCTCAGGGCGAAACCTGAATTCGCTGCCAGGTGGAAATGGGTTGTTTTCAACTTATTTTTCATCTCTCTTTACCAGATGGGGTTGATTCTGCTGATGACCCTGCCGGTAGTGAGGAGTGTGGGGGGAGGACCCCTGACCGTGGCTGACTGGATCCTGGCTTTGCTGCTGATCGGTTTTATTGTGCTGGAAACTTTGGCTGACCAGCAGCAATGGAACTATCAAAGGAAAAAGAAGCCCGGACAGAAAGGATTTGTGCAGACCGGACTCTGGGGTGTGGTCCGTCATCCCAACTATGCTGCGGAACAGGCCATCTGGATTGTGTTCTACTTCTTCAGTGTGGCGGCCACCGGTCAATGGATCAACTGGTCGGTCATGGGGGCCATCCTGCTTGTCTTGCTCTTCTGGGGCAGCAGCAATTTCAGCGAATCCATCTCAGCGGGAAAATATCCTGAATATGAAGAATATATGAAACGGGTGCCCCGGTTTATACCTTTCCTATCCGGAAGCGGCCCCGGGGAACAGCCCCTGTCTGAAGTTCAGGCAAAATAAGGTGAGGAGTGTCCAACTCCCCGGTATTTTACTTCAGCACTTTTTTAGCTATCTTGCTATTCCTATTTAGGATCATCCCATTTCAATCCCGACATGTTGAACAGGATCATCAGTCTGAGTATAAAGAATAAACTGATTACGCTTTTGCTGACCCTGTTTATGGTGGGGTTTGGTATTTTCTCCATCCTCAGGATTCCGCTGGGAGCAGTCCCCGACATTACCAACAACCAGGTACAGGTAATCACCACTTCCACCAATCTCTCCACCCAGGATGTGGAACAATTCATTACTTACCCGGTTGAACTGGAAATGTCAAACCTGCCCGGAGTGAAAGAAATCCGGTCCATCTCGAAATTCGGGTTGTCGGTAGTGACCATTGTTTTCGAAGACCGGCTGGGAACATATTTGCCGAGGCAGTTGATCGCGGAAAAAATAAAAACAGCTTCTGCAAATATTCCCGAGGGATTCGGAACACCCGAAATGGGCCCCATTACCACCGGTCTTGGTGAAATATACCAGTATATCCTGGATACCAAACCGGGCTACGAGGGAAAGTATTCTATCATGGAACTCCGCACCATTCAGGACTGGGTTGTGAAACGGCAGCTTTCGGGGATTCCGGGAGTGGTTGAGGTCAACACCTGGGGTGGATTTCTGAAACAGTACGAAGTGGCCATCAATCCTGAAAGGATCAAAGGAATGGGGATTACCCTGCCGGAGGTTTTCCAGGCCATTCAGGAAAACAACAGCGTGGCAGGAGGTGCTTATATTGAAAAACAAAACCAGAGCTACTTTATCAGGGGGGACGGACTGGTCACTTCTCTTGAAGATCTGGAGAATGTCGTGGTGACCCATAAAAATGGAGTTCCCATCCTTGTCAGGGATATTGCACAGGTTCGCTTCGGCAATGCCAACCGATTTGGGGCGATCACAGCCAATGGAGAGGGTGAGAAGGTCCTGGGCCAGATCATGATGCTGAAGGATGCCAATTCCAACAATGTGATTGACCTGGTCAAGGAGCGTGTTGCGGAAGTCCAGGAATCACTGCCAGAGGGGATATTTATCAATCCGATCCTTGAAAGAAGCGAATTGATCCAGAAGACCTCCATGACTGTTTTCGAAAATCTCCTGTTTGGCTGCCTTATTGTATTTGTGATCGTGGTTATTTTACTGGGCAATCTGCGTTCCGGATTGGTCATTGCCTCCATGATTCCCCTCTCCCTGCTCTTTACCATCTCCATGATGTACATCTTTGGCATTGATGCCAATCTGATGAGCCTGGGAGCCCTCGATTTCGGGATTATAATTGACGGGGCAGTGATCATCGTGGAGTTCATTGCCATCAAACTTACCATCAACAAGGGTGATCTGACCGGAAAGGTCGGAGATGAGAAGCAGACTGTGATGGACAGGATCACATTTGACGGAGCTTCTAAAATGATCAATTCGGCCATTTTTGGCCAGGTGATCATCCTGATCGTGTTTATTCCGGTGCTTTCCTTAAGCAGTGTGGAAGGGAAAATGTTCCGTCCCATGGCCCTCTCATTCAGCTTTGCCCTGCTGGGCGCCATGTTTTTCGGACTCACGTGGTTGCCTGTGGCCTCTGCCCTCTTCCTTCGTCCCGAAAAAGAGAAACCGTTTGCACTGACCCGGTTTATTATGAAGCTGTTTTATCGCTCCTATGACCCGGTGATCAGGTGGTCCTACGACCACAAGGGGGTAATTTTCGGACTGGCCATTGCCTCCCTTGTTTTAACCGGTATCATATTCTCCAGAATGGGGGGAGAGTTTGTGCCAACCCTGGATGAGGGGGATTTTGTGATTCAACCGGTGCTTAGAACGGGGACCTCCCTTTCCAAAACGGTCGAATTAACGACCCGGATGGAAAACATCCTGATCGATCAGTTTCCGGAGGTGGATCAGATTGTATGCCGGATCGGAGCCGCCGAAGTACCGACCGATCCCATGTCCATGGAGGAGATCGATATGATTATCAAGCTGAATCCAAAGGATACGTGGGTTTCAGCCGACAGCAAAGAGGAGCTGGCCAACCGTTTCAAAGATGCATTGACGGTCATTCCGGGCATCGATTATGAATTTACCCAACCCATAGAAATGCGGTTTAATGAATTAATCACAGGGGTGAGAGCCGATTTGGCCATCAAGATCTTTGGAGAGGACCTGGATATTCTGGCTGACAGGGCCCAGGAGGTCAAAAGGCTGATTGCCGGAGTGCCCGGAGCAGCTGATGTGATTCTGGAGAAGACGGCAGGATTGCCCCAGATGAGTGTAAAGTACAAACGGAGCAAGGTAGCCTATTATGGGCTTTCCATTGAACAGCTGAACTACTATCTCACGATGGCCTTTGGAGGAGCCGCCGCAGGTGTTGTGTTTGAGGGAGAAAGAAGATTTGACCTGGTGGTGCGCCTCCAGTCTGAGTTTCGTACTGATATTGAAGACATCATAAATCTTCCCGTAGCCCTTCCCAACGGAAAGCAGATACCCTTCTCGGAGCTGGCGGACATACACTATTCTGCCGGTCCGGCCAAAATTTCACGGGATGATACACATCGAAGGGTAGTGGTCAGTGTGAATGTGAGAAACCGCGACCTGGAATCGGTGGTAGGGGATATTGAAGCCATCCTGGACCAGAATCTGGAGCTGCCTTCAGGGTACTACATTGATTACGGGGGGCAGTTTGAAAACCTTCGAAATGCCACAAAGAGGTTAAAACTTGCCGTTCCCATTGCCTTGCTGCTGATCTTTATTTTTCTTCATTTTGCATTCAGCTCCTTCAAGGAGGCTGCATTGATTTTCACTGCAGTTCCCCTGTCGGTGGTAGGTGGGGTATTCTTTCTATGGATACGCGGAATGCCATTCAGTATATCAGCAGGGATCGGTTTCATTGCGCTCTTTGGGGTGGCAGTGCTCAACGGGATTGTGCTGATTGAACATTTGAAAGATCTAAAAAAGGAGGGAATTACCGATATGCGCGAAAGGGTATTGAAAGGAACACGTGAACGTTTGCGACCTGTGTTATTAACTGCAGGTGCTGCAGCCCTGGGCTTCCTGCCCATGGCCATCTCCACATCGGCCGGTGCAGAGGTACAACGGCCACTGGCTACTGTGGTCATTGGCGGTTTGGTCACATCAACCCTGCTCACCATGCTGGCACTTCCGCTGTTGTATTCAGTGGTGGATGAGATTACAGGAATCCGTCTGTGGCCTCCGGGATTCAAGAGACAACGATTGATTCCAATGCTCTTGCTCTTGCTGATTCCCGCCATGGCGCATTCCCAATCCTTCAAACTTGAGGAGGTATTGGAGATCACCTATGCAAACAACAGCGAACTGGAGGCGTACAGATTGAAAGCCGAAGAGAGCCAGGCCCTGATAAAATCAGCTTTCAATATTGAAAAAACCTCCCTCTATTACAGTTATGACGAAAACAATATCGCCGCCAATGACTATCCCATTGGTGTGATCGGGGCGGAACAGCGTTTTGATTTTCCAACGGTTTATTTTGCCCAGAAAGAGGCCCTTTCCCGTGCCTGCGATATGGCCGTGAATGAATATGAAGGGATGAAGAAGAGGCTTACCAAGGAAGCATCGTCGGCCTATTACCGGATCGTTTACCTCCAACACCGGCAAAGCCTGTACCAAATGATAGACAGCATTTACACCCGTTTTTCGGAGGCCACCGGTGCAAGCTATGACAAAGGCGAAATCAGCTACCTTGACATGCTCAATGCCCAATCGAAGCATCACGAGGTGAAACTGGCACTGACCCAGCTACAGCACGATATTGATATTGCCTATGGGAGTCTGGCTACCTTGATGCAGTTCGACAGCCTGTTTACCGTACCTGAGAATTCCCTGGCTATGCTGGTTGTGAAGGCCGATAGCGTGGGATCAGATCCGGGACTGCATTATTTGCAAAATGCAGGACTGATGCAGGATGCAGAATTAAAAGCAGAAAAGAACATGCTGTTGCCCGATGTGACCCTCGGCTATTTCAATGGCACCAACCGGTATGCAGGAGCCAGGAATTACCAGGGATTTGAGGTTGGATTGGGCATTCCGCTATTTTTTGGGGAGCAAAGGGCGAAAGTGAAGGCAAAACAGTATGCCATGGAGGCAACGGCCAGCCTGCAGAATCATTACATCCGGCAATACAACCAAAGGATTTCAGAACTTAGGTCGGGATTGGATAAGTACACAGAGGCCATTCTGTTTTATGAAAACACGGGAAAACAGCTGTCCGGTGAGCTGTTTCGTTCTTCTCAGTTGAGCTATCAGGCAGGAGAGATTGATTTTTTTAGGTTTGTCCAGAGCATGGATCGTGCCTTTGAGATTGAATTGCTACACCTGGAGAATCTCATGGGGTATGACGAACTGGTCCTTGAGATGAACTACCTGACACTTGGGAATTAATTCAAAGCGTATGAAATATTCTTTGCTTGTTTTTTCAATAGCAGCCCTGATCTGGAATTCTTCCTGTCACCGGGCACCCTCCGGGGAGGATTCCAACCCTGAAGAGCCGGGTGTTGAAACTGCACAATCCGGGGAGCTGGTGCTTTCAAAGGATCAATTCAATGAAAGCAACATGAAAGTGGGTGCTCCCTCACTGATGCAGTTCAGCAATGAACTCACTGCCAACGGAATGATTGTGGCCTCCCTCTCGGGGAGGGCTAAGATCAATACCCTGATACCGGGCCGGATCAAAGGGATCAATAAGACCATTGGAGAAACCGTCAAAGAGGGAGAAGCCCTGTTTATCCTGGAAAGCAACGAAATTGTAATTCTTCAGCAGGATTATGCTGAAGTAGTTCATCAACTGGAGCTTCTGAAGTCGGATTATGAAAGGCAAAAAGCCCTGACGGAGGAGAAAATAGGGGCGCGGAAGGATTTTCTGAAAGCAGAAAGCGAGTACTTTACAATGCTCTCAAGGGCTGAGGGATTGAAGGCCCGTCTGCGGATGATTCACATGGATCCAAACCAGGTGGAAAACGGGACCATTGTTTCCTCGCTGGCCGTTCGCACTCCCATAAGGGGGATCATTACCTGGCAGGAATTGGTACTGGGCCAGTTTATCGAACCCCAGGAACCAGTAATGGAGGTGGTGGATACAGATAAACTTCAGCTTAACCTTCAGGTTTTTGAAAAGGATCTGGCAGGGCTGGCTCCCGGACAGAAGGTGGCGTTCTATACTCCGGGTCAGCAGGACATGATCTATGAAGCTTCTATCAGTCAGATCGGGAAAAGCATTGACCCGGAGACAAAAACTATTCAATGCATTGCAAAATTACAATCCGGAGACCGGGGAGCATTTGTGAACAATTTATATGTTGAATCCAGGATAATCACCTGCCAGAGGGAAGCCCTGGCCATCCCGGAGGAGGCCCTGATCAGGGAGCCCGAACGGGATTATGTGTGGATACTGACCGGACAGAACGAAGACCTGCTGACCTTCAGAAAGGTGCCGGTCCACACAGGGATAACCCGCCACGGATTTACCGAAGTGCTGGATGTGGATCTGAAAGATGTTTTGCTGGAAGGGGCCTACAATTTAGGGTCAGCTGAATAAGCATTGATTCACTTATAGCGTAATATATACTTCTGTACCTATTTCGGGGGTTGATTCCATATGAATTCTTCCTTTGTGAAGCTGAATGATTTGTTTGCACAGGCTCAGGCCAATTCCTGATCCATCTTCACGTGTAGTAAAAAAGGGAACAAATACCTGCTCCAGTTTGTCAGGGGAAATTCCTTTCCCGTTGTCCCGGATGGTAAGGCATATATGCTGATCGGGATCGAGCTTGCAGGATATCTCAACGACCGGGTCTCTAACATCACGTAATGCCTCAACCGAATTCTTCACCAGGTTGATGAGTACCTGCTCAAGCATGGGTTTATCAGCTTTCAGTTGAAAGGGACAATCCTTCTGGCAGATCAAACGGATCTTCCGGTTTGTAAGCTCTTTTTTGAACAGTTGGTCTATTCTGGCTATTAAATCATTTGCAGGAAAGGTTTCAAGCTGAAGGGGAGGAAGCCCGGTAAGCTTCTTGTACCGTTCTATAAAGTTGACCAATCCCTTGGATCGTTCCTCGATGATTGATGCGCTCCTAACCGCATCTTCCAGAATCTCTTTGGATAGGGTTTCTACCGGCTT
>CAYVRK010000055.1:17527-23267 GCA_964453785.1 uncultured Bacteroides sp.
GCATGTAGCGGCTGCCCTGTTTATGGTCCGTATTTTGCCGGCATCGTCAAATGTGATGATACCCGTCGATATATTGTCGAGAATGGCTTCAAGATAGTGTGTCTGAACCTCCAGGTCCACCCGGTTCTCTTTAAATTCCTGAATCAGTTTTTCCAGGTTCTCATTCAGGCCCCTGAAATTCTTGTCAGCGTATTTTACCGTATAACTCAGGGAAGGATCTTTCTCCTGTATATAGACCAGAAAATTGCTCAACATCCGGTTGGTCCTGTTCAAATAATAGATCAATTTGAACATTATCAAAACTCCTAAAACTGCAATTCCGGCTGCCGTGGATGGTTGTTGTCTTGTGGTCAGGAAAAAGAAAAAGAGAAAGGCGGCAGCAAAGATCAGCAGGCAGTGCAGAACCAGGGAGAGATAGAAACGGTTAGATCCCATATTTCTTCAATTTTACGTAAAGCGTTGTCCTGGATATATTGAGCATTTGTGCAGCTTTTGAAAGATTCCCCCTGCATTTTTCAACGACCCGGATGATGGTACTTTTTTCCACATCATCCAGTTTAAATGAATTGAACTCCTGCATACCCGGGGTATCGAACAGATGCAGATCATCCGGTCCAAGATCAGCATCTTTTCCCAGGATCACGGCCCTTTCCATGGTGTGTTTGAGTTCCCTAACATTACCGGGCCAGGGGTATTCCTGAATCCTCTGTTGAGCCATTTTGTTCAGCTTTATGCCGGGTTTATTGTATTTCCTGCTGTATTGTTCTAAAAAGAAATGGGCCAGCATGTTCACGTCCTCTCCCCGTTCCCTGAGCGGGGGGACCTCAATGGAGATGGTGTTAAACCGATAGAACAGATCCTCCCGGAATGAACCCTCCGAAACCATTTTTTTTAAAGGCTTATTGGTGGCGGTAATCAACCTGATGTCAATGGGTATGGGTGTACTGTCTCCCACGCGGATCATTTCACGATTCTGGATCACCTGCAGCAACTTGGCCTGGATGGCAAGGGGGATGTTTCCAATTTCATCCAGAAAGAGGGTACCTTCATTTGCGGTCTCAAAACGTCCGGCACGATCCTCCCGGGCATCGGTAAAAGCTCCTTTCACGTGCCCGAACATTTCACTTTCAAACAGTGATTCGGTAATCGATCCCAGATCAACACCCACGAATATCTGATCTGATCGGCTGGATCGTTTATGTATTTCCCGGGCTATCAGCTCCTTACCAGTCCCGTTTTCTCCCAGGATCAATACACTGGCGTCGGTCTCTGCCACCCGGACCACTGTATCCATGAGGTTTTTCATCACATCTGAAGATCCCTGGAACATATGAAAATTCCGGTCCAGGTCCTCAGACAACTGCTGTTGCCTGTTTTTTAACTTTTTCACCTCCTGTCCGGAACGACGAAGGTAATAGGCGTTTTTAAGGGTGATCATCAGCTTTTCCGGATCCCAGGGTTTGGCAATGAAATCTGTGGCCCCCTCTCTCACTGCCCTTACGGCAAGTTCAATATCACCGTAAGCCGTAATCAGGATAACCGGGAGCAAAGGATCCCTTTTTTTGATCTCATTGAGCCAGAAAATTCCTTCGTTCCCCGAAGTTTCACCAGTGGCAAAATTCATATCCAGCATCACGATGTCATAGTTGTTTCGCCACAACATTTCGGCCAGACGAGCGGGTTTGGTAATGACATCTATTCCGGCAAACTCATCTTTCAAGAGTATCCTGAGCGATTCGAGAATCTGAACATTGTCATCAATCACCAATATGCGGGCTTGTAACATGACCGGATTTTTCATATAAATTTAATGGTATTGTCCGAAAGGTTAACACGAAGTGTTCAGAAACTGAACAGATGAATGATAAAAACAATTATGAAAATCTTTTAAGGTACAGATAAACAGGCAAGTATGGAGTTGGCAATTATTGTGGCATCCATTTGGTGCAGAATCAGTATATCCATCAACCGTTTGTAAAATGATCTTAAGTTATTTTAAATACGCCTTTCGCAACCTGATTAAACAAAGGGGACGCACCTTGATCAATCTGTTCGGCTTATCCTTCAGTATCGCTTGTGTAGTCATTATTTATCTCTATAGCACCTGGGAATTCAGTTACAATGATTACCATGAGAACAACGACAGGATTTACAGGATGTATTCCAGTTTAAATCCGGTTAACGAAGAAAAATTCTTCTCTCCCTTCCAGCCAGAAGGAATGGCTGCCGCGCTGAAGGAAAAAGTTCCGGGAATTGAGTATACCTGCAGGTTGAAATCAACAGCGGCCTGGATTGGCGTTGAGGATGAGCTGTTCCGGGAAAGGATAGGGTTTGTGGATTCCACTTTTTTTGACATTTTTAGCTTTGAAATCATTGCAGGTGATAGAAACAATCCGCTCTCCATTCTCAAAAGTGTGGTATTAACGGAAAGTGTCGCCCGAAAAATCTTCGGTGATTCCCTTACAAGTTTCAATGATGTAATAGGCAAAAGCATTGAATTCCCGGAGGATCCTCCCTTTAACCAGTATGAAGTTACTGCAGTCATTGCAGATCCACCGAAGAATACTTCCTTCAAATGGAGTGTTCTGATTCCCTTTGTGAATGCAAGGGTTTATCCCCGCAGCAATGATTTTACGGGCGACACCTATATCTATGTGATGCTGGATGAGGCCAACGACCTGGAGAGACTTGAGAAAACATCCCAGACCCTGGTGGAGGAGTTTCATGGTGAGACTCTGGAACGAATGATTCAAATGGGTTTTCTAGCTTCAAACGAGCATCACTTTACCTATCATTTTAAGAAGTTCAGGGACCTCTATCTGGGATCGGAAGGATTCGAGGGATCGTACGAGTATACCGGGAATAGGAAATCAATCTATATTCTCTGCAGCATTGCGATCCTGATCCTGCTGATTGCCTGTTTTAACTATGTGATGATTTCCATTGGAAGCTCCCTGAACCGCTTAGGCGATTTTGGTATCATGAACGTGGTGGGTGCCCGCCGTTGGCAGATACTGATCCAGTTTGTTATTGAATCATTTGTATTAACGCTGATCTCTTTGTTGTTGGGAATCATTCTGGCCGAACAAATCCTCCCCCTGTTCAACCGCATGTCCCAGGGTCATCTTCAGTTTATCCTTTACAAGGATGGAAGAAACTTTGTTTTCCTGGCCCTGATTCTGCTCTTTATTGTTTTAAGCACCAGTCTGTATATTGGTTTGTACTTGCTCCGCAAGAGCTCGCCCCTTCGTTTTCTCCGAAAGGAAATGCTTTCTGTTCGACGGAACGGAGTGGCCAGAATATCGGTGGTGCTGCAGTTTTTCATTGCTATTATTCTGCTGATTTCCGGAGGTGTGATCTTAAAACAGTTGAGTTATATGGTAAACCAGGATGTGGGATTTGACCGGCAGAATTTGGTGGTCATCCCGGTGGATTTTTCAAGGGAAAAAATATTAACCCTGAAGGAGAAGATCCTGGAATCGCCCCATGTCCTGAATGTATCCATGAGCGACCGCAGTTTTATTTCCGGAAGCAGTTCTACAGCCATGAAGAATAAAAAGGGAGACCTCGTACAGGTCCGATTTCTCAGGGTCGATGCAGATTATATTGAAACGCTTGGTCTGCAACTGATTAAAGGCAGAGACTTTTTTAAAGATGAACCGATCGACAGCAATAACAATGTGGTTATTAATGAGTCATTTGAAAGAAACCTTGGACTGGAAGATCCAATAGGGGAACATGTAAAGCTTGAATCCGATGATGCCCAAGAAGTGACGGTTATCGGGGTAGTAAAAGATTTTCATTTCGACTCCATGCATGATGAGATCCAAGGGGTTATGCTGCATATTTATCCTCGCAACAGCATCTGGTACTTGTTTGTGAAAACAGATAAAGATGTGGCAGCCGTTCTGAAACATTCGGAAAAGGTCTGGAAAGAAGTAGTGCCCGAATTTTCATGGGATTACAGTTTCATGTCAGATAACCTGGAATCCCAATACAGGAATGAGGATCGCTGGAGCCGGATTGTGGCTTATGCTGCCATGATTGCCATTTTGCTTTCCTGCCTTGGCCTGATGGGCATAAGCGGATTGCTGGTGGCGCGCCGATTTAAAGAAGTGGGTATCCGCAAAGCCCATGGTGCCACAGTAAACCAGATTATTGTACTTCTGAATATGGAACTTTTGAAGTGGGTGCTGGTTGCATACTTACTGGCCTGTCCTGCAGCCTGGTTCATCATGAGGCGCTGGTTGCAGGATTTTGCTTTTCATACCTTGCTATCCTGGTGGATCTTTGTACTTGCCGGCTTTGCCGCCATCCTTATTTCCATATTCACGATAACCTTTCAGATATACAGAGTGGCCAGGCAAAATCCGGTCAATGCGCTGAGGTATGAATGATGGGTTCATGTTTTTCTTTTTTCAAGCATGTAATAAACCGATGGGATAACCATCAGGTTCAAAAGGGTGGATGTGACCAGTCCGCCCAGGATCACGATGGCCATGGGGCTCTGTATCTCATTGCCCGGTTTATCACCTGCCAGGGCCAGCGGGATCAGTGCCAGCGCCGATGCCAGCACTGTCATCAGGATGGGGTTGAGCCGGTCGGCCGATCCCTTGATAATGGTCTCCTTCAGTCCTTTTCCCTCCTTCCGCAGATGGCTGTACCGGGACACCAGCAAAATACCATTGCGCGTGGCGATTCCGAACAGGGTGATAAAACCAATGATGGATGGTATGCTCACCACCTGCGATGTAAGCCTGATGGCCACCACGCCTCCAATAAGCGCCAGGGGGAGGTTAAGCAGGATCACTCCTGCCACTTTTCCGTTTTTAAATTCCTGGAAAAGGATCACAAAGATCACAAGGATGGCCAGCAAAGAGGTAACCAACAGTGTTAATGAGGCCCTCCGGGCGCTTTCAAATTGTCCGCCATATTCGATCCTGTACCCTTCAGGAAATTCCACATGGGCACCAATGGTCTCCTGAATTTCACCAACCACGCTGCCCAGATCGCGTCCGGCAGTATTGGCAGAAACCACCAGTTTTCGCTGCACATTTTCCCTGTTGATGATGTTGGGACCGGTGGTTGACACCACGTCTGCCACATAACTGAGCGGGATTTTATGACCGTCGTATGTATCAATCAGGGAGTTGCTGATGGCTTCAATGCTATTCCGGTAGGGTTCATCAAGCCTGACCACCAGGGCAAAGTTCAGGTTGTCATCATAGACCTCTGCATATTTCTCCCCTGCCAGTGCGGTCTCTACGAACGCGGAGAATTCATTCTGGGCAATGCCATATCTGGCAAGCATTTCACGACGGGGCCTGATCTGGATTTGTGGGATCTCAACCAGCTGCTCCACATTCAAATCCACCAGTCCTGGGATTTCCGCAATCTCTCCCCGGATTTCATTGGCCAGCCTGTAGAGGGTGCCCAAATCCTGTCCGAACAGCTTGATGGCAATGCTTGCCCGGGTGCCAGACAACATGTGGTCGATCCGGTGACCCAGAGGCTGGCCTATATTCAGGCTGATTCCCTGCAGGGTGGATAACCTTCCCCTGACCTCTTCCATAAATGCTTCATGGTCCCGCTCCGAGAGTTTGTAAGGGACATCGATCTCAGCAGAATTGGATCCGCCGTGACTGTGTTCATTCAGTTCGGCACGACCGGTTCGCCGGCTTACATAAGTAACTTCCGGGATTTGCATCAGCTCTTTGTCAATCTGGGCCATCAAGCTGTT
>CAYVRK010000056.1:0-22668 GCA_964453785.1 uncultured Bacteroides sp.
GGATTCACCTCTTTGGCGGTATCGTTGATCAGGTTGATGACCTGGTTTTTGGCGGCCTTCATCTTTTCCCATGCTTCGCTGCTCATGTAGGTTTGCTGGGCAATGTTGTGGTCAAATTCGGACGTGATGCTGGTGAGCAGTTCCTGCAGGAGCTGACGGGCGGTGTAGTCGTTCCGGCTGAGGCGCAGGACCATCGATTCGGGAGAGATCCGCTCCAGCAAAAGGATGCTGCGCTCGTAAGCCTGGAGCCGGACCGGAAGAATATCATCGGAAATGTGCATGTTAAATTCACTCTTCCGCCTTTTGTCCTCGTTCTTTGACCAGGTCCTGAGCATCACCAAAACGGTAAGGAATACAATCAGTGCAGGCACTGTATACTTAAGGATTTCAAGTAAAACCTCCATGTTGATTATTTTTTGATACTGCTTATTGCAATATTAACGTAAAAATGTCACGAAAAGCGTATTTTTATTCCTTGAAATGCAATAGTTCACAAATTTAAAAATTTACTTATGGAACAACTTTCAGCAAGAATTAATTCCCTTTCTCCATCAGCCACCATCGCCATGAATCAGAAAGGCCGTGAATTGAAGGATAAAGGTGTAGACGTGATCAACCTCAGTGTGGGTGAACCCGATTTTATGACCCCTGACCATATTAAGGAAGCTGCTAAAAAAGCCATTGATGGACCATGGCACCACTATGCACCTGTTGCAGGCTATCCTGATCTGCTGAAAGCCATTGTAGATAAATTTAAAAGGGAGAACAACCTTGATTATAAGCCCTCCAACATCATGGTAAGTGTGGGTGCCAAGCACTCTCTGGCCAATGTAATGTTGTGCCTGATCGATAAGGGCCAAGAGGTGATTGTTCCTGCTCCTTACTGGGTCAGTTATGCTGAGCAGGTAAAACTTGCTGAAGGCGTCAATGTATTTGTTAATACAACCGTTGAGGATGAATTCAAGATGAGTGCAGCACAATTGGAGGCAGCCATCACACCCAAAACCAAAGCACTCTTGCTCTGCTCACCTTCCAATCCCACCGGTAGCGTATATACCAAAGAGGAACTGGCTGAACTGGCTGCGGTCATCGGCAAGCATCCCGGCATTTATGTGATCGCCGATGAGATTTACGAGCACATCAATTTTGTGGGCGGACATGAGTCCATCGCCCAGTTCGATGAGATCAAGGACCGCTGCATCATTATCAATGGTGTATCCAAGGGATATGCCATGACAGGATGGAGAATTGGTTACATGGCAGCACCCGAATGGCTGGTAAAGGCGTGTAGCAAGCTGCAGGGCCAGATGACATCTGGAGCCACCTCCATTGCCATGAGGGCAGCTCTTGAGGCGCTGACCGGCGATCAGAGCTGCGTGACTGAGATGAGGGATGCATTTCTTCGCAGGCGTGACCTGATCCTGGGTCATGTGATGCAGATTAAAGGAGTGAGATGTCCGACTCCCGGTGGCGCATTCTATGTATTCCCCGATTTAAGCGCGTACATTGGGAAATCTGTGGATGGCCGTAAGATTGAGACCGACATGGATCTTTGCATCTATCTGCTGGAAGTGGGGCACATTGCCACCGTACCCGGATCTGCATTTGGTATGGACGGATGTGTAAGGATCTCCTATGCCAACTCGGATGAGAACCTGGAAAAAGCCATGCAGCGGCTCAAAGACGCACTGGCTGCACTGAAATAAGTATCTCAGGGATATTTCTCTCGTCGCTGAAAATTTTTGCAAGTAAAAATTTGTAGGCTCCTCGCGAAAATCCCTTCGATCTTTATTCTGCAAAGTGCGTTTGAGTAAAAAAAGAAAGAAAGAGCCACCCTGGGAAGCCGGGGTGGTTTTTTTACATATTATTTGCCGTTATTTGAGACATAAAGCAACCACCCTATGAAAAACCATATCCCTGCACTCACCCTGGTTCTGATTTTCATCACTGCAGAGACATCTTCACAATCGTCACAGGTACTGGATTATCTGTATAGCATCTCGGGAAAGAAGACCCTTGCCGGACAGCACAACAAGGAGCCCAATGCCAAACCGGCCATGTGGACCGATTATATTAAGGAGACTACCGGTAAATATCCAGCATTGTGGAGCGGTGATTTTCTGTTTCAGCAAGAGAATATGGATGATCGGTGGACCATGATCCATGAAGCAAAAAGGCAATGGGATGGTGGAGCGGTCATCAACCTCATGTGGCATGCCTGTCCACCCGATGAGGGTGAGCCCTGTCGCTGGAATCCGGGTTTGCTGAACGCCCAGCTGGATGATATTCAATGGAAGGAACTGATCACCGATGGGACACCACTCAATCTGCTTTGGAAAGCCAGGATGGATGACATCGCCGTTTATCTCCTGTTTTTGGAGGCAAATGGCGTAGAAGTTTTGTTCAGACCATTGCATGAAATGAACCAGGGAAAATTCTGGTGGGGAGGCAGGCCCGGCCCGGATGGTACAGCTGAATTATTCCGGCTCATTCATGACTATTTTACGGAGACCAAGGGTTTGACCAACCTGGTATGGGTATGGGATATGCAGGACATGACCAGAGATTTTGAAGCGTACAATCCAGGAAATGGTTATTGGGATGTATTTGGTTTTGATGTCTATGACCAGGGATATGACGTTTCGTGGTACAACTATATTCTTCCCATTGTTGGTGATAAACCCATGGCCATTGGTGAATGTTCCACACTTCCCGGCACCGAGATTCTGGCTTCTCAGCCACGATGGGTATTCTTTATGCCATGGGCCGAGCTTGTAAAGGAAAGTAACACCACCGAAGAGATCATCAAGATTTATAACGACCCCCGCGTGATCACGCGCGATGAAATGCCGGGATGGAAATAGAATTCCGCGAATAATTCCATTTGTTAACACAACTATAATTTCCGGGTTGAAAAGTCTGTGTGGATGAACGAGTGTACGTTTTCGAACACTTGTGTCTCGCTTTCGTTCGCAATTGATATCTTTTAACAATTGTCACATATGCATATAAAAAGCTATAATACAAGTAGATATAAAGTATGGCACGACGATTGTAACCATTTTGGCAGAACTGTAAAACAATAATTTGCAAGAGTCATGAAAACAACAAAATTACTTATAAGCATCGCACTGGTTGCCCTGACAGCCTTATCATATGGAAGAATCGCTGAGAATAACAACAGGAGAGATAACAATACTGCCGAAATGATAGTCGAACAGGAGCTGGTTATGGAAAACTGGATGGCTGTTCCATTCGGAAACAGCGATCTGGAAAGTGATCTCGATTTGGAGCATTGGATGGCAGTTCCATTTGAAATCGGTGACGAAAATAAAGACCTGTGCCTGGAGAACTGGATGTCCGTTCCATTTGTGGCCAACAGCATTGAGAATGACCTGTGCCTGGAGAACTGGATGATGATCCCCTTCGAAACAACCCGGGATAATAAAGCTGAAAGTTGGATGGCTTCGTCAGATAGCTAAAGGCTTTATGAACCTGTGTTTCTATTATATATACAGAGCCGCCTCATTTGAGGCGGTTTTTTTTAGTCCCGCCTGTATGGAATTCCTATGAGACCGGACTGGTTTCGGCTGCTTCCAATTTGGCTTTGTGGCAGACCAGCACCTGGTTTTTTTCCCCGTGCCAGTTGTGAAATCCATTGCCCTGGCAATCCTTGTAATCCTTGCAGCCGGCACATGTTCCCCTGCGGGTCCAGGCACGGTCCCGGAAAGGCAGGAACGCGGTTTGCCAGACCTGATGGAAGTTGTCGTTGTAGATATTTCCCTGTACAAAAGAGCGATCGATGTTGGGACAGGCTGAGATGGATCCGTCAATCAGGATGGAGCCTATATTGATGCCTGCCCGGCAGAAGAAAGGGGTGTCCCTTACCTGTGATTCATATGCTCCTACATACCCCTCACAGCTGAATTTTACATCCATACCACCATTCTTTCTGTGTTCGGCAATGAATTCCATCATTCCTTTGAATTCTGCATCGGACAGGAAAAGTTCCTTGTTTTCTACGGAACGTCCGATGGGAACGATCGTAAACAATCTCCAGGCTTTTACATTTTTTGAATCCAGGTATTCATAGATGGCCTGTAATTCCGTAAAGTTACGTCTGTTTATGCAAGTGACCACATCAAAATGAAGGCGTTCAGAAGAGGCAGCCAGTTCTATGGCCTGTTCCACCCGCTCAAAACTGCCTTTCGTGTTCCTGAGCCAGTCATGGGACTCCTTCAGCCCGTCCAGACTGATGGTCAATGCTCCCATTCCGGCATTGAGTAAAGAATGATGCCTCTCTCGGTCGTAGAGCTGACCGTTGGAAACCATGCCCCACCTCATGCCCCGCCTCCTGATCTCCCGGCCGCATAATTCCAGGTCTTTTCGAAGCAAAGGTTCACCTCCGGTAATCGCCACGATAAAGTTCTTGTCCGGTGATTCAATGGTGTCCAATGCCCTGAGAAAATCGTCCATGGGCATATCGGGATGAGAAGGGTCCTTTGAGCAGTCGCTTCCGCAATGCAAACAGTTGAGGTTACAACGGGTGGTGCACTCCCAGAACAGGTAGTTCAATACATGAAGACGGGTTTCAGCCTTTTTAAACCTCCGAAAGGCCAGTCGTTTCAGTCTTGAAACCATTTACCGCTCCTCCAATGCAATCTCCAGGTATACCCTGTCGACGAATGCAGGGTCTTCACGGGGGACAATCACAGTATCCCTGCTCGCAAAACTTCCATTGTTCGTTGAATCGATGTCCTCAAAGGTAAGCTTCACAGATTCAAATTGAAGCGTATAAAATGAAAACGCTCCCTGATCATCGGTGGCCGTTTCAGATCCGAAAGGATCGGTGAATACATGGATGTTTTTTATGGGCTTTCCTGAAGATTTTGCTGTAACAATGCCTTCCACAAGCAAATCTTCCGTAAAATCCTGGGGCATTCCGTAACATGCCTGAAAAATGAAGAGGGCAGAGGAAAAACTCAATCCGCCAATGATTCCCCTGAGCCAGTTCCGTTTCATATTGATCGAATGTTGGTTACAACACGCATACGAAGTTATAACGAGATATTTCAATTGTCAAATTCCTGCAGACATATAATAGCAGGAAAAGCTGTGGATTATCCGATCTTCCGGTTGATGTACTGGGAGTAATCCTTCAGGATTTTCTGGTAGCTGTCTGAAAAGTGGGGCGAATCGACGAGGAAATCAGCGGTTGACCGGTTACAGGCAGTAGGAACATTGTAGAGGACCGTGATCCGCAACAAGGCTTTCACATCCACATCATGGGGTTGGGGCTGCATGGGGTCCCACAGGAAGATCATGATATCAATCTTTCCTTCGGCAGCCAGCGCACCCAGCTGCTGGTCCCCGCCAAGCGGACCGGATTTGAGTTTGGTAAGTGACTGGGGAAATTTATTCTTTTTAGACAGGGTCTCTTCCACCATTTTCCCTGTGGTTCCGGTGCATACCAGGTGATGCTTTGCCAATTTATCCGCATTATAAGCAACCCATTCGGCAAGGTCGGGTTTCCGGTTATCGTGAGCCACAAGGGCGATGGTTTTAACTTTATCCATGTTTGCAAGGTTTTTACAAAAGTACTTCCACTATCCGATTTCTGCTAAATTTGTAATTTAAATATTGAAAAATTGAGTGATGTTTGAACGAAGAAGGACTCAGCGGACGGGTAAAGTGGTGAGGCTGTCCATGCTCCTGGTTTTCCTGGGACTGGTTGTCATGGTGCTGGTAGTATATAAGTTTTACGGGAGGATATTCGAAGCCAATGTCTCCCTGGATGAGGAGCAGGCATTGTTCTACATACCCACAGGATCTGATTTTGAATTTGTGATCGATCAGCTGGATAAGGAAGGAATCATTGAAAACCGGAAATCGTTTCGCTGGGTAGCTGTCAAGAAAGGATACGATATGAATGTGAAGCCCGGACGATACAAGATCAACAACGGGATCAGCAACAATGTATTGGTCAACATGCTCCGGTCAGGCAGACAGGATCCGGTGATGGTGGTTTTCAACAATGTCCGTACCCTGGACCAGCTGGCAGGAAAGGTTTCCAGGTACCTGGAAGCGGATTCAGCTACTTTTGCGTCTTACCTTTCGGGAGCAGACCTGGTCCCGAAATACGGTCTTGAGCCCGAAACCTTTACCACCATGTTTATCCCCAATACCTATGAATTCTTCTGGACCACCACCCCGGAGGATTTTACGGAAAGGATGGCCAAAGAGTACAAGAAATTCTGGGCAGGGGAACGGGATAGAAAAGCCAAACAGATGGGGATGACCCGGTCCGAAGTGGTCACCCTTGCATCCATTGTGGATGAAGAAACCCTGTTTGATGATGAGAACCAGCGGGTAGCCGGGGTTTACATGAACAGGCTAGAAAAGGGGATCCCCCTGCAGGCTGATCCCACGCTGAAGTTTGCCTTAGGTGATTTTACGGTAAAAAGAATTCTGAACGAGGACAAGAAAATAGATTCTCCTTACAACACATATAAATACAGGGGATTGCCCCCAGGCCCCATCTCAATACCCTCTGTTTCAGCCATCGACGGGGTGTTGAACTATGAGAAACACAGCTACATCTACATGTGTGCCAAAGCCGATTTCAGCGGGTACCATGCATTCGCAAAGACCCTTTCACAGCACAACCAGAATGCAAGGGAATACCAGAAAGAGCTGAACAAAAACCGTATCTACAGATAGAATTAAGGGCGAATTTCTCTTCCTTTCCCCTTGTCCCTTTCCCTTTTTTTTTGCACTGAGTACTGAGTACTTTCAAACCACGTTCACCTCCCTGTCCAGAAAGATCCCGAACTTCCGGTCCACATCATCCCTGATGTGTTCTGAAAAGTCCAGGATTTCCTGTCCCGTGGCTCCGCCATAGTTGACAATCACCAGGGGCTGGTTGGGCCATGTACCCACCTTGCCAATGCGTTTGTTTTTCCACCCTGCTTTTTCGATGAGCCAGGCTGCAGGGATTTTGACGCAGTTGCCGGCTTCTGGGTAGCAGGGGACATCCTGGTAGTCCACCCGGATGCATTTGAAAATGGTACGGTCCACCAGCGGGTTTTTAAAAAAACTGCCTGCATTTCCAAACTGTTCAGGATCGGGCAGCTTCCGTTTCCTGATGGAGATAATCAGATTCCTCAGATCCAGGGGAGTGGACCCGCCAGCCTCCCTGAATGCAGTTTCGATGTTTCCGTAATCCAGTTTGAGCTTTGGGATCTTGTTCAGGATAAATGCCACGTGGGTGATGATGTAGCGGCCCCGGGCTTCCGACTTGAAGATGCTGTTCCGGTAGCCGAACCGGCACTCCTCACCTTCCAGCCGGACAGACTGATTCTTCTCCAGGTCCCACGCCTCCAGCCAGGCCATGTGGTCTTTTAATTCGGAACCATAAGCACCAATGTTCTGCACCGGTGCCGAGCCCACCGACCCGGGGATCAGGGAGAGATTTTCAAGTCCGTACCATCCCTTTCCTGTGGCATATTCCACCCAGTTGTCCCAGTTCTCAGCCGCTCCCACTTTCACAAGCACCTGTGTGTTGGCCTCCTCAATGAGTTCGATCCCTTTCATGGAGGGTTTCAACAGCAATCCCTGGAAATCCTCCCTGAACAGGATGTTGCTTCCTTCGCCGATGACCATGAACGGGCTCTTCTGCCGGTCATAACGGTCCATTAGCTCTGAGAGCTCTTCGGTGGTGCCGGGTGTGGCAAACAGGGAAGCCAGCACATTAATCCCGAATGAATTGTTTCCTTCCAGTGAGTAGTTGTGCTCCATAGCGCATAAATATAGCAATGATTCGTTCTAATATTATACCTTTATTCCTAAACCTTTATGTCCTTTGAAACGAGCCTACATATCAGTTATCAATGATCTAGTCACCGACCAGAGGTTGCAGCGGGTGGCGAACCTTCTGGTAGACCAGGGTTTGCAGGTTACATGCATTGGCCGGCGGCTGAAGGGCAGTCCTGATCCGGGTCAGTTCCGGTATAAAATGCGCCGTTACAGGATGCTCATCAACAAAGGGCCCCTGTTTTACGCCTGTTTCAATACCAGGCTCTTTTTCAACCTGTTGTTTGCAACACGTCCCTCCCTTTTCATTGCCAATGATCTGGATACGCTTCCTGCCAGTTTTCTGGCAGGACGGATCCGTGGTGTGAAGCTCATCTATGACAGCCACGAGTTTTTCACCCAGGTGCCCGAACTGATCCACCGGAAAAGGGTCCAGTCCGTATGGAAATGGATTGAGCACCGCATTGTACCCCGCCTCGAACACGCTGTTACAGTGAGCTATCCCATTGCGGAAATCTACCGAAGGATCCATAAAACCAGATTCAGGGTGGTGAGGAATGTACCCATCAGAAGGAGCCCCCCGGGAAAAATTGAAAAGAGAGAAGACGGAAAGGCTTTGATCATTTATCAGGGGGCCCTGAACGTGGGCAGAGGGCTTGAACTGATGATCGAGACCATGAAATTCCTGGATGGTGCGGTATTTATGATCGTGGGAGCCGGGGATATTGTCAAGGAACTGAAACAGTTGGTGGAGGAAAAGGGTGTATCGGAGAAGGTGATCTTCAGGAGGCGGATGACTCCCGAAGAACTTTATCTGCTGACCTGCAGTGCCGACCTGGGGATCTCACTGGAAGAGGACCTGGGACTGAATTACCGGTATGCCCTGCCCAATAAGTTGTTCGATTATATTCAGTGCCGGGTGCCGGTGCTCTGCTCTGCATTACCCGAGATGGCGAAGGTAGTGGAGACCTACGGGATCGGAATTGTAGTCCATTCCCGGGAACCGGAAAGGGTGGCTAAAACTATCAGGTTCATGCTGGATGAGCGGTCGGCTGGTGCCTGGTTGGATGCCCTGGACAAAGCGGCCGGGGAGTTGTGCTGGGAAAATGAATCAAAGGAGTATCTTGCGCTGGTCAACGAGACCGGCGTATTGTCATAAAAACCGAAATCAATGAGAATTGCAATCTTTACATCACTGTTGATGATCCTGGCAGTCATTGCCGGCCCGGCCTTTTCCCAGGTGGAATTTATTGAGGTGGTTACCCAGGAGGAGATGGAAGCGGCAAGGAAGAAGGCCAATGATGGAATGCTTTTGCTTTTTGTGGATGTATATGCCACCTGGTGCGGACCCTGCAAGATCATGGACCGTGATGTGTATTCTGCTCCGGCAGTTGCTGAATACATGAATGCGAATTTTGTAAATGTACGCATGGACGGGGAGACCGATTTCGGGAGGAAGTACGCTGCAGAACAGCAGCTTCAGGGCTACCCGAGCCTGTTCATATTCAGCGATGAGGGTGACCGTGTCAGCACGCTGGTGGGTTATAAACCGCCCGAAACCCTGGTGCCGGCGCTGAAACAGGTGGTTGAAAGCAATGCCGAGTTGAAGAGGTACCGGAAGCAGTATACCGATGGAACACTGACACGGGAATCCTTTGCGGACTATATTGCCGTGACAAGGGAGATGGGCAATGAAGAGGAAGCGGAGAGACTGGCAGGCGAGTATATCAAGGTTCAGATGGGGGAGACCCTCAGTGACAACGACATCAGGGTGGTGGGACATTACATGGACATTGAGGATCCCTGGTGGCAACAGTTCACCACAGATCCCGGCCGCATGAAAAGAGCGCTTGGCCAGGATTACATCCCGGTTTTGCAAAAGATCTATAACAATTCCCTGGTAAAAGCTGTGGAACAGGAATCCATCAAGCTGATCAGCCGCATGGCCAATGAATTATCACCCCTGGTGGAAGCCGAACAGGCAACCAACGGGGACCTGCGGACCCTCCCGTTTCTGCAGTACTATTATTATACCGGACAGGTGCAAGAACTGATCGCCTATGTGGACAAAAGATTTGAATCGGACAGGAAAGGCGACCACCGGTGGTTGTTCGGGGCCGGATCGCAGATCATCGACATGGACCAGAAGTACCAGACTCCTGAACTGCTGGACAAAGGGGAGGAGTGGTTTTCAACCTGTATCGGGATGGATGAGCAGTACGACTACTACTTTTATTACGGTATGGTCCTTCTTTTCAAGCAAAAAATGGCGGATGCCAGAACCTCGTTTGAAAAGGCCCGGACACTGGCTGTCAACTCCGAACAGGTTGCCATGGTCAATCAGGTGCTACGCTATGCAAATGGCCAATAAATTGCTATTTTAGCTGCATGAAAAAGTCAATTTTCCTCATTCCTCTTTCCATTTTACTGGCTGCATGTTCGGGTGATATCAATGATCTGGACCGGTTGGATTTAAAGGGGCCGGTGAAATCCATCGTCGAGAAACAGTTCTATACCACCCATAAAACGGATCGGTGGGAACCTGGCGAACAAGTGAATCCTGTCTACAAGCTAACCCTCTATGATAAGGATGGAAATTATGTGAAACTTTTTCATATCGGGGACAACGGCGATACCCTGGCTTCCGGTTCGTGCAGGCGCGAGAAGGGTGATATCGTGGAGGAGACTTTTTACGTGGCATACAACAGGCAGACCTCCAAGACCTTTATGGAGAGGGTATCGGACCAGCAGGTGGATTTCGAAATGCGGAGCAATGGTTCACTGATGTATGAGGGAGCCAATTACTACGATTCAAACGGGAGGATCATCAGCCAGGTTCAGGTAGTGGCGGACCGGGAGGTGGTTGTTCACTTCGTCTATGAAAAAGGGCTCATGGTGGAGAGTTACCAGGAAGATCAAAATGGGGAAAGAAAATCCACCCAGCTTTTTGAGTATACAGATTTCGATGAGAAGGGGAATTGGACCACCCAGCTGGTTTATCTGGAAGCTGAAAAAATCACACCCAGGTATGCCGTTACAAGGGAGTTGGAATACTACTAAACGAGTTTAAATCTCCAGGAGAAACTGTTCAGCCGAACGGGAACCAAAAATCAGGCGGGATGGTTCCTCTATAAATTCTTTCACTGTTTTCAGAAATCCAACCGAGTCTTTGCCGTCGATCACCCTGTGGTCATAACTCAGCGCGATGTACATGATGGGTCTGATCTCCACCTTTCCTTTAACAGCCATGGGCCGCTCAATAATGTTATGCATACCCAGGATTCCCGACTGGGGTGGATTCAGTATGGGTGTGGAGAGCATGGAGCCATAGATGCCCCCGTTGGAGATGGTAAAGGTTCCCCCCGACATCTCATCGATTCCCAGCCGGGCTTTCCGGGCCCTGGTGGCCAGGTCGGCAATCTGTTTCTCGATGTCGGCCAGACCCAGGGCCTCGGTGTTGCGAAGTACCGGGACCATCAATCCTTTATCGGTCTGTACGGCAATTCCTATATCACAATATCCGGGAGAAACCACCTCATCGCCATCGAGGTAGGAATTGACGGAGGGGAAGAGCTGAAGTGCCTCAGTCACCGCTTTGGTAAAGAAGGACATAAAACCCAGTTTGATCCCGTGCATCTCCACGAATTTATCCTGGTGCTTTTTCCGGATCTCGATGATGTTGCTCATGTCCGCCTCGTTAAAGGTGGTGAGCATAGCGGTCTCATTTTTCACTGCCACCAGGCGTTCGCTGATTTTTTTCCGCAGCTGGCTCATCTTCTTTCGATCTACATCCCGGGAGGCTTCCTTCTTCACTGCCGGAGAAGGGATGGCATTGCCCTGCTTGGCGGACTTTTCCAGCTGCAGGACCCTTGTCACGTCGGAAGCGGTAATTTTCCGGAGCCCGTTTACAATATCATCTACGGATAATCCCTCTTTCTCCATCATCTCCCGTGCTACCGGGGTAGTCTTCACGACATCATGGGAAGATACAGGGGCAGATTTTACTTGTTTTGCAGCAGGTGCCGTTTCTTCCGGGGCACCGGCTGGTTCAGTGGAACCTTCGGGGACTTCCACACTGGTATCAATGGTAGCCACCACAACGCCGACCTTCACCGTTTCACCTACAGCAACCAGGATCTTCAGCTGTCCGGCTTCTGCGGCAATCAATGGAAGGGTTGCCTTTTCCGATTCAATCTCTCCGACTTCCTGGTTTTTTGAAACCAGGGCGCCATCCTCTACAAACCAGGATGCCAGTTCAACTTCTGTGATGGATTCGCCGGGACTAGGTACTTTAATTTCCAGGGCCATGGGATGATGATTAGGGTTTTTCTTTGTCGAAGTAATGGTGCTGTTTCAGAATCTCTTTCCGGGAGCTGCCAACAACACATTGGAGCCCGCAGTACACATTCAGCAATTCACAGGTGCATTCGCGGAATACTTTGTCGATAATCTCCGTCTGACTGATCTCATGGAGTTTGTAAAGACCGGTGGCGGGACTTCCCGAAGGCTGCCGGGTAACCGGGAGAATCTCCACATCTTTGAGTGAATTCCTGATGAAATACCAGGCACCCATGTTTTCGGGTTCTTCCTGTACCCAGAGGGTAAGCATGTTGTTCCTGTACTTTTTCAGTATTGATTTGATCTTTTTCTCCGGGAGGGGGAACACCTGTTCCAGCCTGACCAGGGCAATGTCTCTTACACCCAGCTTCTGTTTCCTGGCAAGCAGGTCGTAATATACCTTACCGCTGCAGAAAACTACACGGCGTACCTCGTCCACATCCGTCTCCGGATCATCATATACGGGTTGAAATTTGCCGGTTTCCAGGTCATCCACTGTGGAGATGCACTGGGGATGGCGAAGGAGGCTCTTGGGTGTAAATACAACAAGCGGAACCCTTGATCTTTTCATCATGTGGTTCCTGAGCGCATGGAAAAGGTTGGCAGGGGTGGTGGGATTGATGATGTGCATGTTGCAACTGGCAGCCAGGCTGAGGAAGCGCTCAATACGCGCACTTGAATGCTCGGGTCCCTGTCCCTCGAAACCGTGGGGGAGGTATAGGACCAGCCCGTTCATGACTCCCCATTTATCCTCTGCACTTGATATATACTGGTCGATGATCACCTGGGCCACATTCGCAAAGTCACCGAACTGCGCCTCCCAGATAGTCAGGTTGCGGGGGCACGACATGGCATAGCCATATTCGAATCCCAGCACCCCGTATTCATTGAGTGGTGAGTTGAAGATATGAAAGGGTTCCTGATTTTCGGTATCGATGTATTTCAGGGGCACATAGATCTCGGTGGTATCTTCCATGACCATCCCCGCATGCCTGTGTGAAAATGTTCCCCTTATGGAATCCTGCCCGGTGATCCGTACCGGGTGACCTTCCAGCAGGAGGGAGCCGTATGCAAACAGTTCTCCCAGTGCCCAGTCAACCCTGTTTTCTTCAACCATCCGGGCTCTTTCCCGGACCAGTTTGATGGTCTTGTTGAAAAAGACCAGGTCTTCGGGCAGGGTGGTTATCTTATTGGCAATGTGATCCAGTGTACTTCTTTGAACACCTGTCTCCAGGGAATCTTCGAAGTCGGACATGCTTGCATACTCCATCCCCTGCCATTCGGCCTCCATAAACTGCTGGATGATCACCTTCTTCTTTTTCCGCGCCACCTCAAGCTGCTGCTCCATGTATGATTCAAATCCGACCTCAGCTTCGGCGACCTCTTCATTGGTCATCACACCCTGTTCCACAAGCGCCCGGCTGTAGATGTCCCGTAAGTTGGGGTGACTGGCGATGGCTTTGTAAAGGGTGGGCTGGGTAAACCTGGGCTCATCCCCTTCGTTGTGCCCGAACTTCCGGTAGGCCAGGATATCGATAAACACATCCGTATGAAACACCTGCCTGTATTTTATGGCCATGCGAATCACATGGACCAGGCCCTCCACGTCATCACCGTTTACATGCCAGATGGGGGCTTTGGTGACTTTCCCCACATCGGTACAATAGGTGCTTGACCGGGCATCCAGGTAGTTGGTGGTAAAACCGATCTGGTTATTGATCACCAGGTGGATGGTCCCTCCTGTTTTATATCCTTCCAGTTCCGACATCTGGACCACCTCATAGACCACGCCCTGACCTGCGATGGCAGCGTCGCCATGGATGATGATGGGAACGATCTTGTTCACATCACCACCGTAGATGTGATCCATGCGGGCCCTGGTCACACCTTCAATGACTGGTGCTGATGATTCCAGGTGGGACGGATTGGGTGCAATATTCAGAATGACGGTCCTGTGACCGGATGTGCGGATGGTGTTGCCGTATCCCAGGTGGTATTTCACATCACCCAGACTGATGTTCTCTTCATAGGATTCTCCTTCGAACTCCTTAAAGATATACTCCATGGGTTTTTTTAGCACATTCCCCAATACGTTGAGGCGACCACGATGTGCCATCCCAATGTTGAATTCCATCACGCCCAGCTGGGAACCTTTTTCCACCAGGTCATTCAGGGCAGGAATAAGGATTTCGGCTCCCTCAAGAGAGAACCTTTTCTGACCCACGAATCTGTTGTGAATGAACTTCTCGAAGGCAACAGCTTCCTTCAGGTCTTTGTAGATTTTCTTCTTCTCTTCAGGTGTAAAGATGGTCCGGTTATGCCCCTTTTCAATGGCCTCGGTCAGCCATTTGGTCTTTTCAGGGCTGCGAATGAACATATACTCGGAGCCTATGTGCCCGCAATAGGTCTTTTTGAGGTACTCCACGATATCCCGCAGTTTTGCTTTGCCACAACCAATTTCCTTTCCGGCATGGTAATATGTATCCAGGTTTTTTTCGGACAGGCCGTAATTTTCAAGGTCCAGTGTTGGGAAATATTTGCGCCGGGAACGCACGGGATTGGTTTCGGTAAACAGGTGACCCCGTTTCCTGTAAGCGTTGATCAGGTTAAGGACCTGGAACTCCTCGTCGAAGGTAAGTGATGCGGATTCGGGGTGACTGAAATCTTTCCTGGCCAGGTCAAATCCCTGGAAAAAGTGGTGCCAGCTGGAGTCGACAGAACCAGGATCCTCCCTGTATTTTTGATAAAGCTCCTCAATGGCTTCCGGATCAAGGTGCTGCAAAAACGATAGGTCATCCATATTACAACGGGTCGGATTTAAAAAACTAACAACTGGTCGCCCGAATTGTTTCTGCAAATCCTTTTTTACCTGATTTCACTATAATATTTCATGAACTGCATCCGTTCAAAGACAGCAGGATTACCTTCATAGGCAACTGCCACTTTTCCCCTGAACTGGTCCGGTGAGTCAAATCCTTTTTCCTTCATCCACTCTTCCAAACGTTCAAGCATCCGGGCAATCTGTTCGGGGCCGTTCTTGTACAGGGTTGATGCCAACTGGGTGACTTTGGCACCGGCCAGCAACATTTTAACCACATCATCTCCGTTGTGAATTCCGGTGGAGGCCGCCAGGTCGCAATCCACACGACCCGACATGATGGCGATCCAGCGGAGGGTTTCATAAATCTCTTCCGGCGAGGTAATCACACTGGCAGCCGAGAGGGTCAGCTTATCGATGTCGATATCAGGTGTGTAAAACCGGTTAAACAGAACCATGGCGGAGATACCCGTTTCGGACAGGGCTTTTGCTGACAGTCCCAGGCGGGTGAAATACTTGCTGATTTTGATGGCCACAGGTACCTTCACCACCGCAAGAACCTTCTCAATGATCCTGAAGTAGGCTTTCTCGAACTCTTTGTTCTTAAAATCGGCGGGATTCAGGAACAGATTCAGTTCCAGTCCGTCGGCCCCCGCTTCTTCCATTTTTCTGGTGAAATGGGTCCAGTCCTCATGGGAGATACAGTTGATACTGGCGATCACGGGAATGGAAACACTCTTTTTGGCATCGCTGATCAGCTGCAGGAATTTACCCAGGTTGTCCTCCCGGACATGAAGGTCAATGTAATCAAGGGTTTCGGACAGTTCAGAATAGATCATCGGATCACTTTCAGCCTCTTTGGCCTGTTTATCCACATCCAGCAGAATCTCCTCCTCGAAAATCGATTTGATCACAACGGCCCCGGCCCCGTTCTTTTCCATGGATCTGATTCCGTCTAGTGTTCCCGTTAGTCCGCTGCTGGCTGCAATGATGGGATTTTTTAGCTTCAATCCCATAT
Source organism: uncultured Bacteroides sp. (assembly GCA_964453785.1). Classification (GTDB taxonomy): domain Bacteria; phylum Bacteroidota; class Bacteroidia; order Bacteroidales. The sequence goes on from CAYVRK010000056.1 coordinate 15,987, forward strand.
ATTCTGTAGATAGGTCAATCATTGGTGATCTGTATTTATGTTTTAAAATATAGTCTGCAACAAGAGAAGTAAAAATATAACATTAGAACAATTTTCCATCATATAAATGAAACTGTTAGTTTTGTATTCCCGAAATCCCGAACAGCAGATGAACAAGATAATTGAAAAGGAGTATTTCTCCGAAGTCGTTGTAAAGCTGGTGGTGGAGGCTCCGCATATTGCAAAGAGCAGGAAGGCCGGTCACTTCGTGATTGTAAAGACCGGCGAAAAAGGTGAACGGATCCCGCTTACCATTGCAGCAGCCGATGTTGAAAAAGGAACCATCACCCTGATCATTCAAAAAGTAGGCGTCACTTCTGCCAGGTTATGTAACCTGGAGGTGGGGGATGAGATTACCGATGTTGTGGGCCCCCTCGGAAAACCCACCCATGTCGAAAAAGTGGGAACCGTACTTGCCTCCGGTGGAGGAGTGGGTGTGGCCCCCCTGCTACCCATTGTGGAGGCGTTCAAGGAAGCCGGAAACAGGGTGATCACTATTCTGGCCGCCAGGAAAAAGGAGTTGATTATCCTTGAAGAGCAGATGCGAAATCACTCGGACGAGGTCATCATTATGACCGATGACGGGTCTTATGGAATGAAGGGGTTGGTTACAGTGGGAATGGAAGAGGTTATCGGGCGTGAAAAAGTGGACCTGGCAGTAACAGTGGGTCCGGCCATCATGATGAAATTTGTAAGCAAACTTACAGGTAAATACAACATACCCACAGTGGCCAGCCTGAACACCTTGATGGTGGATGGCACGGGCATGTGCGGCGCCTGCCGGGTGTCGGTGGGGGGTAAAACCAGGTTTGTATGCGTAGACGGACCCGAATTCGATGCGCATCTGGTCGATTTTGACGAGATGATGTTAAGGCTCGGCTCCTACAAACCTTCTGAGGCAGAGGCATATGAAAATTATTTAAGTAGTCACCCCAAAACGCAGTAATCAGCATGGCTGAAGTTTCAGAATATTTGAAAAATGAGAGAGAACAGGAGTGGCGTGTGGCCCTGCGCAGCACCCTGAAAAACAAAGAGCGGACCATGCTTGAGCGGGTATCCATGCCCGAACAGGATCCGGGGAAGCGGAACCGGGATTTTACAGAAGTGAATTCAGGATTATCGGAACCGGATGCCATCGGCGAAGCCAGGCGTTGTCTCGATTGTGTGAATCCAACCTGCATTACCGGTTGTCCCGTGGGCATCAACATTCCCAAATTCATAAAAAAGATTGAAGCAGGAGAATTCCTTGAATCGGCCCGTGTCCTGAAGGAGACCAATACCCTCCCGGCAGTATGCGGCAGGGTTTGTCCACAGGAGGTTCAGTGCGAGCAGGCCTGTTTTTATACACAGAAACTGAAGTTGCCGGCTGTTGCCATTGGACACCTGGAGCGGTTTGTTGCTGATTTTGAGCAGAACAGCGGAAAAATGTCGGTCCCGGTAATCAAGGAGAGAAACGGGATTAAAGTCGCTTCCATCGGGTCGGGACCGGCCGGACTGGCATTTGCCGGGGATATGGCCAAAAAAGGGTATGATGTCACCGTATTTGAAGCACTTCACGAAATCGGGGGGGTGCTTAAATATGGGATTCCCGAATTCAGGCTTCCCAACCGCATTGTGGATGTGGAGATTGATGTCCTTGAAAAAATGGGGGTGAAGTTCGTGAAGAACTTCATTGTGGGAGCCACGGCCAGCATTGAAGAACTGAAAGAGGAGGGCTTCAGTGCTTTCATGGTGGGAAGCGGGGCCGGTCTGCCCAATTTTATGCATATCCCCGGAGAGAATTTAATCGGGATCTATTCATCCAACGAGTACCTGACCAGGGTCAACCTGATGAATGCTGCCGACCCGGAATATGATACACCGGTGATCAGCGGGAAGAAGGTGGCTGTGATCGGGGGTGGCAATACAGCCATGGATGCGGTCAGGACATCCAAGCGATTGGGAGCTGAACGGTCCATGATCATCTACCGCAGGTCCATCGAGGAGATGCCTGCACGCAAGGAGGAGATCAAACATGCCCAGGAAGAGGGGGTGGAATTTATGAACCTGCATAATCCGTTGGAGTATTATGCCGATGAGAAGGGCCGGGTCTGCAAAATGAAGGTTCAGAAAATGGCACTGGGAGAGCCGGATGCATCCGGAAGGCGCAGGCCCATTCCCATTGAAGGTTCGGAATTTATCATGGAGGTGGACACGGTAATCGTGAGTGTGGGGGTTTCGCCCAATCCACTTATCCCGCAGAGCATGAAGGATCTGAATGTATCAAAATGGGGAACCATTGTTGTGGATCAGGATACCATGCACAGTTCGGTGACCGGAGTTTTTGCCGGTGGAGATATTGTCCGTGGCGGAGCAACCGTGATACTGGCCATGGGTGATGGCAGAAAGGCTGCCGAGGCCATGGACCAATTCCTGAAGGAGAAGCAGAAATGATTGAACATTGTGCCTCAGTGTGTTGTTGAGGAGATATCACAGAACCAACAGATAAAAACCCAATACATGACAATCGGAGTTTTGAAGGAAGGCAAGGGTGAAAACAGGGTGGCACTGTTGCCCGAACACGTTGCCTACCTGATTAAAAAAGAGATCAAACTGCTGGTGGAAAAGGAGGCCGGGAAAGGATCCTATGCAGGTGATGAGTCTTATGACGAAGCCGGAGCTGTTATTCTGGATAGGGCAGCTATCCTGAAAGAGGCTGACATGATCCTATGCATCCATCCTCCCGCGGATAAAATTCCGGACGGGAAAGTGCTGGTGGCCGTTCTTGGTCCCCTGACAAACAAAATGGCCGTGGAAAAGCTGGCCAAAGAGGGAGTCACTTCCTTCAGCCTTGATATGATTCCCCGTTCCACCAGGGCACAGGCCATTGATGTGCTCTCTTCCATGGCCACAGTGGCAGGTTACAAAGCAGTGCTGGTGGCGGCCGCTGAGCTGCCCAAATTCTTTCCCATGTTCATGTCGGCCTCGGGGACCATCAGGCCTTCGAGGGTATTGATCCTTGGGGCAGGCGTTGCCGGACTTCAGGCCCTTGCCACAGCACGTAAACTGGGAGCAGTTGTAGAGGTGTTCGATGTGCGTTCGGCCGTGAAAGAGGAGGTGCTGAGCCTGGGAGGGAAATTTGTAGAAGTGGAAGGTGCAAAGGATGATGCTTCCGCCGGTGGATATGCAGTGGAGCAAACTGAGGAATACAAGCAGAAACAGGCAGAACTTATCCAGCAGCACGCCATCGCTGCCAATGTGGTGATCACCACAGCACAGATCCCCGGAAGGAAAGCACCTGTGTTGATCAGGAAAGAGACCGTGGCAGCCATGAAACCCGGTTCGGTGATCATCGACCTGGCTGCATCCACAGGGGGAAACTGCGAACTGACTAAAAACGATGAAATGGTCATTGTTCACGGAATAAAAATCATTGGAAATTCCAATTTTGCTTCCACCATACCATCCGATGCCAGCAAAATGCTGGGAAAGAATTTCCTGAATTTTCTTGATCTGATGATTGATAAGGAGGGGAAACTGAATGCGGATGTGGAAGATGATATTGTGCAGGCAACCTGCATCACCCGCAGCGGTGAGATTGTCAACGAACGAATAAAATAAGATGATGGAAAGCGTATTACAATTTTTCTATACAAACAAAGAGGCCATCTTTATTATTGCCCTTACCATTTTCCTGGGGCTGGAGGTGATTTCCAATGTTCCTTCCGTACTGCATACACCCTTGATGTCAGGAGCCAATGCCATCAGCGGGGTAATTATTATCGGGGGGATTATCCTGGTGGGACATGCCGACCTGGAGAACCTGACAGCAGGTTCGAATCTGCTTAACCTGGTGCTGGGTATTTTTGCGCTGCTATTTGGAACCCTGAACGTGATCGGAGGCTTTGTGGTTACAGACCGCATGCTTGAAATGTTTAAAAAGAAGAAAAAAAAATAGGTCTGTACCATGGATGCACTGAACTTAACCAACGGAGATATCATTCTCGAATTCGTATACCTTCTTTCGGCCCTCTTATTTGTATATGGGCTCAAACTGCTCAGTAGTCCGGACTCTGCCCGAAAGGGGAATCTCTGGGCAGCAGCCGGAATGCTCATGGCCATGATCGCTACCATGGTACTTCACCGTGACAGTGATGGTGGCAGCATCAAGGGAGCCAACCTGGCGATTATTTTAGGAGCCATTGCTTTTGGAGGAGTCATCGGAGCCGTCATTGCCAGGCGGATCAAAATGACTGCCATGCCGCAGCTGGTTTCTTTCTTTAATGCCACCGGCGGTGCCGCCTCGGCACTTGTGGCGCTGATCGAGTATTCAAATCCGGACAACCAGTCCGGTCTGGTTACCCTGCTGGGATTGGTAATAGGTAGTATCGCTTTTAGTGGAAGTATGATTGCCTACGGGAAACTGAATGGAAACGTAAAGGACATTTTCACCAGATGGCTCACTTACATTAACCTGGTTATACTTGCCATAATTGCAGCCCTCCTGCTGTATATCCTTTTTGGATCCACACCAGCGGAAACCAAACAGATACTTGTATATGTGCTGCTTGCTGTATCCCTGGTCTATGGCGTCAGTTTTGTGATGCCCATCGGGGGAGCAGATATGCCGGTAGTGATCTCACTGCTCAACAGTTTAACGGGTATCGCTGCTGCCATGGCAGGTTTCATTTATCATAACGAGGCCATGATTCTGGGTGGTATTTTTGTGGGAGCTGCCGGGATGATCCTCACGCTCCTGATGTGCAAGGCCATGAACCGTTCGCTGATCAACGTGATCATCGGGGCGTTTGGAGGAGGAGGAGTTGCGGTGGACCGGGAAAAAGGTGTGATCAAAGAAATTTCTGCCACAGACGCTGCTGTGATGTTGTACTACAGCAGCAAAGTGGTCATTGTTCCAGGATATGGTCTTGCCGTTGCCCAGGCCCAGCATATCTGCAGTGAAATGGATGAACTGCTGGAAGCCAACGGAGTGGAAGTGAAATATGCCATTCATCCTGTAGCCGGAAGGATGCCCGGTCACATGAATGTATTGCTGGCTGAGGCCGATGTGCCTTACGAAAAACTGGTGGAGATGGATGAGATCAATCCAGACATGCCCAAAACCGATGTGGTGGTGGTGATCGGGGCCAATGATGTGGTGAATCCGGCTGCCCTGGACGATCCATCCAGTCCCATTTACGGAATGCCCATCATCAAGGTGCATGAAGCCAGGAACGTGATCGTGATGAAACGGGGAATGGGTAAAGGCTATGCAGCCATTGAGAACTACCTCTTCTATGGCGACAATACCAGGATGTTCTTCGGAAGTGCGAAGGAATCGCTTCAGAAACTTGTGACCGAGATAAAGGCGCTGTAATCCCCTCATCATAAGATTTTTTCTAGCCGTAGCCTTGCAACGTTACGGCTTTTTTTATGGTCATCGTTTTAAAAGGTGAAGACATTCCTCTATTTACATGTACTGATTCAATGTTTATCCGTCGTAATTATCATTTCATCAAATTGAGTACGTATCGTGCTCAATGTTAATAAACTGATAAACCATGTTGGAAGATAAAACCATGAATATGTTAATTTTGAGTCCAGGTGCCTATTCTTTCCCGGACACTTTCATGAAAAAGGATCGGGCAGGAATAGATTCTATATATACAGGGATGCCTGACCTTGAAGCTTAGATTGATGCTGAACCTGACCACTGAGAAAACCTCCGGCCAAGCCGTAAAGCTATGTGCTATACTTCTGCTGGCACTGTTATTACCTTTGAATCTGGTTGCACAGGAATCCACGCTGGACAACAACAGCGGACTTTGGCTGGATGATGCCATCTGGAATGATGGAACCGGTCCGGGGACAACAGCCATCGCTTCAGATGTTCATATCTTCGGAAATGTGGTCAGCGGAACAGATCTTGATTTTACAGCCGGTGACCTTTACATTCACGATACACTGACCATTTACGGGAATCTTTCACTGGGTGACACCATTGAGCTTACCATTGATCCTGCCGGGATCCTGGTAATAAGGGGTGATTTCGCTGCCGGGGATACTGTAGATGTATGGACCAGCGGCCAGATGGTGGTCACAGGGACCTTCTCCATCCTGGGGGACAACGACCAGGGTTCTTTTGATAATGACGGAGTATTGTATGTGTTTGATCTTGCACCAGTGCTGAAAACTGGTACCGGATATGGCGATTTTACCTGTGGGTTCCCGGTGGACTCCTGTTCCCTTTATAATGAGAGTGATCTGCTTGCCAGCGGATTGGCCTCTTTTTATTTATCCGGTTCATATTCCATTGGGATCTCAGGTCCAACTACATTCTGCCTGGGTGACTCTGTGGTGTTGTTAGTCACTGACACTGCTGCATCCTATCAATGGTTTTTGGATGACACCGAAATTGTGGGCGCAACCGCTTATTCATTTGCAGCCAAAACATCGGGCGATTACCATGTCACCTTCTTTATAGGAACAGATTCCCTGGTCATGGATAAAGTGACTGTAGTGGCCAATCCTCTGCCTGTGGTGAATTTCAGCGGACTTGCGGCGGCTTACTGCGAGGGCGGGGACGCGGATACACTTGCCGGCAGTCCATTTGGCGGATTCTTCGTGGCCTCCCCCGACCTGACCATTCTGGGCGTGGGTGACA
>CAYVRK010000057.1:0-21949 GCA_964453785.1 uncultured Bacteroides sp.
CGCTGGTAATGCTTGTCCACATCCATGATGTCATTGAAGCAAGCCTGCAGGGTCAGTACATAGGTTTCAAATTCACCATCGTCAACATCATGGAGTGTGTGTAAAAGACCAGAAGCCTTTTCTGCCACCTTTTTAATTTCAGCGTTTTCATTTTTAAATACATCCACCGGATGACCTGCCGGAATTACCCTGGCCCCGCTTACATCCACATTACCTTCAAGCACCTCACCATGAACATCACACAGTCTCAAAACTTCCGATTCGGGCAATCCCTCCCGGATCAGCTCCTGCTCAACTTCGACTACTTCACCATACGGAACCTGCTTCAGGGTCTCCATAAGCTGCTGCCTGACGGTTTCCGGAGATTCACCCTCATGAAGTTTTAAGATGAGTGCCTTTAAGCGCTCCTTCCTGTATCTTGAATTGTTAATTAATTCACTCATGGCTAATTTTTTATGATCAAACCATACGATTGAGTACAGCATGGCCATCCCTGATTTTTTCTGACAGGGAACTGATGGTTTCCTTTTTTACGATATCAAAGAATCCATCCCGAATGACAACATACTGGTCATGTAAGGGGCAGGGATTGTCATCATTACAACTTTTAAGGCCGAAACCACATTTATAAAAACAGGCATCACCCTCCATCACATGGATCACATCGTACATACTCAATTGCGACTGATTTTCTTCAAAAGCGAATCCTCCCCCACGCCCCTTCATGGAACCCAGAAGTTTGTGTTTGGTGAGGGTTTGAAGAATTTTCGCTGTGAAAGATACAGGGGCTTCGATCTCCCTGGCGATCTCTTCCACACCTGGGCGCCGGTTTTCCCAGTTCTTCAATTGAATAAAAACCAATGCCCTGATGGCATACTCTGTACTTTTGGACAACATGTTTAATATCTCCCGGCTGTTAACTCCTGTTCCAACGCAATAGCCTTTTTAAACAATACATTGTTCTCCAGATGGATATGACGGTGCAGATCCTGCTCAAAATCCTTCAGGGTCTGGTACGTGATTTTAAAGGTATTGCATCCATCGGGCGGACAGGTATATTGATTAGACAATGATGATATCTTCTCAAACCGCTCTCCTTCGATCTGATGCTCAGCATCCAGTTTTTCAATGGCTTTTTCCACCTTTCCATAACCGCTATTGGAGCCTTTGTTTTCACTATTAAATTTCATCATTTTTCGGATAGATGGAAAGAGAATCAACTCTTCTTTTTGCAAGTGGGCACTTAAATTCCCAGCAGCATCTTCAAACAGCTCCATCAGCTCAAAAAGTTCAGGGTGGTTCTGGCCATGAACATCACACAATTTCCGCAATTTCTGCTGAAGGAATGGAATATGCTCTTTTACATAAGCGTGGTGCCGTTTCTCAATGTAGGTGCAGAGTTCATCCAATTCCAGGCTGTTGAGGTATACCGAATCCGGGTCACGTAAAACAACCAGTGCTTCCAGTTCCGGAAGCAAGGCGTTCATATCGGTATTTGATTTCTCGCAGGCCTGGGCAAGAGAAATCCCTCCCCCGCAACAGAAATCAATGCCATTTTTATCAAAAACACGGGCCGTCTTGTAGTTTTCCTTTACAATATCTCCGATTCTGGTTTCTCTGTTGATCTCCATTTCAAATGTTATTTGGTTTCAGTACAAATATACAAACTTTTTTTATATAAGGATATAAAGGTCTTTTTATAATTTTATATATATTTGCCTTCAGAAACAAACTAATCTGTTCTGGATATGAAAACAAAAAGACTCTGGTTGGGATTCATCCTGGTAATGGTGATTTCATTTGGCATACTCGGCTATTTCGGGCGGGAAATTTACCGTGAGGCCCCCCCCATTCCTGAAAAAGTGGTAAGCACAGATGGAACCATCCTGTTATATGGACAAGACATTAAGGACGGTCAGAACATTTGGCAATCCATCGGCGGACAGGAGGTCGGAACGGTCTGGGGACATGGTGCTTACAAAGCACCAGACTGGACAGCCGATTGGTTGCACCGGGAGGCAGTATTCATCCTGGGTAAACTTGCCCAGACTGAATATGAAAGGGATTACGATGCGCTGGATGAAGAAAAACAAGCTTTGCTTCAGAAAAGGCTTCAAAAAGAGCTCAGGACCAACACTTATGATAAAAGTACCAATACCCTTACAGTGTCGGAAATCCGGGTAGAGGCTTTCAAAGCCATCAGCAGTCACTATGCGGGATTGTTTATGGATGGCCGCAAGGAGGCGCATTTACGGGAGGCATATGCCATTCCTGAAAACAGCATCAAAGATGCCGGGAGAATGTTTCAAATGAACTGCTTCTTCTTTTGGGCCACCTGGTCAACGGTCACAGAACGTCCGGGTAAGGATATTACCTATACCAACAACTGGCCACCGGATAAATTGGTGGCAAACGAACCCGCTGGTTCACTTTTGTTGTGGACAGGTTTCAGTGTCATCATGTTACTGGCTGGTATTGGCTTGTTGGCATGGTATTATGCTGCCAACCGAAAAGAAGACGATACAGGGGACGTGCCTGCCGTGAATCCATTATCCGGTATCCGGCAAACCCCGTCCATGAAAGCCACCCTGAAGTATTTCTGGGTGGTTACGGCCCTGATCCTGGTACAGATATTAATGGGGGTAATTACAGCCCATTACGGAGTTGAAGGGCTTGGATTTTACGGACTTCCCCTGGCGGATTTCTTGCCTTACTCCATTTCCAGAACTTGGCACATCCAACTGGCCATTTTCTGGATAGCGACTTCCTGGCTGGCCACAGGTCTATTTATCGCTCCTGCCGTTTCAGGCAAGGAACCCAAATTCCAGAAACTGGGTGTAAATGTGCTCTTTATTGCCCTGCTGGTTATTGTGATTGGTTCACTTGCTGGTCAATGGATGGGTGTGATGCAAAAACTGGGTCTGGCCCAGAACTTCTGGTTTGGCCACCAGGGATATGAATATGTAGACCTGGGGCGCTTCTGGCAAATCTTCCTGTTTCTGGGTCTTTTCATCTGGCTGTTTTTGATGGGAAGAGCCCTCTGGCCTGCCATCAAACAACGCAACGAAAACCGTCACCTGCTGGTCATGTTTCTGATTGCGTCCATAGCCATTGCTTCCTTTTATGGTGCAGGCCTCATGTGGGGACAGCAAACCCACCTTTCTGTGGCCGAATACTGGAGATGGTGGGTGGTCCATCTGTGGGTAGAAGGTTTCTTTGAAGTGTTTGCAACCGTTGCCATCGCCTTCCTGTTCGTACGGATGCAATTGCTGAGAGCTGCCGTGGCCACATCCAGTGTATTGTTCTCAACCATCATCTTCCTGTCGGGGGGGATCCTTGGAACCTTCCATCACCTGTACTTTACTGGCACCCCTACCGGCGTGCTGGCCCTTGGTGCAACATTCAGCGCATTGGAAGTAGCACCGCTGGTTTTTATGGGATTTGAAGCATATCACAACCTGAAGCTCAGCCGCGCAACTGCATGGGTGAGTGCATATAAGTGGCCCATCTACTTCTTTGTAGCTGTGGCATTCTGGAACCTGCTGGGTGCCGGCATATTCGGTTTCCTGATCAATCCGCCCATCGCCCTGTATTACATGCAGGGACTCAATACCACACCCGTTCATGGTCATACCGCGCTCTTCGGGGTGTATGGAATGCTGGGAATCGGACTTATGCTTTTTGTATTGAGAGATATGGACATCAATGCAGTGTGGAAAGAGAAGCCCATACGCAATGCCTTCTGGGCCCTGAATATCGGTTTGCTTCTAATGGTGCTGCTCAGTGTGTTGCCGGTGGGACTGGCCCAAACCGTGGCCAGTGCCAAGTATGGCCTCTGGTATGCGCGCTCAGCCGAATTTCTGGAGACTCCTGCATTGGAGACCATACGATGGCTCAGGGTAATCGGCGATACCATCTTCGCCGTTGGTTCATTATATCTGGGTTGGTTTGTATTCGGATTAAAAGGAGGATGGTCCCTCAAAAAGGACCAAACAACCTGATACCAGCCTAAAGCCTGCCTTAATTGAAATGAGCTGAATACGCTTTGTATTCGGCTCATTTTTGTATAAAGCCCCTCCACAATAGATTTAATTTACTTTGTATCTGCCTTCTTCATAGATTTTTTAGCTTATTTTTATCCCTCTTGGTCTTATAAGCTATTTTTTGAACCATGAAGAATATCATGAATATCAGATCTGTTATGCTGATCATCTCAATTATTTGCATGTCAGCATTGATCGCACCTGCACAGGATTATGGAGTCAGGATTGCCTTTGTCGGTAACAGCATTACCTACGGGGCAGGGCTCTCAAACCCAGCAATCCAGAGTTTCCCCGCCCAGGTCGGGGATTTGCTTGAGGAGGTGTACGGCGACACCTGTGTGATCGGTAATTTCGGGGTTTCCGGAAGGACCATGCTGAAGCACGGTGATTTCCCCATCTGGGATGAGCCGGCTTTTAACCAGGCCCTGAACTTCAAGCCAAATATCGTTGTTATTACACTGGGGACCAACGATACCAAGCCATACAATTGGGACGAGTACGGAAGTGAATTTTATGGGGATTACATGTCGATGATTGACACATTCAAACGAATAAATCCTTATACCGAGTTTTTTGTCTGTTACCCGCCTCCTGCATACGAAATTGTCTGGGATATCAGGGATTCGGTGATCGTCCATGGAGTGATCCCTGCAGTGGAGCAAATCGCAATAGAAACCGGGGCAGAATTAATCGATTTTTACAACCCGCTCACAGACAGCGTCCATCTTTTCCCCGATTATATACACCCGGGTGTTGAGGGTTCGGCAGTGATGGCCCGGATCGTGGTTGACCTTTTTACGGAGACCGATGTGATCAGACTGTCTGAAAAAGGGGTGACCTTTATTACCCATGTGGGAAGCGACCATCAGTACATCACCAAGCGGGACAGTGTGGGTTTGTTGAGCTGGACCACCATCAATGCCAAAACCGTCTGGCTGGACGGAGCAGAAGTTGATCTCAACGGCAGCCAGGAAGTCAACCATCAGCTGGGGACTACCCATACCTTGATTGCAGAGGGTGACGTATTTTCCGATACTGCTGTGTATGAATTCATCATCTATGCCCCGGCAGTAGGCAAGATTACATGTTCTGCCTCCGGGGAAACCATTTATACGGGAGATACGCTCAAAGTGACTGCCTCCTACAGGGATCAGCATGGATATCCACTGATTGATACGGTTATAGATCTTCAGTGGAAGGTCAGCTTGGGAGTAGGAACCGTTTTCGGGTCCCTGGACAATGCGGTATTTTATACAAGTACGGAGGTTGGTTCTGCCCGCGTAACAGGCAGCTATATGGGAGTAGTCGGAGGTGTCACGGTACAAGTCAAAGAAAGTGAACCCACCTCAGCAGGGAATTTGACCACCCTTCCTGAAACAGAAGTATATCCAAATCCATTCAACGAGCGCATCAACTTCAGGTTGAACCTGACAGAAACCCGGGCAGGCCACCTGAAAATCATTGACCTGCTGGGTAAAACCTGTGTCTGTAAGACTATTGGACAGGGTGAAACAGGGCCGTTTTATATAGATACAAACCAACTTGATGAGGGTATTTATTTCTATGAGCTGAAAACCGGCACAAATGTGTTCTCCGGGAGACTGGTCAAGAGCCAGGCCTCCCCTTCTTCCAGGTAAGCTAATCAAAATATGATGATGAATAAACCCTTATTTCATCAAAATCATTGCTGTCAAATTTATTTACCGTTTAGACGTGCTGGTATGGTAAGGGTAATCCAAAAATTGAAGAATATTTTGTAAGCCTGATTATTTCTTTTATATAAGCACCCAATCATTTCCATCTGCCATTTCACCGGGCGGATCAAAGGTCATGATTCCCCTGGGTTTCAAAGTTGTAGTTCTTTTTGGGAAATTGCTGGGAGGACGAACCGCGAATCTTAATAAAGATCCTCCCGTTGTAAACATTGAAGGAATCGGTGAGGTAATTGCTTCTTCCTGAAGAGCTATAATCCATCAGGCCCATCTCAGCCACAATCCGCTCCCCCGATCCGATGGTCTGGTCGTTGGTCTGAATCATCATCAATGGCAGGTCAGAAGACTCCTGTGCATCAATTTCCGGAACTGCCAGGATCATAAGCAGAAAAAAAAACAGAAACCTGGTTTCTTTCATCAATGTTTGTTGTACCATGCAATCATCACAATTTCCGGCTTCAGTGATAAACCAGAATCCTTCCGGCCTGGCTTCCTCCATCGAAACGCATTCTGTACAGGTAGAGCCCCGGGGCATGATTCATGCTCTGCCATTCGACCATGTGGTTGCCGGCAGCCATAACCCTGTTTTCCAGTACATCAACAACCATATCATGCGCATTGATCACTTCGATATAAACCTGGCCAGGCCGGTCAATCTGGTAAGGGATCGTGGTCTTCCATTTCACCGGGTTGGGGTAGTTATCACCCAGCTTAAACGCCAGTTTTGGGGTACTGATCGTGTGGGTGCTGACCTCTTCATATTCATAGGCTTCATCCACCATGTGCCAGTAAGCTTCGGTGCCACCGTCGTAATCCCTCTGCAAATAATACGTTTTTAAGGGAGTACGTTCAAAATCCGTTAATTGAGTGAGTGTTGCGCCACCATCTGTATCCCACTCGTATACAGGTATATTGGACGGATTGAAATGGGTGATCATCCCCCGGTCCCTGGCCATGTGGAACAGTCCGAAGTTCCCCGGTTCATGTCCCGCCAGCCAGTGACCGATGATATCCACATAAAATGCATTCATGCCGAAGATGATATAGTTGCACATATAATCGGTGGCAATGCCCTCCTCGCCGGGGCCATCCATGAAGTTGCCGTCCCTGCCGTAGATGCCTTCGATCACATGTAGGCCGGCCCTTGTCACTGAATTGTTGTCCAGACACCGGGTCCCCCAGGTTTCCATCCAGAGTCCCCCTGCATTTCCCGGTCTGTCCCAGCGGGGAACTCCCTCAGCCACCCTCCTGTTGTAATTCTCCATGATCTGATCGAACGCATCTTTACGGTAGTCCGATGAGATAATATCCAGGTGTGTTCCATACCGGCGGCAATGCTCCTGATAGTTCATGGCCAGGGTGCCCTGGAGGTTCTTGGCACAAAGGGTAATTCCCATCCCATGTGCTTTCAGTTTTGATACATTCATGAGCCAGGAATCGGGGGAGTTCACAGGCCACAGGGTTGGAATCCGGCTGAAATAGACACCTTCCGGGGCATCCATCCACTGGATCTGTTCAGGCGATAGTTTGTAATAAGGGGTATCTATGCCCGCAAGATCTATTCCGGTTCGCCCGGCCATGGCAATATATCCGCCATCCCCAAAGTCCGACGGACAATTGACTTCCCTCATGTACATCCGCGATCCGGGAATAGCCAGGTCATTCATGCTTTCAATGATCCCTTCTATAAAATTGGAATCCGTTACGATCCCCATGGAACGTTCAACAGTATAATCCGAATGATTCACGCTCCGGCAGGTAAGGTTGGGTTTGAAAACAAATTTATGGGTAAGGGGTACGCCCTTCTCAGGGTCATCGGTGAGTCCGAGGACCGAGTCAGCAAACGCGCGTCCGGCTTCCTTTATAGCCGGACCATTGGTTTTAACATCCACATGGGTCCTTATGATAAAAACCGCGCCCGGATTGTCCTGCACAAAAGGATGAACGCCGAATAAGCTGGCTTCGGCCTTCCCTGTCACTGCCTTCAGTGGCATGATCATCAATCCCGTCCCCACAACAATGGAATGGCGAATAAATGACCGTCTGTCAAGGTTCATGGCATGGATAGAAGTAAGAAAATACAATTTCCAATATACGCAATCTAATATAACTTTTCTTTTGATGACCCCGGGCAATATCACACTGAACCTACATTGCACCCTTTTCGGCCCGCGAAATGATCAGCACCATCTCATCTTTCGATCTCAGATAGATATCCTTTACTGTCATCCGGCCACGTTCAACTTTTGTGTCCCCGAGTTCATTATAGATAAAAATTTCCGGGATGTAGGTCTTTACTGCATATGGAGTATTCTGATCCGTGAGGTGATCCAGGATAATATCCGTCTTCACATCGCAGTTGCTGTCATTGAGCACATACACATAGTAATTTTCACCGCATTTCACTGCATAGGTCTCCACCACATTACCACTTACCGAAATCGTATCAAACGAACCATTTCCGGCTTCTAACATTTGATCATTGATCTCTCGGACGCCTTTAAAATAGGGAGTGATCCCCCTGTCATCAAAGAATTCCCACCACCACGACATGGGCAATACGGGTGTAGGGGTGAACATTCCATACCACAGGCCTCGTTTGTAGTCATAGACCTTCTCAACGGCCATGGTCGAAAAGTTCAGGTTCCAGTTCCACTCATAACCGAACTCGCCGATGGCAAAAGGCTTTTGGTGCTTGTATACGGCTTCAATGGTTTCGGGCCTCATGCGGGTTGTGCGCTTATATATATGTTTCTGGTTCATATCCATGTTGTCAAGATCCCACATACCCGGGATTTCCCGGTGGGAAACACTTGTCGTAACAAGGTGTTTGTATGGATCAATGCTTTTCAGATAGGTGCTCATTACATCGTGCCACCGGGTCACCTGGTCCAGGGGAATAAGGATGCTGTCCTGGGGTGAACGTGTGAAGGCTGCATTATCCACTTCGTTAAAAAACTCCCAGAATGCAATGTTTGTTGAATACCCCCATCTGGCCACGAAATACCGCAATTTGTTCTTATACTTGATTCTTGATTCTTCGAGACTGAAAAATTCCGCCGGAGTTTTTGCCGGCCCGCCATTTCCGGAATTAAATGCCTGTCTGGCCCAGCTGCTTTCTTCCATATACATGCCATGAACATCCATGGCAAGCATCACATAGATCCCGTTTTCTTTCGCAAGATCGAGAATTTCATCAAATCTGTTCACTGGTTCAGGTGCGGATGAAGCTTGTTCATTTCTGCGTGTCCTGGGAAGCGTCCACTCCTTTGGAAGGCTCCCCTGGTGCATCCAGACACGCATGAAGTTTGCCCCGTAAGATGACACTTTGGGAAGAAGGTACTCATAGGTGAACTTTCCATCATCTCCGCCCCTCGGATCCCAGCAGATGTTTTCTCCGATTCCCCGGAACAGCTTTCCGGAATCAAATTTTAAAGTCCAGTAATTGTTCGTCCTCAGAAATCCATCGTTCGAAGAATCTTTGCATATGAAACTTTTATCGCCAGAGTTATCTGTGACATCACCCCTGACAGTTACTCTGAAATGATACAAATACTTTCCTGTTTCAGCAGGGGCAAATCTGGCCTTCCACAATGAACCGGCATTTAATCTGCGATCAAAATAACATGGCAATACAAGCTCCTCCCCCGAAGGAGTTTTAATCATCATATCAAGTTGAATATCCCTCGAATCAAAAGGGTTTTCGAATTCAGATTGAATTTCAATATCAAATTCAACTTTCTCAAACTTGTATATCTCCTGCGTTACAATCTGATCATCAATGGCAGCTTGAGAAAATTGTGGTGCACATAAAAGCACCAGGGCAGTTAAAATGGTCATTGCTTTATAATTCTATTTGTCCAGGACAAATATGCAGAAATTCTCCCGTCCGAAATTAATGAAGTAGATCCCAGGGCTGAATCCCGCTAAATCCAGGGATGCCGAATGCTGAAATGCAGGCACCTCCTGTATCAGAAGATTCCTGCCTGACATATCCCGGACCGAGATCCTGGAATTTTCCCTCAGGGCTACCGGGAATTGAACCGTGATGAACAAACCAGCCGGATTGGGAAAAACGGTGATCCCGGAAAGCGATGATCCGGATTCCATCAATGAAACCGGATGACATTCCGTTTCCGTTTCGAGCGGCTCAAAGGGAGACCGTCCCCTGGCCGTATAGTAGAGCCAGCTTGTACCGTCGAGGCTGGCCCACCGCTCTGCCCATATCCCTGCATTGGCCCCTAAACCATCATTATAATGAGGAACCGATCCATCCGGATTGATATGGGGAATGATGTTCCTGAAAAGAAAATTGCTGCCTTGTCCGCCTGCATTGATATAGGAGAGGGTGCCCTCATACCAGACTGCAATTGGACCTATCCCGTCAAAGCCACAGGGTTCGCCCGGCCCCCTTGTAAATAGAAGTCTGCCCGCCAGGGACAGTGCATCCATGGCTTTCTGGCTGTACCCCCTTTGATAGAGCAAATTTGCCATCCAGGTATTGGCAAACAGAACCACCCTGTCAGAATAGAAGCCTTCGTCCCAGGAACGGAAGTGAGGGTTCCAGGTCCGGGTTTCCAGGTTTTCGATCAAAGCATCTGCCTCGGTTTCATCCCCGGTTTCGATCAGTGCCGCAATGGCAGCCACATAGGCCTCACTGCTTGTCACTTCCGGCTTCCCGCCCGTGATTTTGTTCACCGTATAGAACTTTCCATCCGGTTCAATGAGTGAAAGCAGGAACTCCCTGGATTTATCCCTGGCCTTTTCAATTTTCGTGTCACATGCCTTTTTCAGGTAAGCTTCCAGACCCATCAGTGCAAATGGGAAATCTCCCATCCAGATGGTCCCGTCATTCTCATAGGGCACGATGATGTTGCCTGTAGTGCTGTTCCAGGCACGTGGCCAGGAACCATCAGCATACTGATGGTCAGAAAGGAACCATGCCAGTTTACGGGCTGACACCGCATAATCATTGACGGGCAGATTATTTTCCCAAACTCCTTCCAGAACAAGCGCCTTCAGGGCAAGGCCCTGGCCGTATAACCAGGATGAATGATCCTCCTCCCAGGTAGTCAGGAGTCCGGTCGCAGCCTGGCGTCCGAGGATGAAGGATGCGGCACGGGCAGCGATCACCGGTAAGGTGTCACCTGACAGGGCAAGTGTCTCTGGTGACTCGCTGCGTTCCCATGTATCCGTTTGATCCCCTGTGAAATTCCGGAACGAAACATACCCTGAATCCGGAACAATGTTCTGGTAGTCGGGATAGGATTTCACTGCAATGGAGAATACCGTGATGGAATCCCAGTTGAAACCGGCCGGGATATAAAAATTTTCTGAATTCCTGAGAAAGAACAGGTGCTCGATCCACCTGTTGACCGAAAGCAAGCCGGGCTCCCCCCTTCGCTCATAAACGGCCTGCCTGCTGCCGTTCTCGAATTTGAATTCCAGGCTTACATGCTGGTGACAGGGATTCAGATCCGGACAGGATGAGCCATGGATATCCAGTGCAAACACATTCAGGTCGCTCAGTGAAACCGCCGGATTAAATACACTGTATGCCTGAGCCCATCTGTAGTTCCCGCTATCGATAAACCACTTCAACTGCAGGCAGGAATCATTGGGCAGCAGTGAAATGGTATTCCCGCTCTGCGCATTGGTGATCCAATTTCCATCATCAATAAAATCCGTGGCAGGAATGATCTCCAAACCTTTCCATCCCAGGTTGAAGGACTCCGGGTCCTGGGCCAGAGCGCCCCTGGCGCACAGGATTCCCAGTAAGATTACCGCGGGAAGTTGGGAGGTCCTTGCCATCACATTACCATATGAAACTCACCGGTCCTGCGATCCCTGCATCTTTCAATGGTTTCCCGGGATCCAGGTATCGCCCGATGGGCGATGTGGTCCAGAGCGTTTTCAATTCACCTTCCCGGATGATCTCACCAATGATCCGGTTCCTGTAACAGTTGCCAACCTTCACCTCCAGTGTGTTCGTTCCCGGAGTCGCAAGGGAAGTAGCAGTAAACCGGTAATCCGGGAAGACTGCAGATCCCAGGGTATGGCCGTTCAGGGTAACCTGGTAGCCATCTGCAACGGCTCCCAGCGAAAGATGGAGCGGATCCTTGGTTGCCACCGAGTCAGGAAGATCAAAAGACACACTGTAGGAAACCTCACCTGAATAATACCTGATCTCCGAATCATCGAACATCGGGTAGAATTTCAGATCTGAAATGGGCACCGGGACCCTGTCCGGTAGCTCATCGAAGGTGATGGTCCCTGAAAATTCCTCAATGGGATATGAGTTCAGAAGATCCTTGTGAGTGGGCATATCCTGGTTTTGGGGAATACCGAAAAGAACAAACAGGGAACCTTTCGGGGGGAAAGTGAGGCTGAACTCGGTGATCCCTTCCGAGACAGTGAAACGATCCATATGGAACATCTCCCCATACAGCGGGTCCCAGAGCTGGGGATCTGTTCCGGCGGCCAGGAAACGGCAGGTACGGGTCACCTCCCTGTCCTCCTGGTTCACGAGAAACCACAGGTCGGCACTGCCTGATTTTTTATGAATATAGATCAGCGGGGGATCCGCCTGTTCGGCAGTGGAGAAATCAGGTGCAAAATTTTCCTCTGAGATCACCTCTTCCAGGGAGGTTCCGCCATATACCCTTCCCTTTCCGTAGGTATTCGCGTATTCTCCGGAATTACCTGCCAGCCTCCAGAGTTTATCGGCCAGGACCCCCAGTTGCCTGTCGTTTTCCTCTGCATTTTTCATGGATAGCGTATAAACCGGTTTCGGCCCACATATGATGGCCCCCTCTTTTACCAGGCCTTCCAGGATTTGCAGGGTTGCCAGTTCCATCCCCTGGTCATCAGGGAGCAGGATCATCCTGTATTTCATCCCGTTGTCCAGCATGATGCTTCCATCCTTTACCCCTGCCCTTTTCAAAACATCTGAATTGCATTTCTGAACCCTGAAACCCGGCGGAATATTCTGTTCCCATTGCGGGCTCCACGGGTCATAGTTCCGGTCACCCACAAAGCAAAGCAGGTCGGCCTTGACAGTCCCCTTCTGCAGGAGGTACTGTATTCTCCGGTGATAGTCAAACCACTGCGATGTGTATGGCCACCACGGATTATGCCGGTTGAAGGTTTGCCCGAATTGCCCCAGTGTGATCCCCGGCTTGCGTTCACCGGGCTGGTGTACATAACTGTGCAGGACCATCTGGTTCACACCGGTGCAGAACGCCCTGTCTCCAAACAATTTCAGGTCCCAGGGCGTTTCCGAGTAATTGGCATATCCGGTATAAGCCTCTGCAGGGACGACCTGCTTGCCGTAAAGCGCTGCAGCATGCATGGGCATATCAGATCCGGCCCTATCGACAGCTTCATATTTGATCAATCCGCTTTCACTCTCCAGGGCAGCCCAGAATTCAAACATGGGTACATCGATATACCTGTTTGACCTGAGTACATCCAGGGGCGGATAACCAGTCCCCCCGTAGATCACTTCTGCATGGGATGCCACACCAAGCCGGTGACAGAGGGTGTTGTAATGTTCATAATAGTTGTGTTCGATCAATTCGGCGATGGTCATGCGGTAATCGTGCAGGAATCTTTCGGTCTCTTCCGTATTCCCGACCACCTCCCCGGAAATAACAGGCAGCCAGGGGATGATGCTGTAGCCCCTCAACCTGGCAAATTCGGCCGGGAAATTCTGCGTCCAGTTCTGGTACTTGCATTCCCAGCTGTCAATAAACAGGTATTCGAAAGTGTTTCCCGTGAATTCTCCGGCGGTTTCTGCCAGCTTTGCCGGGAACGCGGTAAAATGGGCATTCAGCGCTGAAGTATCCATCTTGTCGCACTCAAGCCCCCTGCCAGCCAGGGTAGCCGGGCCGTTCACCACCCCCGTGGTGGTATACCCGATCCTGAGGATGGTCCAGTCACCGTCCGGAACATCCCACCTGAGGACCCCATCCTCCCCGAGCAGGGAGGTGAGATCGGTCACCTGTGCCGGATCCACAGACAGGGCTCCCGGGTCACCCGCTGCAAACAGGTCACTGACTTCATCTGCTTTGGTGGTGGCGGTCTTTTCAAGATGATGGGGGATCTCTGTAAAATAGACCGGCCATTCATTCTCTGGAAGAAGTTCCAACTCGGAGATCCCGAAAGTGTTAAAACGTTCGCTGTCCCTGTAGTTGCTGATCAATACCCTGAATTTGGCTGAGGTTGTTTCAGGGAAAGGAATCATCGCAGTCTGATTGATCCCCTGGCTTTCGCAATCTGCGAGGGTCCTGAAACCTGAGGCTCCATCAGCTGCCTGCAGCGCGATCGAGAAGCGAACATCACCCATGGAACCCCACTGGAAATCTTTGCGTGGATGGATGGCAAGTTTTGACACCGTGATTGGCCCGGGCAATGTAATATCAATGGTTGTAGGACCTGTAAGGGATATCATGCTGAAAGGATTTCCATCAAAAAGGAGTTCCCCGGTCGGACCACCATTCACACGGATCTCCGGAGAGGAAGAGGCAAAGTGATCCCTGCTGTGCCGGGAGGGAAATCCCAGGACAACAATATCCCTGTAGAAATCATTGTTTGACTCCGGTTCCGGCAGCTGCACCGAAACATTTCCTGGCCCGCGAACCATGCGCTTGCTCCACACGCAAAGTTTCATGGATTGATCGGGAGTGATCCAGGGGCCGCCACTTGTGCTCCATCCGTCGCAGTTATGCACCCCGATGGCTATACCGAGCCTGTCCGCCTCTTCCAGCGCCCACCTGAACATCCCGAACCATTCGGGGGTGCCGAAAAGCACCGGTTCAACGCCCAGGTCCCTTTCTCCGTGGAGGCTAACATTCAATATGGTGGCTGTTGATATCCCTGCGTGCTTCATCGCCTCGAGGTCGGCCGTGATCCCCTCCCTGGTGATGGCATTGTCGAGCCAGTGCCACCAGGTATGGACTGCATATTCGGAACCGGGATCAGTGAATCCGGCAGGATCGGGTGACTGCAAATCCCGGGGGCCGCACCCCGGTAAAACCAGGGAAACAAGCATGGAGATGACCGCAATCTGAAGGAGCGTATTTTTTTTCATTTTTTCTTTGATTGGATTGGCTTCTGTAAGTTCTGAAAAAAAATACCTGCATCAAAACCGGAGTGAAGCAAATAAGAGGATAAGTTTGAAGCTGAATGGAAATGAAATCAATAATATTTCTGATATTTAAGGAAACTATCTTCTTATTTTAACGTGAGTTCGACATAAAATCAACAAGCTAATGCCATTGATGGATCAATCACCTCCAGATTCAGGGAAGGCTTCTTCGGTAAATAGTAATATGCTATTAAACCGGAAATTAGGTTCACAATGAACCCCATCTGACTTCTGTGGCGGGTGTGTTCTATCTGGCATATGTTCTTTAATTCATCGAAAACAGTCTCTACCAATGCTCGCTTCCGAAGCATGATTTTATCGGATGTGAGCATTAAACTGTTGTTACCTTCGGTGAGCTCGCAAGCTCGGTTCATGTTCTTTCTAATTTTGGTTATTAAGTGGATCCCATCAATGAAAAGCTGCTCAAAGATGGTTTGGGAGATGTATCCCTTGTCACCAATGAGTTTTCCATAGATGCGGGATAGCAAATTGGTACCGGTCAGAGGCTTTCTGTCATCCACGTTCCCGGGTGTCAGTACAAAGTCAAGGATCTCTCCTCGATCATTAATAACACAGTGTAGTTTAAGCCCAAAGAACCAGCCAATGCTACATTGCCCCTTCGTTGCCAGCCTCTTGAGAACTTTATGTGAGTGTTCTCGCTTAATATGGCAGGCTCTCAGCGGTGTTGAGTCAATGAAAGATATCCCGGTGCAGTTACCCGGACATTGGGTTCTCAGGTAAACAACCAAGGGTAGAAGAGATTTTTTTGAGAGCTCTACAAAACGATTGTAGGAGACCAGATTGGGGAACTCACTGGTCATATTCCTGCAAACATGGAACAAATAGTAATGTTTAAAGTCTCTGTAACGCATTAAATGAAAATAGATTACAATGGTCATAACCTCGCTCTCACTCAATTTGCATGGCTTGATTCTTTTTCTCGAGCCATCACTTAGTTGATGTGTTTGCAACTCTCTGATAAATACGTTATTAAAATCATCGATATGACAGAAAATTTCAATAAGTTTGGTTTCTACATTATACATGGATTCTTCTTTTTTGGTTTGTTTGCACCACTAATTTAAGAAGAATTCATTTTTATATATATCTGACAATCAAATAGTTATAAACATTCGCAACGTTATATTGTTGATAACTAGAGAATTATAAAATAAAGTTATATCGAACTCACGTTATTTTAGTAAACAAACATGAGAAAATTAAGTATCATCACCATTGTAATGCTGATTTGTCTGGTTTGCCGGGTATGTGTAGCTGATCAGACCCAGGACTACCCGCAGGTTCGTATTCCCAACACCGAAGAACGTGCGCTCTATTCAGAGATCATGGATTACGAGTATGGTGTGTATGTGACACTTCCCCAGGGATACAAAGACAATCCTGACAAGATTTACCCGGCCCTTTACATCATCGACGGAAACCAGTATTTCGGTTTCACCGTTGAGCCTTACGGATCTCTCGTCTGGGGCAACATGGTCAAAGACCATATCGGCATTTCAGTGGCCTATCGTCCCGGTCAGATCAACTACCGGTCCAGGGACTTCCGCACCCCGGAGCGTGCTGCTGATTTTGTGAAATTTTTCCAAAATGAGCTCATCCCCTTTGTGGAGGATCATTACCGGACATCCAAAAAAGACCGCACACTCTTCGGCCATTCCCTGGGGGGGCATTTTACCCTCTATATGCTATTGAATGCACCGGAGACCTTCGAGAATTACATCGCCTCCGCCCCGGCAGTAAGTGATGAAATTATGAAATTTGAGGAGGATTACGCTGCAACACATGACGATTTTCCGGTTAAACTTTTCCTGGCATCGGGCGAAAACGACCACCTGACGATCGGGGCGAAGAGATTTGCCGAAAAATTCAAATCGCGCGCTTACCCAAGCCTGAAGTTCGACGAGTTATATACCATGAACGGAAATCACGGCACCATCCAGCCCACCGCCTATATCGAGGGCCTGCGTTTTGTGCTGGACCGTGCCATCGAACTTGCACCTGAGAAATTCGAGCGGCTCGCAGGAACCTATGTGGATAGAGAGAACACATACACATTGCGCTACGAGGGCGGCAACTTCCTTTCGCTTGACGATGTGCCGGGGACCTATGATGCATGGCTTGATGCACCCCTTGTGGAGTGGACCCAAATTTATCCGGTTTCCGAGACATCGTTCGTTTCAAAAGGATGGCCGGGCACTTTCGAGTTCGGCGGCGACCTTTCCTCACCTGCAGAAACCTTTGAGTTCACAATTCGTGACAATCACATAAAAGCCAGGCGCAGGCCATGATGTGTTTACCCCTGCCAGCAATATCCTTTTTGGGATCACCCGAAAGCAGGTGCTGACCAGCTTAGCTTGCTAAAATACCTGGATTTTCCTGATAAGGCCGAGGTTCTGGCCACCCTGAGGCAATAGGAAATAAAATAATACAAAAACCAGATACCGCTCTGGAAATTCGGGTTATTACATTAGCGATAAGGTCTTGACGGAAATACGTTGAGAAACAAAAAATTATCTTAATTTTAATCCAATTATCTATCATCGAAGAAGGTGTAAATATTACTCCGAATCCTGTGTACGCTTTACCCGGAATATTCAAGTTTTCTGACACATAACAATAGGACATGGGAAAAGAAAATAAGAATCCACCCCCAACGAGTTCGGGCAACGATCAACAATATTACACGCTTTTCAGTGAGAATACTGCGGTTATGCTTTTGATTGACCCTTCAACCGGTCATATCGTTGATGCAAACGAAGCAGCGTGTAAATTTTATGGTTATACCCTCAAAGGGTTGACCAGCATGAAAATCAAAGATATCAATACCATATCTGAAGGACAGGTCGCCGCAGAAATGGAAAAGGCAAAAAAGCAGAAACAAGACTATTTCTTATTTGAACATCGGATAGCAGACGGTACAATTATACCGGTTGAAGTATATTCCGGAAAAATCACCCTGCATGGCAAACCTTTGCTTTTTTCAATAGTACACGATATTTCCGAACGCAAATGTTCATCTGAAGAATTGAAGAAGAGTGAAGAAAGACTCCGCGCCATGCTCGATGCATCACCTTTTCCTGTTGCGTTGGTAGATACCCAGGACGATATTATTAAATACTGGAGCCGAAGTGCCTATGCTCTGTTCGGACATACTGCACCCACTGCTGAAAAGTGGTACCAGATTGCCTACCCGGATAAAATCTACAGGCAGGAAGTGATTGACCGATGGAAACCATTTCTGGAAAAAGCAAGAATATCTTCTCAACCTGTGAACACCGGCGAGTACAACATTACCTGCAGCGATGGGTCTGTACTCATTTGTGAACTATATGCCACATTCGTTGAGGATTACCTGGTTGTCACCTTCAATGATATTACGAAACGCAAGCAGGATGAATTAGCATTCATTAAAGCCAAAGAAAAAGCTGAAGAAAGTGACCGTCTTAAATCTGCCTTTCTTGCCAATATGAGCCATGAAATACGAACTCCCATGAATAGTATTATTGGTTTTACACAAATTCTGAAAGAGCCGACCTTATCATTTGAACAGCAGCAAGATTTTATTCAGACCATTGAGATAAGTGGCGCCCGGATGCTCAATACCATCAATAATATTGTGGATATTTCGAAAATAGAATCGGGTCTGGCCGAAGTTGATATAAAAGAGACCAATCTGGATGAGAAAATTGAATTCATTTATAAATTCTTCAAACCGGAAGCTGAAAATAAAGGCTTGCATTTTATATATAAAAACGGTTTGGCAGCCAGGGATGCCATCATTCATACAGACGATGAAAAAGTCTATGGGATCATTACAAACCTTATTAAAAATGCCCTCAAGTTCACTTATGACGGTTCTATCGAATTCGGCTACGAGAAAAAAGGGGACTACCTTGAATTCTATGTAAAAGATACAGGAACAGGCATTAATCAAAAACAAAAAGAATTCATTTTCGACAGATTCAGACAGGGAAGTGACAAACAAACTCGTAATTATGAAGGCAGCGGGTTGGGTTTATCTATAGCAAAATCTTATGCTGAAATGCTTGGTGGAAAAATCTGGGTGGAGAGCCAGGAAGGCAGGGGTTCGACATTTTATTTTACTATTGCTTACGATCCTGTAGCGGCAGAGAAAACAGAAACAATAGATGTTGTTGCAGCTGAGTTAAAAAATGCTGAAGTAAGCAACCTGAACATACTGGTAGTCGAAGATGATGAATTGTCTGATTCATTGCTTTCAATAACCCTCAGTAAAATCAGTAAAAAAATATTACATGCAGTAACAGGAGTTGAAGCCATTAAGGTTTGCCGGAATAACCCTGACCTTGATTTGATTCTGATGGACATTAGAATGCCCATCATGGATGGATTTGAAGCCACTCGTCAAATTCGTCAGTTTAACAAGGAAATAATCATTATTGCACAAACCGCCTATGGATTTGAAAGCGACTATAAAAAAGCGATCGATACAGGATGCAATGATTATATCTCTAAACCGCTTAATATCAACTTATTACTTGAACTAATCAAGAAGCATTGCATTAAATATTGAAGATTCATGATCGATCGGAGATGAATTAAATTCTGACCGTTTTCATGCGAATGCCGGAAGAAACGGCAACCCGGAATATGTAGGGTATATCCCTACAAAAATAAATCCATTTACTTACAAAGGTATTATCCAATTCCCTACGCTCTGGTTCAGAAGTTGTTCATAGGTTTGCTTACGTTGCCAGGTAAACCATTAAAATTCATTTATTAAACCTGAATAACCCGGAAGCTATGAACCAGAATCTGAAAATTGCCAAACCAGGAATTTCATCTTTCATTTTACTGATCACTTTTTGTTCAGCGAACCTGTTTGCTCAGACCCAGACTGACAGGTCCCTTGTCTGTCAAGAGTGTGTCAATATTTATGAACTGCAACAACAAATAACCGGTGGTGATCCCAATGCAGACGGCCCGGTATATATGGTCTCTACCCCGGAGGTGCCTGTTCCTGAAGGAACTGAACTGACTTCATTCGGAAGAAGGGTGGAGCCTGTCACAGAGGCGGGTATTCAGGAAAAGCAGATTGACGCGTACTTCCGTTTCAGTAAGCTGGAGATCTCCGGCAATTCGGGAACCGCTGTTTACAGCTACGGGGCCCTTGCGGTGACTGCTGAGCTGGGGAAAACCCCCAACGGGTGGTCCATCACGAAAAAAACCTTGAAGTAAAAACACTTTAATCAGGTATTCCATGAAAAACATATACACCTCAGTGGCTTTGCTTCTTGCAGTGTCTCAGAGCGTATCAGGTCAGCCAGGTTCTGATAACGCCATCATTAGCAACAATGTATTCCTGAAAGGTCAATATATTGAGGTTGGTATCGCACCCTGCGGGGTTTTTGGAACCACTGTGGCTCAACCGGCCGGATATCATGGCAACGTTGGAGGGTACCTTGGTTTTGTCGCCGATCCTGCGAAGGATGGATGGTCAACCGGTACACCTGCATACAATGGCGACTATTTTCTTCCCGGTTCGCCCGAAGAGGGCTGGGGCATTGAAGTCGGTGGTGCCAATTATGGGAACTTCAGCCAATGTGAAGCATATCAAATTCCCATGTCTTCTGTCTCGACCCGGATGGAGAATACGCAACATGTAGCCGAATGGAACGGATCCATTGCCGGCATCGACATCAAACAGGTGGTTACTTTTGAGGATGATGAGACTTACTTTTTTATTTCGGCGGAGCTGACCAATACCACCGGTTCGGAAATCTATGATACCTACTATATGAGGAACGTGGATCCGGATAATGAAAGGATGTGGCCGGGAGGAAGCTACACCACCATTAACAGCATTGTTTATCAACCCGGTTCAGATCCATGCGACAGAGCCCTGGTATCGGCTACCGGCCTGTCCTATGGAATGTATCTTGGACTGGCTGCCGTTGATCCAAGGGCCAGGGTAACGCATGGCGGTTTCAGCAACAGGGATGCAAGCAATATATACACCGGTACCGGATTGTATCAGTCCGGGACAGTTACTGACGATGCAGCCATCTCCATTGCTTTTAAAATCGATACCATCGGGCCGGGAGAAACAGTCTCTGTCTACTATGCCTATATTCTGGACCAGAGCCAGGTGAGTGCTGCCATTGGAAACCTGACCAGGTTGCTTGCCAATGGCGAGGATATTACAACCACCCTGGTGCATGCAAACTGCGAGGAACCTGTGGTGCTGGAGATTGTCAATGCAGAAGCCTTTAACTGGGTCTGGTCGCCAACTACCTATCTTTCTGCAAATACCGGGACCACTGTGATCTGTACTGCACCTCCTGGAGCGTATACCTATTCGGCTGTAGGAACAAATGCATGTGGCAGTAACATCACCTATAACTTCGATCTGCAGATAGCAGCCGACGTTGAACTCCCGGTCATCGCATGTATTCCGGAAACCATAGTCGGGGAGTGTGATAATCCGTTGACCCTTGCACTACCGGTTGCTACCGATAACTGTAATGTAAAAAGCCTGACGCATGATTCGCCGTTCGGGGTTTCCACAACAGATGCGTCAGGTACCTATCCTGTTGGAATACATACCATTCAATGGACGGCAGAAGACTATGCCGGGAATTCTTCATTTTGCAACCAGACTGTCGAAGTGATAGCTGCTCCCGGTGCACCTTCCAGTTCGGATGTGGCGTCTATCTATGGCGAGAATGTTCTTGTTACAGCCACACCTGCTGCGAACCATAGCATACACTGGTATATCAATGCGGACCTTTCCGATGTTCCTGTCATATCCAACACCCTCAACCTGGGAATCCTGGATGCAGGATCATATACGAGGTATGCCACCCAGGTAACTGATGCTACCGCTTGTGAAAGTACAGCAACCACAGTTCAGATAACCATCAATACTGCAGCACTTGAGATTACAGCGGATCACAAGAACCGTATTTATGGGGCAGCAGATCCTCCTCTGACGTGGCAAATAAGCTCGGGAGCCCTGGTAGGCAGTGATGCGGTAAGCGGCTCAC
>CAYVRK010000058.1:0-2998 GCA_964453785.1 uncultured Bacteroides sp.
GTGTAGAAGTGAGCAGTTTCTGTGTAGGTGCCCGATGGTTCCCGCTCCGGGATAAAGCTGCCAAAGGGAAGCAAAAACTGCGAATGGATCGTAACCCCACCTGCATTTAGTGCTGCAATGCCAGTGGGGGCTACAATGAGGTGACTCTTATAGGTCTCGGAAGCAAGCTGTTTTAAAAAAGTGGTTTTCCCGGTACCGGCTTTTCCTGTTAAGAAGAGATGACTGTTTGTGCTGTTGATAAAACGGGCCGCCATCTCCAGCCTGTCTGTGTGATGAATGAGCATAAACGAAAGTAAGTAAATAGTGCCATAATTTATATGCTAAAATTCCACATTGCCCCACTAATTTGACTTTTTCTTTTCTTGTCGTATCTTTGTAAAAGAATATATTCTTACAAGAATTTTGGATTGGGGTGTCCCCGGTCGGCAAAGACTCAGAAATGGGTCTTTGTTTTTTATGGGAATTCCTTGAGCCCATATAGTTTAGAGCCTTTACTATAGATTTTCGGCTTGATAATATCAAAGGCAGGATTTGCTCTTGCCTCCTGTTTTCGTCATCGGGACACCTTTGCCGGATTTCACAGCGTGTTGTCTGGGTCGTCCCTGACATATTTCTGTTTACATAACTGATATTTAACTATTTAGAGCTAGCCATTCAATGTCCTGCCTATAGGGCACCGGAGAAAATTGGGAGCATCAATGATGATTGGCCTTTTATCGGTGTATGGTACATACAGGAATTATGACGACACTTTGGACGAAAAAAAATAGAAAGAGATATAAAATATCAAGTTATTAACCTATTTCGTGCTTTTTTGGATATTAAACATCCCTTGAAGGACATTTTATATCGAAAAAGACATGAAAAACGCTAATAACCGGATAAAATATATCCTTTCTATGATTGGAATAGGCATTCCTCCTTGCTACTGCGGATTATTTATGTGTGTAGAACGGTCGACTTTAGTGATCCACAGGATAGATTCTAGCTCACCTAATGAAGCAATTTCAACGGTAATATCCACGTCTTTTGTTGCCCGCACATCATCAGCTGCAGGGTCATTAATATATAGGCCTATTGTTACGCCTCCAACAAATATCACCCGCTCATTTATTTCCCCAAGTGCGAGTGCAATTTTGCGTATTACCTCCCGATTGAAGGTAGTGTTCGTTACCATATCCTGTTTTTCAACTCCTGAACAGCTATGTTTTTCTCTCTTACCTTTCCTACCCGCAATGCATCCGCCAGTGCTAGCAGTGCATACAATTGCTCATTGTTCAGTGCAATCACTTTGAGCAGAACAACAACATCTTGGGGCTTCATGCTAATTTGGTGCTGTCTCATTGAAATAGAATAGTTGCTAAGGAATAAGTTGATGACAATTCAAAATTTTTCAAGAAAAAGGAGGATATTGTGAACGAATAATTGGACACTTTGTAAAACTCATTTTCATGGATCTGGACAAAATCAACGCTGTTTACGAGAAGGTCTCCTACTACAAGAGGCCGGAAGACCTGAACCTGGACTGAAGGCAATTCTTGAAAAGAATTATGATCCGCCACATTGACAATCGCTACGGGGAAAACGGGACGCATGCATTCAGTGAGCTGATGAAAGCCAGGCTCTATTCCTTCCAGGAAGAGGGGATCAGGTTCGCGGCGAAAGCGGGCCGGTGCCTGCTGGCCGATGACATGGGACTGGGTAAAACCATCCAGGGAATTGGCACTGCAGAGTTGTTAAAGAGGGAGTACGGCATCACGAAGGTACTCATCATTTGCCCCACCTCCCTGAAGTATCAGTGGAAGAGTGAGATTGAAAAATTCACCGGCAGCAGCATCAGGGTGATTGAAGGCCTGCCTCACAAAAGGTATGAACAATACCAGGGTGATGAGCTCTACAAGATTGTTTCATACCATACGGCGAGCAATGATGTCGATGAAATATCCTCCACCTTTCCCGATCTGGTCATCCTGGACGAAGCCCAGCGCATTAAGAATTTCCTGACCAAGACTTCACGGAACATCAAACGCATTCCTTCGACCTATGCCCTGGTTCTAACCGGAACCCCCCTGGAGAACAGGCTTGAAGAGCTCTATTCGGTGGTGCAGTTCCTTGACCCCTTCATCCTGGGCCCCTATCACGGTTTTCTCCCTGAAAAGGATCGGCAGCGCTTAATGATCAACCTGAACATGATGAGGATGGTGTGCGACAGCAGTTACATACTGGACCAGGAGTCGAGGCATGATACCAAGGTCGACGAACTGATGAGTATCATTCAGGAGGTTATCAGTGAAGGAGACGAAAAGATGGTGGTGTTTAGCCAGTGGGAACGGATGACCCGTATTGTGGCCATGGAGCTTGAAAAGCTGGGGATCGGGTATAAGTATCTGCATGGCGGAGTTCCGAGTGTAAAGAGGGAGGAGCTCTTTATGGGATTCAACAGGGATCCGGAGATCAGGGTTTTCCTGTCAACCGATGCCGGTGGAACCGGTCTGAACCTGCAATCGGCCTCCATCATGGTGAATCTGGATATTCCCTGGAACCCGGCTGTTCTGGAACAACGGATTGGAAGGATACACCGGATGGGACAGAAAAAGAAGGTATCGGTGATCAACATGGTCTCTGCCGGAACCATAGAACACCGTATGACAGAGGTGCTTAAGTTCAAATCTTCATTGGCCGAGGGCATTCTGGATCACGGTGAAGATGTGATCTTCCTGGAAGAGAGCAAGTTCAAAAAGCTTATGGATACCGTGGAGTGGATGGTGCCTGAACAAGCGGTTGAAGAGAAAGTTACTGTTGCTGCTGAGGAGGATATGATATCTGAGAAAAAGGACCTGAAAGGGGTACTGGAGCCGGCATTGTCTTCGGATGAGATCGGACCCGAATCCCTGACCCTGTTTGATGAAGGAGAGACGGTTACTGGTACCGGTACAGGTGCAGGTGCAGAGGACGATGACGAGACCAGCCCCGAGCAACTGATTAAAAACGGGATCAG
>CAYVRK010000058.1:3098-10947 GCA_964453785.1 uncultured Bacteroides sp.
TCAGGCTAATTGGGAACCTGGTAAAGAACTTGGGGTAAGTTGAAATTTCCAGGTTGAATTGGTTTTAGTGGTGCGAAAATACTGAGCAAAGAGATGGGCACAAGCTTAACGGGGCGACAGATTTCTCTTGATGTTTCCCCTTTTTCCTACCGGGAAAGAGTTTTCGTACAACAAGCTGTCAAAAGCCTTTGAACTGGGCTCGAGTAACACCGTTGCTTCATACATTTCCTATTTTGAAGATGCTTACCTGTTCTTTACCGTACCCCGATTCAGTTCTTCACTTAAACAACAGGTAAAAAACCCGGGCAGCTTGTTGGAAAACCTGGTTTATATACATTTCAAAAGGTTGGGGAAAAAGGTTTTCTACTACCGTCAGAAAGGAGAATGCGATTTCATTATTGCAACAGGAAGTAAGGTTGAAATGGCAGTCCAGGTCTGTTACAATGTAAATGCCGATAACCTTTCCCGCGAGGTAAACGGACTGGTGGAGGCTCTAAACGAGCTGGATTTATCCGAAGGTTATATTTTTACCTTTGAGCAAAAGGATGAATTGGAAAAGGATGGAAAAAAATCAAAATATGAAGACATACGAGGAACTCAGGATTATTTGCGAGCGGACCAGCCGGATATCGGAAAGGGTGGTCGATGATTTTCTGATCAACTATGCGGCCGGGCACCAGGGACTGGAGAAGAAAATGGAGAAGCAGTTTGAGCGTTTTAGCCATGTGGGCAGGAAACTGGGGAAGGAGGTCGTGAACATGTTGAAGAGCCAGTACCTGGCCCATAAGGTCTTCAGGAAGGAGGGGCTGCTGGGGAAGTTCCTGAAGCATTCTGCCCTGGGCCGTTTTGCTGGGGAGGAAAGGGATTACCTCTTGCAGCAGCACAAGCTGCCCTGGCGGTTTTGCTTCAGTGTGATCGTGGATGAGCCGGCCGCGGATTTTTACACCATGGAGGATGTGTTCACAGGAAAGCGCTACATGCTTTATTCGCCCGCAGTAAGTGAAAGGGTTTCGGTCAACCCGGTCCTCTGGTTTAATCTCATTGGGTTCAATGGTTTCTGCTGGCAGAGCTACGGTCCGGTGGTGTACTACAATGGTTTTGAAGCCGGGGATATCTGGTTCTTTGCCACCGAGCTCAATCCCGGCCTCGGGGAACCCGGGGATGTGAATGCCGATGTGGATAAGGATCCGCTTCCCTATATGATGCTGATTTCGGGGTCAAGCCTTCCCCTGACCTTTCATAAGGAGGACCAGCTCCTGTATCTGCTGGCCGAATATGACCTGGTGACACTGGATACGGCCCGCCTGAAGAAGGGGTTCCGGACCGAGTACGAAAAGGGAGTGTACCGGATCACCCATAAGCAGTGGGGGGAATATCCTCATTATGCCCAGGCTTACTTCGATGAGGACAAGCATCTCGTGCTTTTCAGTGCCATGACCCACCGGGGCTTTGAGGCCCTGGTGGAGGCCTTTAATGCTTTTGGTCATGATTATCCGGCAGAACCTTACCTGATTGTCAACCTGACCATGGTGAGCACGGCTGCCGAGGTCCTGAAAAAGAAGGTGGTGCTGAATGAATACCTGGACCTCTTTCAGCTGGACAGCGAGCCTGAGAAGGATAAAGTCCTGGAGGATATCAACGCCTTTATTGCCCTGGTGCTGCCCGATATTAATGCGGGGCTTATACCCGATATAGAAGCGGCGGCCCGGAAAACCGGCGTGGATCCCGAGACCGCCCGCAGTGTGGTGGAATCGGTACTGGACAGACTCGACAGGATCTCCGCTCCGATGGGGGAGTTTTCAGACGAATCTTCTTCGGGCCGGGCTGCGGCTTCCGGCAAAAAGGGGGCCTCCAAAAAGCTGGCGGCAGCTACCAGAATCTTGCCTGCCCAACCCGGGGAGGGGGTCCGCCTGCTAACAGCCGACGACGAGCTTCTGTTTGACCTGCACCTGTATATGATGGCCGGTAACCTGAGGAGGGAGGCTCCCTGGGAATACCTTTACGAAGATGAAGTATTTGGTGTACAGGTGCCCGGAACGGACCTGGTCTATTTTGTCAGTGTGATGGGGTCAGACGGGGAATTTCCTGCCCTTGCCTTTTACAAGGGCTATGAGGGACTGGCGGATTTTTTGGAATTTCAGGCGGAGCTTGAACGTTTGTCCCGGCTGGGTCTCTCTTCAGAAAGCATGCTGCGGGTTTCCACGATGATCGGGGGAATGATGACCATTCCGCACCTGATGCTTTCCTTTACCGATCGTGAGGAACTGGGGAAGGAGGACCTGGCGGCAATTAGGAAATCAGGGGCCCGTTTCCGGGGAAGCGGACAATGGCCACAGATCGAGGAAATTATCCCGGGCTACCTGCCCGTGTACCCCGGCAGGAAAAGCCTGGTGGAACTTTTCCTGGTCCTGAAACAAGTCCTCGTGGTGCTGGAGAGGGTCAGTGAGGAGGACCACTACCTGCAGCGTGAGGACGATCCGGAGGAATGCTTCCTGGTCAGGGTTCCCGCAGGGAAAGGACCAAAATTCAGGTGGAAGGACCATTACCTGATTAGGGACCCGGAGTGGGGCGAGACCTCCTATTCAGTGATTATAGCCAACGATGACAGGGCTGCACTTTCCCGCCTTCCCGAAGCCAGCCAGGAGCTGCAGCTCGATCTGTTCATGCTGCCCGCTCCGGTCCGGGAGAAGGGCCATAAGGCTTATTTTCCATTTGTCCTGCTCCTGGTCGATAAGCTAAACGACCTGGTCATTTCCAGCTCTGTGCTGTCCCCGCGGCCCGATCTTCGATCCCTGTACGAATCGGTGCCGCAAAAGGTACTTGAGGAACTGCTTAAGTCCGGACACAGGCCCTCGAAGATCGAGATCCGTTCGGACCTGCTTTTCGACCTGCTGGAGGATAGCCTTGAACATGCCGGTTGCCCGGTTGCCTGGGTGAGTGAGATGCCGGAAATGGATGAGGCGATCGGGTCTATGATTTCCCATTTTTCCTGATTGGATGCTTCGCCGGATTTTTGATCAGAGAGCCTTAAAAAAATGCATGCTCCTGTAGTACTTCTGCAGCAGAAGCAATTCTGTCGCTCGAAGCACCTTCTCTACGCAGGCTGTTCAAAATTTGCACTACAGATACAAAAATTCAGCTAAATATTTGTATATGTTATGCAGATTTAGCTGGTTTAGTCATCCGAAAACTCCCTGAGCAGCTTGCGGTAGGAGGAGAAGATTTTGGAGCGGGAGATGAAGCCTTTGTATGTACCGTTTTCGGTGACGGGCAGGTTCCAGGCGCCAGTGGTTTCGAACAGTTCCAGAACCTGTTCCATTTTATCCTGGCTGTCGATTGTGGCCGGAGGGATGTGCATCAGTTCGCGGATGGACACTTTCTGATACAATTCGGTGTTGAACACAATGTCGCGGATGTCGTCCAGGCTGATGATCCCCACCAGCTCTTTTTCTTCGTTCAGCACGGGGAAAATGTTTCGTTTCGATTTGGAGATGGCTTTGACCAGGTCGGCCAGCATGCCGTCGGCGTTCACTTTTTTAAAGTCGCTTTCCAGCACATCCTCTACCGTGAGGATGCTCAGCACATTCTTGTCCTTGTTGTGGGTCATCAGTTCGCCCCGCTGGGCAAGCCGCATGGTGTAGATGCTCTGCCGCTCAAATCCCAGGATGGTCACATACGACAGGGTGGCGGTGATGATCAGGGGGATGAACAGGGTGTAGCCCCCGGTGATTTCGGCGATCAGGAAGATGGCGGTCAGGGGGGCATGCATTACCCCGGCCATTACCCCGGCCATGCCCACCAGCGCAAAGTTGTTTTCGGAGACTTTCTCCGGAGAAATCAGGTTGATGGCCCTGCTCAGGGTGGCGCCGGTCATCCCCCCCACAAAGAGGGCAGGGGCGAAGATTCCGCCCACCCCGCCGCCGCCTGTGGTGATGGCCATGGCGATCACCTTGAAGATGATCAGCAGCAGAAAGAAAAGGATCATGTAGATCCCCTGGTTACCCACCAGGTTTTCAAACAGGGTGCCGTCGAATAGCTCCAGGGAGTGGCCCGTGAGCAATGTTTTCAGGGTCATGTACCCCTCTCCGAACAGGTGGGGCATCAGAAAGATCAGCAGGCTCAGCAGCAATCCGCTGGTAAGGGTCCGCACCAGGGTGTTTTTCATCTTGCCCATGGCCGATTCCACATAGGTGTTCATGCGGGTGAAGTAGAGGGAGATCAGTCCGCTCAGTACGCCCAGCAGGACGTAAAAGGGGAGGTTGTTCAGCACAAAGGGTTCGCTGATGGTAAACGAGAATACCACCTGTTCGCCCAGCAGGAAATAGGAGACCGTGGTGGCCGTAACCGAGGCCAGCAGCAGGGGGACGATGGACCAGGTGGTCAGATCGAGCATCAATACCTCGAAGGCAAAGATCATGGCGGCAATGGGGGCCTTGAAGATCCCGGCAATGGCCCCTGCGGCACCGCACCCCACCAGCAGTACGATGGTTTTATAATTGAGCTTCAGCCTGTTTCCGATGTTCGAGCCAATGGATGCACCCGTGAGCACGATGGGCGCCTCAAGCCCCACCGATCCGCCCAGTCCCACCGTGATGGAGCTGGCCACCATGGACGACCAGGTATTGTGCGGTTTCAGGTGCCCTTTTCTTTTGGAGATGGAGAACAGGATCTTGCTTACCCCGTGCCCGATGTCCTCCTTTAGCAGGTATTTCACAAACCCGACGGTGAGGGCAATCCCCAACAGGGGAAGGAAAAATGTAAGTACGGAGTCGTGGTCGCCCAGCAGCCACGACTTGGATTTGTCCTCCACGAAATGGGTGAGGTTTTTGAGCAGGATGGCCGCAAGGCCCGATAACAGCCCGATGACCAGGGCGAGCCCCAGGATCAGCCGCCGCTGGTTGATGTGCCTGACCAGGCGCAGGATACGGAGTTGAAGGCGGTGTTGAAAGCGGGAAATATTCATGCGATGTACTTCTTGATGCGCATCAAATCAGTGGGCTCATCTGTGCAGCCTGGCAGGGTTCACCTTCATGAACCGCATCATTTTTACCACCCTGTCAGCCAGCGGCCTGGTCACGTCCCTGCGCTTCCAGAGGTTGACATACCAGCCCATCTTTTTCCAGATGGGGACTTTGTGGGTCTCCACGAATTCGATGAGCGTTCCATCCGGATCCTCGATGTAGGCGAAGTGCCCGGCAGCCTCACCCATATCAAAGGGTTTGCCCGATGGGTGGATGTCCGAATCCACGGTAAAGGGGTAACCTTTTGCGGTGCACTCTTCCTTCAGAGTCTTCATGCCCAGCACATCAAAACAGAGGTGAATGAACCCCAGGTCGCCCCAGATGCGGTTTTTGAAGATCTTCTCGGGTTTGCGGCCCAGCGATTTCACCAGTTCGATTTCGGAGGGACCGAATATCCTCGAGAAGGCCCCTTTGCGGACTTCGGAATGCTGCAGCAACACCCTTCTGAATTTTCCTTCTCCCCCCGGGACCCCTTTCAGTTCCTTGAATGTACCTTTTTTGTCGTACACGACTTTGTCGTAACCCAGGATGTCTTTATAGATGGTCATGGCCCTGTCGGGATCGGTGGTGCCAATCACCGCACCGTAGGATCCGCCGGTGGGTTTTTTGTATTTGGTCATGAACATGGAGTGTTCCTCCACAATTTGCCAGATGTTGTTGAAGGGGTCCTTCATATAGAAGGTATCCCTGCCGGCAGGGTCTTTGCCGATCCCGGTCAGGATCTCCGCAGTTTTGGACAGATGGTCGTAGGCGGCCTTTACGTCGGGCGACTTGATCTTCCCGGCGAAGATGCCCAGATCGCCGATACGGATCTCAAAAGCAGGGGCAAGGGGAGTGCGCTGGGTGTGCTGCCAGATCTCGAATCCGCCGCCGCCCTGCATGTTCATGGCCAGGCAGGCATGCCTTTCCCAGGGCTTGTTGTCCGTGTGGGGAAGCATGTATTCGGCAACGGCCTTCTCTTCAAAGATCCGGGTGTCCATCCCGAAGTTGGGGATGTACCACTTCCACCCTTCGTAAAAATTGGATACACCCACCCCGATCTGCTGGATTCCGCAGATGTATTTACTGTCAAGTTCCTGTGTCTGTTTCATTGGCAGCTAAGTTAAGTGATTTAATGGTATTTTGAAGAAAAAACTATCTTTGACTCCTGACCAATTTAATACCTGTATGGCGAGATCGAAAGTGCGGGGTGCGGTGAAGGGCGTACACAAGCGGAATTTATTCTACTACATGATCTACCCCTATGTGAAGTCCTTTTTCTTCATGTTTTACGGGAAGGTGGAGATCGTGGGTCTGGAGAATATCCCGCGCAACGAACCGGTTATTTTTGCACCCAACCACCAGAATGCCCTGATGGATGCCCTGATCCTGCTCTTTTCGCAACCCGGGGATGTGGTGTTCCTGGCACGGGCGGATATATTCAGCAACAGGGCACTGGCGTTTTTCCTGAACAGCATGAAGATGCTCCCGGTATTCCGCCAGCGCGATGGTGCGGCCGATCTGGGGAAGAACACAGATATTTTTGACATCTCGGTGGATGTGCTGCACAACCGGCACTACCTCTGCGTGATGCCCGAAGGGAACCACGGCCACCAGCGCAAGCTGCGCACCATTGTCAAGGGGATTTTCCGGATCGCCTTCAAGGCGCAGGAGGGGAGCGGGAGCAAGCCTTTTGTGAAGATCCTTCCCGTAGGATTCGATCTGGGCCACTATGTGAAGCAGAACCAGCCCCTGCTGATCCAGTACGGCAAGCCCATAGAGGTTTCCGAATACTGGGAACAGTATGCGGAGAACAACGCCCGCGGGATCAATGCCATGAAAGCCCGGCTGGCGGAGGAGATGCTTCCGCTGATGATCCATATTGATAGCGATGAGTTCTACGAGTCCATCATGGCACTGAAGGCCATGTTCAACCCGCAGATGCGGGAGATCATGGGGATCCAGGGATCGAAGCTGATTGATAAGTTCGCGGCCGACAAGGAGCTGATCGCCAGGATGGATGCCCTGATTGAGAAGGATCCCGGGCCTGTTCGCACGCTGGCCGGCAGGGTGGATGCCTACGCTGCCGCGATGAAGGAGCACGGGATCCGTGACTGGGTGGTGCGTGACCGCGGCTACAGCATGGTGCGTGCCCTGTGGAGGTACCTTTCACTGCTTGTCACTTTCCCGCTTTTTGCAGTTGGATTCATCACCAGCGCACTTCCCTATCTGCTGCCCGGTTACCTTGTACGGAACATCAAAGACCAGCAGTTCCACAGCTCGGTGAAAGCGGGCCTGGGGATCCTGCTTCTTTTCCCGCTGATCTATGTGCTGGAAACCGTGGCTTTCGGGCTTATTTCGGGATCGCCCTGGTGGGGCTGGCTTGCATTTTTGGTTTTGCTGCTCCCTGTGGGGAAGGCGGCCCTGATCTGGTACCTGCGCTGGAAAAAAACCCTTCGCGGCAGCTGGTTCCGCCGGCAGCTGAGGCGCAAAAAGCCCTATGCCTGGGACCTGTTCCATCTGCGCAAGGAGATCCTGAGGGAGACCGAAGCACTGATGCGGCAGGGGAGCTGATGGGTCAGAAGAACTTATCCGTATTTCTTTATGATTTGCTCGGCCAAATCTCTTTTATAATCGAAATCCTCCGGCACCCTGATGGAATCCATCAGTGATTTAACTTTTTGGGTGACCTTTATTTTATCATTTTCCATCTCTCCAGTCAGTTATTATTGCATAAAGTTATGTATAGCATAAAGTTACGTATAGCATAAAGTTACGTATAGCATAAAGTTACGTATAGCATAAAGTTACGTAATTTTAAGGATTCTTTCCAGGGATTAATGAATTAA
>CAYVRK010000058.1:11047-12475 GCA_964453785.1 uncultured Bacteroides sp.
GTATAGCATAAAGTTACGTAATTTTAAGGATTCTTTCCAGGGATTAATGAATTAACTGTCGGTAATATCGTCCAGCAACCGCCTCTCTTTTTTGGTGGGGCGGCCGGTTCCGCGGTCGCGCTGGATGAAGAAATCGTCCTGCATCTTGAGTTTTTGCAGCTCATCCTTCGGCGTTATGTTTTCCACGTAATCGTCCACGATTTTGGCACCCACCCGTTTTTCAATAGGATCTTTCACCCGGTAGGAATAAATTACAGGCATCTTTTTCACTTTGATCAGATCGCCAGCGGTGACTGTCCGGGATGCTTTGGCCGGTATCTCTTCGACGGTTACCTTTCCCTTCTTGCAGGCTTCGGCTGCCAGGGAACGGGTTTTGTACACCCTTACCGCCCACAGGTATTTATCGATTCTAACGGTTTTTGCCATGAGTAGATGGTTGCGTTCCCTATTCCTCTCTTCCCGAATAAGCCCGCATTTACTCCCTTTTCCAGGTCGCGGCTTGCGGTTGCGGTTGAGATGTTCCTGTTCACCTTCATATAGTCTCTTCGTGTAAATGATGGCATGCCAAGTTTATGAAAATAGAGAATACGATCGGACGGTGACAAGGATTTTTTTCCCATACCCTCGTATTCGTTTAATGCTCCGGCGATCACCTGTAACATATATCCAATGAATTCGGATGGATGGCCTGCGGCTTCACTGTTCGCCAGGACCCTGTGGTACGCTTTGGGATTTTGATGGATCAGTTTTTCATATGGAAGGAATTCAAATATTGGATATACCTTCATCAGCAGCAGGGTCTGCCAAAGCCTGCCCATCATTCCGTTGAAATCGGAGAAAGGTTGAATTGATTCCAGACTGAAATGCGCTGTGCAGGCTTTGATAAAGATATGTTCGTCCTTCTTATTGAGAAAATCAAAAAGATTATTCATGAGACCGGGGACATCCCCTGGTGGTGTTGCCATTCCGACGATATTCTGGCCCCTGAAGATCCAGGATTCTGTGGTCCTGTATTGGCCTGCTTCGTCTTCCAGCCCTATGGTCATTTTTTTATGGGTGGACAGGAGTGAATCCTGTTTTAAGGGATTGGTCTTATAAAGCCCGCTATAAACATTGATCAGATTGGAAACCTCCAGCAACCTGGTCCTGGGACCGTGCACAAAAATTCCTTCCACTACTTCGGCGGTCTTTTCACGGGGGAGGACCTTTCCTTCCAGCTGCATCGTGGCATGAATGCTATCAATCCTGGCCTGTTTTCTGGATTCGGGATGCACATTTTCCGGCTGGAGTGCGAGCAATCCCCCAAGCCGTTCCGAGACAGATGCGATCAGGTTTAAAATTTTGTTGGTAGGGGCGTAGTTCAGTTTCATGTGGTTAGTAGTGTGTTCGTTCAGTTTCATGTGGTTAGTAGTGTGTTCGTTCAGTTTC
>CAYVRK010000058.1:12575-21264 GCA_964453785.1 uncultured Bacteroides sp.
GTTAGTAGTGTGTTCGTTCAGTTTCATGTGGTTAGTAGTGTGTTCGTTCAGTTTCATGTGGTTAGTAGTGTGTTCGTTCAGTTTCTTGTGCTGGTGATACCATCGAATGATAGTATCGTTTTAGAGCATGATGATTTCATAGGCTGTGCTCCGCTCAAATATGATACGATCAAATGATGGCATCACCTACGAATGTAGATGTGATACCCCCCCTCTTCATCGTAAAAAAAATGCAGGAAATATTCCGGTTAATTCGCGGAGACCCGGTTCACGAGCCTGTAATACAGGTGTTTGCAGTATTTGTGGATCCACACCATCACCAGCTCAGATCCGCCTACCAGCACGTCCTTGCGGTTTCGTTTCATGGCCCGGATCATTCGTCGGGCACAAAGCTCAGCCGTAATTCCTTTGGCCTGTCCAGGGTCCATTTTACCATGTTCCTTTCCATCCTTTTCCAGGGCGTGAAGGGAGATGTTGGTCTGCACACGGCCCGGACTGAAAATGGTGACACGGATTCCCTTCCGGTTGTTTTCAGCCCAGAGACTTTTATAGAAGCCGAACAGGGCATGTTTGGCGGCGGCGTATGCGCTTCGAAGGGGCCATCCGAACTTTCCCGAAATGGTGCTGGTCACCCCGATGTGCCCGTAACCGTTTTCGATCATCCCCGGAAGCACAGCCTTGGTCAGGATCACTCCGCTGAAGTAGTCAATCTCCATGACCCTCCGGTCCATCTCAATGGGGGTCTCCAGTGCTTCGGCCCGCGTGGAGATACCGCCGTTGTTCATGAGTACGTCCACCCGTCCGAATTCCTTCAGTACCCGATCAGCTGTGGCCTTCACCTCATCCGGATTGCCCAGGTTGAATACCACACTGTGCACATCCTTTGATACCGCCTCGAGCGCTTTTCGGACGCCCTCCAGTTCTTCAGCCTCATGGGAGGAGATGATCACCCTGGCACCTTCACCTGCAAATTGCCGTGCCAGTGCGGCACCGATCCCTGAAGATGCCCCGGTGATCCAGACGGTCCTGTCTTTATAGTTCATTGATCCCATTCTAAAAATGTAAAAATAGCTGATAAAATAGATTTCATCACATGAATCTCAAAGTCTGATTTGGAATATGATGTTTATTGTTGTAATTTAGTTATAACTTTGTTATTACAAAACGCAGCTATCATGAAGATTCCAATCATCAATATAGGAAACTCAAAAGGGATTATTCTGAGCAGGACGATTCTGGAACGCTATGGATTTGGAGCAAACATCGAACTTGTTATGGAACAAAACCATCTTGAATTGAAACCGGTCGCTCCTCCCAGGCAGGGCTGGGAAGAGGCCTTTAAAAAGATGCACGAATCGGGTGATGATCACCTGCTGATCGAAACTGTGCCAGATGAAGATTTTCTTGAACAGTGGAAATAATACAGTATCATATCGTCCTGGTGGATCCGGGAAAGACGGCAGGTTCTGAAATCGCAAAAAAGAGACCCTGTGTGGTGGTCTCCCCGGATGAGATGAACCGCTATTTACGAACTGTTGTTGTGGCACCCATGACAACCACTGTAAGAACATATCCCACGAGGGTCAGGGTCAGGCATTCTCAAAAGACAGGCTGGATTGTTGTGGATCAGATGACTACAGTAGACCGGAATTGCATCATCCGGGATCTCGGAAAGCTCAGCAATCCGGATATAAAAAATCTGAAGAGCGTGCTCAGGGAAACCTATGTGGAATAGGGTAAGGGTGCCTGCTGGTTCAGACTGCCGTGCTGCCGTTCACTTCAAGCTTGAAGCCCATGCGGTGTACATTCACGATGGAGACGTTCTTGTCCGGCGACAGTATTTTCCTCAGTCGCGCAATGTAAACATCCATGCTCCGTCCCATGAAGTAGTCGTTCTCTCCCCATACATCGTTGAGCACCTTTTCGCGCTTCACCACACTGTTCACGTTGGATGCCAGCATGCGGAGCACATCGGCCTCTTTCTTGGTCAGGTTCACCTGGTCAACCGGCGAGCAGAGCATCCGGTTCGGATAATCAAAAGTGAAGGTTCCGAACTTCAGGGTCTCCGGTATTTGATCTTCCAACGGGGAAGGTCTTGTTCGCCGTAGCAATGCATACATCCTCAGGGTCAGTTCGGTGACACTGAAAGGCTTGACGATATAATCATCGCCACCCGCGCAAAAGGCGTAGATCTTGTCCTTGTCATCGTCTTTGGCCGACATAAAAAGGATGGGGGTTTCGTAATCTGTTTTGCGGATCTCTTTGGCCAGGTCCAGCCCGTTCATTCCGGGCAACGCCACGTCCAGCAACATGACATCGTATTTCTCAGCCTGGAAAAGCTGCAGGGCTCTGTCACCCCTTGTCTCCAGGTCCACACGGTAATTCTTCAGTTCGAGCGAATCTTTCAGCATGGGTCCCAGTTGTTGGTCGTCTTCTACCAGCAGAACAGTGGGGATTTTTTCTGCCATTTGTGGTTTCGATTTAAGTTATTTTTTCTTATTCTAAACAACAAGCATTTTAACATATTGTTCACTTTAAAAAATTGTTAAGAAGGCCGGTCGGGTCATCTAAAATATTCTTACTTTTGCAGGCAACATGGACAGGACTGCACCAATTAAGTTTTTCTCCGGAAGAGCTTCCACCTATTTGGCCGAGGAGATCGCTACCAAATTTGGTACTCCGCTGGGAAGAACCAGTGTTTACCAGTTCAGTGACGGTGAGTTTCAACCTGCTTATGATGAGAGCGTAAGGGGTTGTACGGTTTTCATCGTTCAGAGCACATTCCCGCCGGGCGACAACCTGATTGAACTGCTGATGATGGTGGATGCGGCCAAGCGTGCATCGGCCGATAAAGTGGTGGCCGTGATCCCCTATTTTGGGTTTGCCCGGCAGGACCGCAAGGACCGTCCCCGCTCGGCCATCGGTGCCAAGCTGGTGGCCAACCTGCTCACTGCTGCCGGTGTGGACCGGATCATGACCAT
This sequence comes from uncultured Bacteroides sp., assembly GCA_964453785.1. Taxonomy (GTDB): domain Bacteria; phylum Bacteroidota; class Bacteroidia; order Bacteroidales. The sequence goes on from CAYVRK010000058.1 coordinate 15,557, forward strand.
GGACCTGCATGCCGATCAGCTGCAGGGGTTTTTCGATGTGCCGGTAGACCACCTCTATGCATCTTCCCTTTTTGTTCCCTACATACAGGGCCTGGGGCTAGAAAACCTGGCCATTGCCGCACCCGACATGGGCGGGACCAAAAGGGCCAATGCTTACTCCCGGTTTTTGAATGCCTCCATGGTGATTTGCTACAAACTTCGCAAGAAACCCAATGTGGTGGAAGAGATCAAGGCCATCGGGGACATGGAGGGAAAGAACATCGTGATTGTGGATGACATGGTGGATACGGCCGGAACCATCACATTTGCTGCAGGCATGATGAAGAGCGAGGGTGCCGCCAGCGTGAGGGTAGTGGCCACACACCCGGTACTATCGGGACCTGCCTACGAGCGGATCGAACAGTCGCCCATCGATGAGGTGATTGTAACAGATACCATTCCGCTCACCCGCCAGAGTGAAAAAATTAAAGTCATTTCGGTTGCCGCACATTTTGCTGATGTGATCGACAAGGTCTACAATTTTAAATCCATCAGCGATACATTTCTGAATTAATTCATTACATTTGCAGCCGCTTTGCCAAAATGGCAAATTTTCCCACCGTGTGATGGGGAATTAACGTTCAATTTAATTCTGAGTAGCACAATACAATGAAAACAATTACAATCAGCGCAGAAATGCGCAGCGAACTGGGTAAGAAATCTACCCGCGATCTGAGGAAAGCTAACCATGTTCCCTGTGTTATGTACGGAGGAGCCGAAGTGATCCACTTCCATGCCCACGAAAATGACTTCAGGCACATTGTTTATACACCCAATGCGTTTCTCGTTGAGGTAAAGATCAACGGTGGTGTTCACAAAGCCGTCATGAAGGAACTGCAGTTCCACCCTGTAACCGACAAACTGAATCACATCGATTTTGTGGAGGTATTTGATGACAGGCCGGTAATCGTTGAACTTCCCATCCTCCTGACGGGCATAGCAATAGGTCTGAAAGATGGTGGAAAGCCCCGCCAGAGAAGGCGCGTGCTGAAAGTGCGCGGACTGGTTGCCAACCTTCCCGATGCGCTCGAAATCGACATTACAAATGTAGCTATCGGGGATGTGATTAAAATCGGAGACCTCTCTTACGACAACCTGGAAATTCTGGATCCTTCCCGTTCCATGATTTTTTCCATTGTATCCTCACGGATTAGCAAGGGGATGGAGATGGGAGAAGCTGAAGCTGAAGCTGAAGCTGAAGCCAAGGAAGCAGATGAAGGAGGAGCCGCTGTTTCAGACTCTGCTGCCTCTGATGAGGAATCAAGCGAAGATTAAACCACGTAGAGTCCTATGAAATACCTGGTAGCAGGATTGGGAAACATAGGAAACGAGTACGCACATACGCGTCATAACATAGGATTTGATGTATTGGATGCCCTTGCCGGGGGGGTGTCCAATACTGCTTTTAAGGACAAGCGTTACGGGTTTGTGGGTGAGATGAAATACCGCGCCCGTTCCTACTGGCTCCTGAAACCTTCCACCTTTGTAAACCTGAGCGGCAATGCTGTCCGTTACTGGCTCAACAAGCTGAAACTTCCCGTTGAAAACCTGATCGTGGTGGTGGATGACATTGCTCTTCCCTTCGGAACCCTGCGCCTGCGCGCCAAGGGGGGAGATGCCGGCCACAACGGTCTGGCCCACATCACCACCATCCTGGGCACCAGCGGCTATGCCCGTCTCCGCTTCGGGATCGGCAACGACTTCCATCCCGGAGGGCAGGTGGATTATGTGCTGGGCGGATGGACCGATGAGCAGGAGAAGCTGCTGCCCGAACGGATTGAAATGGCGGGGGAGATCATCAAATCATTTGGTGTGATCGGGCTTCAACAGACCATGACGGCGTATAATAACAAATAGTCATTGACTATTTGTTATTAGGTAAAAGGTGAAAGGGGAAAGGAAAAAAACTTAATAACCATTATATTTCGATAAATTCCACGTACAATACCAATATTGCCATGCTCAAAGATTTGATTCTTAAAAACCGCTCCTACCGCCGGTTTGACCAGTCGGTGATCGTTCCCATGTCGTTGCTCAGGGAGATGGTGGAGGCGGCCCGGCTGTCGGGATCGGCCCGGAACATGCAGCCGCTGCGCTACATGCTGTTCAACAATGCATCCGATTGTGAGAAGATCTTTCATACCCTGGCCTGGGCCGGGTATCTGAAGGAGTGGCCCGGTCCGGCTGAAGGGGAGAGGCCCTCTGCCTATATTGTGCAGCTGGGGGACCTGGACCTGACAGACGACTGGTGGTGCGATGACGGCATTGCCGCCCAGAGCATGCTGCTGACCGCCGTAGAGCAGGGCTTCGGTGGTTGTATCATCGGATCGGTTCAGCGCGAGAAGCTCCGTTCCCTTTTGAACCTCGATGACCGCTACAAGATCATCCAGGTGCTGGCTCTGGGAAAGCCTGCCGAAAAGGTGGTCATCGATGAGGTCAAAAGGGGCGGTGACATGAAGGGCGGTGACATGAGGGGCGGTGACATGAAGGGCGGTGACATGAAGGGCGGTGACATGAAGGGTGGCGATATCCGTTACTGGCGCGACGAAAACGGCGTACACCACGTTCCCAAACGCAGCCTCGATGAGCTGATCATTGGCTGATCCAGGATTTGTTAGAAATAAAGCTGTAAATTTGTGCCGGTTTGACCAAGCTTAGTGTAAATATCAACAAGATTGCCACCCTGCGCAATGCCAGGGGCGGGAATGTTCCGGATGTGCAGAAGGTGGCGGTGGATTGTGAGCAGTTCGGGGCACAGGGGATCACGGTGCATCCCAGGCCCGATGAGCGCCACATCCGCTACAGCGATGTGGAGCTGCTCAGGCCGCTGGTGACCACCGAATTCAACATCGAGGGTTATCCTTCGGAGTCTTTTATCAAGCTGGTCACCCGCATCAATCCCCACCAGGTGACCCTGGTACCCGATCCGCCCGGGGCCATCACCTCTTCGGCCGGCTGGGATACGGTAAAAAACCATGATTTCCTGGTGGATGTGATCGCAGCTTTTCAAAGGCACGGGATCAGAACGTCCATCTTTGTGGGAACCGGACCGGAGTTGATTGAAGGGGCTGCCAAAACGGGGACCAACAGGGTGGAGCTCTACACGGAACCCTATGCCACGGCTTACCCTTCCGGTCCGGCCGCTGCCATCAAACCTTTTGTGGAAGCTGCCATCCTGGCACGTGATCTGGGGCTGGAACTGAATGCCGGGCATGACCTGAGCCTGGAGAACCTGCGATACATGAAACAGCAGATCCCCTGGCTCAAGGAGGTTTCCATCGGTCACGCCCTCATTGCCGATGCACTTTATTACGGGCTCCAGAACACCATCCAGATGTATCTCCGTCAACTCCGCGACTAAATGAAATCACGCTACTTTCACCTTTCACTTTCACCTTTTGCCTTTCACCTACCCTACAAACTTTAATTGAATATGATCATTGCTCAACAAAAAAGAAACGAAAATATAGCTGAATACCTCTTATATATGTACCAGGTCGAAGACATGATCCGCGCCAACAAACTGGACCTGGACAGCATCGAGAACACCCTGATCAGTAAATTCGATGTGCCGTACGATGTGAAGCGGGAGATGCGGGAGTGGTACAAGTCGCTCATTTCCATGATGCAGGATGAACACAAGGAGGAGACGGGACACCTTGAAATCCTGGAAAACCTCTCTGACAAAATGCATGAGATGCACCACCGGATCCTGGAGCAGGGCATCGATATGGCATACAGGGAGGTCTACAACAAAGCCAAACCCAACCTGGAGGCACTCAGGATGCGGTCGGGGCATGGGAAGGAGAACGACATCCAGGTGGCACTGAACGGCTTGTACGGACTGCTGATCCTGAAACTGAAGAAGACCCCCATCACCCGGGAGACCTCCGGGGCCTTTGATACCATCAGGGAACTGGTGGCCGAACTGGCATCCAGGTATCACCAATGAAACTGTTCTACCGGAAATACGGAGAGGCGGGTCCGCCGCTGATCATCGTGCACGGTTTGTACGGATCGGGGGACAACTGGGTGAGCATTGCCCGGGAGCTCTCATCGCGCTTCGAGGTGTATGTGGTGGACCAGCGCAACCACGGGCAGAGTCCCCACTCGGACACCCACAACTACCCCGCCATGCGGGATGACCTGAAAAAATTCATGGATACCGAAGGGATCGAGCGGGCGGTGCTCATCGGTCATTCCATGGGCGCCAAGACCATCATGTTCTTTGCAGCCAGTTGGCCCGACAGGGTACAGTCGCTGGTCTCGGTGGACATGGCGCCCAGGGCATACCATGACCTGGCCTTTGAATCACACTCGGCAGCCGACCATGGCGGCATGATCGATGCCATGCTGGAGCTCGATCTTTCCAGTGCAGAGAGCCGGGAGGAGATTGACCAGGCCCTGAGTGTGAAGATCGGGTCGGACCGGATACGGAGTTTTTTGTTGAAGAATGTGAGGCGGGACAGGAACGGGACATTTCACTGGCGCATCAACCTGCCGGCACTGCGTCAGAACCTGGACCGGATCCTGGACGGACTGGATGTGGAGAAGATCGCTGCAGAGGGCGGGATCACCGGGTTTCCGGCCCTGTTTATCTCGGGCGAGAAGTCCGATTACATCCGTGCGGAGGACCACTACCTGATCCGCAGGGTCTTCCCCACGGCGGAGATTGTGACCATTCCGGGTGCCGGGCACTGGCTCCACGCCGAACAGCCCGCCCTGTTGCTGAAGACCCTGAACTATTTTCTGGGAAGCTGAACGATTCCAGGGAAACTGAAAACAAACCCTATGGAAATCACAGCTGAGATTGAACAGTTCTTTGCGGATCCCGGCCGGATCGCCGAAGTGGAACTCACATACCAGAACGGGGGCAGGGTCCTTGGAACCATCAGGAGGGTGAAACTGGCTCCCCTCAGGGTGGTCATCCAGAAGAGCAACCCCGCCAAAGGGGAAAGGCCCAGACACAAAGCGGTCTTCGACCATGTGACCCACCTGCGGCTCACCTTTGCAGACGGATCGGTGAAACACGTTTAGCCCAGCCGGGCGTTGGTCTGGTCGATAAAGTCCAGCACCTGGTCGCGGCCGGTGCCCTTGATGGCGCTGGTTTCGAAGATCAGAGGCAGCTCCTCCCAGCTCTTGGAGAGCTCGGCTTTGAGCAACTCCAGGTTTTTGGACTTCTCCCGCTGGTTGATCTTGTCCACCTTGGTGAGCACGATCACAAAGGGCAGCTTGTTATCGCCCAGCCATTCAATAAAATCCAGGTCAAGCTGCTGGGGTGGGAGCCGTGCATCCACCAGCACGAAAAAGCAGACCAGGTTCGACCGCAGGGTGGCATACTTTTCGATCATTTTGGCAAAAGAGTCCCGGTCTTTTTTGGAGACTTTGGCATAGCCGTAGCCCGGCAGGTCGCACAGGAACCACTCACCATTGATTTTAAAGTGGTTGATCAGGCGTGTCTTTCCCGGTGTGGAGGAGGTCTTGGCCAGTTTCTTCCGGTCCACCAGCATGTTGATCAGCGAGGATTTACCCACGTTGGAGCGCCCGATAAAAGCGTATTCGGGAATGGCCTCTTTGGGGCAGAGGTCCACCCGGGTATTGCTGATGATGAATTCGGCTGTGGTGATCTGCATGGGCTTCTGTTATCCTGCAAAATTAATTTAAATTTT
>CAYVRK010000059.1:0-21204 GCA_964453785.1 uncultured Bacteroides sp.
TGCATCTTGTCCGAACCATCTGCATTTTTTCCCTTGAACCACTTGTATTTTGAGGCTCCCTCGGGATCGCCATTCTGGTCATAGTAGGTATACTGGCCAGTCAGTTCCTCCCCTATTCCCAAATTTCCGCTGATGGACACATCCCGTGCCTGCGGAGCTGAAATCAGGTCAGGTGTTTGTAGTTTAAGCGTGGTGTATATGCGGTATTCACTTATATCAAGCTCAAGGGGCATATGTACATCCGACACCTCCAGCGTATCACCACTCAGGTAGTCATACCAGGTTCCTGTTTTTGTGAAAGAGGGATCGATGGTTTGGGGATAAGTATCAAAATTTCCAACAATGGTCACATCCATCTCTTCGTGCTGAAGATGGATGGTTTTCAGGGTATCAGCCACATCAATGCTGTAATCCCCGGTATTGAATACCGGGTGTGAACGCTTCAGGTCCGTAAGGGCGGCATATACCTGGAAAAGGCGCTGCCGGTTGGGATTCTCCAGGTAATCCCAGCGAATGGGTTTGGGACCCAGTTTATCGTTGCCGTAAAAAAGATCATAATCATTTCCCATTTCACCGAATTGCCAGATCATTTTAGGTCCGGGTATGGGAAAGAAAAATGAGGCACAGAGTTCAGCCCTCAACAGTGCGATTTCCAGGTTACCCCTGACACTGTAATCCGGGTTGTTGGTATTTCCCCACTTCAGGATATCATACATCTGTCTCTGCTCATCATGGCTTTCCATATAGGTTACCAGGTGAGGCTTACTGAATCCGCGTGTTTTATACGATCCCCACGAGAAATCCGATTTCCCGTCATAATTCCAGCCCATCCCGGCCCGGCCGTAGTTGTATTGGGAATTTCCCCAGACCATCATTCCGTAACCGGTCAGGACCTGCTCCTCATCGTTTTCGGCAAAATGCTCCAGGATGACATACCCTTCAGGATTCACACTCCAGACTGTGTCGGCATAAGCTTCCAGAATGGCAACCCGGCCGGCATCGTATTTTGCCATGGCTCCTGCATCTCCAAGCGTGTTTTTCTGCGTAAAGCCTTTGGAAAGGTCAAACCGGTACCCGTCAACCCGGTACTCTTCCATCCAAAATTTAAGCGCCCGGCTGATGTGGTATCTGGTCGCTTCGCTTTCATGGTTCATATCATATCCCACATTGAATTCATGTTTGGGAACCTGGTTGAACCATGGATTGTCGGCCGAGGGCCGGTTGTTCTGGCCATCCCAGTAGAGCCTGACCAACGGGGATTGGCCGAATGAATGGTTGAATACCACGTCCAGAATCACTGCAATTCCGTTGGCGTGACAGGTATCAATGAAGCGCTGAAGATCCTCCTTGGGCCCATAATATTTATCAAGGGCAAAGTAGTGTGAGGTGTTGTAACCCCAACTGCTGTTCCCTTCAAATTCGTTCACGGGCATGAGCTCCACGGCGTTCACTCCCAGCTCCCTGAAATAATGAACGGTGTCGGTGAGCGTTTTGTAATCATGCGCTGCAATAAAATCCCTGATCATCAGCTCATATACCACCAGTTCATCCTCCGGTGGCGGGACAAAACCGGTGGTGTTCCACTGGTATTCAGGCCGGGCTGTCTGCAAATAGCTTGCAATATCGGTGGTTTTTCCTTCTGGATACGGGAGGAGTCCGGGGTAGGTGCTCTCACTGATGTACTTGTCATTGGGATCACTCACTTTCTCGGCATAGGGATCACCGATTGGAATCATTCCGTCCACCAGGTACTGGAAAATATATTCTTTCCCTGCTTCAAGGCTGTCGATGGTCAGCCAGAAACGTTTTCCGTCTGGCGTGATGTTCATGTAATACCGGTCATCCAAAGCCCAGTTATTAAAATCGCCGATCACATACACAAACGCCTTTCCAGGGGCATACAGGACCAGGCATACCGCCGTGTCATTCAGATAGTTGATTCCATCTTTCACTCCTGCAGGCAAAGCCGCAACAGGGACCTCCTTCTTGACAACATAGTACAGGGAATCAGCCACCTGACCAGCTTCATCTTTGGCAATAACTTTGATCCAGGTTTTTTCTGCCCACTGTACGATGATTGTATCGATCACCGTTGATTCAGTTGTCTTTTTGATCACTGCATTGTGATGAATCAAAATCAGTGAATCGGCATCCTGGGCCCGGGCTTCCACGAAGATGGTGTCACCCATATCGACGATCAGTGCCCGCCCTTCCGGATTTACAATGGTCACATTCAGTCCGGGCACATAAACAGGATACAGAATGTCGCCACCCTGGGCCGTTTTTCCCTCTTTGGTATTGTCGGCACTGCGAAATACAAAGGCCAGCTCTTCCACCACCTCACCAGGGTCAGTTTCATAATATTCGTCGATGGAGGGTACAATATGCAGCTGGTACAGGTCTGTTCCGATCCGCTCCAGTTTGTATTTGGGTGAATTATCTCCCCATGCAGGAGCATGTTTCCAGTCACCGGTACCGGCGCTCTCCTGTGTAAGCACGCCCGTGTGAGCATATACATCTCCTGTATAGCCCATCAATCCCTGGTTGCCCAGTGTGGCATCAAAAGTGATAACCACAGCGTCTGCCTGTACCGGAAATGGCGGTTCAGCTGTGATCAGCTGCCCGGAAACATTCAAGCCGCATATTAAAACCAGAAAAAAAACCAAACTCTTTGTAATCCTCATTATGTACATAACGTGTTCTGTGAACCATTTATATTTAGAACCAGATTATAAAAACAGACCCGGCCATAATGACCGGGTCTGAAACATAAAACATCAGAATATTACTGCTTGATGAATTTGGCCGTACCCACATAGCCATTTTCACCAACCACACTCAGAATATACAATCCCCTGTCCAGCTCGCTGGTATTCAACTGGTAGGATTGACTGTTATCAAGTCTCATCCGCACGACCTCCTGTCCAAGGATGTTGATGATCCTGATCTCCTTCATGTTGACCTTGTTCTCGATATACATGATATCGGACACGGGGTTTGGATAGAAGGATACCTCCTCCAGAAGAATGGAATGCGCATTGATACCGAGTGCAACATCATTGAACCACACCACATCGAGGATATTTTCAACTCCGCCAACGGTATCCAGTACCACGTATTTCCTGTTGGGGCCTCCGCCGGGGAATTCGCTCTTGTCATCATCCCAGCTGCCGTCTATACGGAACTTGTATTGCATGGTGTCTCCACCAACGGGCGCAAAAGCTGCAGGATTGGTCACGTAGATGCCATCGGCCTCGCCATCGAACAGCTCATCGTTCCAGTCACCGCCCCAGCCATTCAAGCTGCCTGCAACGTCTACATAGTTCTCCTGGGGAACGAAGGTTCCTTTGGCGATCTCATTGCTCATGTCTACGGAGAGCGTTACGGGCACCATTCCGGGAATGTTATTGTTCCAGACCGATTTTGCATCCCTTCCGCTTTTGATCACGGTGGCATGCCTGTTGGGGCCGCCGCCGGGGAATTCGCTCTTGTCATCGTCCCAGCTACCGTTGATCCGGTATTTATATTCAACCCTTGTCAACAGGTCAAGCACTACCGGGATCTCATACACGGTATCCCCGTCGGCATCAGTCAGGTGGTAATCGGTACCATCCCAGCTGTTCAGAGAGCCTGCAATATCCACGTAATCAGTTTCAGGCACAAAGAGTCCTTCACGTGCTGCATACCGCATATCCAGCATAAAATTGATCTCTGCATTTTCAACCGGTTTCTCCTCATCATTGAAGAAATGATCTATGGTAATCTGAAAATTACCGGCCTCGACGGGTTCCCTGGCCACTGTTTCCTCAGTATCATCCATCTTAAACTTGTAGGTATAGCTGGTCCCGGCTGTAATGCCGTCATCTGCTTCGGTCAGGAGCAATTCGTACCTGGCGTCGGGGACAATCCCAATGAGCAACTGATCCATCTCCATCTCGGTATCATTGACGATCACATAGGCTTTTCCGGTGGCCCGGTCGAAATTACCGAGCTCCTCCTGGTAGGTCAGGTCAAGCTTGAATTTCAGTGCAGGGGTTGGCGGATCATAAGCCAGTGGAATGTAAAAATCACCGCAGCCATCATCTCCAAAGTCTTTGGCTTCATAATCCCAGCTTCCGCCATTGAAAACGGCAGTGATGCCTATGATGGTGGATCCTTCCTCCACGCCGTAAAATTTTGCCGGAGTGAAAGTAATGGAATACGTGCCATCTCCGTTGTCTGCCAGCGTTGGAAAGTCAAAGCCTTCCTCCTTGGGCTTGGCATCATAATCAACCCCGGGATCCCCCCAGGTGGTTCCCCAGTTATCAATGTTGTCGTACAGAAAAGCAGCTGAGTGCATTCTGACTGTAGAACCCAGGGTTACAGATTGTTTACCATCCGGAACGCAGGCTGCGTTTGCGTCCAGGGTAAGGGTAAGCTCATCCCAACCCGTTGCATTGGCAGGTGTGATGGTAACTATCTGGGAATGGGCCCTTGGGGCCATCGCCAGCAGGAGGATAAAACTAAATCCAAATAGTAGAAATTTTCTCATAACATGATAGTTTATTGATTTTCACCCATAAAGATACGAATTAATCCATCCGATCAATCCTGAACACACGCTATAAATGCTTCATTTGTTGGGGTTTTAAAACAGAAATTAAGGAAGCCCCGATTGCAAACGATTGCGAAAAAATGAAGTATATTTGAAAAAAGCAATCTTTTTTCATGCGAAGTGCGCAAGTTACCATAAAAGATATTGCAGAACAGCTCAGGATTTCGCCATCAACCGTCTCCCGGGCCCTCAAAGACCATCCCGATATAAGCAAGGGGACCAAGAAGGCGGTCAGGGAGCTGGCCGAAGCACTTGGATACGAACCCAACGCCATAGCACTCAGCCTATTAAGCAGCAGGAGCAACAACATTGGCCTGATTATTCCTGAGATTGTACACTATTTTTTTTCAACGGTAATCAGCGGGATCGAAGATGTTGCCAACGATGCTGGTTATCATGTCATTATTTGCCAGTCCAACGAATCCTACTCCAGGGAGGTGAAAAACGTGCATGCCTTGCTTTCAAGCCGAATAGAAGGATTGTTGCTTTCGATTTCAAAGGAAACCAGAGACCTGGACCATCTGAAAAATTTGAAAAAGAAAAACATACCCATTGTCTTTTTTGACAGGGTCCCCAACGATTTCCAAGCCGACCAAGTGGTCATTGATGATTACAATGGTGCCTACCAGGCTGTCAAACATTTGATTGATGTGGGATGCAGGCAGATCGCCTACCTGGGTACTACCAAGGATATGGGAATAGGCAGGGACAGATACAATGGATATATCCAGGCCCTTAAAGACCATAAGCTCTCTATCGATGAGCGCCTGATCGTTGAATGTGATACGTACAAAGCTGCCCGCCTGATCACCCGGAAGCTTATCTATGAGTCAACCCCTGTGGACGGGATCTTTGCTGTGAATGACCTGACCGCCATCGGTGCCCTTCAGACAGCCAAGGAATGCGGGAAAAAAATCCCCGAAGAGATGGCCATCGTGGGTTTCAGTAATGATATCTATTCCAACATGACCGATCCTTCACTTACCACCGTCGAACAATTTGGATATAAGATGGGGCAGCATGCTGCCCGGATGCTGCTGGACCGGCTTTTTTCAAAGGGCGAATACCCTTCCGTAAAGGAGGTTATTAAATCGGAACTGATCGTACGTGGAAGCACTGTAGAACAGCATAATCTCTGATCGGGCCACTACACTGCCCGGAAAAAAAAGGAAATTCTCTTCACCATGATGGAATGTGTTTTTCTGCTGCAAACGTTTGAAATCATGCTTTCAGCGCAGATTTGTAAATTAAGTTGTTATAAATCATAATATTACAATAATAATAAGAATCGCATTTCTGTATTTTGTTGTATTTTTAAATGCCGGATAGCGGCAATCTATGAAAAAACTTAACCATACCTAAAACTACCAAGCTATGAAACAATATGTACTGAGCTTCTGCCTGATCGTAGCAGGAATATTCCTCTCGGGGATGATGTACGGCCAGACAGGAATCGTTCAGGGAACGGTATCGGATCCCAATGGAGAGCCTCTCATAGGATCCACCGTCATGGTCCGTGGAACCACCCAGGGGACCATTACCGATGTTAACGGACAATTTACCCTGACATCGGTTGCTTCCGGAGAGGTTGTCCTGGAGGCTTCCTATGTCGGATACGGAAAACAGGCCGTCACTGTCCAGGTGGTGGCCGGCCAGACTGCCACAGCAGATTTTACGCTTTCGGAAGACATTGAACAGCTTGAAGAACTCGTTGTCATTGGTTACGGTACCAAAAGGAAGAGGGACGTCACCTCCTCTATCTCAAGTGTCAAAGCGGAAGATCTGGCCAACAGCACACAGTCCAGTTTTCAGAATGCGCTCCAGGGCAAGGCTGCCGGGGTTCAGATTACCGCTGCCAACGGTATGCCCGGTTCAGCCATGACCGTCCGGATCCGGGGAACCTCTTCCATCACTTCAAGCAGTGAACCCCTCTATGTAGTAGACGGGGTCCCGGTCATTACAGGGAACTTTGCCAACGGATGGGCCGACGGAACCAATACTTTATCCGCACTGAGTCCGACCGATATCGAATCCATTGAAGTTTTAAAAGATGCATCGGCTGCAGCCATCTACGGATCCAGATCCGCCAACGGGGTGGTACTGATCACCACCAAGTCGGGACAATCAGGCAAGACCAAGTTCAATGCCGGATACTGGGCGGGGGTCAACAAGATCACCAACATCCCGGATATGCTCAATGGTACTGATTACCTGAAGTACGGAAAAATCGCCTGGGCCAATTCCGGCAACGACATATCAAATGACTACCAGGCATTTTATGACAACCTGCCCTACGGGATTACCAGGGAGATTGCAGATAATACCAATACGGACTGGATCGATGAAATGTCCCGGACAGGAAAGGTTCAGCAATTCAACCTTTCTGCAAGCGGGGGAGATATTAAAAACACCTTCTATATTGGCGGGACCTACCGCGATGAGGAAGGGGTTCTGATTGGAAATGATTATAAAAAACTCAGCACCAAAATAAATTACGAACACACTGCCAGTGATTTTTTCTCCATCGGGACCAAAAATACCCTGGTGTATGAATTGAACAAGAGGGTACCCACGGGATGGGCCGGAGGACTTGGAACGGCACAGAGTCGTTCGCTGCCCATCATGCCGGTGAGGGATTCGCTTGGAAATTTCTTCGCCCCCAGAAGTGGTATCAATCCGGTTGCTTACAATGCCGACCTGGATTACGGAATGAATGTCTATACCCTGATCAGCACCATTTATGCCCAGCTGAATTTCACCAAATGGTTGTCTTTCCGGTCCGAGGTTGCTGCCAATATTTATGACCAGCGGGAGAACCGGTATGTAGGGACCATCACACAGGAGAAGGCCTACAGCATGGACAGAAGGGTGATGCTTACAAACATCAATACCAACAACTATCTGACTTTCGACAAAAGCTTCCGGGATCTTCATCACATCAACGCCAACCTGGGTATGTCAGTTGAATCGCGCAGTCAGTATGAGAGCCTTTTCCAGGCCAGCGATTTCCCCAATCCGGGGCTGACAAACCCGACTTCGGGTTCAGTCCAGTCGGGATCCGGCTATGAGACCGGACATGGTTTTCTCTCATATTTTGCCCGTGCAGGATATAACTATAACGATAAATATTATGCCACGTTCAGCATCCGAAGGGACGGATCATCCCGGTTCGGCGCCAACTACCAATATGGCTGGTTCCCATCGGGATCTGTGGGATGGACCCTATCAGAGGAATCCTTCCTCAAGGACAATCCCGTGCTGACCTACCTGAAGTTAAGGGGATCCTACGGGGTTACCGGAAATGCTGAAATCGGTGATTTCGAATACATGGGCCTCTGGCGTGCAGTAAACTACCTGGGTAACCCGGGACTGGAGATTTCCAAAGTTGAGAACCCGGACCTGCGGTGGGAAAAGACGGCTCAACTGGATGTGGGAATTGATTTTCAACTCTGGAGCGGAAGGATTACCGGAGGATTCGATTACTATTACAAGCAAACTTCCGACCTGATCCTGAACAGGCCCATCAACCAGACCAGCGGCCAGTCTTCCATCACTGCCAATGTGGGAGACCTGGAAAACAAGGGTGTTGAACTGTTCCTTACTTCCCATAATCTTTCCTCTTCCTCAAAGGTCAAATGGATTACCGATCTGACCCTTGGAAGAAATATCAATGTGGTAACCAACACGGATAACAACCAGCTGGCCGGTGAGAATTATGGAAACAACGTGGTCGCCGAAGGATATCCCATCGGAACCTGGGAACTGGTTGAATGGGCTGGAATTGCCCGGGAAGACCAGACCGTTACTGTAACGGATTGGATTGATTTCAACGACCAGGACCTGGGAACCACTACCAAACAGGTGGATATTCTGGCAGGTGATGAGATCTTCTATAACTACTGGGGCGAGGTTACCAACGAGTTTGACTTTGACAGGGATGCCAAATTTACCGGAAACCCCTATCCCAAACTCTTTGGGGGTCTCAATAATTCATTGAAATGGAAGGGTTTCGATCTCGGTGTGTTTTTTACTTTCAGTGTGGGGATGCAGGTCTACCGTGATGATGGGAAATTCCTGGATGGCGGATTTGACGGGAACTGGAACCAGACCTCCATTATCAAGGATGCCTGGTCGGAAGAGAATCCAAACGGAACCTCGCACAAGTTATACTGGCAACCTGAAAACCGGAATTTTAATTCCACCCGTTATCTGGATGAGGCCAGCTACCTCAGATTGAAGAATTTTACCATCGGCTATACCCTGCCGGGTTCTTTAACCAAACGTTTCTATGTTGACCGTCTTCGGATCTACGTGGGTGGTACAAACATTTGGACACTGACTGATTATTCAGGATGGGATCCCGAAGTGAACCGTGACGGGTCGGGGAATGTCACCCAGGGTGTCACCTATCTTTCACCCCCCCAGGTGAGTACTGTGAACTTTGGTATTGAACTCGATTTTTAATCATTGAAAAAGCAGAGCCATGAAAACAATAAAATATATAACCTTCGCACTGGCTGCCAGCACGCTTCTGATCAGCTCATGTGAAAAAGTAATGGATGTGAAGCCCGTGGTGGAGCTGGCCGATGAAATCGCGCTCAATTCCACTGCCGGCCTGGATGCAGCCCTTATGGGCGCATACAACAAGCTTCAGAACGGAGACCTCTATGGCGGACGGTTCTGGGTGTCTCCGGACATGATCGCCGGAAGTGTAAAGATCTCCGGACTGCAAAATACGGTGTTTGAAGAGTTGCAGTTGCTGAACAAAACCATGTCGGGTCAAAGCAACCGGATTGTTCAGGCCACCTGGCAGGTTAGCTATGAAGCCATAGCGATCATTAATAAAGTGCTTTCCTATTTGCCGGATGTGCATGATGTGGAGATGACCCCTCAAACACGCAAGCGTATTGAAGGAGAAGCCAAATTTCTCAGGGGCTTGATCTTCTTTGAGATGACCCGTCTTTTCTCCTACGATGTTTCCGGGGAAGGACCGCTGTCCGTACCTGTATTCACCGAAGCACTTTCTCCCTTTGATACGCCAACTCGGGCGACTGTTGACGAAGCCTATGATCAGATTGTCATGGACCTTGAGGATGCCGCTACATTACTGGTGGGGATCAATACCAACGGCCGTGCCACTGATGTGGGAGCCATGGCCCTTTTATCCAGGGTCAATTTCTACCGGGAGGACTGGTCAGGCGTGATCACCGCTGCCAATTATGTCATCAATACTTTTTCGGGGAAGCCGAGGGGAGGACTGGCCGCTGATATGCTGGACTGCTTCCAGGCAGGAACCCCCGATCCGGAGGTGCTGTTTGCCATCCTTTCCAGCGCGGTGGATGATGCTTCAGGAACGCTGCGGAGTTACTACCGTATTGCATCCAATGCCAAATTTACCATACCCATTCCGTACCTGATTAAAATCGGGGCGCACGTAGGGAGCTACGACGATGCCCGGGCAAGGGTTGATCATGCATTCATCAATTTGGATGGCAAGGTGTACTCCTCCAAATTCGATGTTGAATATTTGAATGTTCCTGTCATCCGCCTGGCTGAGGTCTACCTGAACCGTGCAGAAGCCCGGGTACATCAGGGTGATCCTTCAGGTGCAACGGAGGATCTGAATGTGGTCCGCGAACGGTCCCAGGCCGGATCCTATACCGCTCCTGCCACCCTGGCCGACTGCGAAACAGAAAGGAACGTTGAGCTTTACCTGGAGGGCGACTACTTCCACAATATGAAAAGGCTTCAAAAACCCAACTTTGCTACGGATATCGCAGGCAACAAATATAACTGGGATGATGTGAAACTGGTATTTCCCATACCCAAGTCCCAGCTGGACGTGAATCCGAACCTGTTGCAGAACCGGTAAGCGGATCGACGTGTAACTTGTAAGAGGTTGTTCACAGAGAACAACCTCTTTTTACATATACCCACCCTGACCATGAACAGATTATTGACCATAATGCTTACCTTTTCCTTTCTTCCCTTCTCCTGCGGTGAGAAAGCGGAAAATGACCAGATGAATCACTCTCCCATACCCATCGACGAACGGGTCTTTTATGAGATATTCGTCCACGCCTTCTATGATACCAACGGGGATAGCATCGGCGACCTCAACGGGGTGACAGCAAAGCTGGACTATCTTCAGGATCTGGGCATTACGGGAATCTGGTTGCTCCCCGTACATCCCTCGCCATCCTATCACAAATATGATGTAACCGATTATTACGGGATCCACCCCGACTATGGGAACATGGAGGACATGAAGACCCTGCTGGCCGAAGCCCACAAGCGGGATATCCTGGTGCTTATCGACATGGTGATCAATCATTGCTCCAGCGAGCATCCCTGGTTCATTGAGGCCAGGAAAGGAAAGGACAATCCATTCCGTGAGAACTTTGTCTGGAGCAGCGATACGCTGGTTCACAGGAAAGAACCTTTCCACTGGCACAAGAATGGGCGCGACAAAGAGAAATATTACGGGTTTTTCTGGAAAGGGATGCCCGATCTGAACTTTGATTGTCCTGAAGTACGGGAGGAGATGAAAAAGATCGGGAAATTCTGGCTCACAGAGGTGGGGGTGGATGGGTTCAGGCTGGATGCCGTCAAATATATCTATCCCGATTCGCTCAGTGGGAAAAATGTAGCATGGTGGCAGGAATACAGGTCTTCCCTGGAGACAACAGGCAAAGATTTTTTCCTGGTGGCTGAGATCTGGGATGAATCGGCCCACATCGGATCATTCCTTGATAAGGGTGTTCATGCAGCATTCAATTTTGATCTGAGCTTTGCCATTGAGGAGATGCTGGTGAATCGAAAAGATCCCGGTATCGCCCAAATCCTGGATGAGATTCACACAAGTTACCGGGATGCATCGGATTCCTTCTATGATGCCATCTTTTTGAAAAACCATGACCAGGACAGGATCATGAGCCTGGTTTCCGATCCCCGGCAGGCCAGGCTGGCAGCTTCCATTTTACTTACCCTTCCCGGAATTCCTTTTATCTATTATGGGGAGGAGATTGCCATGCTGGGAATGAAACCGGATGAATACATTCGCGAACCCATGGTCTGGGATCTTCCCGGAGCTGATCCGGGCCAGACCAGATGGATCAAGCCCCGCTATTCAACGCCGGAAAGAATTTCGCCTGTAAAACAGCAACAGGAAGACCCCGGATCCCTGCTTGCCCATTACAAAAAGATGATTGCGTTGCGAAAAACGCATCCTGCCCTGGCCCGGGGAACCATCGAAAGCATGAATCAAATCCCAGATCATCTTTGTGCCTATACCCTGCATGACACCGCGGGCGATGTGGTTGTTATTCACAATCTGACGGGTAAAACAGCAAAACTGGATACCCGGCTTCTGAATGCCTCTGGCCCTGTATTATATCTGGATGGTAAATACACCAAGGATAGGAAATCCCTGCTCTTAGACCCCTTCGGGACGCTGGTACAGTATTGACTCTCCATCGTTCGTAATTTTCGGATGCTATTGAGGATAAATAGAGAAAAGTATATTAACTTGTTCCGGGCAATTATTCAGCAAGGGATGATTCCATCATGAAAATATCAGATTTTCAGCTGAATATGGCCTGTTCAATGAACACAAATAATTCTCGGATTGTGAAAAACCTGCTAACTTATTGTGTTTTAGTTTTTCTCATAAAGATTATTGCATATCCACAAATCCTGTCTGCTCAATATCCCGATCTGAAGTTTGAACATATTACAACTGTAGACGGGCTTTCCCAAAACACGGTATCCTGCATTTTACAGGACAGTAAAGGCTTTATGTGGTTTGGAACACAGGACGGATTAAACAAATATGATGGTTACTCCTTCACCAACTATCATTATAATCCGCATGATACAACCAGCATACTGGGCATTTTTATTTTCAGCATTATAGAGGATAGTGCGGGAAATTTATGGATTGGCACCGAGAGCGGAATAAATATGTTCGATCGATCAAACAACAATTTTGTACGATATGAACATGATGCGAACGATCCGTCGAGTCTGAGCGGTAGTGAAGTCCGGGCTGTTTTTGAGGACAGCGAGGGCAATCTGTGGGTAGGCTCCAAAGGAGGTAATCTCGACCGTTTTGACCGGGATAGTAAAAAGTTCGTTCATTTTCAACATGATGCGAATGATTCGGGCAGCCTGAGTAAAGATATATGTGCTATTTATGAAGATTCCAACAATCATTTATGGGTCGGGTCATTGAATGGAAACTTCAGTCTGTTTGACAGGGAAAATGAGCTATTTATTCCAATCTATTATAAAAATGAAAAATTAAGCGACCATGAAATATGGAACATTACAGGTGACAGCAAAGACAATATCTGGATAAGTACGTATCGAAGCGGGCTTTATGCCATGCGCTTTTCCGGGGACGGTGAGCCTGAGATTGTACATTATTTGAATGATATAAACGATGCCGGTTCCATAAGCAGCAATGATATATTCACTGTTTTCGAAGACAGCAATGGCCGGCTCTGGATTGGCACAGAAAACGGAGGTCTGAATTTATTTGACAGTGATAAGGGAAAATTCATTCGATACAGATCGGATCCCTTTGATGAGAATAGTCTGAATAACAATTCAATCTGGTCAATTTGCGAAGACCTTACTGGAAATCTTTGGTTTGGGACACATGCCGGAGGTATTAACCTGCTTACCAAATATGGCAAATCTTTTGGTCATTATAAGCATCTTCCGGGGAAAGGAAACAGCCTGAGCCATAATTCAGTGACCTCTTTCTGTGAAGATTCCCGCGGCAACTTCTGGATTGGTACCGATGGCGGAGGATTGAACCTGTTTGACAGGGGAAACGGAACCTTTTTACACTATACTACCAAAAACAGCAATCTGGGCAGTGATGCGGTTTTATCAATCTTCGAAGACAGCAGGGGTAATCTCTGGGTCGGAACATGGGAGGGAGGCCTGAATTTATTTGACAGGAATAGTCGTGATTTCATTAGATACACCAAGGAAAACAGCAAGCTGTGCAGCAATATAATCTTTTCGATTCTTGAAGATAAAAGGGGCGTTTTATGGGTTGGTTCATTTTATGGGGGACTCAGTTATTTTGACAGGAATACACATTCCTTTATTAATTACACACCCGATAACAGCCAGATCAGTGATGATCAGATAAGGATGATATTGGAAGATTCCTATGGAAATCTATGGGTGTGCGGAGCTACCGGCCTGAATTTATTCGATCCGGAATCAGAAACTTTTACCGTTTATACACATGATGAAAATAATGTCAAAAGCCTGAGTAAAGGATATGTCCTTTCGATCCTGGAGGCCTCTGATTCCACACTTTGGGTCGGCACCTCGGGTGGTTTCAATAAATTCGACAGACAACAGAATCTGTTTACCAGTTATTGTTTAAGCGAGGGATTACCGAGCAATGCGATCAAAGGTATTCAAGAGGATAAACAGGGGTTTCTGTGGCTGAGTACAAACAGGGGGCTTTCCAGACTGAATCCTGAAACAGACCTGTTTATAAATTATGATCATTCGGACGGATTGCAGGATGATGAGTTTTACCAGTGCAGCTCCTACAAATCCCGTAATGGAGAAATCTATTTTGGAGGTGTCAATGGCTTCAATGTTTTTCTTCCCGAAAATATTCAGAGCAATCCATTTATTCCACCAGTTGTAATTACTGATTTTCAAATATTTAATAAACCCGTGACCATCGGTGAGAATTCTCCCTTAAAGACAGACATTAGTGAAGCGGAACAAATCACTCTGACCTACAAGCAGACGGTCTTTTCCTTTGGGTTCACCGCATTGAATTATATCTCAAGCGATAAAAATCAATATGCCTATCAACTGGAGGGCTTTGATCCGGAATGGAATTTCATAGGTACCAATCATGGTGCATCCTACACCAACCTCGATCCAGGTGAATATACCTTCAGGGTGAAAGCATCCAACAACGACGGCGTATGGAATGAGGAGGGAACATCTGTAAAAATTGTAATTACACCTCCTTTCTGGAAAACCCTGGTATTTAAGATTTTAGCGGCAATATTTGTGGCAATCTTAATCCTTCTGATTTACTACATCCGGTTCCGGCAAATCATTAACAGAAATAAACATTTGAATGAGCTGGTGATAGAACGGACGAAAGAAATCAATGAAAAAAACACTATTCTCCAGGAACAGACAGAAGAACTGAAATCCCAGCGTGATGAACTGAAATCCCAGCGTGATGAACTGGATGTTACCAATTCTGTCAAGGACAAACTCTTTTCAATCATATCACATGATCTCAGAAGTCCTTTCAACACCCTGAAAGGTTTTATTGAATTGATCAAGTTAAAGTATGATGGCTATTCTGATCAGGAGATAAAGGAAATGATTGATATTATCAGTGACTCGGCCGACAATGTGTATAACCTGCTTGACAACCTGCTGAGCTGGTCCAGGTCACAGAGAGGAACACTTAAGTTACACCCCCAAATGACGAATTTGGTGGATCTGATCAACAATAAAATTGAGCTGCTGAATTTTCAGGCCGTCAATAAAAAAATTCTGATTGAATTTGGATGTGGAACAGAAGGGATTTTGCTGGAGGTCGATCCGGACCTCATGAACGTGGTTATTCAAAACCTGCTTACCAATGCCATTAAATTTACACCAACGGGTGGAAAAATTGAGGTGAATTGTAAAATTGAAAACAACCACATCATGGCTTATGTCAGGGACAATGGCATAGGCATTTCCGAAGAAGATGCAGAAAAACTTTTCAATCCCAATGTTCATTTTTCGACCAGTGGCACTGAAAATGAAAAAGGAATAGGCCTGGGGATGTTAATTTGCAAGGATTTTATTGAAATACACCATGGGGAAATATGGGTGGAGAGTGAATTGGGCAAAGGATCCACATTTTTTATAAAAATTCCACTTTCACAATCCTTATAAAAAGTCTGAACTCCTAGTATTTTTCCCGGTACAATTCTCCAACCGCATGGTTCATTGTTCTGACAGAAATTCTCCTGGGCAGAATCCTGGTCATTAAGAAATAGATAAGTTTGTTTTTGGTTCCTGGTATTACAAATGGCCTTTGGCCCAGAGAGCGAAGACAAGCCTCAACAACAGTATCCGTATCCATCACAGACCTGCCTTTCATTTTTCCATGAGGAAGCGAACCCAGGTATCCGGGTGTGGCGATCGCTCCGGCAATACAAGCCAGCACATCGAAACCTTCCCCTTTCAATTCATAATGAAGAGACTCAGCCAGAATATGATTAAATGCCTTGGTTCCTCCATATGGGGCCAGCAATTGTGTGCCCCAGGACCCCGCCAGAGAAGACATCAAAAGAATTCCTTTCCTGAGATTCTGTTCTTCGGAATATTGATGACAAAAAGCGTGGATTAAATGCATGGGTGTCCTTATATTCACCTGGATATAACGGTCCAGCATTGCCGGATCGTTTTCCATAAATTTTTGTACCCTGCTGAAGGCTGCATTATAGATTATAAGACGACAACTTGTCTCCCTGATCACCTCCATCATGGCCTCAATTGAGGCCCCGATTGCCAGGTCCAGGTGTAACGCTTTTGCCTGTATCCTGCAGGAGGTTTCCAGCTGACGGGCAAGTAATTTCAGCCGATCTTCCTGCTGATCGACCATGATTAAATTCATTCCCCTTTTGGCCAACGCCTGGGAAAAAGCACTTCCCAGTCCTTCGGCTGCACCCGCAACCAGGCACCAGGACCCGTATTTGAAGTTCATATCATCTTTCATATACCAGCAATCATCGCATTTTATTTGATAAACTCCGGGTTTTGTTCGTAGGTATCAATGTTTTTGAACCGGTACTGGTAATTCATGGGGACAAGCTCATTATACTCCTCCGGCCTGTTTGCAGCAGATCCCTCACATGAGTGGGAAGTGCAATGTTCTTCTCGGCGATTAATTTAAAAAAGGTGTTCAAGGTTTTAGATCTTAATTATTTCGATAAATAAAATTCCCGATTTTAACTAATATGCTGCAAAATTAATCAAATTGTTAAGAGTCTTCCTGCCCGGTTAAAAGGATCCCAAGGATCAAAGATTGAATAAGACGAACGTTGTACCCAGGCAACTCGCATTCCATATGAGATTGCCTGACATATAAATCTCAGAACATAATCATTTTCGTATTGTTATTCCCTCAATTAATGGGATTGTAAAGTGTTGACCCTATTAGAAAAATGAACAACAATAGATCATGAGATACCAGATTCTACACCTCTTTTTACTGGTTTCAGTTACCACCGTGGCACAAAACAGCCGTGTGAACGGATTGGTATCGGATGCCATGAACGGAGAACCTATGGAGTTTGCCAGTGTGGTTATATATAACGCCTTAGATTCCAGTTTGGTTACAGGGGTGATTACCGATACATCAGGCCGCTTTCAAATCAATAAACTGAACCAGGGAAGTTACTATATCAGGACACAGTTTCTGGGTTACGAAACAAACCAGTGCGAAGATTTTACCCTGAATGCCAGGCAAAATCTAAATATTGGTAACATCTCTCTTAAACCGTCTTCTCAGCTGGTGGAAGAGGTCACCATCACGGGCACGCGGATCAACACCATGAATAAGCTGGACAGGCAATCCTACCAGGCGGACCAGTTTGAATCGGCCAAAGGAGGATCGGCCGTTGATGTACTGAAGAACATGCCATCGGTGGCCCTCAATGGCCTGGGAGAAATAACGGTGAGGGGATCCTCGGGATTTCTGGTTCTGATCAACGGAAAACCGGTGCTGACAGATGCCCAGACAGCCCTTGGACAGCTGCCCGCCAACATGGTGAGCAGCGTGGAGCTTATAACCTCTCCTTCGGCCAAATACGACCCCGACGGTAAAGCCGGAATCATTAACATTACCACCAAAAAGGGAGCCATCAATGGATCCGGATTGCAGGTGAATGCCGGATATGGATTGCCAAGTACCACTGATTTTGGGAATGACCGGGTGGCACTGAGGCATAGTCTGGAAGCGCTGTACAATTACAGGAAAAACAAATGGGACCTTTCGGTGGGAGGAAATTATAACCGGAATGACCTGGCCGGTTACAGGGAGGGTGATGCATATACCGAAAATGTAGCGAATAACTATATGACCCGTTTTCCTTCGAACGGCGAGCGCAGCTTTAACCGATCCAATTATGCTGCCAGGGCCGCCATCACTTATACTGCCAATTCAAACAATAGTTTCTCGTTTGGCATATTTAGCGGAAAGCGATACCAGGAGCGGGATGCCAACCTAAGCTACAGCAATTCCACATGGACCCTTGACACCAATGATAAAACCGGTGACAATCCTTATTACAATGCCAATAAACAGATCAAGCAAGGGACCTTTACCCTTGGGAACGTGGATTACACGCACCTGTTTGCCAATCAAAGCTCCCTCACCGCTTCTCTCCTGTATGAATATGACAATCTATATGGAACAACACACAACCGGAACCTGACCGAACCTGGAGGGGAAATCATTCAATATGTTCAGAATCCCTATCAAAAACCGATCAACGGTTACCGGGTCAAACTGGACTATGCTGTTCCTCTTGGAGATGGTACACTGGAAAGCGGCTACCAGTTCCGGTACGATTCACAGGATGGCAATTTTGACTATCTGATCACCCCGGAGGATTCTGACCAGCCGGATCTGGACCGTTTTCGCGGGACCGCCCTTTCAATCAACCAGATTCATTCACTGTACACTCAATTCTCGGAGTCTCATGAAAAACTTGAATATCTGGTCGGCCTGCGCTATGAATACGCAAAGAGAACCGTAGACCTCTCTATTGACCCAACCACCCATCTGCTCAAATTATCCAATTTCTTCCCCTCGGCCAACTTGCTCTATTATTTCAGGCCCGACCTGTCCATAAAGGCGGGATTTAGCCGACGGATCCAGCGTTCCACCAATAACCAGCTGAACCCGATCCCGGAACGGGAACACTCCGAAACCCTGGAGATCGGAGATCCCGACCTGCTTCCCGAATTTGTCAGTCTGGCAGAAATCGGTTTAACAAAGAAATTTGATAAGGGCGGATCGATCTTCGTAACCGCTTATTACCAGGCAAGTAAAAATCCTGTGCAGCGGGTAAATAGCATGTATGCCGATACGATCCTGAACCGGGTCTATACCAACGTGGAACGGGGAACGGCGGTGGGTCTTGAGAGCGTTGCTGATCTGCATCCGGCCAAATGGTGGGCGCTTTACCTGGGCATAAATGTCTACAATCAAATGTACCAGGGTGAACTGGAAATTTTAGATACCCCTCCCATTCAGATTGAAAACTCGGGTTGGGTTTATTCCATCAATGCGAATACAACGTTCTATATCACCCCATCATTCAGTGTTCAGGCCAACGTGAACTACCTCTCCAAACGCCCCACAGCCCAGGGAGAGGATTCCAGGTACCTGATCCCCAACCTGTCGGTGAAAAAGAGTTTCTTTGAAAACCGCTTAACGGCCACCATCCAATGGCAGAATATCGACCTGGGTATGCACCAGACCAACCGGCAGCAAATCACCACCTGGGGCAAGGATTTTTACACCACCACCAATTACATCTACGAAACCGATTTTATCATGCTGAACCTGAGCTACAACATCAACTTCAATAAAAGCAAGGCAAATCTTCCTTCCAGTGAGTTCGGCGAGAAGGAGTTTTAAAATGTCAGGATTGAATGGGTATAAACAAAATTGGAAGATGATTTGTTAATCAAAAAAAGTGAAAAAACGTATTGAAAATCATGAAACAGAATCAACGAAAAATGGCCCTGCTTGCCGGGATCTCGCTGCTTGTGATGGCTGTGTCTGCCGGATTTTCCTATGGTTATGTGTATAATGGTTTTTTGGTGGCAGATGATCCTGTCGCTACTTTCGGACAATTACAAACCATGCGGCCAATGTACCTGGCTGGTCTTGGAGCCTGGCTGGTCATATTTGTCACAGACCTTCTTGTAACCTGGAGCCTCTTTGTTTTTTTCAACGATGTCAACCGGAAAATGTCCATGTTGACTGCCCTGATGAGGCTGGGATATACGGTCATCCTGGGGATCGCCCTTACGAAACTCATTTTAATTTTGCCCCTTATTCAGGGTCCTGGAGAAGGCAATGCAGAGATAGCGGCCGGACAGGTTTTTTCATACCTGCAATCATTTGAAAGGAACTGGTCGATAGGTCTGGTGATATTCGGCGTGCATCTCCTCGGATTGGGTTATTTAAGCCTGCAGTTCCGGCTCGTTCCCCGTTTGTTTGCTTATCTCCTTCTCCTGGCCGGCCTTTGTTATATCGTGGTTCATTCGGCCAAGTCCATTCTGTGCGTGGACGAGAACCTCGTAAAACTTATGGAACAAGTGGCCATGATACCCATGACCCTTGGCGAACTCCTGTTTGCCTTCTGGCTAATCATTCGCGGGGGTAGAGAAAGCAAAAATAAGCCTCAACAATAAAAATGAATATTGCAATTACAATACCAGTTATTCAGGTCTGATCATTGAAAGGGCTACGGGTAAATCCGTTTCCGAATATCTGGAGGAGAAATTGTGGTCCAGAATCATGGAATACGATGCATTGTTTTCCATTGATAGTAAACGATCGGAGTTTGAATACATGCCAAGCAGGCTGATTGCCAGGGCCGTTGATTATGCCAGAAACTATTATACATATCAATGGTGGGGTCACACCAATTGCGATTCAAACTTCCAGTTTTTCGCCACGGGAAATCTTGGCCAGACCATCTATATGATACCCGATGAGGATATGATCATTGTTCTCTGTGGAAATTCATTGGAGTATTATAATGAAGACGTTTTGTGGCATATGGCTGATCTGATCAAATCCGGAGCATATAGATAAGAAAGTAATAGTCTCCCTGGCTGTCGGAAGGTTTCTATGATGCGGAAAGTCACGGGAATTTTAAAAAACTGGCACCAAATTATATCATATATAGTTTTGTTGTAAGAGAAGAAAGCACGCTATAGTAATATCAGTCATACCGCTCCAAGATGAGCCCTGGCAGGATAAATAAAATAATTTCTTGTTGAATTGATAATCTGACTATTATATAATATTGTAGGCTCCTTTCCCTGACTCAATGATTAGAGTAAGTGCTGGTTTTGTTTGGGCGGGAAATAGTTACACTCTGAATCCACTAAATCTCCCTGAAGGTAGTTCCTGCTGCAAGCACCAGAAAACCGACCAATAGCAGGAGGTAATGGTATTCACTCAAGATCTGAACATGTGCATAGTGGCCAATAATTCCCAGGCCTCCAAGGATCAAACCGATAAGCCATGTGATTTTCTTAGGAGAATTTGGTGCATTCATATCTTTTACGTTTTGTTTGTTTATAAGTGAATCAACAGGGAGGACAAAGGTCAGGCTATTCTTAGTAAGGAGTGTTATAAAATTATGGTTAAAAGTTACATAATTCATAGGCGGGATAGTGTGTCTTTCCTGTTATACCAGACAAAGTTTTCTGCTTTTCCGGATATTAATTATAAACCCTTGTCCCGAAAATAAACTTTTCTTTCCACCAGGGATCGTTTAGTGAAGTGATTGTGACGCCATTTG
>CAYVRK010000060.1:0-15820 GCA_964453785.1 uncultured Bacteroides sp.
TATAGGTCTCGATGTTTCCGCCGATGGTCTTCCACATGTGCTGGAATACCCCGGTTGAACCGGTAAAGTGGATCCCTGCAAAATCGGGATGGGAGAAGATCTCGTTGCCGGCCACCGGTCCGGATACAAACACCAGGTTGATAACCCCGGCAGGAACACCCGCTTTCACAAAGGCATCCATGAGCACTTTGGCCGAATATACCTGGGTGTTGGAGCACTTCCATACCACCGTATTCCCCATCATGGCAGGTGCGGTGGGCAGATTGCCGGCAATGGATGTGAAATTAAAGGGGGTCAGTGCAAATACAAATCCCTCCAGCGGGCGCTGTTCCACCCGGTTCCAGATGCCTTCGGGAGAGATGGGCTGCTGCGCGTAGATCTCGGTCATGTACTTCACGTTGAACCGGAGAAAATCGGCCATCTCGCAGGCACTGTCTATTTCGGCCTGCAAAACGTTCTTGGACTGGCCAAGCATGGTGGCGGCATTGATGGTGTCGCCGTAGGGACCGGCAATCAGTTCGGCTGCCTTTAAGAAGATGGAGGCACGGTGCTCCCATGAAAGAGCGGCCCACTTTTCCTTGGCTTCCAGGGCAGCTGCAATGGCCATCTGCACGTGGCTGGCATCACCCTTGTGATAATGTCCGAGCAAATGCTTTCTCTCATGGGGAGGATGAATGGGAACAAGATTACCGGTTCTGATCTCCTGACCACCGATCACCATGGGGATTTCAATCACCTGGGACCTGAGCCTTTCAATTTCCTTTTTCAAGTCGGCGCGCTCCCGCGTTCCCGGGGCATAGTTCCTGACCCGCTCGTTAACGGGAATGGGTACATTAAAAAAACCTGTTGGCATACCTCTATGTGTTTAAATATTGCAAAGATAATCCCTCCCCCCCCACTCTACCATATATTATACAACATCTGACGGACAAGAAAATGAAACCATGCCACAAAAATGCAGGTAAATCTCATGTTTGGGCGACAATGCCGTTGAATCATCATGTTGCACAACAGCAACAGGATGAATTATCCGTTGAACAATTCGCAGCGATGCTTGTTATTTATATTGAATATAAATTAGCAGAGTATTAACCTATAAAACCCGTAATTATGTCATTTCAACTGCCCGATCTGAAATACGATTATAACGCACTGGAACCTTACATTGATGCAAGGACCATGGAGATCCATTATTCCAAGCACCATGCCGCTTATACTGCCAATTTCAATAAAGCTGTAGAGGGAACGCCCCTTGCAGACAAAACTCCGGAAGAGATTTTTGCAATGATCTCCTCCCAGCCGGCAGCCGTCAGGAACAACGGCGGCGGTTTTTACAACCACAACATCTACTGGTCCGTCATGGGACCCAATGGTGGCGGGGAGCCCACCGGGGAACTGCTTGATGCCATCAAAAGCGCATTCGGTTCTTTCGAAGATTTCAAAACACAATTCAGCACGGCTGCTGCCACCCGTTTCGGCTCAGGCTGGGCCTGGCTGGTAAAACAGGCCGACGGTTCGCTTGTGGTTTCATCCACTCCCAACCAGGACAATCCCCTGATGGATGTGGCTGAAGTAAAAGGCACACCAGTGCTCGCCATCGATGTATGGGAGCATGCATACTACCTGAATTACCAGAACCGCAGACCCGATTACATTGCAGCTTTCTGGAATGTGATCGACTGGAAGCAGGTAGCAAAAAGATTTTAGAGATAATAGTTTCAGTTAGATGGTTTATTGCAAAAGGCGCTTCGAGAGGAGCGCCTTTTCTTTTTGGCCGCTGTAAGAAAATGGGGGTATACCACCCCCCGGGCCCATAGGTGATTCTATCAAATGATGCTATCAAAATATCCCATCAAATGATGTTATCTAACTATCCTATAAAATGATGCTATCAAATGATGCTATCACCTATAGATGAACCGCGCAACAACCCTGCACCTCCGGATTTCCACGCATAAACTGCATTGTCTCTTATTCGTTGCATTTTTGGGTAGAGACAAAAATCAGGTATTATCCGATTTCGCTATACCTGGATCAATTTGGCAGAAAGTTTACATCATGCCAATTACACCAGAACAGTTAGGAAGAAGGATCAAGCGGATTCGCACTGAAAAGGGATTTTCACAGGAAGATGTTGCCAAAATCCTGCAAATACCCAGATCCTCGGTGGTCCAGATGGAAAAAGGAAACCGGCAAATCACAGCCATTGAGTTGCGGACCATAGCCGAAACATTTGGATTTCCCATAGACAGCTTCCTGATGAACAATTATGAGCCTGCTTCAGGTGTTGCATTTGTTGAAGAACCTGAGATCGAATCTGATATCGACACTATGAGGGTTTCTGTACCTCGCCTGCAAAGGGCCAGGCTTGAAACTGTACTTCTCTATCTTACAGGACAGTGTGGGGCAAAACCGAACATGGAGATCAACATGCTGACATACCTGCTCTACTTCTGCGATTTCAACCACTATGAGATTCATGAGGAACAGCTCACAGACCTTCTCTATACCAGGCAATCTATCGGACCGTCGTCCGCACAATTAAACGGGATGATCAAGGAGATGGTTGATGAAAACAAAATCCTGAGAATCAAAAGCAACTGTTCCGGAAAACCCTGCATCAAATATCTTCCGGCGGTGAGTGCGAACCTGATGAAAATAAGTGCTGCTGCAAAAGAGGTTATAGACCATGTCATATATCAATTTTCAGACTGGCCGGCTCAAGCGCTCTGTGACTTTTCCGCTGGAGACATGCCCCTGAGAGCGACAAAGCAGGGAGAACCCATTGAATATGAGCTCGTTTTCTACAGAAGGCCCCCCTACTCAGTCAGGGTTTACGAAGAAGATCCTGCATTATCAAAGTTCGAAAAATAGCTTGCAAAAGTTTGAAGAACAGAGGAGTAAACTCAGGAATACGATTAATCTATGCCTACTTTAAGGAAGATTCGAGGATTATTTTCATAGAAATCTATCATAAAAATGATAAACCAATGGAAGACCGGAACCGAATCATAAGATATTTCAAATAGGGGTATTCCACCTCCTGGCTCATCGGTGATGGTATCAAATGATGCTATCACCTATAGATGAATCACACAACACCCCCTCACCTCCACATCACCGCATTACCACCCTTTACACCGTCGAAGTCGGTACCGATGCCCACATGGTCGATGCCGATGAGCTTCGCCATGTGGTCAATGTGGTCCACCGCATCCTTTACGGTGGCCAGCTCGGGCGGGAATTTCCGGTCCAGGTCCATCCACTCCTCCAGGTAGGCATCCTTATCCGCCTCATCCAGGTCATAATAGCTGCCGTACTTGGTCCTGATGGCCTGTCGTGCCGAGTCCCGCCCCGGATTGGGCGCGGGCGTTTTCACGTAGGCGCTCAAAATGCACATCTGGATCACCCCGCCGTTCTCCTTCAGCTTCAGGAGCAGCGTGTCGGAAAGGTTCCGGGGATTGTCACACAGGGCCCTGGCGCATGAGTGCGAGGCGATGACAGGTGCCCTACTCATCCCGATCACATCCAGAAAGGTTGCATCCGAGGCGTGCGAGAGGTCCACCATCATCCCCAGGTCATTCATCCTGGCCACCACCTCTTCACCAAAAGGTGACAGTCCGCCATATTCGGAAGTATCGGTGGACGAATCGCAGATATCGTTGTTGTATGAGTGGCAGAGAGTCACATAGCGGACGCCCCGCATATAAAATGTATCCAGCATCCCCAGGTCGTTCCCGATCGGATAACCGTTCTCCATGCCCAGGTAAATGGCCCGTTTTCCCTGGCGGGCAATCCGTTCCAGGTCCGAAGCCTTGGTAGCCATCTCCATTTCTTCCGGATGGCGGGCAAGCACCGCATCGATGGTGTCACAGATCATCAGGGCCTCCTTCCGGGCCCTCTCATTGCCCCCGGGCGAGCGCTCTCCCTGTCCCACAAAAACGGCAAAATAGATTCCGTCCAGCCCCCCTTCCTTCATGCGGGGAAGGTCCACCTTGCTTCGATCTGTCCGGGGATCATGGCTGCAAGGATCAGGATAACGCGCATTTCGGGATGGTTTAAACGTTCAAATTAAATACCAAATTCGGAATCGATCCGGCCGGCCATGAAGCGCTCCAGCAGCGAATCGTCGTTGATCTCTTTGGAGAGTGATGCAATGGTCTCCATGGGCACATCATAGAGGTCCAGCACCAGCAATCCGTCCAGTGCATTATTGAATTTGGGATCCAGGTTAAACCCGATGATCTTCCCGTTCAGCTTCAGGTACCGTTTGAGCAGGATGGGCATGGTGTAGTCGCTGGGTTCAACCTCCTTGATAAATTTATCAAACTTGGGAAGGTCATCGGCGGTCTCGAGGATGATCTCCTCGTCCACATTGTAACCGGGTACATTGTAACGGGTCCGGGGCCTCACATAGCGAGCCAGTTTTATATCATAATTATGCTCCTTGATATACTGCATGATGAGCCCGCGGGAGAACTGCGAAAAATTGTTGCTGATGCTCACAGGGCCGATCAGGTACCTGTATTCGCTGTGTTTCAGCAGGAAGTAGAGGATGCCCTTCCACAGCAGGAAAAGCGGCATGGGTCTTTTCTGGTACTCTTCAACGACGAAAGAGCGGCCCAGCTCCAAGGATTTGCGGAGTATGGGGACAAAACGGCGGTTCATGCGGAACAGGCTCTGGAGGTAGAATCCCTTGACCCCGTACCTGCGGAGGATCTCCTTTCCTTTCCCCACCCTGTAAGCCCCCACAATCTTCTGTTCCTTGTTATCCCACACGAACAGCTGGTTGTAATACAGGTCATATTCATCCAGGTCCATGGAGTGGTTGGTCCCCTCTCCCACGGCCCTGAAGGTGATCTCCCTGAGCCGCCCCAGTTCATTCATGATGTGCGGGATCTCGATACTGGGTGTGCAGAACACATCGAAATGGTCGCTGGTAAACAGGGTATACTCCTCCCTGATCTTTGCAATCTCATCGATGATCAGTTCGGGACGAACAGGTTCCACGATGGGTTCCACTTTTGAACTGCGGTTGATTCGCGGGCGGAAGAACTTTTTCACCTCCAGGACCGAGCCCAGGGCATAGGTCCGCGCCCTCAGGTAACGTCCATAGGTGCTCACATCCTTAAAGGCATCCTGCTCCTTCACCGTGATGGGATTTCCCACACGGATGCGGATCTTCTTGTGCTTTTTGTTGAATACCTCGGCAGGAAGGCGCACGGTTCTCAGGGAGGGGTGGATCAGTCCCAGGATATGGAAGAGCCTGGAGTTGGATCCCTGGAAATAGACCGGGACCACAGGCACACGGGCCCTTTTGATCATCTTCATGGCCGGGTACTGCCACTCGCGGTCACTGATACCGTAATTGTCCTCGTTGTAACTGGATACCTCCCCGGCCGGAAAGATCCCAAGCACACCTCCCTTGTTGAGCTGCTCAAGCGCCGCCTTCACACCGGCCAGACTGGAGGCTGCCTCTTTCCTTCGTTCAAACGGATTCACAGGAAGCATGTAGTCGGAGACCGGTTCGATCTTGTTGAGAATGAAGTTGGACATCACCTTGATGTCGCACCTGTAATGCTCCAGGATCTTGACCAGGAGCATCCCGTCAATACCCCCGAAAGGATGGTTGGACACGGTAATGAAGGCGCCTTCCCTGGGAATGTTCTTCAGCTCCTCTTCACTCACTTCAAATTCCAGCTGCAGCTTTTCGATGAGCGCATCGATAAAGTCCATTCCCCTTAAATGGTTGATATCCTCGTACAGCTTGTTGATCTTATTGATACGCAATACTGTCATCAGCACCCTGGCTGCACTGTTGCCCCCAAAATGGTTCAGCCTGGCGGCCCTCATGAATTCCTCGGTCTCGATCAGTTTCAATGGTGATAGTTTTCTGCAAATATACAGAAAGTAAGATTTCTTTTATCTTTACATGCAATGAAGCGCACTCAGATGTTCCTGCTGGCACTGCTTTCCGCACTGCTCTTTTCCGTCCCTTTCTTCCGCTGGGGCACAGGATTGTTGTTGTTTGTAGCCTTCGTTCCCTTACTTTTTATTGAGGAGGAGATTGCTGCAAGGAAACGGGCATCGATGGAGAAAGGGGCAACCGCAGGAACTGAGCCGTCAGGCGAAGAACGGGTAAAACGGCAACCGGAGGAACTGAGCCGTCAGGCGAAGAAACGTGGGAAAAGGGGAAGTGTAACGGGATGGGCGATCCTTACATTCGCGCTGTTCGTGGCCATGACCACTTACTGGGTCTATTTTGCCACCTGGGTGGGGATTGTGGCCTCGGTGATCGTGAATACCATGTACATGACCTTCACCTTCTGGCTGTTCCATTTTACCAGGAGAAGGCTGGGAGACCGGCTGGGGTATGCTGCGCTGGTCGTTTTCTGGCTCACCTTTGAATTCCTGTACATCAGGGCCGTGATCAATTTCCCGTGGCTTATACTGGGCAACGGCTTTGCCAAGGACATCATTCTCATCCAGTGGTACGAGGTGACCGGAGTGCTGGGAGGATCGCTCTGGGTACTGGTCATGAACATCGCTATCTTCAAACTTGTGAAGGGATGGCTGAAGGACCGGTCTTTCAGCGCCAACCGCAACCGCATCAGTTGGGTGGTGGGGCTCTTTTTGGTTCCTTTCCTGATTTCACTGGTACGCTACCTTACCTATGAGGAAAAGGAGGACCCTTACGAGATCGTGGTGTTGCAACCCAACATCGATCCCTACCAGAAATTCGCCGACATGCCCCAGGCTTTGCAGACCGAATACCTGCTTGAGTTGGCCGATTCGCTGGTGACACCCCGGACCGAATACATCGTGGGCCCGGAGACTTTTATCAACAACAGCCTGTGGGAGGGCAACATGGACAACCATCCCGAGATCCGGAAACTGAAAGGATTCCTGGCCCTCTATCCCCAGGCCAAGCTGGTTCTGGGCGCCACCACCTATAAACTCTATACCGATCCGTCCGAATACACCTCCACATGCCGGCCCATCCGGGGAGGTGAATACAGGTACGACAGCTTCAACAGCGCCTTCCAGCTGGACGAGTCCACGCACATCCCCGTCTACCACAAGTCGCTGCTGGTGACCGGGGTCGAGCACATGCCCTATACGAAGTATCTGGGCTTCCTGGAGAAGCTGACCGTGAAGCTGGGCGGGGCCTTCCGCAGCCACGGCACACAGGAGTACCGGGAGGCTTTTGTCTCCCCCCAGGACAGCACCCGGGTGGGGCCCGTGATCTGCTGGGAATCCATTTTCGGTGAATACGTGACCGGCTATGTGGGTGATGCCGGGGCCAATTTCCTGTTCATCATCACCAACGACGGATGGTGGAGGAAAACCCCCGGGTTCAGGCAGCACAACTCCTTCGCTCACCTGAGGGCCATAGAAACCCGCCGCAGTATAGCCCGGAGCGCCAACACAGGCATCAGCTCGCTGATCAACCAGCGGGGTGAGGAGCTGGGCCGGCTGGGATGGTGGGTCCGTTCGGGTTTGCGCGGAAACCTCAACAAGAACGACCACCTTACCTTCTACGTAAGGTACGGGGATTTCCTGGGACGGATCGCCACCCTGGTTTCTGTCATTCTCCTGCTATACGCATTTGTGATCCGGTTTATCCGAAAATAAGCCAGGCCTTTGCATCAAGGAAGCTCCTGTGATTGCTCCGATCAAAACCTGAATCCTATCTTGATTCCGGCTTTATCCATTTGGGCCATGGGATCAAAAAAGAGGAAAGCTCCTGTGGTGGCCGATAGTCCAACATAGAAGTGCTGAAGGGTAAATTGGAATGAAGGCTCAAGGGCCCAGTAAGACCAGATCTCATCATAATCATCCGGAAACAGGACATCATAAAGAAAACTGACCTGCAGGCGTAGATACTTGTTAAAATAGAGCATGTAGGAAGCTGAAAGCCCCGTGAAGAATCTGGTTTTCTCCGGATGATCCCACCCATCCCCGGTCAATACGTATTCCTTGTATGCACCTGTTCGAACGCCTGCAAGAAAACGGTGATTGCCAAAACCAAACAGATCACGCTCATATCCAATGGCCGCATCCGGATTGGAGGTATAGTAACGTTCGGTTCCTCTTTTTTCAAGATGATTATTGACAAGCAGAAAGATGTTGTTTTTGGTATTGGTTTCCTCTTCCTGCTGTCCGAAGGCCATCTGACAAAGAAAAAGGGGGGCAAGGATGATCAGTAGGGTTCTCATCTCTATTTGGGTTTAGAAAAATATTTCAGACCAAAGGTAGTGGGCATCAGAAAATTTCCAAATTTGGTGATTGAATGGCGGTCACGCCCTTTCACCCGGATATCGGTTCCCATGGAGTATTCGGGAAGAATTTTAATATCCAGAGCCAGCCGATCCGAAAACCTCACCAGGGTTCCTGCTCCCATTCCCAGGATAAGCGTGTTGTACGTGGCCGGCCCGGAATCCTGAACCTGTCCGATGGGATAGGCGATCTTATCAAATACCGAACAGGAAAGAGCCATCTCAAAGTCCATATACGGGCTGACCCTGTGATCTGCATAAGCCTTGAAATACTTGTTAATCCCAAGTATCCGGATAAGGTGGGTGGTACAATGACCTGTATAATCGCTATCCATGGTAGTGTACTCGCTCCGGTACTGGAAATATCCTGTTTCCAGGGCCCCACCCTGGAAGGCAACTCCCAGGACTCCTCCCATTCCAAAGGAGCTCTCAATTTTCGGTACCAGTAAAATGTCCTCATCGGTCTCAAAATAGCTTTCACCGTTGAAACTTCCTGCCAGAAAAAGATAACCCGCAGAAACTCCAACACTGTATTTTATTTTCATATCCTGCGAATAGAGCCACTGCAGGGGTAAGAGAAGGACAAGAGCCAAGAGGATTTCGCATTTCTTTTTCATGACAAATCAAAGGTTGGGTGTAAACGAAATCTGAAAGTATTAAATTAAGTATTTTATCGAAAAGAATTAGGGATGAATGAACCAAACAGGGGTGAATGGTGGGGTCAGCTATACCTCTCAAGCGCCCGTGCAATCTCTTCCCGGTAGGTCCTGGACACAGGAATGGCATAGCTTGTTCCCCCGGATTCTATCCTAAGTTCTTTCCGCAAAGGACGTTTTGGTTTTATATGGTGCAGATTTACCAGATAGCTTCTGTGGCTTCGGATGAGCAAAGGATGATTCAGCTCATTAACGATGGCGCTCAGTGAATTCCTGAGGAGTTGGTGTTTGATGGTTGTCCCGTTTTGATAGTAAACATCGACATAGTTATCAGCAGCCTGTATAAAGAGTAAATCTTCCACATTTACTACAAGTTTTTCCTTCCCGTATTGGGAGTGGAGGGTAATGACCATGTCCGGGACAAACAGACCGGGAGGGCTCAATATCCCTGCATTTTTTTTCAGCAGGTAGTTGTTATGAATGAGTATGAGGAAAGGCGCAACGATGGTACCAACAGCCAGAACATAGATCTGGTTTTTCAGTAAAACCGCCAGACTGAATGGTTCCCATTGAAACAACAGGGTGGTAAGGCAGAAATTGAAAGTTCCAATTGCAACCATCATGCTGCAAATCAACAGAATGGTATTTCCAATGGTCAGGTGTTTGATCAGATAATCCTGTATCACGAAAAAGTGTATGGACATGGCTATCCAGCAGGCCAGCGAATAAACGCCGGCAAGGAGAAAACGTTTTGCCGGACTGAAATAATTGAATTCAAATACGCCAAATACAAATAAAAAGAACCAGACAAATCCGGAAACAGCCAACGCAAAGGCCACTCTTCGCCTCTTCTCCCTGAGCAGGTGATAGGGACTATTGAATATGGTCCGGAGTTTGATCAAGATCTGTTTCTTTTACTGAAAATTAATACAATTCCTGGTTTCA
This sequence comes from uncultured Bacteroides sp., assembly GCA_964453785.1. Classification (GTDB taxonomy): domain Bacteria; phylum Bacteroidota; class Bacteroidia; order Bacteroidales. Next base: position 9,881 of record CAYVRK010000060.1, read on the forward strand.
CACGTGATTCAAACCGATTCTTCTTATATTTCTACCAAATTTCAGAACGGAATAAATGCAATTTTTCGAAAAAATCAAACCCACCGATATTACCGACAACGTATTCAAGATGCTGGACAAGGACTGGATGCTGGTGACTGCCGGGACGCTGGAGGATTACAACACCATGACCGCCAGTTGGGGGCACATGGGGATCATGTGGAACCTGCCCATAGCCATTGCCTGGGTACGTCCGCAGCGCCATACATTCGGGTTCATCAACCGGTACGAGGATTACACCCTCTCCTTTTTCGCCGACCGCCACCGTACTGCACTGCAGTTCTGCGGCACACATTCGGGCCGCGACTATGACAAAGCGGCCGAAACGGGGCTGACCCCCCTGGCCACCGACAGGGGAAATGTATTCTTTGAAGAGGCCCGCCTGGTGCTTGAATGCCGCAAGATCTATGTGGATGACCTGAAGAAGAAGAATTTCATTTTACCCGAAATCGCCAAAAAGAACTATCCCAAAAACGACTTCCACCGGTTCTTTATGGGAGAGATCATAAATGTGAAGGCTCGTTAAGCAAACATTCTCTGATCATTCATATATAAATCAGAACCTGACGATCTTTTTTGTAACAACCCGCCCCTCTGAGGTAATGGTCATCAAATAGACCCCGCCATTGAAAGAAGAGATATCCATCAGGTGTGTGGTGCCTGAGAATTTCGACTGGTGGAGAAGGGTCCCGTTGGGGGAGGTGATCGCTACCTCATGCGGACCGTCGGGGCACTCCAGCCGGATGGTACCGGATGCGGGATTTGGATAGAGCCTGAAATCCCCTGCTTCCGGCGGGACAACTGCGACGGGTTCCTCCACATCAAGGATCAGAACCGTAACGATTCCTTCATCGAAGAAGAGGCCGTCGGAAACCCTGATGGTGAGCTGGTAGGCATCCTGCTTCTCGTAGTCGATGGAGTCGTACTTCTGAAGGATCACAGCCCCGGTATAAGGAACCCTGAAAATTTCCTGGCTGTTCCCGGAAACAATTGAATACTTAAACAGATCCAGATCTCCGTCTGCATCGGAAAAGGGTACCTTGCCCAGGTTTTTGGCCCCGGTCAGATCCTCAGCTACAGAGAAGGTTGTATCTCTTACAATGGGGGCATTGTCATTCACATTGTGGACAAAAATGGAGAACAGCGCAGTGTCTGTAACCGTTTCCCCCGCATACTCCACGCGGCCTGCCACGGAGAGGTAGTGGACCTGCTGAGCCTCGAAATCCAGGGGAGCTGCCAGCAGCAGGGCATACGCCCCGGGGATTGAATCAATGACAAACAGGCCATCACTGCCGGGACCCAGGGATAAAACGATCTCCTCACCCTGATAGGCGCCCCCGATGGAAATGGGGCTCAGGAAGGAGCCCTCCGGCATATTCTCCTCCATATAACAGACCTGTTCCCTCAAAAGGTCGGTGGACCAGAAGTTCTCCATTCTCCACTCATTGACCCACCCTTTCTGTCGGGTATCCCAGTAAAGGCTTGTTTCAACAACCGCATTCCCCTGGGAATTAAAGATTCGCTCTGATTTGTTCCCCGCATCCGTCCTCCAGTCATTGAGGGTATTGTCCCAGGTGTAACTCATGGAACCCGTATTATACCCGGTTGAATCATAGCTCGCGGTTTCGCGCGAATACCTGCTCCAGTAAGCGATACTCGGATTCCAGTAATAGCCGGTTGATTCGATCAGGTTCCCTGCTGAGTCATAAGCATCCTCCGTTCGCCAGATGGGAACATCCCTGCCGGTTATATCGTCTTTCTCATAATAGATTGATTCGGATTTGTTCCCCAGTGAGTCATAAGCATATTCCAGCCTGAATGAAAGATCCCACCCCGGGATGCCTGCATCCCAGAAATAATATGCAATCATCGCCTGGTTCCCCATGGTATCATATTCCAATTGATACCATTCAGACGGGATCCACTGCCCGGTATTACCATCAGGAACATAGATAAGTTGTTCTGTCTGATTGCCCAGGGAATCATAAGTGAGCCGGATGCTGTCCGCTGGCACCAGCACATCCCTTTCGGGATCCCGGCTGAAACGTTCTATGCATGATCTGTTGCCAAGAGAATCATAGAGGATCTCCGCATGGAAAGTTTCAATCCAGGTGTCACGGGCAGAATCCAGTTCCATGACTGAATATTCAATATTCCTGCCCAGGTCATCCAATGAAATGGAGTTGCTCCGGTACATGACAAATTGTTGCTCCGCAACATTCCAGCGGTACATTTCCTCCGCTATAATCTCTCCGCTTGTATCGCGGCGGGTCGTTAAAAGGGCAGGGAGTTCCTCACACACAGAAGCCTCCTCGGAACACAGCTGGCCCCCGGGCGACCAGTCGCCTGTTTGATCATCCCAGCTGAATCCCTTTTCCGATTCCACGTTTCCCAGTGAATCAAGGCCGTACAGGTACCGTCTCAGTCCGTTCCAGAAGCCCTGCCCGTCATCCCATGTATAAATGGCTGATTCAATGGCATTCCCCAGGCTGTCGTACCGGTAAGTGGTCCGGTCTTGGGGGATCCACTCATTGCGTTTCTGGTCCCAGCTGTAATAAATCTCAGCATCAAGAACGGCCTCCTGAACCGTCTGGCTATTCACATAAAGTGTTGAATAAGCGATCAATAAGATGAAAAACACACCTTTCATGCTGATTCGTCCGAACACAATCCGATTCATGACAACAAATTTTGGGGTCCATGCTGAAGATACGAAAACGGGATCTGCCGGTCAAGTATTTTATTGATTGATATTGTATTAAGAAAGATCACTAACTTACTAACCCAATTACTTATGAACGAACCCTGTGTTGCATGCAACCTGGGTTCATTTTACCTGTCTTTCCCATTGAAAGCGTAATACTTTGACGACAAAATACGAGGACATACACAGGGATGTGATCGAATCGTGCATGAAAGGTGATGTTCGGGCACAGTACCAGTTATACAGTCTCTATTCCAAAGCCATGTATAACATCTGCCTGAGGATGACCAACGTGCAGGAGGAGGCGGAGGATATGCTCCAGGAGTCGTTTTCCTATGCTTTCAGTAAACTGGGTTCTTTCAGGTTTGAATCGTCCTTCGGGGCATGGTTGAAGCGCATCGTTGTGAATACCTGTATCAACCACCTTAAAAAGAGAAGGGTGGACCTGGTTTACACAGACCAACACGACGATCCGCTGCCGGAAGATGATTTCGTGGATTATGCGGAAATCAAATTCAAGGTAGACAGTGTAATGAAGGCAATGGAAAAATTGCCCCAGGGTTACAGGATCGTATTCTCTCTCTATTTGATCGAGGGATATGACCATTCTGAGATTTCGGAGATCATGGGGATCACCGAATCAACCTCGAAAAGCCAGTTTTTAAGAGCCAAACAGAAAATTAAGGAAATCTTACAGAGCCATGAGTGACAGACTAGAAGATTTTGTGAAGCAGCACAGGGAGCAGTTTGACCTCCACCAGCCGGATCCGTCCGTATGGTTGAAGATCACGCCTGCAGTGAAGGAGCGAAAGCCCATGCGCTGGATCAGGGTGGCAGCAGCCATTGCCGTGATCTTTGCGGGATCATCGGCCGGTATCTGGTTCCTCACGGGGGGACAGAGCGAAGCCGATATTTACAGCGATCAGCTTTACAAGGAGATCAGGGAGACGGAACAGTACTACACCCGGATGGTGGCACAGCGGTACGACGAGCTTCGTCCTTTCCTGGCCAAGGATCCTGTAGCCGATGAGATGCTGACGGCAGATCTGGATGAACTGGACGCGGTCTATGAAGATTTGAAGGAGGACCTGAAGGACAATGTATCAAATCCTGAAGTGATCGAAGCAATGATCCTGAATTACAGGGTAAAACTGGAGGTTCTGGAAGATCTGCTAAACCAATTAAAAGAAAAGGAGAATCAAGATGATGAGAACGATGAATCGTATTCTCTTTAGATCCGCAAGGCTGCTGCCAAAATCGGCATTGTGGCTGGCGGTACTTGTGCTGCTCTGGGGAACCGGAGTCTCTGCACAGGACCAGTCCGCCAAGCTCAATGTGAGAAAGCAGTATCCGGTATCGAGGGAGACCACCGTGGAGGTTCAGAACAAATATGGCACGATCCAGGTGGTCACATGGAACAAAGACTCCGTGACCATGGAGGTGGATATCAGCCTGACCGAGTCGAATGCCTCCAGACTGAGAAAACTCAAGGATGACATAAGTATCGATTTTACCCGGACCAGCAAATATATCCTTGCCAAAACGAAATTCAAGAGCGAAAGCGGAAGGATCTCCTCCGAACTGAAATCCATTTCGCATACCCTGTCAGGTTCCAATAACCATGTGGAAATCAACTATACCCTGTATATCCCTGACTACCTGGACCTGGTGCTGAACAACAAATTCGGTGATATCTATATAGACAACCTTCAGGGGAGTGTGGATATTGAACTTTCCAACGGGGCGCTGAAGGCCAGTCAGCTGGACGGTGTCTCCAACCTGAACCTCAGTTTTGCCAATGGGATGATTAAATCCCTCGGATCCGGTACCATGAACCTCTCCTATTCGGAGATCGAACTGGGAGATGCAGGCCAGCTGGACCTCACAAGCAAATCCTCCAGGCTGAAGGCGGACAGTGTGAATGTGCTGAAGATCAACTCCCGGCGCGACAACCTGTACTTTCAGCGTGTGGAATATTTTTACGGGAACAGCAACTTCACACAGGTATGGATCAACGATTTTCTGAGAGAGAGTGATGTGCACATGAAATACGGAAAGCTGACCATCGAGCATGTGATCCCCAGGTTCAGCAAAATCTTTGTGGAGTCCGAATACACGGATATATTCCTCTATTTTGACAAGAAAAGCACCTTTGCTTTTGATATCCTGCACCATGAAAAAGCAGTGCTCAAACTTCCTGTTGAACAGGTAAGCGCTGAAGAATCGTCTGATGGTAATGAACACTTCCGAACCATCGGAACAAAGGGAGGTAAAAATCCGGAAGGCAAGGTGGTCATTGATGCCCTGCAAAAATGTTACATCAACCTTTCAGTGAAATAGCACGGCCATGAAAAAGATCATCATCATCATATTGCTTGGTATATCCGCCAGTGCCTTTTCACAGTTCTATCCGAGAGAGATCGGCATTCGTATGGGATACACTTCGGGATTGACATTCCGGGTGAACATCGAGGAGGACCTCTCCTATGAAGGTCAATTGTGTTACCGAAACCAGGGAGGCATTTTTACCATACTCAGGCAGAAACACCTGGAGATGGGCATGGACAAGCACGGCAACTGGGAATTTATATACGGGATGGGCTTCCACGCAGGTTTCTATTTTACAGATAGTTATCGCATATTCTATAAAGAAATTTACTACGGTCAGGATCTGTTCACCCCTGTGGTTGGGATGGACGGATATATCGGAATTGATTATTCGCTGGAAACGATCCCCATGTCTTTCGGGATCAGCTATCAACCTTTTATGGAGATCTCCCTGAGGCAAATTTTCGGGATCAATCTCTGGGATTTTGGATTACATGCCAGATTTAAATTTTAAATACATACAGAAAAATGAAAAAGTTTGCAATGTGGATGGTACTGATGGCGATGGCTGTTTCGCCGCTTTTTCCCCAGGAGGGTGAACCATCAGAAATAACAGAACAGCAGGTTGAACAGGCCATTGAAGAGGCCCTGGGAGAGGAACCAACAGATGAACAGCAGGTTGAACAGGCCATTGAAGAGGCCCTGGGAGAATCCGCTGTGACAGAAACGGTGGTGTTCGAAACTGATGAGCCGGCTGCCTGGGAGGAGATTCAGGAGCCTGAGGTAGAGGAGTTGGAGTTGCAGGAGCCCGAGATGCAGGAGCCCGAGATGCAGGAGCCCGAGATGCAGGAGCCCGAGCATAAAAGCAA
>CAYVRK010000060.1:15920-19977 GCA_964453785.1 uncultured Bacteroides sp.
GGAAGTTTCTGAGGAAGTTTCTGAGGAAGTTTCTGAGGAAGTTTGCAGATAAAGGATAGAAGTTCGCTTCACGAACGATAGTAAAAAACAACATTCAGGTCCTCCCGGACCTTTGTAAAAGAGCCAGGCACCGGTTGTGAGTCCCCGCATCGCCTGGCTCTTTCTCTGGTGGTAGTGGAAGTTACATTCCTTAGGTGATGTTATCATTTGATAGCATCATTGGATGGTATTTTCTGATAGCAACTTTTGATGATGCTTTTTGATAGTATATTTTGATAGTATCACCATGGCCTGTGCATAAATACCCCCCCCATTGCTGTTCTTCATCCTTCCAGGGAAGGTCAGAAGGAGCTTTTCTTGTGATCTTAAAGGGCGCTTTTCAGCCAGCCAAGATAGGACTGAACATCCAGATCGGTTCCTTTGGGCTGGGCCAACAGCTTGCCATCTGCATCCATGATCACATAAAGGGGGATGGTGTTGGTCTTGAAATTTTTAATCTCGAAGTCGATGTTCTGCTGACCGATGGTCTTCTTCACCTTGCCGTCCACCGCCGAGGTGAACCACTCCTCCTCCGGGAGCTTGGTGCGGTCGTCGGTGTAGAGGGCCACGATCACAAAATCGTTGCGCAGGGTGCTTAAAACTTCCGGATCGGACCAGACCGCCGCCTCCATCTTCTTGCAGTTGCTGCAGAAATGTCCCTTGAAATCAATCAGCACAGGTTTGCCCGAAGCCTTTGCACAGGCCAGTCCCTCCTCCAGGTCATAGAATCCGTTCAACCCGAAAGGCATGTGAAACAGATCCGCATATTTCACCGGGGTACATTCTTCGTCAGCCACACTCCAGGCAGGGCCCCCGCTGTGAACAGCCCTTTGAGTCAGGTCGAGCCCGTTGGGTGACTTGGGAGGCAGCAGGGGCGAAATGGTTTTCAGCTCGTATCCGAACAGGCCCATAAACAAGTAAACCACGAAGGTAAAGGAGGCCACACTCAGCAGGAGCCGGGGAACAGACACATGGGGCAGATCGCTGTCATGCGCAAATTTGATCTTGCCCAGGAGGTACATACCAAGCATAGAAAAGAGCACGATCCATACGGCCAGGTAAAGTTCGCGTGTCAGGATCCTGTTGGATGGATCCAGGGGCAGAAGGAACTTCATGCTAAAGGCCAGTACAATGAAACCCAGCACCACTTTCACGGCGTTCAGCCAGCCGCCCGATTTGGGCAGCCCTTTCAGCCAGGATGGGAAAACGGCAAACAGGGTAAAGGGAATGGCAAAGGCCAGGCCGAATCCAAACATCCCCAGGATCGGCTTCAGTGCCAGTCCTCCGGCAGCCTCCACCAACAGGGCTCCTACGATGGGACCGGTGCAGGAGAAAGAAACCAGCACGGTGGTCAGCGCCAGGAAAAAGACCCCTCCGAGTCCGCCCTTGTCCACCTGACTGTCTGCTTTGTTGGACCAGCTGGAGGGAAGGACCAGTTCGAACATCCCGAAAAATGAGAAGGCAAAAACGATAAACAGGGCAAAAAAGATCAGGTTGGGAATCCAGTGCGTACTCAGCGCGTTGGCTGCATTGGGACCCACGTTGGAGACACTTACGATCACCCCCAGCAGGGTATAAATGGCCATGATCGAGACGCCGAACACCAGTCCGCGGAACACACCCCGGGTCTTGCTCTCACTCCCCTGCATAAAGAAACTGACCGTCATGGGGATCATGGGGAATACACAGGGGGTCAGCAGCGCCAGAAGGCCCAGTCCGAAGGCTAGCCAGAAAAAGCGCCACAGCGAACTTTCATCTTCCAGGGCAGGAACGCCTGCGACGCTTGTGGATCCGGTTTGATCCGGAGTCAGGCCGGCATCTGCCTTTTGGGTCTCGTCCTCTTCCCCTGCGCCCTCCTGCTGGATCAGTCCGGCCAGGGACGGAGCGGCATTTTCATCATCTGAGAAAGTCTCACCCGGATTTCCGGATTCAATTCCGGGGGCAGTTCTTGCAGCCTTCTCACTCTCCGCATCAGAAAGAACCGCTGCACTTCCCGCCTGAATGGTGAAGGAGAACTCCACCAGCTTGGGAGGAAGGCAGGTGGCGTCGTCGCACACCTGGAATTCGATTTCGCCCGTAATGGTATGGGTACCCGGGCTTGTGAATCTGACCTTCTGGCGCAATTCGGCGTGGCCCGAAATGGTGCCCAGTTCCATTTTAAATCCTTCGTCAAATTTCCTGTTGGGCTTGGTTACCTCCACGATCCCGTCCACGAGCGTGTAAGCGTCCGATTCATTGTAGTAAGGTTTTGTAGCGATGGGGCCTCCTTCGGGCAGGTAGGCCGAATAGAGGTGCCACGGCATTTCGATGGTGGCTTTGAATACCAGTTCCGCTTCCATCTCCCCGGTTTTCACATGGGAAAAGCTCCACTTCACGGGATCGGCAATCTGCGCATTGCCGTTAAAAAATATCATCAGGGCAAGGCCCGTCATTGCTAAGAATCTGTACATTTTTCTATATGATCAGTGAAACGATACAGCTTGGTCGTAAATGAACCTGAGAAATTACAACTATTTGCTCTGACGGTGAAGTTCCACACCCTCTTCGTTGAATACCCTGTACTCCAGGAAGTGAAGTGAATCGTCGGACTGGATTTTCACTTTGCATCCGAGTTCACGCCTCCATTTCTTCTCTTCCGAGTTGAATCCTTTCTTCAGGTAACTGGTCACGAAGGGGTGCATATGCAGTTCCGCTTTTGCAAGCTTGTGTTCCTGGATCAGCACCGAAAGCTCGTGTTTGACCAGATCCGGGTAGACAATGGGCGGTTGAACCTGTCCGGTTCCCTTGCAGGTGGGACAGGTCTCGGCCGTTTCGATATGCATCTCGGGACGCACACGCTGGCGCGTAATCTGCATCAACCCGAATTTACTCAGGGGAAGAATGTTGTGCTTGGTCTTGTCCGCCGACATGATTTCTTTCATCCGGTCATACAACATCTGCCTGTGTTCGTTCCGGTGCATATCGATGAAGTCCACCACGATGATTCCGCCCATATCACGAAGGCGAAGCTGACGGGCAATCTCCTCTGCAGCTGCCATGTTCACATCAATGGCATTGCTCTCCTGGTCGCTGGACGACTTGGAGCGGTTTCCGCTGTTCACATCGATCACATGAAGGGCTTCTGTATGCTCGATGATCAGGTAGGCTCCGTGTTTGAAGGAGATGGTTTTCCCGAAGGAAGCCTTGATCTGCTTCTCGATGCCCATCCTATCAAAGATGGATTCTTTTCCGCTATAGAGTTTAACGATCTTTTCTTTTTCGGGAGCCACTGCACGGATGTAATCCCTGACTTCATTGAACACACCCTCATCGCTGATGTGTACTCCGTCGAAATTCCCGTTCAGGTGGTCACGAACCACTGCAGCCTCGCGGCTCAGTTCGCTGATTACCAGGCTGGGTACATTGCGGATGGGCAGCCTCTCGAAGGCCTGCTCCCACTTTTTCACCAGGATTCGAAGTTCTGCATCCAGTTCTGCCACCATTTTACCCTCGGCAACAGTTCTCACGATGATCCCGAAATTCTGGGGACGGATGGCCTGAAGCAGATTCTTCAGCCGGTCTTTTTCTTCCTGGGAAGAAATTTTTGAGGATACGGAGATCTTGTCCGCGAAGGGCATCAAAACGATGTTCCTTCCCGGGATAGAGATCTCGGAAGTCAGTCGGGGACCCTTTGTTGATATGGGTTCCTTTGCGATCTGTACAAGGATATACTGCCCCTGCTTGAGGACTTCGTTGATTTTACCGTGTTTATTGATATCAGGAAGGCGGTTGAACCTGGTGATTGGTACCGGCCTGCCCTTCTTCGATATGGCGGCTGCCAGGTACTTGTTCAGTGAACTGAACTGTGGACCCAGGTCAAGGTAGTGAAGGAATGCATCCTTCTCATATCCTACATCAATGAAAGCAGCATTTAATCCGGGCATGATCTTTTTGACCTTGGCCAGGTAGATCTCCCCGACTGAAAACTGCTGCTGAAGTGATGATTGGTTTAATTCAACGAGCTTTCCATCTTCAAGTA
>CAYVRK010000061.1:0-19540 GCA_964453785.1 uncultured Bacteroides sp.
GAGGGACCTTAAAACTAAACTAACCCTAAAACTAAATCTATGAAAAGAAATGTAGAATAAAAGAACGAAATTATCTAACTGATAATCAATAAGCTTTCTACACTTTATTAAACGTGCGACAGATGAAAATGTTGCACTGTGTTTTTAAAAAATCATTAAAAAATGTTAATTAATTATGCCTTATCTTTAAGGGTTAGATACCTGATATGAGCCCGGGTTTAAGATGCAGCTGAAAAAACTTCATGTGATCGCGTTTAATATCCCTTTCCCTGCGGATTATGGAGGGGTAATAGATATTTATTATAAACTCAGAGCATTGAAACAGGCGGGCATCCAGGTGATCCTTCACTGTTATGCCTATGGCAGAAAACCTTCCAAAGAACTTGAGGATATTTGCTTTAAGGTGCATTACTATCACAGGAATTCCGGATTGGCATACTTCCTTAAAAGCGATCCTTACATTGTTACCACAAGGAATGCAAACACCATGCCAAAAATGATTCTCGGGGATGGTTTTCCTGTGTTATTTGAAGGGCTTCATTCTACTGCATTGTTACGACCTTGTGCAGCTGCAGGAAAAAAGACACTTGTCCGGGCCCATAACGTGGAACATGTATACTACAGAGCCTTGTCCAAAAGCGAAAGCCGGTTCTTTCAAAAAGCATTTCTTTATGCAGAATCTATAAAACTTAGAAGATACGAAGAGGTGTTGGCGTATGCCGACCATATCCTGGGTATATCCAGAGCAGAAACGGATTACTTCAGGAATAAATTCGGGAAAGCACAATTTATCCCTGCCTTCCACCGGCTTGAAGAAGTTTCCATTCAAACAGGAACAGGGAATTATATCCTGTTTCACGGAAACCTCGGAGTGTCCGAGAATTTTGACATATTTCTCCGGATTGCCAAGAATGTGCTTTCAAAAACCTCCCACCGGGTTGTTGTGGCAGGAAAAAATCCAAACAAGCAATTTCTCCGCAAAATAGCCGCATGGCCCAACATTGAAGTAATTGCCAACCCAACGGATGAAGAAATGGATGATCTGATCCGGAATGCGCAGGTAAACCTGCTCTATACAGCCCAATCAACAGGAATCAAGTTGAAATTGCTTCATGCCCTTTTTGGCGGCAGGCATTGCCTGGTGAACCGCGAAATGGTAGAAGGAACAGGACTGGCCCACCTCTGTACACTGGCCAACCGTCCGGAAGAAATGATGAACAGCCTGGAAGTATTAATGGAACTCCCGTTCACCATAGAGCAGGTCAGGGAGAGAAAAAAAACCCTGCAGGATTTTTCCAACAGGGCCGGTGCGGAGAAAATCCTTCGGTTGCTGGACTAATCCCCCGGTTCCAAATGTTCTTTTCGCTCTGGCCTGTCCAGAATGGAAAAGATCAGCACGATCACCGCGGCTGCAGCCAGGATCACCATCAGTGATTTGAACATTCGGGCAATCAGGTCTTCAATATCTACGATTTCCCAGATACCCAGAATTGCAATCACTGAAAAGAGCAACACAAGTACTGATAATGTATAGGCAATGATCTTTTTTACGCTCATGATTTCAAAGTTTTTGAAAGGGTCAAATTAGTAAATTATATATCCTGTGTCAAGAAACGGGCCAATTTGTATATACTGCCTGAGACCTCTTCCTTCCCATTTTTAATCATCCTCCATTGAAATCCGCTCTCTCCTGAAGACACTTCAATCCGGAGTTTTCCTTCACCGTCAGTCACTTCAAACCCGAGTCTCTCCAGTGCCCTCCTGGTCCAGGCCAAGGCCTGGTGTGGCGCTCCGCTGAGATGAATTCCACCCCTGGGCTGCAGCGGGTACCGGAACCTTCCCGAATCCAGATCAAAAGCTATCCCTGAAGTTTCAAATAAGCTGTCAAATAATCCGGACAGACCCAGATCCTCAGGTGAACCTTCAACTACCCTGCCTTCATCAATAACCCAAAACTTATCAGCAACCATCATGGCCGTTTCCAGGTCATGGGTTGAATAAAGGACGGTTTTTCCCTGGTCCCTGAATTTGGACAGGATACGGACCAGTCCAAATGTATTGGGAATGTCCAGATATGCAGCAGGCTCATCCAGCACCATCACCGGGGTATCCTGGGCCAAAGCACGTGCAATCATTACCCGTTGTCGCTCACCGTCACTGAGCTGATCCATACGCTGTTCCATATAATTCCCCATTCCCACTTCCTGTATGGCCTTCTCCACCAGGTTCTGATCCTCCTTTCCCAGCCTTCCACTCCAACCCGTATAAGGCATACGGCCCAGGGATACAAGCTCCCTGACTGTAATGGAAGGCAGCCTCGCTACCTGGGAGGAGACATAACTGATGGTCCTTGCCCTGATCCTGTGATCAAATTGCTGAAGGGGAATACCCCTGAGCAGACATTCCCCCTCGAGAAACGGGATCAATCCAAGGATGGAGCGGAACAGTGTACTTTTGCCGGTACCGTTGCGGCCTACGAGCGCAATCATTTCACCTCTGCCTGCACGGAGGTTCACACCCTTCAACAGAGGCTTATTCTTCTGGTAGCCAATGGATATCTGTTGAAGCGAGATCAAAATGATTGTGCTTTTCTGTTCATGATGACCAGCCAGATCACCACGGGAATCCCGATCAGGGAAGTAACCGCATTGATGGGCAACACACGGTCAGTCCCGGGAAGCTGGGAAATGATATCACTCATCACCAGGATAACCATTCCGCTTACCATGGTGGCGGGAAGAAGCGTACGGTGGTCTGATTGCCTGAAAAGAAAACGAGCAATATGTGGAACTGCAATCCCGATAAACCCGATGGGACCGCAGAAAGCAGTAATGGTTCCGGTCATGATGCTGGTTGTCGCAAATATGACAGTTCTGGAGCGCCTGATCTTCACCCCCATGGTCACGGCATACTCCTCACCCAGCATTAAACCATTCAGAACCTTTGAATATCCTGTGGTAAACACAAGCAGAGGGATAAGCGCCAGGGCCATGATCATCAGTTGCGAACCTGAGACATTCCCAAGGCTCCCCATGCTCCAGATGACAAACGATTTCAGTGCATCGGCCTGACTGAAATATTGCATGATGCTGATCACGGCAGCAAGTCCGCTCGAAAACATGATCCCCAGGATCAGAATGGTGAGACCATCCTTGATCCTGAATGAGACAAACAGCAGCAGAAGCATGACCATCCCGGCACCCGTCCATGCCGCCAGGGCAAGACTCCAGGTGGCCACCAGTCCTGCTGCACCCGTTCCCAGGACGACCAGCGCAGCTCCGAAACTGGCCCCTGAACTTATTCCCAGCACATAAGGACCTGCCAGTGGATTCCTGAAAAGTGTCTGCATTTGCAGACCACACAGCGGCAGGGAAGCACCTGCAAGCAAAGCTACAGCCACCCGTGGAAGCCGGAATTTTGTAAGAATAACCAGTTGAGGGTCTGTCAATGGTTCAATTTGTGCAAGGTGCCTTGCCATATCGGAGAACGTGATCCGTATACTCCCCAGCCTGATGTCCGCCAGAACCAGTGCCACAAGCAACAGTACCAGTGAAACCAGGATCAGAATACTCCGGAGGCGGCTTTTCACTCCCTACTTTTTTAGGTCTTCCACCACCCCAGCCAACTGGATCAGGTCCAGCTGAACCTGCTTGTAATGCGCTTTCAGGGAGATGGAATCTGCATCTGATTCAGGATGATTGGTCCTTGATATCAATTCATTGCGAAGTAATACAAGCTTCTTAATTACATCGTCAAATTCATTCTCAGAGAGATCCTGCGAAAAATGCCTGTAGGAGAAACATTCCTGCAACAGCGTAAAAGCAAGTTTATTGATGTCTTTTTTTAAGAGCCTGATACTTGCCATGGTCACGGGTATTGGTTTTACCCAAAAGTAACGATTATTTTAATTTCTTATAATAAAACATGGCATGATCATCCAACAGTCCGGGATGGAATATGGATATCAGATCGGCAAGGATCAGGTCCGGGCGAACTGTACCCGATTCCCAGTAATCATTACCTCCTCCCGGACTCATCCGGGCATTGTTGTTGTAAACATTGCCCCTGCTCACTACCGGGAGTCCTCCTAATCTTGGATCAAAAAGGATCAGTTCTTCAAGGGTGCCTGCCACGCCGGGATTGATCCAGACATCGGCGTTGACCGCCCGGGAATAGACGGATTCAAGGTCCATGGGGACGGCTTCAGTGGAAAGGTCATCGTCCCAGAGGTATCTTCCTCCTGCATCCCTTATCAAACGTGATGCAAAGCTCCCACCTCCTGCCACATACCAGGTATCCTTCCAGGGCAATCCAATCATCACCCCCGGTTTCTCTTCCAGACCCGATGTGATTTTTAAAAGCGCACTGTAAGCTGAATCGACCCTGTTAAAAATGCGGTCAGCCTCCTCTTCCATTTGATAGAACCGTGCAAAAAAGCGGATCCATTCCGCTTTACCCAGCGGATGATTTTCAAGATATTCGGCACAATAAACCACCTGTATACCCATGTCATTCAGTTTTTCCGCAGCAGTGGTTACGTTGCCTTCCACGCCATAGAAGAAGACCACATCGGGATCCAGAGCCACAATGGCCTCATAATTCAACCCCTGGTTATAGCCCACCTCCTGAATCAGACCGCCGCCATTTTTCTCCCTGAGTCCATGGTCATAAATATACGCTTTTCCTGAAGCACCCTTGATGGTTTCTGACTTGCCCAGTTGACTGATCATGGCCACATGTGTGGTAGACATGGCAACTACCCTGGCAACAGGAACTTTGATAAAGGGGAATTTTTGAAGTGAGTCAGGCACCAGGGCCCCTTCAGCACCCAGTACATAGGTAAAGGTCATGCCTTTGCTGTTCTGCCATGGATTGAGTACCCGGAGTATTTGACAGCTTCCCCTCTCTGCAACGCTGAAACGCGAGGCATACCTGGTGAAGGAGATCTCCTCCTGCCCGCTTGCTTCTGCTGCTGCAGTTTCTCCCTTCCTGAAACAAGCTGTAAAAAAAGAGAGCATCAGGATCCCGGCAAAAATTGTCCTCATGGGGAAATCACGAATTTATGTGTTTCCCTTCCGGAACCGGTTTCGATCTGAAGCATATAGACTCCCGGATCCAGGGAACGAATATCAATTCGTACGGGTCCCGGTGAACCCGACCTGCCGGTCAGCCGGATGGCCCCGCTTATGTCGTACACCCTGAATTCTGCCTGATCATGGCCCGTCTTATCGGTTAAGAAATAGAGAAACTCCCCTGCCGGGTTGGGGTACACCCTGAAATCACTACAGGGAACTGAAGGAACCGGGTCGGTGCCGGACGGTTCATATCCCTCCAGGCTGGACTGCCCTGACCCAACGGGGTCAAGCCAGGGCTTGAGTGACCTATTGGTCTCCTGGTTGTGGTCCCAAGCCACATGCAATTTGGTATAATAATCATCCCTGTTCTCCGTGGTGCTGAAAATCACCCGCTCTTTCTCTGCATCGTAATCGATGGAGTCGCCGCATCTTGCGACTCCCCAGCTCAACAAGCCGATCACCTTTTTGTCTCCATTGATCAGGGGCGATCCTGAGGATCCCGGCTCGGTGGAGCCCACATCCCACTTTTTAATCCACCAGAAAGAGTAATAGAGGTACTCAACGAATTCGGGTTCAACATCCTCCGGCCTGGTGGTGGAAAAGGGAGCCCTGAAATCGAAGGAGATCTTTTTCACATCTCCCTGTGGATGGTGGATGGTGGTTGAGCCGGTGGACTGTTCCTCTTCCAGGTCCCAGCCTGCATAATAGGCATCATAAGCGTCAGGAGGTATGACGGACAATCGGACCAGGCAGAAATCGATGCTGTCCCCCCTGGCCAGCAGTTCAGCTCCTGAAATGGACATATCATGGGAGCCGTCTTCACCGAAACAGGCGGGGCTTTCATAGTTAAAGTCAAAGACCGTTCTCTGGGCAATGGTGTTCTGGTCTATACAGTGCTTTGCCGTTAATATCAAAGGATCACCGTCATATGCTGTATTATTGATTAAAACCCCCGTGCAGTATTGGGTCAGGGTGTACAATCTCACCACCGAACGTTTTTCAGTCTGCCAGCCTGCCCCCTCCGCGCAATTGACATCAATTTCACAATCCTCGGAACAGCCGAATTCGCCCGCACAATAACTGTGGGTAGACAAACCACCGGTTTCCCTGTAGGCATGGGAAACGGATCCCAGGGAGAGCTCCCCGAAGGATTCCACATGGTCGGGTACCTGCAATTCAATGATGACTTCCTGGCCCGGAATGTGTCCCACAGCCAGAATCCCCGAGGATTTGTTATTGAGGTCCGTGTAGGCTCCCTTAATGTGAAGCAGTTCCGGATCATATATCATTATTTTAACATCCTTCTCCAGACGGTAGCTGTTAAACATCAATCCCAGGGAATATGCACCCGGGGAGATAATATGCACCCTCCAGATCCTTTGATCGCCCTCCCTGATCCACGCTCCGTTCCTGTCAGGTGCCAGGGACACAGGACGCTCCACGGCAAACTCAAGGGATTTGGAATAAGAAGGCTTCTGTCCGGATTGTTTAAGCGCATCCTCCTCAAGGGGGTCAAGCGGTGGCAGAAGGTAGACCACATCGGCAGCTTTCATCCGGCTGTAATCGCCCAGAACTTTACCCGGGACCTGAAGCTGGGCATGGAGGGAGATCAGGCCGGTCAGCAATAAGCCTCCCAGGAGGAGCAGTCCGTTTGGAATTAAAATTTTCATGGGTGTTGTTCTAAAAGTAGAGAATAAAACCCAAAGGTGAAATATTTTTTATTTTTGTTTAAAATCAGATGCAGATGACTCCGGAGCAAGCAAAAGTGAGGATTGAAGAACTTCGCCACATACTTCACCAGCACAACTACAAATACTATGTCAAAGCCGAACCGGTCATTACTGATTTTGAATTTGACAGTTTGCTTAAAGAGCTTCAATCCCTTGAAGCATCACATCCGCAATTTCATGATGAGAATTCACCTACCCAGAGGGTGGGGAGCGACCTGAACGTGGAGTTTGAATCATTCCCTCACAATTATCCCATGCTTTCCCTAGGAAACACGTATAACAAAGAGGAACTGGCAGATTTCGACCAGCGGGTGAGAAAGGTGACGGGAGACCAGGTTACCTATTTCTGCGAGTTGAAATATGACGGTGTGGCTGTCGCTCTCACCTACATCAACGGATCCCTTCGCAGGGCCCTGACCAGGGGAGACGGAACACGCGGGGATGATGTAACCAGGAACATCAGGACCATCAGGACCATACCTTTGAAAATCGCTGGCAATGACTATCCGGAGCAGCTGGAGATCCGGGGTGAAGTGATCCTTCCTGCCATAGGGTTTGCAGAGATGAACCGTGAGCGGGAAGAGAAAGGTGAGCCTCCTTTTGCGAACCCGCGGAATGCTGCCTCGGGAACCCTGAAAATGCAAAACTCCGCCGCAGTATCGACCCGCCCCCTGGATTGCCTGTTCTATTACATCCCCGGTGAGCAGAAACTATTCGATTCACACCATACCGGCCTGGAGAAAGCCAGGGAGTGGGGATTCAATATACCCCCTTACAGCAGGCTTGTCCATCATCTGGAAGAGATCCATGAATTCATCGGTTACTGGGATAAAAACAGGGGTACACTTCCCTTTGACATTGACGGCGTGGTGATCAAGGTAGATTCCATCGCCATGCAGCAACATCTCGGGATCACCGCAAAAACCCCCCGGTGGGCCATCTCCTATAAATTTAAAGCTGAGCAGGCACTTTCCCGGCTCATCAGTGTGGATTTCCAGGTGGGACGGACAGGTGCAGTTACACCGGTGGCAAACCTTGAACCGGTTCAACTGGCAGGCACCACTGTAAAAAGAGCTACCCTCCATAATGCTGATCAGATCAGCTTGCTGGATCTGCGGATTGGTGACTACGTGTACGTGGAAAAAGGGGGTGAGATTATTCCCAAGATCACAGGAATCGATCATAACAGGCGTGATCCAGCCTCCATTCCTTTTGAATTTGTAAAAGCATGCCCGGAATGTGGAACAAAGCTGGCACGCAAGGAGGATGAGGCAGCCCACTATTGTCCCAACACCATGGGCTGTCCGCCTCAGATCAAAGGCCGTATGGAACATTTCATCAGCCGGAAAGCCATGGATATCAACGCTGCAGAAGCTACAATTGACCTGCTATTCAGGGAAGGACTGGTTCACAACGTGGCTGACCTTTATGCCCTTCGGTACGAAGATTTGGTGAAGCTGGACCGGTTTGCAGAGAAGTCTGCCCGGAATTTGCTGGAAAGCATCAAAAACTCCCTGGAGGTTCCCTTTCCAAGGGTCCTGTATGCCCTGGGGATCCGTTATGTAGGGGAAACTGTAGCCAAAATACTGGCTGAAGCCTTTGGTTCCATGAATGCCCTGATGAAGGCCGGTACCCAGGAACTGGAAGAGGTGGATGAGATTGGGGAAAGAATTGCGCAGTCGGTTACCGAAACCTTCAGGGATCCCCAACAACTGGACCTGATCAACCGGCTTGCCGGATATGGGCTTCAGTTTGAGTTGGTCCGTAACCAGGCTCCGATCAGTCAGATACTTAAAGATTTAACTTTTGTTATTTCCGGTGTTTTTGAGAACCATTCAAGGGATGAACTCAAACAGATGATTGAAAAGCATGGAGGCAAACACACGGGATCAATCAGCAACAAAACTGATTATATCCTGGCAGGAGAAAACATGGGACCCATCAAATATGAGAAAGCCAGGAAGTTGGGCATTCCCATTCTGAACGAACAGGATTTCTTATCCATGCTGGCATAGCATCCTTATGATATAAATTGTAATTTTAGACTCTATGGCAAAGCTGAAAGAGAGCATTGGAAAAAGAATGCTGAAACGAAAGAGAAAAGGTTTCATCCGGGAGGTCAGGGTTCACAATTTTGAAACAGCCAAATCAGCAGTTGTCTTGTTTGAAGCAAATGTGACCGAATCTTTCAAGGTTATCAAAGACTTCAGGAAGTTTTTGGAAAGCAAAGGGATCAGGTGCAAGGTCTACGGATATGTATCTCAAAAAGAGGTCCCCCAGGAAATGCTCTTCTGGAAAAACTATGCGTTCATCACACGCAGCCATCTCAACTGGTACATGAAACCATATGGCGAACACGTGGAAGCTTTCTTTGCTGATGATCCGGACATCCTGATTGATTTTACCCGCGACATCAGGCTGGAACTTCAATTTCTTATTCAATTGTCCACAGCCAGATTCAAAATCGGGTGTTTTACCGAGGCAGAAAATGATTATGATCTGATGATCAACCTGACCGACCAGAATGACATCGGATTTCTGGCAGAACAGTTCAAACACTACATCGGCATGCTAAATCCAGTTAATCAGTAATCAAATGACAGATCATCGACCATTTAAAGGAACAGGCGTTGCCATGGTAACGCCATTCTTCCATGGAGGCGAAGTGGATTTTAACGCGCTTGAACAGCTGACGGAAAGGCTGATCAGCAATAGCGTCAATTACCTGGTTGTCCTGGGCACCACCGCTGAAACCCCTACCCTCTCTGCCAGTGAGAAACAGGATGTTGTGCGTTGCGTGGTTCAATCAGGAGGTGGCAGGGTTCCGGTGGTGGCTGGTGCCGGAGGGAATGATACCAGGGCTGTTATACAGGGTATCAAGGAGATGGACCGGAATGGTGTGGATGCCATTCTGAGCGTGGTCCCCTATTACAGCAAACCAACACAGGAGGGTATATACCAGCATTTCTCGGCTGTGGCCGCCTCTTCTGATCTTCCCATCATGCTTTACAATGTTCCGGGCAGGACAGGGATGAATATGTCGGCAAATACTGTGATCCGACTGGCGATGGATTTTCCTGATCAGGTGGTTGCATTGAAGGAAGCTTCGGGGGACTTCCAGCAGATTTCAGATATACTGAGGGACAAACCCCCCGGTTTCCAGGTGGTCTCCGGTGATGATGCCATTACTCTTCCCATGATTTCCTTGGGAGCCGGTGGAGTGGTCAGTGTGATTGGAAACGGATATCCCGCCTTGTTTTCAACCATGGTGGCCGCAGCACTGGGAGGTGCCTGCGAAAAGGCCAGAGAGCTGCATCATCTCCTCACCCCCATGATAAAAGCCATTTTTAAAGAAGGAAACCCGGCAGGGATCAAAGCCTGCATGGAAATTCAGGGCTGGATTGCAAATGTGTTGAGGCTTCCGCTTGTTCCCGCCTCCCAATCGCTTTACCTGGAGATCAGGGAACTGGACCGCTTGCTTCACTGATCAGGCACCAGGCTGTCCCGGCCGGCCATGACAGGCCTTATATTTTTTTCCGCTCCCGCATGGGCATGGGTCATTCCGTCCAATCTTCTTATCCACTCTGACTGGCTGATGTGCCTGGGTCCTGCCATCTTTTGAGGGACCGCCGGAGGAAGGATCATTGTACCGGGGCATCTCATCCTTGTTTGTCTCAAACTTGCTAAGGTCCATACGCCTGGGAGCCTCAGCCCTCTTCACACTCTGGGGATCCTTCAGGGGAATATGTGCCTTCATCAGTGTGGAAACCACATCATGATTCACCTTGTCAATCATGGCAGTGAACAGTTCAAAAGCTTCAAACTTATAGATCAGAAGCGGATCTTTCTGCTCATACTGGGCATTCCTGACCGATTGCCTCAGGTCATCAAGCTCACGCAGATGTTCCTGCCACGCCTGGTCGATGGTGGCCAGGATAATACTCTTCTCATAGGAACGGACAAGCTCCTTTCCCTTGGAATCATAACACTTCTCCAGGTTTGCCAGCACCTGAAATATCCTTGTCCCATCCGATACGGGAACCACGATATTCTCATAAACCTGTCGCTGGTGCTCATAAACCTGATTGATCACGGGCATGGCCTGATCCGAAATGCTCTCCTGCTTCCTCTTGTATGCATCCAGAAGGATCTCATAAATGGCATCCACCAGATCCTGGCTGTCTTTTTTCTTAAATTCCTCCTCGCTGACAGGCGATTCAATGGATAAGAAACGAATCAGTTCCAGTTTGAATCCTTCAAAATCACCACTCTGGTGAAAATCATTCACAATGCTTTCGGTGACGTCAAACATCATGTTTGCAATATCGAGCCCGATTCTTTCCCCGTAAAGGGCATGCTTCCTCCTTTTGTAAATCACCTCCCTCTGGGAATTCATCACATCGTCGTACTCAAGCAGGTTCTTTCTGATCCCAAAGTTGTTTTCCTCAACCTTTTTCTGTGCCCTTTCAATGGATTTGGTGATCATGGAGTGCTGGATCACCTCCCCCTCTTTCAGTCCAAGCTTATCCATCATCCCTGCAATGCGTTCAGAACCGAACAGGCGCATCAGGTCGTCCTCGAGGCTTACATAAAACTGTGATGAACCCGGGTCACCCTGCCGCCCGGACCGTCCGCGTAACTGGCGGTCCACCCGTCGGGATTCGTGTCTCTCCGTACCAATAATGGCAAGACCTCCTGCCTTCTTCACCTCATCGCTTAGTTTGATATCAGTACCCCTTCCTGCCATGTTGGTGGCTATGGTAACCGTTCCTGCCTTCCCGGCCTGTGCAACAACCTCAGCCTCACGCTGGTGAAGTTTGGCATTTAAAACATTGTGGTTGATTTTCCTGATCCTTAACATTTTTGACAGGAGTTCAGATACCTCAACCGTGGTTGTACCCACCAGTGATGGGCGTCCTTCCTGGTTGAGCCTGACCAGTTCGTCAATGACTGCATTGTACTTCTCCCGTTTGGTCTTATACACATAGTCCTGCCGGTCATCCCTGACTATGGGCCGGTTGGTTGGGATCACCATCACATCCAGTTTATAGATATCCCAGAATTCCCCTGCCTCGGTCTCGGCCGTTCCGGTCATACCAGCCAGTTTGTGATACATCCTGAAATAGTTCTGAAGGGTGATCGTGGCCCAGGTCTGGGTTGCTGCTTCCACCTTCACATTCTCCTTGGCCTCGATGGCCTGATGCAGTCCGTCACTATACCGGCGGCCTTCCATGATCCGGCCGGTCTGCTCATCAACGATCTTCACCTTGTTGTCCATCACCACATATTCAACCTCTTTCTCAAACATGGCATATGCCTTGAGTAACTGATTCACCGTATGGATCCGTTCTGATTTCACGGCATACTCCTGAAGCATCCTGTCTTTGACCTCCAGCTTCTTCTTATCGGACATATCCGATTTTTCGATCTCTGCCACCTCACTGCCTATATCAGGAAGAATGAAAAATGCAGGATCGTCCGAATCACCGGTAATGAGGTCGATTCCTTTTTCGGTAAGCTCCACAGAATTCAATTTCTCTTCTATGATGAAAAAGAGGTCGTCTGTCACCAGGTGCATGTTCTTGGATTGCTCCTGCATGTAGTGGTTTTCCGTTTTCAGCATCAGGGACTTGTTTCCCTCCTCGCTTAATAATTTGATCAGCGGCTTGTATTTGGGAAGTCCCTTGTGTGCCTGCAAAAGTTTGAAACCGGCCTTTTCGGTGTTGTCTTCCTGCAGCAGGCTCCTTGCCTCGGTAAATATACCATTCACCAGCTGGCGCTGAGCGTTCACCAGTCTTTCAACCTTGGGTTGGTATTCCCCGAATTCGTGATGCTCTCCCCTGGGTATGGGTCCGGAAATGATCAAGGGTGTACGAGCATCATCCACCAGCACCGAGTCCACCTCATCCACGATGGCATAATTGTGCTTCCGCTGCACCAGCTCCGCAGGGCTGTGTGCCATATTGTCACGCAGGTAGTCGAAACCGAATTCATTGTTGGTTCCAAAAGTAATGTCACAATTGTATGCCTTACGGCGTGCTTCAGAGTTGGGCTGGTGCTTGTCAATGCAATCCACGGTGAGGCCGTGGAATTCATAAATAGGCCCCATCCATTCAGAGTCCCGCTTGGCCAGATAGTCGTTTACGGTAACCAGATGAACACCCTTGCCAGATAATGCATTCAGAAAAACCGGCAGGGTTGCCACCAGTGTTTTGCCCTCTCCCGTGGCCATCTCAGCAATCCTTCCGGAATGCAGGGCCACTCCCCCGATGAGCTGCACATCATAATGCACCATGTCCCAAGTAATCTCATTTCCGCCTGCCATCCATTTGTTCTTCCATATGGCCTTGTCACCTTTGATCTCAATGGAGTCCCGGGCGGCTGCCAGTGTCCGGTCGAAATCCTGCGCAGTCACCGTAAGCTCTTCATTCTCTTTAAACCGCTTTGCGGTCTCTTTGATCAAAGCAAAAGCTTCAGGAAGGATCTCATCCAGTACGACTTCATATTTATTATCGATGGCCTCCTCCAGTTTATCAATATCCCTGTAGAGGGACTCTTTTTCGGAAACATCCACCTCGGGATCTTCAGCCCGGTTTTTCATATCCTCCAGGGAAGTTATCTCTTCAGCCACAAAATCAGTCACTCTCTTTTTCAGGTTTACCGATTTTTCCCTCAGCTCATCATTGGAGATATCCTGTAGTTTTTCAAACTCAACCCTTACTTTTTCAACATAGGGTGTTACTTCCCGCATATCCCTATCCGCCTTATTCCCAATGAATTTCCCTATTATTTTATTCACATCCATAACCTGGTAGGTTTGTTATATAATCACACCTGTGCTTTGCATGCACAAATTTACTTTTTTATTTGTCACCATCTGACTTTCAAATAGCATACCAACATCGATTTCATGCATATTTGACAGAAAAAACAGGAGGCTTTCTCAAAAGGGGTAGCCTCTTCTATTTTCTAAGGGATGCTTATTCGTAATACTTCATAAGCAACTCTTAGAATTGAATAAAAAGGGACTTTTGAGTCAGCCTCCTATGAATAAGTCCTGATACCCGGTGAATATACTGCTATACGGCAGCACCTGTTGCTCCGCCCCGCATGGACATGATGTCCCGGTCGAACATATAGAGGTTGTTCTTGCCCAACAGATTCAGCTTATCGATGATGGATTTAACTGCTGACTCCTCCTCAATCTGCTCATTAACGAACCACTGGATCCAGTTCTGCGTGGTAAAATCATTTTCTGCGATACACACAGCCACAATCTCATTGATTGAACCTGATATAAACTTCTCATGGGCAAACACCTTCTCAAACATTCCGAATATATCTCCAAAATCGGAAGGAGGCGTCTCAATCCCGGGAATAACTGCCTTCCCGTCTCTCTCATTTATATATTTGACGAGCTTCAGCATATGGAGCCTCTCCTCCTCAGCCTGGGCATACAACCAGTTTGATACGCCCTCAAACCCTTTGTTCTCGGCCCATGAGGCCATGGAAAGGTATAGTTGTGATGAATAATCCTCCTTGAGGATCTGCTCATTCAGAATTTTTTCTACTTTTCTTGGTAACATTTTTCTAAGGTGAAAGGTTAAAGTTAAAAGTCAATGGTTAATGGGTAATAGGTTATTGGGTTATTGGGTTATCAAGATAACAAGATATTTATTGATGAGCAATGATCCTTGCTAACTTAATCACCCAAACCCTCAGTCCCCTATTTTACATGTTTTCTATGATTGCGGTTCCGAATTCGGAACATTTCAGTTCACTGACTCCATCCATCAGCCTGGCAAAATCGTAAGTAACCTTTTTCTTCAAAATTGCATTCTGCAACCCTTCAACAATCATTTTGGCTGCCTCATTCCAACCCATGTATTCAAGCATCATGACACCGGAAAGAATCAAAGAACCGGGATTCACCTTGTCCAGACCTGCATATTTGGGAGCAGTCCCGTGGGTTGCTTCGAAAATGGCATGTCCTGTTTCATAGTTAATGTTTGCACCCGGAGCAATTCCGATCCCACCCACGATTGCAGCAAGCGCATCAGAAATATAGTCCCCGTTCAGATTCATGGTGGCAATGACTGAATATTCTGCCGGACGGGTCAGGATCTGCTGCAGGAATGCATCTGCAATCACATCCTTGATCAATATCCTGCCTGCCTTGAGGGCTGATTCCTGTGCCTCATCAGCTTTCTTCTTGCCCTCCTTCGCAACGATCCTGTCATATTGGTTCCAGGTAAAGACCCTGTCTCCAAACTCCTGCTCGGCCAGTTCATATCCCCACTGCTTAAACTGTCCCTCAGTATACTTCATAATGTTCCCCTTGTGCACCAGGGTTACTGAAGGAAGATTGTTCCTGACAGCATACTGTATGGCTCCCCGGACCAGCCTGGAAGTTCCCTCTTTGGATATGGGTTTG
Organism: uncultured Bacteroides sp.; assembly: GCA_964453785.1. Classification (GTDB taxonomy): domain Bacteria; phylum Bacteroidota; class Bacteroidia; order Bacteroidales. Next base: position 15,240 of record CAYVRK010000061.1, read on the forward strand.
ATCCCGAAAGAGGAAGAATCCGGAAACCTGATGGTAGAAACGCCCATTTCATTCACCAGAAAATTCTTCACCTTTTCTCCCTCTTCTGTTCCGGTCATCCACTCAATCCCTGCATAAATATCTTCCGAGTTCTCCCTGAAGATCACCATGTTGGTGGTAGTGGGATCCTTCACCGGAGATGGAACACCTTTATAATACCGGACCGGCCTGAGGCAGGTATAAAGGTCAAGAATCTGACGCAAGGCCACATTCAAAGACCTGATGCCGCCACCTACCGGGGTGGTCAGAGGCCCTTTGATGGCCACAAGGTACTCATGAATGGTATCGAGGGTCTCCTCGGGCAGCCATTTTCCCGTTTCTTTGAATGCTTTCTCTCCTGCCAGGACTTCCTTCCAGACGATTTTTCTTTTGCCCCCGTATGCCTTTTCAACTGCTGCATCAAATACGCGGACCGAGGCAGCCCAAATATCGTGGCCCGTTCCGTCTCCTTCAATAAATGGTATTACAGGAAAATCCGGAACCTCTATTTTTCCGTAATGGTTGGTGATTTTTTCTCCGGTCATCATGAATATTATTTGTTTGTGTTTTATCTATAGGATTACAATTCTTGATCGTTTATGTTCAATCATCAAGATCCAGGGCGAACCTGGATTTCAAATGACCAAGCTCAGGATTCTTCTTCATCAGGTAATCCAGTTTATCCTGATCCGTATATATTTTCTTTCCGTTTTTCTCCATTTCAACCACATCTGTCTGGATCTCAACAACCTCCAATCCAGTAGCCTTGCATATAAACCGGGACAAATCTGATTTTACATTCTTGATGAAATTTTCCTTTTGCGCTTCACTGTTCAGGAGTACCAGAATGGTCCCGTCTGCTTTTACAGCCGGGCGGTTGTTTTGCAAAGTGCTGAATACCCTTGGTTTTGATTTTTCCACTGATAAGGCATAGTCCTGCCAGGCTTTTACAAGCACGTCGGGATCCAGAACAACTCCTTCAACCCTGCCGGGAGTTGAACCGGGCTCCGGTTCCTCCGTTGGATGCCCTTGTTCCCTGACAGGATCACCTTTCAGTGATCCTTTGATTGAGATGGAGGGTTTTCTTACGGTCCGGCTTGATCCGTTGTCATTTTCATCCTGGTCTGTTTCATGAGCATCCCCGGACTCTGACCTGGCTTCTGGTTGTTTCTCTGGGTTTACCTCCGGCTTGGTACCGGAGGCGGTCTCCTGAATTTCAGCTAGCAGTTTTTTTTTTTGAACCTCGGCAAGGTTGGCAAGCTTTACCAGTGCAAGTTCAATGGTAAGCCGTTGGTTTCTGCTGGCCCTGAACTGAATGTCAGCCTGGTTACAAATCTCAAGCCCTTCGTAAAGGAAAGGCAGCGAAACAAGCTTTGACTGGGAAAGGTATTTTTCCCTGAATCCAGCCCCGACTTCCAGGAGCTGAACTGTTTCCGGATCTTTACATACCATCAGGTCCCGAAGGTGATCCGCATATCCGTTGATGAAATTCCTGGCATCAAAACCTTTGGCCAGGACCTCATTAAAAAGCAGCAGCATGGACGACACATCACCTTCAAGGGCAGATGCGGTGAGCCTGAAATAATACTCAAAATCGAGTATATTCAGGTTTTTGATCACTTCTTTGTAGGTGATCTTTTTTCCGGAGAAACTGACCACCTGATCAAAAATCGAGAGTGCATCACGCATGGCACCATCCGCTTTCTGGGCGATGACATGAAGCGCATCCTCTTCGTATTCCAATGACTCTTTTCCTGCGATATGTTTGAGATACGCCACAGCATCCTCCACCCTGATCCGGTTGAAATCAAAAATCTGGCACCTGGAGAGGATCGTCGGAATGATTTTATGTTTCTCTGTTGTGGCCAGGATAAATATAGCGTGTGCAGGAGGTTCCTCGAGGGTTTTTAGAAATGCATTGAAGGCCGCCGGAGACAGCATGTGTACCTCATCAATGATATATATGCTGTATTTTCCTATCTGAGGCGGAATCCGAACCTTTTCGGTAAGGGTTCGGATATCATCCACAGAATTGTTGGAGGCAGCATCAAGTTCATGGATGCTGTAAGAACGGTTCTCATTGAAAGACTGGCAGGATTCACAAGCATAACAGGCCTCACCTGATTCGGTAATGTCCGTACAGTTGATAGTACGGGCAAAAATCCTTGCACAGGTGGTCTTTCCAACTCCCCTGGGACCACTGAACAGATAGGCATGGCCCAGGTGATGGTTGACAATGGAATTCTTTAAAGTGGTAATGATGGAAGGCTGTCCGACCACATCTCCAAAGGTAGCCGGCCTGTATTTCCTCGCTGATACAATAAACTTATCCATAAGCGCTGCTAAGATAAGAACTAAAAGGGAAAAGGGGAAAAGGAGAAAGGGAAAAGAAAAAAGAGGTTTCTTCTTGGCTGTCATTCAAAAAGTTTCTACTTTTGCAGTCGATTTTTAACAAACTAAATTTTTATCTATGTTGAACCAATACGAGACCGTTTTCATTGCAACTCCCGTTTTGTCTGAAAGCCAGATGAAGGAAGCGGTCAGCAAATTCAAGAAGGTGATCACCGATGACAAAGGTGAGATCGTCTATGAAGAGGATTGGGGCCTTAAAAAACTGGCCTATCCGATTCAGAAAAAATCCACTGGCTTTTATCACCTGATTGAATTCAGGGCTGAACCTGAAACAATTGCCAAGCTCGAAACTGAATACCGCAGGGACGAGCGCATCATCCGTTTTCTTACCATGAAAATGGAGAAATATGCTGTGGCATATGCAGAAAAGAAGAGAGCCAGGAAATCGGCAGAACAAAAACAGGAGGAAGTATAATGGCACAGGATAATTCAGAAATCAGGTATTTAACTCCGCCAACCGTTGAGATAAAGAAGAAGAAGTATTGCAGGTTCAGAAAGAACCGGATCAAATACATCGACTACAAAGATCCCGAATTCCTCAAGAAGTTCCTCAATGAGCAGGGAAAGATCCTTCCAAGGCGCCTGACAGGAACCTCTTTGAAGTATCAGAGAAAAGTGGCAGTAGCCATCAAGCGTGCCCGTCACCTTGCGCTGCTTCCTTATGTAACCGACATGCTTAAGTAAAAGGAGGAATTCGACATGAATGTGATTTTAAAACAGGATATGACCAATCTGGGACACAAAGACGACATTATTTTTGTGAAAGATGGCTATGCCAGGAATTATCTGATTCCCAAAGGATATGCCATTAATGCTACAGCCCAGGCCAAAAAGGTTCACGAGGAGATTCTGCGTCAGCGCGCACACAAAGAGGCACAACTGAAAGAGGCTGCCACAAAAATGGCTGAGGAACTTAAAAAAGTTTCCCTGATCATTGGGGCCAAGACAAGTACCAAAGGAAAAATATTCGGTTCTGTCAATACCATTCAGATTGCTGAAGCACTGATCGAGAAGGGTTTTGACGTGGAGCGTAAGAATATTTCCATCAAAGACGACCTGATTAAGGAAATCGGAAGCTATTCAGCTACCATCAAACTGCACAAGGAAGTACTGGTGGACATCCCCTTCGAGATTGTTTCCGAGTAAACAACTCATTAAATCTATTTTAAAAGCCGTCCGGTTCCCCGGGCGGTTTTTTTTCATCTAAGGAATAAGTCACATATGTTCGAAGGGGTATTGGCCGAGGAAGCCTTCTCCTGGTGAAGCCAGGAACAGCGACGAGGCGAATACCCCGGGAATATGATATGGGCTATTTCGCTGCGATGGTTTCGATCTCAACCATGACCCCCAGAGGCAATCCTTTTACCGCAAAGGCAGCCCTGGCTGGCTGTTTCTCAGGATAATACTGTGCGTATACCTCGTTCATGGCCTTGAAGTTTTCCATGTCGGAGAGCAGGCAGGTGGATTTGACCACGTGTTCGAACCCATATCCAGCTGCTTCCAGGATCTTGCCAATATGCTCCATCACCTTCCTGGTCTGCTCTGTTATCCCCCCTTCGACCACACGGCCCGATTCGGGATCCAGTGGGATCTGACCCGATATAAACAACAATCCATTGATTTCGACCGCCTGTGAATAGGGCCCTACAGCAGCGGGTGCATGGTTGGTCTGAATGATTTTTTTCATAAGATTGGTTTTAAAAATTATCCTGCCAGGATTTGTTCTTTTTGTATTTCAGATCGGCCAGGATGGAAGATTTGGCATTGATCTGGAAATTGTAAGACTTATATGTTCCAAATGGCACAACTGAAATCCGCATTTCCCAGCAATGAAGATCCCTGTAAATACTCAGGTTGGTTGTTGTGAACTG
>CAYVRK010000062.1:0-9712 GCA_964453785.1 uncultured Bacteroides sp.
GTGGAGCTGCGGGGAGTCGAACCCCGGTCCAAACGAGAAACCCATATGCTTTCTACATGCTTATTCTTCCTTTGGTTTTCGTGAACGGGCCTACGAAAGACTACAAGCCAGATCCTTAGTCTCCTTTATTTCGCCACTGAACCGGGACCTTTCAACGGCTATCCTTGCTTTGCTTGTGCCCCGTATGCTACTGCCAACCAGGAGGAAACAGCAGCGGGACATCTCGTCCTCAGTCTCTAAGACCGGGATTAGGCTAATCTTACTGTGTAAAATTAAGCTGCGAGAGCATAATCAGTATTGCCAATTATAGTTGTGAAACCTGGGATTAACGAGCCAAATTCCCACGCTCGGCATGCTTACATACCAGTTTGACCCGCTGTCAAAACCAGCTCAGCCCCGGTACGGCGGTAAAGATACAAAAACTGGGCCAGATGCACTTTATTGCAGCAGTTTTTAATTCAGGGTGAAGTGCGGTTTCAGGGTGATCATCACGTAGGTGAAGCGGGGCAGCCGGATGGGGGTGTCCGCTACATTTTTGATGATTTCCAGGCTTGTGCCGGGCAGCATGACGGAATAGCCGGCCTGGAGGGCCGCCTGGTCCGAGATGGTCCAGTTCAGGGTGAGGTCCAGTTCATGACACAGGTACCTGGACGCTTCCCGGGTGGGGTTTTCCGGGTCGGGCATGGGCGCTGCAAGCCTGAAATAGTGGTAGTCGGTATAGAGAACCAGGCTTTCCCCAATCCTGAATTCGCCCTTGACCATGTAGTCCTCCAGCCCCTGGGCGGGCGTGGTGTTGAAGTAATCCATGTACCCGTACCAGGTGTGCCTGTTCCCGTACAGCCTGTCGAACGCGTGGTCCGTCTGGCCGGTTCCGTTATCCATTCCATCCTGTCCGGAGACATAATCCATGCCCAGGGACCACTTCATCCGGTCACGGATCACCGGCACGCCGATGTTCACGTTGCCGCACAGGGCGCTGAGCTTCCCTCCCGCCAGGTTCAGGTGGTGCTGGTAGTAGATCGAGGCCCTCCCTTCGATGGCCTCACCGGTGTACACGGTGTTGGCACCCCAGGTGGCCCTGTACCACACCTGAGCGGTGGAGGTTCCCACGTAGTTGCCCGTAAGCAGGGTGATCAGCGACCAGCTTAGCTTCTCCATGGTATGCTGGTAACGGACAAAATCCAGGGTCTTGAATTTCAGCGGGCTAATTACCGACTCCTGGCTCGATTCGGCATTCCACGAGAGGGCCACATCCACCCGGTGCGAAGCGTTGCCCGCACGGGCCAGCACCGCATCGTAGGTGACCTGCGTATCGTTCCATCCCCTTGACCCGAGGATCCGCTGGTCGTCATAGACAAGTTGCTGGCGGCCCACCTTGAGTGAAAACCATTCGGCAGGTTTTGCCAGGAACCAGGCCTGGTGGAGGCTCATGCTCGCGGTGTTCCCGAAAGCGCCGTTTGCTTTGAACTGGTTGTCGCCGCCCCAGTACCGCACATCCTGGATGTTTATATAGGTTTCGAACTTCCCGCTCTTGAAATCCGCATTCAGCCTGGTCCGCTGGGTGATATACATGCGCGGGGGCATATCTGCCGGGACGGGCGCGGAGTATCCGTTGTCAAACAGGGCCCTGGGGCGCAGTTCCGCCCCGATGGTGAGCTGGGAGAATCCGGATGCTGATATGGACAGGATCAGGATGGAAATGAGGGTTCTTGCATTCATGGTATATCTGCTTTGGTTAATTGATACTTCCTTTCAGGTAGGCTTTGGTGATCTCGGTCCGGGGGGTGTTGAAGAACTGGTTGGCCGGACCGTGCTCGATCACCTCGCCCAGGTACATGAAAATGACATAGTCGGCCAGCCGGATGGCCTGGCGAAGGATATGGGTCACCAGCACGATGGTGTACCCTGTTTTGAGTTCAATGAATTTTTTCTCGATCTCCTGGCTGGAGATGGGATCCAGGGCCGAGGTGGGCTCATCGGCCAGCAGGATGTCGGGATCAACAGCCAGACCGCGGGCCAGGCAAAGGCGCTGCTGCTGACCGATCGAAAGGCTCGAGGCAGGTTCCCGGAGCCGGTCCTTTACCTCCTCCCACAGGCTGGCCTGTTTCAGGTAGTGTTCGATCCGCTTGTGGAGGAACTGCCGTTTGCGCCTGCCGCTGATCTTCAGCCCGAAAGAGATGTTGTTGTAGATGTTCATGGGCAGCGGGTAAGGCCGCTGGGAGAGCAGGCCCATCTGCTTCCGGATATCGTTGACCTCTTTGGCAGAATGCAGGATGTCCTCCCCGTCGATGAGGATCTTCCCGCTTACATGCATGTCCGGGTAGAGGTCGGTGAGCCGGTTCATGCTCTTGAGCAAGGTGGTTTTCCCGCAACCCGAGGGGCCCAGGATCACCGTGATTTTGTGTTTGGGGATTTCCACGTTGATATCCCTGAGTATTTTGGTGCGGCCGATGTTCAGGTTCAACTGCTCGATTTTGATCTTCGTATTGTTTTCCATGCTTAGAATTTGATGCTTTGTTTTTTATACTTGCCGGTAAAGAAGCGCGACAGCAGACTGGTCACAAGAATGATCACCGTCAGTACCACCGCTGCCGCATAGGCCCTGTTCTTGACCTCGGGAATGGGTGAGGTGAGCTGGAAAAAGATGGAGAGCGGAAGGGTGGCCGTGGGCTGTCCCAGGGAAGTGGGGATCCGGTCGGTGAATCCCGTGGTGAACAGGACCGAGGCCGCATCGCCGATGGCCCTTCCGAAGGAGAGCAGGATGGCTGTGATGATGGATGGAAGGCATTGCATGGCAAGGACCCTGTATCCCAGTTCCGATTTGGTGGAACCCAGCGACAGGGCGGCCTCTGTCAGTCCCGGGGGGGATGTTTTCAGACTTTCGTCAATGGTCCGGATCATGATCGGAAGGATAAAAAGCCCCACCACGATGATCCCGGCCCCCAGTGAAGTCCTGAGGCCCAGCATAATCATGACGGTGAATCCCATGGCACCGTAAATGATGGAAGGCACACCCCACAGAAGATCAAGGATGAAGCGGAGCATGTTCACCGTGCGCCGGTGCCTCAGCAACCAGGTATTCATGAACAGGGCCACGGGCAAACCAATGCAAAGGGCCAGGGCCGTTGCCCCAAGGGCCAGGTAAAGCGAGCCCACAATGGCATTCAGGATGCCCCCTTCCCTGCCGAAATAAAATCCGCCCTTGGGCGTCTGGGTCAGCATTTCAAAGCTCAGTGACGGGATCCCCTTTCGCATGACGCTGATGATGATCAGCAGCAGTACCCCCACGATCAGGCAGGAAGAGAGCAGCATGAGCGAACGGAAAAAGAGTTCCTCGGCACGGCGAAGCCTGCGGCGAAGCAGCGATTTTCTATTTGTACTTGTTTTCATAGCGGATGATTAAAAGACGCGACAAGAGGTTGAACACCAGTACGATCACGAACAGTATCAGTGCGGCCAGCATCAGGGCCGAATCATAGAGCGGGATGGATAACATCTCCCCGTAGTTGTTGGCAATGAGCGCAGTGAGCGGATAGCCGGGCTGAAAAACCCCGCCGGGGATCTTGGCCACATTCCCCACCACCATCAGCACGGCAATGGTCTCCCCGAAGGCCCGTGAAATACCGAGCCCCATGGCCGAAATAATGCCCGGGAAAGCTTTGCGGAGGAGCACCGAGCGGATGGCGACCCAGTTGCTCACGCCCAGTGAAAGCGTCGATTCATAAAGCTCGGAAGGGATGGTCTGAAAAATATCGATGAGGATGTTGAGGATAAAGGGGATGATCATCACTGCCAGTACCAGGGCTCCTGCCAGGATGCAGTAACCCGAGGTTTCCGCTCCGAACAGGGGTGCCAGGCGGTTGGATATGAACGGCACAATGACAATCACCCCCCAAACACCGTATATGACCGACGGGATCCCTGCCAGGATATCGATGGCCGGCTGCATGATCTTTGTGACCCGGGGATGGGCGTAATAGGTGAGGTGAAGCGCTGACAGAAGACAGATGGGGCCGGCGAAAAGCAGGGCCAGGAAGGTGACCCAGAGCGAACTGATGATAAAGGATGAGAAACCGAACTCGCCCGAGAGGGGTTTCCAGGCCACCGAACCCAGCAGATTTCCCAGGGAATGGCCGGACAGGAGGGTGGAGGATTTCCAGAGCAGGCCCGCCCCGATGATCAGCGGGGTCAGCAGGATCACCACGGTCCACAGGCTCATCCAGCTCCGGTTCAGCCGGTCCCTGTACAACCTGCCCATCCTCAGCTTTCCCATCTTTTCAGGATTGATGCAGGTGAGACTTTCTAATTACCCAGCTTGTCGAGCTCTTCTTTGATCTTCTCAGGGGAAAGGCTCACATAGCCTGCCTCACTAAGAAATTGCTGTCCGTCGGTGAGAATCCACTGGATAAAGCGGGTCACCACTTCACGGTTGGGTCTTCCGTTGGCCACGAAGTAAAGTTCCCGTGCCGGAGGCGAAGGGTAGATACCCGTTTTGATGGCGCGGACCAGGCTGTCCAGGTTGTCGTAAAAATCTTCATCTTCCGAAATAGTTCCGCTGCCGTCCAGATCCAGGGGCAGCACATCCAGGTTCTTGTACTTCTTCCTGGTCCGGATATCATAGACGTACGCCACATTGTTGTAGCCAATGGAATAGGGCTCGCTCCGGATCGCATCGGCAACCCCCGGGTCACCGAAGATGCCCAGCCCCAGCAGGTCCTCCTGGTTCACACCCAGGTATGCCGCCCACATGGCTGCAGCCCCGCATGCATCGGACCGGGTCAGGACCATGATTTCCTGTGAAGAGGGAATATCCAGCAAGTCTCCCCAGGTGACCACCTTTCCGCTTACATAGAGGTCCGCCAGTTTTTCGCGGGTGACCCCTTTCTGCTTCATCTCAGGAAGCAGCGGGTTGGTGGCGTTGACCGTGGGCAATACGGCATCTTTGGTCAGGGCGATGTGCCAGGCTCCCTTCTTCTCCTCCTGGGGGGAAACCTCGCGGGAAAACATGCCCAAATCCACCATGCCCGAGAGGGCATCGGCCATGCCCTTCCCCGCCCCACCGGCCGAAATGTCAATCTGTACACCCGGGTAGAGCTTCTGAAACTCCTCGGCCCATTTCACGGTGATGGGATAGAGCGCAAAGGCTCCGGAAATACTGATGTTGCCCGAAAGTTCTCCCGCCCCGGCTTTGGGCTTCCGTTTCGTGAAATCACAGGCGGTGCCCAGGATGAGGATCAGGGCAGTCAGGGTAATGAGTAGTCTTTTCATAGGGTAGATTTTATGGGAGCCAAATTAGGGTGTGGCGGGACAGCGGGGAACAGTCTAAATACGTAAAATGGACTTTACGTATGATCTCCCGGGGATGGGTATAAAGACGTAGCGGAAGTTCAGAGTTCGATGATCCCGCACTGGATGGCGTACATCACCAGCCCGGCCGTATTTTTCGAACCGGTTTTCAGCAGCAGGTTCTCCCTGTGCTTGTCCACCGTCCTTTTGCTGAGGAAAAGGGTGTCTGCGATCTCCTTGTTGGACAATCCTTTGCAGATATGCAACAGGACTTCTGCCTCTCTTTCCGAGAGACCTCCCTGCACGGGGGCCTTCTTATGCCCCTTGAGGTTCGACACCAGCGAGGCAACAATCTCCTGGGAGAAATAGTTCCGGCCCTCCACCACATTGACCATGGCATTTTCGACCTCACCGATGCTTGAATTTTTCAGGATAAATCCTTTTACGCCTGCCTGGATCATCTTCGTATAGTACTCCTCCTCCCCGTACATGGAAAGGGCGATGATCCGGAGCTCAGGAAATTTTTCCAGGGCTGCCAGGGTGGTTTCAATCCCGTTCAAACCCGGCATTTCGATATCCATGAAAACCACATCGGGGAGCTCCGTTTCAAGGGCTTCCAGGAATTCGGTGCCGCTGGAGGCCATCTTTACCTCTCCCACAAAATCCAGGTTCGAAAGCAGGAGCTTCAGCCCTTCCCTGAACAACTGGTGGTCATCCACCAGGAAAACGCAGAGCTTATCCATGGGTGCCGGTTGTTAAGCCAACGCTGATGCAAACCCCCTGGTTGGGCTGGCTGACCACTTTGAGTGTGCCGTTGATGGATTTGATGCGCGACTGCATGTTGGGGTAGCCCATGCCGGCTTCCATGTGCATGACCTCCTCCGCATTGAAGCCCTTCCCGTTGTCATAATAGTCGAGGGTCAGCCGGTCGCCTTCAAAATACAGGTCAATGTTGACCTCGGTGGCCCCTGCGTGGGTAATGGTATTGTTCACCAGTTCGCAGATCACCCGGTACAGCACCACCTCCGTATTGGGGTCAAAACGAATGTCCTCCATGTTGGAGTTTACTTTGAAGGAGGGGGCGGAGGGTAAGCCGATCCGTTCGAGGAAGGCTTTGATGGCTTTGACCAGCCCGAAATGATCCAGCATATGGGGGCTCAGCTTGTTGGAGATCTCCTTGATGGTCACGATGGATTCGTCGATCAGTTTGCCGGTATTGTCCAGGATCTTCCGGTTGGCTGAACCGGCTTCCCCTCCATCAAGCGCCGATACGGCCATCTTGATGGAAGAAAGCAGGGGGCCCAGCCCGTCGTGCAGCTCTTTGGCAAACTTTTGCCTTTCCTCCTCCTCTGTATGGATAATGGCCGAGAGCACCTTTCCCTCATTTTCCCTTTTCAGGATGTCGATCCTTTTCTGCAGATTAAAGATCCGCTTGATGAACGCCAGTCCCACCACGATGAGCACCGAAATCCCAACCGCCAGCCATGAGCTGAACAGGCTCTCCGCGATCCTGGAATCGGAATGAAGCACCTCTACCAGTTCGATCAGCCGGCGTACGGCCATCAGCAGGAATGCCAGTGAGATCAGGACCCATGAGAAATTATAGCGGGTATGCCTGATCAGGCTGATGGCTATAATGGCAGCTGCGAACTGGAAAAGTACAGCAAGGATAAGGGCAATAATGATGGGCATTGTCGGGGTGTATAAGACAAAAGTAAGAGATTTTTGCCATGCCTTGCAAATTTAATCATGGCTTTGTTGTTCCGCAGGCTTTTCTAACAGGGTATCGTCCGAGCGGATATGCAGGTCGCGCTGGGGGAAGGGGATTTCTATGCCGGCTTCCTTCAGCTTCTGGTTCAGAATCACGTTGATCTCACTCTCCGTTTCCAGCCTTGTGTCTATATGAGTCCAGGCCAGAAGCCTGAAATCCAGGGAGCTGTCACCAAAACCAAGGAAAAATGCTTTCGGGGGAGGTAGTTTCCCCACGTTGGGATGTGATCCGGCAATCTCCAACAAAAGGTTCAGAATCACAGCCGGATCGGTCCCGTAAGCAACACCGATGCGGATGTCCATCCGCCGGTTGGAATCGGAAAGGGTCCAGTTGATCATTTCGTTGGAGATCAGGTTCCCGTTGGGGACAATCACCTCGGCCCCTTCGAAACTGCGCACATTGCTCGAGCGCAGACCGATGGATTTGACGGTCCCGATCAGTTCGCCCACCTGGACGATGTCCCCCACCTTGATGGGCCTTTCAAAGGCCAGGATCAGCCCCGACACCATGTTGTTGAAAATATTCTGCAGGCCGAAACCGATACCCACCGAAAAGGCACCCAGTACAATGGACAAATTGGTAAGTTTCATCCCGGCTGCTGCCGCTGCCAGGAAAAATCCGCCCGAGATCAGGACGATCCTGAGCAGCAGGATGATGGTGCTCGGGATCCCTTTGCCTGTATTCACCCTGGTAAACACATCTTTCTCCAGCACCTTCCCGATGGTCCGGGTAATCATCACAGAGAGCCAGATCACAAAAATGAAGATCAGGACGTTGCCCAGGGTAATATCCACGGCTCCGATCTTGATCCCGTCGGTCAGAATTCCGCGGCCCCAGTCAAATACGGCATCCTTGACCCTGAAAATCTGCAGGGCGGTGGTAAAGAAAAAGATCCATAACAACAGGTCCACGAGCCGGATGGTCTTTTTGTAGATACCACGGAATTCATCCCGGATCACATTCAGCTTCTGCATATAATTGCTGGCCAGGGTAAGGAAAACAAGGGCGTCAGCCACCTTGATGGTTACCTGTATGGCAATGGCAAGCACAGCAATCTGTATGGGAATCAGGGTAAAGAACTCGGCCAGCCGGAATGCACCCACCAGGTTGGCTACCACGGCAATGAATAGCAGCGCCGTAAAGAAGATGATCAGCAGCCTGAACAGCCTGTAAGAAAAATCGTTGCTGAAGCGTGATGAAAGCGGCTTCTTCACGATGACCCAGCCAAAGAGCCACAGCCCCGCCAGGGAGAATACAAGCAGCAGGCTTCGAAGGAAGATGTCCGGATAATAGGTCAGCTGGTAAAGGAAGGAAAGACAGTACACAGAAACCAGGATCATGATCCATGCACTCACCTGGCTCCCGAAAAGCCGTATGACAATGATCATCATGGGTATGATCATGATGATCTGGTTCAGAGAACGAAAAGTCTGGGGCAGTTCAGGGAAAAGAAAGCGGACCAGGACGCCAATAATGAAGATGACCGTGACCACGGGGGAGTAGATCAGTGTCGTGTGCATCTCCGATATTTCAAATTTCTCTACCGATATCATTTTTGCAAAATGGCGCTTGTACCACACGGCAAATACCATAAACACCAGCGTCAGGATGGAGATCACGATCATGGAGACGGAGTATTCCGACTTCAGGATTTCCGTGTCGGCACGGACTGATTTTTTCAACTGGTTGGTGTGTGTTGCCATCACAGCCGTGTCACCCTTGCCTGCAAGCTCGCTGAAATAACCGGGCATATCCTTGTTGAAAAGACGTTCGCCCAGAGCCGATTTCGTCTCCCTGATCCTGCCTTCCAACAGGACCAGGTCATTGATCCCGTCCGAAAGCCGGTCCTGTTGCACGACAATAAGCGCCAGGTCAGTATTGAGAAGGTTCCGTACCGAATCCAGTTGCCGGATGGTCCCCTGAATCCGGCTCACCCTGTTTTCAAGAATCTCTTCTTCCGGCATTTCCCGGTAGGTGAGCTCCCATCTTTGCAGGTTTGTATAAAGCAACCTGCTCATGTTTTCAAGTTCCCTGACTTCGCCGGCCAGCCGGTTCTGAAACTTGCTGAGTTCTCCCTTGTAGTAACCGGCCCGCTGGGAATTCTGGTCCAGCTCCCTTATGCTGGCACCTTCGGGCCTGGTGATCGTGGAGTCGCCCAGGAACCTGTCGATCACGGATAACAGCGTATCCACCTCCTTTTTGTAACGATCGATGGTTTCCCCGGTGATGTGCCTGTTGCCAGCCTCCCTGATCAAATTGCTGGATGCATTGAAGGCATCCGAAATTTCCTTGGGTTCAAAAGGCAGGATTTGAACGGTGTCCCTTGTTTCTTCGGGCTTTACAGCCTGGGTGATCTGAGGAAGGATTCCCTGCGCCGAAGCAGACAGGCAGGCTGTCAAAAACAGGGCGGTGAGGAACAACACGGGGAGTCTCCTGACGATCATGGGCCTTGGATTTTTCCATATAAAACTACAAAAAAAACCGCGAAGAGCACAGCCTGCATGCTCCCGCGGTTTGTCCGTTACCAGGGGGGGATTACTCCGGAACGATCACATCGCCCTGGTCCTCTCCCCTGTTCATTTTCTCATTCATCTTGGCGTCAAATTTCTTCCTCCACTTCTCCCTGGCCCTTTCCGGAATATCCTCCGGATCGCA
>CAYVRK010000062.1:9812-19204 GCA_964453785.1 uncultured Bacteroides sp.
CTGTTCACAATTCTATCAAAAACCAAATAAAAAGAGTACCCTTAACTGCAATTGTTTCTGAAGATCTGCGTATTATTAAATATGAAAATCTACAGCATCAGCAAATTCGCCTTCTGGGGGATCTGCCTGCTCATCCTGCTCCTTCCCGTATCCAGGCACTGGAGATTGCTTTCATTTGGGGGGAAATCATCCGGGACCGTGTTGGAATATTCCCTTCTGCTGCACGAACCCAGGGTGGGTGAGAATACCCTCCATTATGCCAACCGGGTGGAATTCCAGGTTGGCGACAGTGCATGCATTACCCACGGGCCGCTGGACTTCGAGATGAGACCCGGGAGGAGCGTCCGTATCCGGTTCGATCCCGCGAATCCGTCCGACAACTGCCTGCTAACCTTTGCAGCCTTCTATCTCCACAGTTATACCACGCTGACCGTATGCCTGCTGATCCTGTGGGGTGCATTTTACCTCTCCTTCAATTATTACCAAAAGAGTTCGCGGTCGGGGAGCCGGACCCCGGCCCGCTCTCCCTATGGCCGGCGCAATTCCGAATTAAACCCCTGACCAGGTTCCGATGATGAAAAAGAGCTTTCTGCTTTTCCCCATGTTGCTGCTCGCCTGTGTACCTGAGATACCGGCACAGGATTCAGCAAGGAATTCAGTATTTTCAATCTCCACAGGATACGCCTGGTTTAATCATGGAGCCCAGGGTGGACTTTTCTTATCCAACGATTATATTAAAAACACCCATTCCCTGTTCACCTGTGGAGCTAAATACTATTTCGCTCATGGAGAAGGTGATGTTGAGGGACTTGAACCAAAACACGATATTCATATTTCAACGACCGCATTGGATTTGAGCGGATACATCAATCCTTTCAGGTCTGCAAGGCATTTGCTGCTGATTGGCATGGGTTTTTCAATGGATTATACAAGAACCTCTTATCTGTCAAATACTGATTATATTGTTGTAGACAATGAGATTTATACGACGGCAGATACAGATGGGACCATTTCACTCATTGTCCCGGTTTTTAATCTTTACTACTACTTTAATTTTAGCAAGAATCTCTTTATCGGACTCTGTGTTAATGTAAGAGACTTTGCATTTTACCAATCGATGGCCGGAATAAGCGGAGGCGTGAGATTTTAGAAAGATCTGATCAAAATATAGTTTTATCAATCAAGCTCATTTGGAAAAACAAAGAGCCTGCCCGGTATATAAACCAAACCAGTAAAACATAAAGACCATGAGAAACATCGTACCCAGACCCCTTGCCATTGCCCTTCTGTTTCTGATCCTTCCCCATCTTCACAGCCAGGACACCATGCTGTGCATGGGAAGTTACTGGACAGAAGACCAGGCCAACCTGATGATGAAGGAATTTGCCACCCACTGGCATGACCGCGCCAGCTGGGAAACAAGGGCCGGGATCATCAAAAAGGGGATCATCCGGGGCATGCAGCTGGATCAGATGCCGGAGATCGAAGGGAACTTCCATCCTGTCATCCACGATCTGCGCGAGATGGACGGATACATGGTTGAAAACATCGCCATTGAGAGCTTTCCCGGGTTCTACATCACGGGAAACCTGTACCGGCCTTCCCATCCGAAAGAAAAAAACCCCGCCGTTCTCTGTCCCCACGGGCATGCAGCGGATAAACGCTTTGCCGGAGATGTTCAAAAACGAAGTGCGGCGCTGGCCCGGATGGGGGCCATCGTTTTTGCCTATGATATGGTCGGTTATGGCGAGTCCAGACAGGTGGAACACAAAATGCCCATCGCCCTGTTGCTTCAGACCTGGAACAGCCGCCGGGTGCTGGAATACCTTCTTTCCAGGCCCGATGTGGATTCAGACCTGATCGGGATGACGGGCGGATCGGGGGGTGGAACGCAAACCTTCATGCTGACCGCCATCGACGACCGGATCAGGGTATCCGTCCCGGTGGTCCAGGTATCGGCCCACTTTTTCGGGGGCTGTGTTTGTGAAAGCGGCATGCCCGTTCACCGGAGTGCGTTTCACCAGACCAACAATGTGGAGATCGCTGCCCTGTGTGCACCCCGGCCCATGCTGCTGATCTCCGACGGGTCGGACTGGACCCGGAACACGCCGCTGATTGAATATCCCTATATTCAGCGTGTTTATGCCCTCTATGATGCGGAACACCGGGTGGAAAATGTTCACCTGCCTGCGGAAAAACACGATTATGGCTATTCCAAAAGGGTCGCTGCCTATAACTTCCTGGCTTACCACCTGAAGTTGAATATCGGAGCCCTGCCCTATGACAATGGCTTCCGGGAGGATTTTGTTACCGTGCTCGAACCTGAAAAACTAAAGGTCTTCGATGCTGAACATCCTCTCCCCGCCACTGCATTATCCGGTGATCAGGCGGTGATGTCGTACCTGAATATGTATCCTTGAACCACCTCTTTATTTTCTCACCTTCCGGGGATAGGGTGGCCGGACGGGATCGGGCCGGGGATGGGCCTCCAGCTGCTCCAGGGCGATTTCGATGGCCTTTTCCAGCTGCGGATCGTGCCCGTCGATCACCAGGGCAGGTTCCTGTTCCACCTCCACATCGGGGGGAACGCCCACGTTCTCCACCACAAATCCTCCATCTTCGGTCCAGATGGCCAAATTGGGAGCGGTAATCCCACCCCCGTCCAGAAGTTCCGGAAATCCGAGCACCCCGACCAGTCCGCCCCAGGTGCGTTTCCCCACCAGGGTTCCCACCTCGAATTTCCTGAACATCCAGGGCAGCATGTCCCCGCCCGAACCGGCGGTTTCGTCGATGATCATCACTTTGGGCCCCTGGATGGAGGCATTGGGTGTTTTCAGGTCCTTTCCGTAGCGCATGTTCCAGTTCGCCTGGTATGGGCGCATCAGGATATCGATGTAATAGTCGGCCAGCAACCCTCCCCCGTTGTACCGTTCATCGATGATGATGGCTTTCTTGTCGGCCTGCGGGAAGAAATAGCGCTTGAAATAGTCATGTCCGAGTTCGGCCGTATTGGGCACATAGACATAGGCCACCTGTCCGTTCGTGGCTTCATGCACCCGCTTCAGGTTGCCCTCCACCCAGTCGCGGTTCCGGAGCGCTCCCTCGTCGTCGACGGGCACCACCCGGATCACCCTGGACCCTGTGCCGTCTGCATTGGGCCCCACGGTCAGTTCCACAATCTTTCCGGCAGTATTCTCAAAAGGCCTGTAAAGGTTCCTGGTGGCTTTCAGATCAACGCCGTTCACGGCAAGCAGGAATTCTCCCGCTTTGACGTTCAACCCGGGTTCGGTGAGCGGCGAACGAAGCTTTGGGTTCCAGTTCAGTCCTTCATATACCTTGTCGATCCGGTAGCGGTTGGCTTCCACCGAAAAATCGGCGCCCAGCAGGCCACCCCCCACATGCTCGCTGTCGATAAGGTCATCGCCGCCGCCGCCCCGGTGGTGACCCACGGAGAGCTCGCTGCACATCCATCCGATCACCCTGTTCAGGTCGGCCCGGCAGGCCAAATCGGGCAGGAACTGCGCATATTTCTCTTTCATGGCAGGCCAGTCGGCTCCGTGCATTCCGGGATCGTAGAAGTAGTCGCGGTTGATCCGCCAGGCTTCATTGAAGATCTGGGGCCATTCGGCCAGCGGATCGATTTTTATTTCCAGACTTTCCCCTTTGATGATTCCTTTGTCTGCCGGGGGCTTGGCCCCTGCATCGGAAATTCCGAACTGGTCTCCCTTACGGTAGAGCATTTTCTTGCCGTCGGCCGACAGCACATAGCCATCCAGTTCGGCCACCTCTTCGTCCTTTCGCTCCGTCAGGTCATATTTCCGCATGGTCCGTTTCCCGTTGTCGTCCCTGATATAAAGGATTTCATTCTCTTTGGCGCACCCCAGCCCGCTCAGGCTGGCAGCATCCACCGGGATATCAATGATCCTGTTCAGGATCCCGTCCAGGTCGATGGTCAGGGTTTTCACCTCTTCTGTACCCCCCTCTTTCTTCCCTGCCTTCTCTTTCTTGCTCTTTACGGATCTCTGATCATCCTGTCCCGCACCATCCGTTTCGCTTTCACCGGACTTTCCCTTCTCCTCATCACTCTGCCTGGCAAAGGGAGAAAGGGTATCCTTTTGCAGGGTAGCCAGATAGATGTTCCGGGTCATCTCCATGTCGGCACTGCTCTGGTCGAACCAGTTGATGACCGGACCGGCGTCGGTGGAGGCGAAGAAGTAGAGGTATTTTCCTCCCCTGTCGAAAACGGGTTCACCGGCGTCACTGAGGCCGTCGGTCACCGCAAAGGATTTTTGCTGCTCCACCGAATAGAGAAAGACCTGCTGGAAATAAGTTCCGGTCACCCGTGTATAGGCAACCCATTTTGAATCGGACGACCAGTCGCCGAAGATATTGCGGAGATCGCCCGGTCCGTACAGCTCGTCGGAGTCAATTTTCCTGCTGACCCCCGAGGCCACATCCAGGAGATAGAGATTCCTTCCGTTGTCCACATAGCAAATCAACTTGCTGTCGGGCGACCACCGCGGGAAGCCATAAAAACCGGTTCCCTTGATGTGAATGACCCTTGCCGCCCCTTTTCCATCCTGGGGCAGGATGTGCAGTTCATACTCCCCTGATGCATCCGAGAAACAGGCGATGCTTTTCCCGTCGGGCGACCAGGCAGGAAATTTCTCGTGTGCCCCGGGTGTTTGTGTCAGGTTCCGCGGATCGCCTTTGTCCGCCGGTACAGTCATGATATCGCCCCGGTAATCAAAAACCGCCCGGGCCCCCGAAGGGGATATGTGCGCACTCCGGATATACTTCCCCCCTTTCACAAACCTGGGCCTCAGCTCCAGCAGATCGGCCGCGATCCCCACGGTCAGCTTCGCGCTTTCCCTGCTTCCCGTATCATAGGTATGCAAGGTTCCGGCCTGCTCATAGATAATGGCCGGTCCGTGGCTGCTGGCCGAGAGGATGGGGAAATTCCTGTGCTGGGTGAGCTGTTCAACCTGTTTGGACGACGTGTCGTAGGAGAACAGATTGAATTCTCCGTTCCGGTCGCTCAGAAAATAGACCTTCTCCCCGATCCACATGGGATGCACATCGTTGCACCCGCCTGCCGGCTTGGGGATCACCTCCACCGAATGATCTTCAAAAGAGAAGAGCCACAGTGTGGAGATTCTTCCGCCCCGGTAGTTCTTCCACTGGGTAAAAGCATCGCTGAGCGGTGTATAGGCCATGCGTTTCCCGTCTGGTGAATAACAGGCATGATACGCATTCGGGATCTCCAGCCGGCTGGGAAATCCGCCTCCCACGGGAATGGTAAACAGCTGCAGGTACCGGTTGGTGTGCACCGATCGCTGGGAGAGGAACAATACCTTTTTTCCATCCACGGTGAAACCATTGCAGAGGTCGCGGCCCGGATGCCAGGTAAGCCTGGTGGGCGTTCCGCCTTCCACCGGAACCACATAGACATCATTGTTGCCGTCATATTCGGCACTGAAGGCAATGAGCTTCCCGTCGGGCGAGAAGTAGGGCCTGGATTCCACCCCTTCATCCACGGTGAGCCTGCGGGGATAGCTGCCATCGCGGTTGGCCACCCACAGATCGTTGGCGTAGATAAATGCAATGTGGCTGTGACTGATGGCAGGCTGGGCCAGCAACCGGGTGTCGGTGGGGTCAATCCCCCTGAGTCCGGCGGCGGTGGTCAGCAACACTAAACAAATGACAAAGCTATTGGAGATGCGTCTCATGGTTTTCATTTTTAATTAAAAGCAATCCAATTTAAGCAATTGTTCTTTTACTTCTTCGTATTTCTTCCTGAGTTTGGTAGTTTTAGGCATGGGATTGAATCATACACCGGGCCTGGCGGGTTTGGCCCTTCTGCTGGTCTGGCCGGCAGGAAATGTGACAGCAGCAAGTACTGAGGTTTCTCCTGAGCTGGGGACGGAGAAAATTATCCGGCTGATCCAGCAGGCAGCAGGGGGCGATACCCTGCTCTTTGGTCCGGGAACCTATACGGGCCCCTTTGTCCTGGAGCATCTCTACGGGACCGAAAACCGCCCGGTGGTCATCATGGGAAAAGACCGGGATCGGGTGGTGATTGACGGGAAGAGCGATCCGGGCATGTCCCTCAACCACCAGGCTTTCGTTCTGAGGGAATGTTCATGGATCAACATCGAGCAATTGAGCATCCGGAACTGCTGGACCGACCTGGTCAGGGCAGAGGACACCCACCACCTTTCCCTGCGCTATTGCCTGATGGAAGGGGGCAAACGGGCGCTCTTCGCCACCGGCAGGGGAAGTCACCACTTCCTGGTAGAGCATTGCACCTGGGAACAGGATGAGCGCGTATGGACCCATGAGGACGGTTACTCCTGGGAGGAGATACACCATGGTATCTACAGCCACTACAACGGCAGCCTGTTCCAGGGAAGTGAAATCAGTGGTGTGTTTGTACTTCGCGACAACCAGATCCGCAACACCTTCAATGCCTTCAGGCTTTCACTGATCAATGATGGCGCCACCGACCTCCTGGCCTGCACCAACGGGGAAATATACAGGAACACCATCACCAACACCAGCGACAATGTGCTGGAGCCCGAAGTCCACGCCAGAAACCTTCATTTCTACCACAACAGGATGATCAACGGGCATGCATTCATA
Organism: uncultured Bacteroides sp.; assembly: GCA_964453785.1. Lineage (GTDB taxonomy): Bacteria > Bacteroidota > Bacteroidia > Bacteroidales. The sequence goes on from CAYVRK010000062.1 coordinate 16,455, forward strand.
TCCATCACCGAGGTGGCAGGAGGTGACATATACATCTACGGAAACACGGCGGTGAGCATGCCGGAATCGGCTGACGGGTGGACCGTCTTCAAGATCTCCAGCGGAGCGACCGCCCTGTCTCATCCGCTCTATATTTTCAACAACAGCTGGCAGGTGGATTTTGACATCATCGGCAGTCCGCGCGATGACTGGCGGAACAAGCATATCAGGCACTTTAACAACGCTGTGGTTTCCGAGGCTTCGGACTCCTTTGGCATCTACATGCTGGGACTTGACAACAGTTTTGATTATGACTGTTCCAATGTGCCCTTTCCGGACCTGCTCACCGGAAATGGATTCGAAGCCCATGGCGTGGTGGCCGATCCGCTGTTCAGAGATCCTTACCGGGATGATTTCCGCCTGAACAGGCAATCTCCCTGCATCGACAGGGGCAGGATGGATCCCGTGATCCTCTCCTTTGACGGCAGCAATCCCGACATAGGGGCTTATGAGGGGGAAAGCCTGATCCAGGGGCAAGCCTTTCGTTTTATCCAGCCCGACACAGCGCTGCCTTACAGGGAGATGCCCAGGATCACCCGCCACCGGGTGGAAGGGGGCGGCACCCTTAGCCTCTGGTTTTCTGTGCCCCTTTCTGAAGAATCGGTGCTGGCCACTGCATGGACGGCTTCAACGGGTAAGGAATCCTTTCCACTCGGGGTGACCACCCTCTCGGAAGACGGCTATTGCCTGATGCTTTCGGCGGAGGATCTGAACGTGCCCGATCGCCTGACGGAAAACAGCAGCCTGGTTCTCCATTGTTCCCGGTGGCCGCGGGGGACCAACGGGATGAATATGACCTCCTGGGCCGGGACCATCCCCGTGACAATCCATTAATCAAATGCACAGACCATGAAATATCTTTATCTGTCAACCAGGACTGTTTGCCTGTTCATCACCATTAGCCTCTCAGCTGCAGGGTTTGGACAGGATCCCCTTTCGGCCCTTGAGACCACAAGGAAAATCGCGGACAAAATCATCCGGGAAACCAGCTTTGACTATACACTGCTCCCCCTCTCCTTCAACGGGGGCATCAGCAGCTTTCAATTGAAAGAGCAGTCAGGGGCCGGGGAAAGTCCCATCTGCTATGCCTTTGGCAGGATGAATTCCGGTCTGGATACCACCGGTCTGCTGGCCCTCTCTTTTTCCGGAACCATCAGGATATCTCTGAACGGAGAGGAGGTATTCCGGGGGACTTCCGGGGAAGCGCTTGTACAGGAGTACACCTACGACAGGTACCATTTCCAGAACAGCATCCCGGTCCGGTGGCTGAAGGGTGAGAACCTGCTGATGGTGAAGTGTGATCTCCGGTCCGGGCCTGTGAAGGTGCTTTTGCTTCCCGTGAACGAGATCGATGAAAAGCTTCCCTACGTGGACCCCGTCGCTGTTTCGGAGGATATGCCATACGCCCTCTGGCTCACCTGCGGTCCCTGGCAGGCAACTCCTGAACAGGGGATCGATCAAGGCTTCCCCCCGGATCACGGGTTTAAAACATACTACAAACAGGAAGGGAATATTATGGCCTGGAAGGTGGAGGAAACACCCCTGGTGCGCGAACTGTCCATTTCCAAATCCAACTCCTATGTGAGGGACTCCTATGCCGACTGGCACTATGCAAACGGGGGAACCATGCTTGGGATCCTTTCACTTTTCGAGGCCACCGGCGACGGGAAATACCTGCAATTTGTCAGACAGTTTGCTGACAACCTGGTGGAGAACAACAACTATTTCCGCTGGCAGTATTTCAATCTCCATGCCATGCGTGGAAATTTTCACCGGTTCTACCGGATGACCATGCTGGATGATTCGGGCGGACCTGCACTGCCGCTGGTGGAGATGGCTTCCACACAGGGGGATGGAACACTGTACCGGGAGCTCATCGACCCTGTGTACCGCTATGTGATGGATGGACAGGAGCGGCTTGCCGACGGGACCTTCTGCAGGCCCGAGCCGGAGCCTGCCACCGTCTGGGCCGATGACCTGTTCATGTCGGTTCCCTTCCTGCTTCGCATGGCGGAGATCAGGGGGGATGAAACGCTCTATGACGAAGTGGCCCGCCAGGTGATCCAATTCAACAAGTACCTCTGTGATTCCGAAACCGGACTCTACTTCCACGGCTGGTATGACCAGCGGCAGGAGCATACGCCGGTCCGGTGGAGCCGTGCCAACGGATGGATCGTATGGGCAGAAAGTGAGGCCTTGCTTTACATGCCCAAAAAGCATCCTGATTATCAAACGATCCTGAAGATTTTCCGGAACCACATGAAAGCCATTGCCTCGGTGCAGGACCCCTCGGGCATGTGGCACCAGGTGGCCGACCATCCTGAAACCTGGGAGGAGAGCTCCTGTACAGCCATGTTCACCCTTGCCATGGCCCGCGGTGTGAGAATGGGATGGCTGGATAAAAGCTATCGGGAAAAAGCCCTCAAAGGCTGGAACGCCCTTCAGGACAAAATCAGGGAGGACGGCACGGTGGTCGACATCTGCCAAGGCACCGGCATTGGCGATGATGTGGCGTTCTATGCCGGCAGAAAACGGTTCGACCACGACCCGCGCGGACTGGGCGCCATGATCACCGCCGGCTGTGAAATCAGCCTGCTGGAGAAATAGCAGCTCGTGATAAAATAAATAAAAAGGTTCGGGAGATTCCTGCTTTACTGAAACGATGGAGCCGACAGTGCTACGGATAATCCCATCTTCCGGGCATCCATTTG
>CAYVRK010000063.1:0-16854 GCA_964453785.1 uncultured Bacteroides sp.
CCAATGGAGTGGTAATATGTTTCCATGAGCTGAGGCACTGACTTCACCATGGCATCTTCCCCCGGGTGGTAAAACCATTCCGGCCGGATGGAAGTGTTGACTTCAGCCGGCACCCAGGAATCCCCCGATTCCAGTCCGTAATGCAGCATCGCCCAATCAACCTGGCCTTTGGCATTCAGCAGGCTCCAGTTCGTTTCACCTACCAGACCGGCTTCGGTTCCTACCCAGCGAAGATCGCCCCGGTCACCCCCATCATTCCAGATGACGATATCGGGTTGCAATTGACGGATCAGCCTGTATGTATTGCTCCAATCGTAATAAGTGGTCCGGTCGATGATCCGGGTCTCGTCAGCTCCACCGTACCAGCCCGATCCTCCATTGGCTCCGTCGAACCACACCTCGAAAATGGGTCCGTATTGGGTGAGGAGCTCGGAGAGCTGGTTCCTGAAATAGGTGATGTATTCCGGATTCCCGTAATCAGGATGGTTCCTGTCCCATGGCGACAAATAGATGCCCATTTGCAGGCCGTATTCGTTGCAGGCATCAGCCAGTTCACGCACCACGTCCCCTTTGCCATCACGCCAGGGCGCATTTTTTACAGAATAAGCTGTGTATTCGGAAGGCCAGAGGCAGAATCCGCAGTGGTGCTTGGCCGTAATGATGATCCCCTTCATTCCGGCCTCCTTGCAGATCCGGGCCCATTGTCTGCAATCCAGTTCCGTAGGATTAAACAAGTTCACATCTTCGTTTCCATAGCCCCATGCCTGGTCCGTATAAGTATTCAGTGAGAAATGAACGAAAGCATAATATTCCATTTCCTGCCACCTCATCTGATTTTCCGAAGGTACCGGCCCGAAAGGCTCGGGAGGCTCAGCCTTGTTGCAGCTCAGACAGATGGCACAAATGATCAGGATCAATCCGGGTAAATGATATTTCATATTTCTCCAATTATCGGATCACAGTGATCGGTATAAATGAGATGCTACCGGATTTCCCACAGGATTAAATTTCAAATTTCAACAACATAACGGAGTAGGCGGGAATCCCGATCCTGTGCTTTTTCACCTTGTACATCGATTCAACGATGGTGACTTCCGGATCTTGTCCGGGCACATTGTACGCTTCCGGGTCCTCATGGTGTATGGTCCAGGCACTGGCCTTTTTCGGAAGGCTGATCCCGGGGACATCCAGCTCAAAGACCGCCGGATGATCACCGGAATTCACCATGGATATGGTAAGTACATCCCTTTCAACGGAAACGGCGGCAGCGATATCCAGCCCGGGAATGGAATTGTCCACCCGGACAGGGACCGATTCGAAGTGTTTGCGGTAAAGGATCAGCGGCAAGGCAGTGGTGGCAAATCCTGCACTGGTGGTGGTGGTTTTTATACAGCCGATGACGTTCACGGTCTGGGCATAGTTCGCCATAAAGAAGAGATCCGAATTCCTGAAATACTCATGTAACCCCTTTGCGATGCCTAAAGCATCCTTATGATGGTACCGGACTCCCAGTTCACCATAGAGGTAATCACCATACCAGTAATTCCATTCATCCATAGCGATCCTGATGTTCTTTTCCGCAAGGCCTTCGATCTCGGAACGGTACTTTCGGTGAGCATCGGCCACCCTTTTCACGGAATTGGCGATCTGATCGATATGCGCAGCTACCGAATCCAGTTCACGGCAATAGATATGTTCACTGATCAGGTTCATTTTATCGGCTGCCTGAGATAGCATCGTCTCGCTCCATTTGCCCACCTCACCGACACCAATTAACTGGGCCTCAGGATCCACCTTCCATATTGCCTCCGCTATACTGTTATGTTTATTAACGTATTCGCTCAGCGGCATATGACCCAGTTGCCATGAACCGAACATCTCATTTCCCACAGCCCACCAAAGCACACCGTAAGGTTCCGGGTGCCCGTTAACTGCCCGGATATGACCCCACTCCGAGTCAGCAGGTCCATTCACGTATTCGACCTCCTGGGCAACTTCCTCCAGGGTGCCAAGGCCTGTATTCACTGCAATAAAAGCTTCGGCATCCAGGATTTCCATCAGCTCCATGTACTCATGGATGCCCACATCATTGGGTTCCACGCCCTTCCAGGCCGGATTCTTCCTCGGGGGCCTTTTATCACGGTTCCCGATGCCATCGCGCCAGTTGTACCCGCTCACAAAATTTCCCCCGGGCCACCGGTAAACAGGGCTTTCCAGCTCTTTCATCAGGGCAACCACATCCTTTCTCCAGCCCTTGATATGATCCGCCGGCATGATGGACAGGGTTCCGATGGTAAAATGCCCCGATCCCTTGCTGAATATTTCAAGTGTCACACTGTCGGAAGAAAACGGAGATTCGAATTCAAAGGGTGCAACATGGTATTCCGGACTTATCTCCCCCACCGGTACTTCGATGTGATTGTCTCCCGATGAAAGTCGCACGATCACAGGCAGGGTTGAATTTTCCCCGGAAAGGATGATACGGCCGCTATACTTTTTACCCTTCATCAATCCCAGACCGAATTGACGTATACCTGCTGCGTTGCCGTCACCGGGAACTTGTATTCTGACTGCAAATTCGCCGGTGTAAGGATTCTCCTTTTCCATCTGCACGTATTCCGCCTTTCCAATGATCTCCCAGGGGGAAGCTTTCAGGAATTGGTAAGGACCGGTACCCCAGAATGGGTCGGTTGCAGTGCCAAAGGGATCAAAATGCTCCTTGACCGGGTAATAAAACTTGCGGTCCTCCACCATTTCAGCCCAGATCCCTCCGTAAATGCACTTCCCCAGGTGTTCGATGAACTGCCCGTAGATATATTTCTCAATAGGCTGACCCGTATCGGACACATCGATGGATACCTTTTCGTATTCTTCGGAGATGCAACCGGTGATGGTCAATGCAAAAAGTGCGGTGATTACGGCGAGTAAGACTGGTCGTTTCATGGAAGCAGTTTAGATTAGGATTCAATGACAGATAAATATAATGAAATTGGGTAAGAATCCCGTTTTTTTACAATAGTCTGGGTTTAATTACCCGTATATTCAAAATAGTCATAAGAAGCCTCCTCCTGGCTTTTTTTGCCGTTGCCGGTTGCATAGATGCCAACATATACTCCGGTGAACCAGCCAACGGTTTCCGTGCTCAGATATCTCGTGTTAACTTTTTCAATATCAATGGTTTCTGTGCCCTGGGAATAGGAGAAGGTAAAGGTGGCCCCATCTCCTTTTATCTGAAGTTGCACAGGCCCGTCTTTGAGTTCTGTTTCTTTCGACGAATAGACAATGGAACCAAATTGCAACTTCACATACAGAATTCTTTTATTTCCGGTACGTTTTACGAGTATATCAAAATGCTGTCCATTGTTGATCAGGATCAATCCCGCCTCTTCATTGGCATTTTTTGGATTGAATTCAAGGCTGGTCGTTGCAGCAAAATCCATATGCTGCAACCTCCTGCCTACAAAAGCAGGGCTTCCCGTTTCACCGATCCGCTGCGGCAATCCTGTTAATTTCAAAACACCGTCACCAAGCTCAAGAAAAGAAGATTTGTCTGCAGGAATCTGAATAAAATTCCACTCCCATCCGAGGCTGGAATCAATAAATTCGTCCCGCGCAGCCTTTTCGGGGAACGCTTTTAACGGTAGTGTTTCACATCTCATCTGAACGGTGGCTGTTCCGTTGCCGTTTACTACCGGCCATCCGTTTTTGGGCCAGCAAACCGGTGCCAGGCATGTTTCACGTCCCAATATGTGGTGAACCGGGTAAGACACAGATTTTCGATATCCGTGAAATACCATCCACCATGAACCGTCGTGTGCCTGAATCATATCGGCATGTCCGACACCCTGGATAAGATGGTTTTGTCCGGCAGCATTTGCATGGTATAAGATGGGGTTTGCGGGATTTTCAGTATAGGGCCCCCGGATGGTATTGCTTCGGGCAATGGTCTCCGAGTGTGCCTCCTCGGTGCCGCCCTCAGCAGCCATGAGGTAATAATAACCATCCTTCTTATAGATATGCGGGCCTTCTGCATATCGTCCACCTGTTCCGAACCATATCTTTTGTCCCTCTGTCAGTATTTCACCAGTCGCCACATTGATTTCATACAAAATAAAAGAGGAGGAAATCACATAGGTCTTCCCGTCATCGTCAAAAAACAAATCGGGATCTATGCCCGGAACATCTATCCAGACAGGATCGGACCAGGGTCCTGAAGGTTGGTCGGCCGTAAGATAAAAATTGCCGCCACGGCCCGTATTGGTGGTAATCATATAAAATTTGCCCCTGTTGTACCTGATGGTGGATGCAAAAATATTGATGCCCCAGGGCAATTGTTCCCGACGATCAATGCAATGGCCGATCTGCTCCCAATTCACAAGGTCCTTGCTATGAAAAACCGGGATTCCCGGAAAATATTCAAAGGTGCTGGTTACCAGGTAATAATCATCTCCTACCCTGCAGACGCTTGGATCTGAATAAAAGCCAGGGATCACCGGGTTATGATATGTAATTGCTGAATGAGGATCCGGGTTTGCAGCAAAAGGATTGTCGTGAACCTGAGCGCTTAATGAGACAAAAAGAAATTGCACAAGAAGAAATATGCTTACCTTCATATCATGGACTTTCTGTCTAAAGTAGATATTCTAGGGCAGAATTGAAAAGAAAGATATTGCGAATCCTGGTTCTTGAATCACATCTCACCAGCACTTTTCCGGGAGGATCTAATCATCGAACTTCATTTGATGGATTCTTCATGAGAAACTTCAATGATGGTGCAGTCATTGACTTTAAACACCGTTTTATAAATAAGCAGCCAGTGCCTCTTATTGCATCAAATTATTTATCTTGGGATGAAAAATTACTCACAAGAATGAAAAAACCTGCCAATCTCATTCTCCTCCTGATACTGACAAACCATCTGTCTTCCCAGAATCCGATTGTAACCCATATGTACACTGCTGATCCCTCCGCACATGTTTTTAATGGAAGAGTGTACGTATACCCTTCACACGACAGGGACAACAGTGTAACTTTTGATATGATGGACTACCATGTATTCTCTTCAGCCAACATGATTGACTGGACAGATCACGGGATGGTACTGTCACTGGAAGACGTGAGCTGGGCAAGCAGGAATGCCTGGGCCCCCGACTGTGGGTATTACAAGGGTAAGTATTATTTCTATTTTCCAACGGACCAATCCTATATCGGCGTGGCTGTCAGCGACAATCCTGCTGGTCCCTTCAGGGATGCCCTGGGTAAACCGCTGGTCACCAAGAACAGTCCGGGTGTTGTTAACAAGCGTGACTTTATAGATCCCTCGGTCTTTATTGATGATGATGGAACGCCATACCTGTTTTTCGGACAACTGGATGTAAATGTTGTACAATTGAACCCGGATATGATTTCTTATGATGGACCTGTCCACATTATCGAGGGGGCAAAAGATTTTTTTGAGGCTGTCTGGGTGCACAAGTATAAGGGGAAGTATTACCTCTCCTATTCAACCTGGGGTGAAAAGGGAGTGACCGGGCCACAGATAGTCTACGCTGTTTCGGAGAATGTTCTTGGGCCCTATGAATACCAGGGTGTTATTCTGGATGAAGTAAGCAGTGGTACCAATCATCATTCAATTGTGCAATTCAGGGATCAGTGGTACCTGTTTTATCATACTTCTGACCTATTTGCTGAAAGGACGGATTCCAATTCAGCGGAGTATAAATACAAGCCTTACCGGCGTTCCATTTGTGTGGACCGGCTCTTCTATAATGAAGACGGAACCATTCAAAAAGTGGTTCCCACCCGCTCAGGCGTTGGGGCAGTTGATTAATTTCCTTCTTGAGAGCATATGCCGGCAATCGTCAAGAACAGACAATACTTCAAATTCTGTTTTTACGGATTCCTGAAGAATCTGCGATTCTTTGATGCATTCTTTATCCTGTTCCTGATGGAAAAGGGACTTCCATTTACACAAATTGGAATCCTGTATGCTATCCGGGAGATCTGTATCAATGTATTTGAAATCCCGTCAGGCATTGTGGCCGATACTTTCGGCAGAAAAAGCGCATTGGCAGGGTCATTCGTTGCGTACATCATCTCGTTTTATGTGTTTTACATCTCCGTGGAATTCTGGCTTTTTCTGATTGCTTTTATTCTGTATGGGATGGGAGATGCATTCCGGACCGGGACACACAAGGGAATGATCATGGATTATCTGAATCTGAACCAGTGGGGTGACCAAAAAATCAATTATTACGGACATACCCGTTCATGGTCCCAAATTGGTTCCGCCATCTCTGCTCTCATTGCCGGGCTTATTGTTTTTTCAAATGGATCGTATCAAAATATCTTTCTGTATTCCATTATTCCATACCTGATCAACCTGTTTTTAATTCTATCCTATCCAAAAGAGCTGAACCGTTCTTCAAAGCAGGTCAATCCAGCAAACCGCTTTGGAATGGGTACAACCCTTGCCTCCTTTTTTAAAACCATCAGGCAATCCAATGTTTTAAAAATCATTCATGCCTCTGCCCTTCATACAGCTTATCTGCAGGCAGTGAAAGATTACATCCAGCCTTTGATGGTCCATGTTTCACTACTCATTCCGCTCATGCTGAACGTTGAAGCAGAAAAGAAGAACGGGGTGGTCATTGGAGTGATCTACTTCTTTATTTACCTGATCACATCCCTTGCCTCCAAGTATTCTTCAAGGGTTGCTGCTAATAATAAAGCCTCTATATCAAATACCACATTGCTTGCCGGATTTGTTTTTGGAATACTCTGTGGTGTTTTATTTATCTATGAATTATGGATCATTTCAATGATCGCTTTTATTGGAATTTATATGGTTGAAAATCTCAGGAAACCCATACTAACCGGATTTATCGCCGACCATGTGCCCAACGAAATTCTAACCTCAGTCATTTCTGCTCAGTCTTTGTTGAAAACCATTCTTACAGCCTTGTTCGCCCTTGTTTTTGGACTTATTGCCGACCATTCCGGGATCGGAGTCTCTTTTCTGTTCATCTCTGTTTTCCTGGCCCTATCTACTTTCCTGGTCAATAGCTATTCCCGTAAAAGAGTAAAAGTGTAATGCCCCACGCCGCACGGAATCAATGTGATTTTTATTTGGCGATAATCAGGGATAGGAGGTTGCTTTGCAGGGTCTTGGCATTACCCCTGGAGACCATGCCAGGGGGAATTAACTGCAACCATTGCATCCTGGATGTGTCCTTGATTTTGAGTACGGGATAAAACAAGAAACCATGAGGACAGAAAGAAGACTGGTCTCTCTTGGTTTGCTTCTCATGCTGTTGAAAGGGATCAAGCCTCTGGAAGTACTGGAGCAATTCAGCAACCCGGTCTATTTGATCAGCATCATCTTCCTTGCCTGAATACCGTTTTCCGTAATTAATTTATAGATATAAAAACCTGAAGCATGATCCTCAGCGTTCCATTGTACCGAGTGAACACCCGGATCCAATCGGTCGTTCATAAGCACGGCTATTTCCTTATCCAGCAAATCACATACTACGATTTTGATGTATGATGCTTCATGAAGCGTTACATCAATGGTGGTAATCAAACGAAACGGATTGGGATAATTATCATGCAGGATGAAATTCATGGGAATGCTTGCCATAGGTTCAGCCTCGCCTGTTATATCATTCAGACTACCAACGACAAACTGCCCGAGTTTTGTTATGCCTCCCCTGGACAGGGTTCTGGGTGATGTTACCAATTGCATCATGTAATCACCTGTTCCGGCTTCTGTTGAGTCCGACATATTGAAAATTTTTGCGTTACCTGCACGGTCAGCTTTAAATTCAGGATTTTCCATGGATGTAATCCAACCAAACTGAAGCGTGTATTCCCCATTCCCGGGGGAATCATCCGTCAGATTCCATTTGGCCTTTACCCGTCCTTCAAATGCATCATCATCGGCATCAATTACAACACCTGCTCCAATTGTTTTCACAGTGCCACTATTCTTAATCCAAACTGGTGCATAACCCGTTGTGCCGATTGGAAAAAGCACCTCCGTTGCCCCCACAGAGGTCACCTCAAGCGCCCCACCACCCGTGGTTATAACGTAGGCATTGCTATTGATAACAACTGTTGAATCAGCAGTCAATGTATTGGCTCCAAGATCCAGTTTTCTTTGAAGATCTAGTCTGCCTACCTTTCGTGAGGCATGGAGCGTGACTCCTCTAATATTTGCTGTGATAAGATTTTTCGGCCCGCCAGATGAAGGGAATTCTGCACTGGTGGTTGTTTGAGCAGTTGAACCTGAATATTGAAGAGAGGCGTTTGCACCATACACAAGCTCATTGCTCCCAGAAGATAACAACCCGCTTTGTAAATCCAGTGTCCCATTTACAAGCAGGGTGTTTGAAAGTGTGACGCCGGCGTTGTTGTTGATTCTCAGATCATTGACGGTATCGGGCATGAGACTTCCCGTCACTTGTGCTTCAGAACCATAGAAGCCAAAGTTCGCAGCTTTGCCGAAGCTCTTCGTTCCTGTTGTGGCAACCGACCCATCAAGGCCATTCACATGTGCAGTCAGCAAAGTGGAGCCTGATTTCAGGTGAAAGATTCCATCGCCTTCTAAGGCATTCGTACCAAAATCCAGGAAAGTGCTGCTGTCTACTTCAACCGGAAATCCACCACTTCCGTAAGTCACATTCGAAAATGTGAGTGTCTGCAAATCTTCATCTTTTGTGAAGATGAACTTTGCACCGGTGCTGTTCGAATTTTGCGTGGAGCAATCTGTCAGCGAAACATTCCCGGTAAGGTTCCATGAAGTAGTTCCACTGCCTCCCTGCGATCCCCGGCTGATTGAAAAATCACCTCCGCTTACTACGATGTTTCCAAAGTGGCTGATCTCAATGCTTGTGTTGGCATTTTCTGTCGCATTGGATGCAAACTGGCCGTCAGATTGAATAATATCTCCGTTGATGGTCACCTTTGCCCCGGTACCAATTGCCGGTTCACACATTTGCCAGCCACCGCTGCCTGTGTTTTGAATCGTAATATTCCCACCGATGGTGTTTCCGTTCCATTTCATACCCAGGTTGCCTGTTTGATCAGGACAATTCCAGAGTACATTGTAAAAATCCTGATTCCCGTTGGAGGGGGCAGTTCCCTTTACACTATCAATCCGGCATGTAGCACTCGGTCGCCATATTGCTGTCGGAATAATTCCACCATCCTGTTCGTGTGCATATACGCCATCCTTATCAAAACTTAAAGTTGCCAGAGAATCAGTTACTAAAGATCCGTAATTCTTTATCAACCCCTCGACTATTAAATCTGTTCCAATGCCATCTTTCACCTGAAATAAAACGCCCTGATCAATCACAAGGGTTCCACCGGGGGCAATTGTTAACTGATCAGCAGAGTCATTCATGGTAACTGTGACTGTGTGCCCTTCGAGAATTGTGACAGGCCCGTCCGATAAAGCAGGCACATCCGGTGCAGGATGTATCCACGCTGTACCGTTGTGCCTTTCCCAGGTATTGTTATCGTTCCAGTTCCCTGATTGGAAAGAACGAAATTCCCCTTCGGAGCTATAAGGATCTGTCCCACTGTCAAAAGCCCTGACATCAAAGAAATATTCAACACCATGGTTTAAGCTATGAATTGCAACACTGTCAACATCGTAGACCATATAATTATTGTACAATTTATCCGGTGCGATACCATAGTGAATAATAGTTCCGTCTGCATTTTCTACAGGCTCCCAATGAATCACGGCATCCCGACCATCTGCAGGGTCCCTCTGAACAGTAAAATCATTGATTGATGTGAAAACAGCCTGTGCTGTATTCCCGAATACCCTTAAATCACGAACGGCAAAATTTCCTTCTCCGGGAGTAAATAGATTTTTAAGTCTTATATAACGGGCTGCCACGGGTTGTTCCAGTTCGATATAATCGTGAGGGACATCCTGCATATTTTGACTTTTATCTACAAGGATTTCCCAGTTCATTCCATCAATGGAGTTTTCAATAACGTATTGCTCAAATAACAGGTTGTCGCGACCCCGTACCAGTTCAGGATTGGTACCGTGTTCGGCAAAATTTACCTGAATGGCCTCAACACTGCATTCTTTACCAAGGTCTATCATCATCCATTCGTCTGTGCCACCGGTCTGCGCGCTCCAATAAGTGCGGGCATCTTCGTCAACCGACAGGTTAACCCCATGATCCTCCAGCGAAGAAGAAGCCAGAGCATATTTTTTATACGACAACACCAGCATACCGGCAAAATTATCATCCACAGGATTTTCTTTCACACCCGGAAAATACTGCGGATAATCTCCCCAGGAGGAGTTGCATTTGATTTGACCATCTTCATCAAACCCTACCGGAAAAAGACCAAGACGTCGCTCAAACATGTGCTTCACGGAGATCGTCATGGTACCTATGTGCCAATACTGTCCATTTTTATCTTTAAAAGTACTGCCATGTCCGGCACCTGTGATGAATCCGGTTGGTTTAAAGGCAAACGGGCTATAGCTTGCATATTCATAAGGCCCCAGTGGTGAATCAGCCACATAGATGCCGTCTGCGTAAGTTTTGAATTCAGTACCGGGACCTGCATAATGCAGGTAATACTTATGATTTTCTTTGATCATCCAGGAACCCTCAATCCATGGCTGTTCATCCAGCAAATTATCATCGCCGCGTCTTTCCCATCCATGGATGGATGCCTGTGCAGAAAGGAAATCTACCGGAGTATTCAATTCCTTAAATGTGTAAGGATCCAACTCAACACCTCTGATTGGTGCATTATCCGAAACGCCATAATACATATACAACCGTTGGTCATCATCAAGAAAAAATGCCGGATCACCATAAGATTTAATGATTGGACCTCCCTGCCAGATACCTGATTTAGGATCAGCAGTTTTATAGGTTTTGGAGTTTGCAGATGGGACGTAGAATAAGGTATCTCTCATGACCATTACTCCCGGAGCATACGTTTCCACATCTATTCCTGTCGGCACAATAAGGGTCCAGTTGCGGAGATCCGGTGAGGTCCAGTAACCTCCTGAACGTGAAGCAAACAGATAATAATCGTCCTTGTATAGCACAATGACTGCATCAGCGGCTTCACGGGCATCAATGGCATCAACCATAAACCGGTAATTTAAATTGAGCGGATTACAAAATGTTTGTGGATCCCCTGCCGGTTGCGCCGTGACAGACAAATTCAACAACAGCAAAACGATGGTCAGAAAATAACCTTTTATTACATGTTTCATACAGCCCTCCTTTTTTATAATTCTCGTACCTTAACACTATATCTTAGAAGTAAAATATTTGTTTCGTTATTAAAATTAGCAATACTTCACAGAATTACCTAATCCAAAGATCCGTCAAAGCCTTCACCAAATTGAAATTCATTTCACTCTACACAGGAAGTACAATCCTCCAAATAGTGCGAGGGATACCCCTCAATTGGATTCAGCCCTTGTGATGTCACATTGTCTTTCCGGAAATAGCAGAATACACTATCTTTCGCTCAGATCGAACAAGATCACCTTATGAAAAACCCAAGATGAAAATCATATCATGGAATGTGAATGGCATACGCGCTATAGCCAAAAAGGATTTTTATAAAGATGTAAGGCAAATGGCGCCCGATGTGTTGTGCCTGCAGGAAACAAAGGCACAGGACGATCAGGTGGCAGAAGTATTTGCCTCTGATGGTACCTATCATGTATTTGCAAACTCGGCAGAGAAAAAAGGTTATTCCGGCACAGCCATTCTCAGCAAACTGGAGCCGCAGCATATCATTAAAGACATCGGCATGCCGGAACATGACAGGGAAGGAAGGGTACTTGGACTAGAATATGATGATTTTTTTCTAATCAATGTATATGTTCCCAATTCGGGTAATGATTTGAAACGGCTGGACTACCGGCAGAAATGGGACTGTGATTTTTTTAATTTTCTGAAACAGCTGGAGGAACAGAAACCGGTGCTGGTATGTGGCGACTTCAATGTTGCACACAAAGACATCGATTTGGCGCGTCCCAAACCCAATTACAACAAATCGGCCGGATACATGCAGGAAGAGATTGATGGAATGGACCGCTATACAGGAGATGGTTTTACGGATACCTTCAGGCATCTTCATCCGGATACCACCGGTGTATACTCCTGGTGGAGTTACCGGGCCGGCGCCAGGGAAAAAAATGTGGGCTGGCGGATCGACTATTTCCTGGCAAGCCGTTCACTGCTTTCCTCCATAGAAGATGCATTTATATTAAACCAGGTCATGGGTTCCGACCACTGCCCGATTGGAGTAGCCTTGAATCCAAAGGAATATTAGCTTTGGGAAAAATCAAACATTCCGATCTCAATAAAATCTGTTTTCTTACTTTTTAATCACTTTTTTTACAATTGTATAGCCATCCGCATCATGAAATTTTAGTAAATACAGGCCTGGAGAACCCTCAATGGTCATATTGATCAATTGATGATCTGTGATTGTAAACGATTTAATTTCCTCACCCAGTGCATTTAGAAATATAACGGAAACAATACCCGGATTTTTCCCCAGATCGATTGCCAGGTTACCCGATGTTGGATTTGGATAGATGAAAGCAGCCCCTTCGTTGAGACCTTTTTCTATATCTGTTGTATTGATAATATGGCATAGTGAAGTATCAACACATCCATCCTGTGTAACAACAACAGCATAGCTTCCATTTAAATCAGGGGCATACATTTGATTTTCGGCTCCTGGAATCGGAGCCATATCATTGTTGCAATCAAGCCACTGGTATGTGGCATTGCCTGCATTGCTGGCAAGGGTAGACCCTGTCTTTGCTACTGAAATATCCACAAACGTAACTGTCAGATTCAGTGCAACAATGCTGTCACATCCGGTATCATTGGTCAGGGTATCATAATAGGTGCCGGAAGCATCAAGGATCTTCCCGTTAAAATCATAACTTCCACATGCTGACTCATTAATCGTTGAATACGTAACCGTACAGCCGGCAGATGCAAATCCATCTATTTCAGTATTAAAGGGTCCACCGTATACGCCAAGATCATTTCTGGATGTTCCTAATCCCGGAGGAAGGCCACCATCATTATATTGAATCTCCGGATTACCGGCATCGATGCATGGAGAACCATCCAGCAGGGAAAAATCTGCTTTGCTAATCAGCGGATCAATGGAAATATTATTGTGATCATCAGGCAGGTTGATGATATTCATTTCTGAAAGATCGTTTGAATTTTGCCAAACCTGACCATTCCCCCCGCTGGCATAAAAATTATTGTATTCGATTTTATTGAAAGGGCCGGGTCCGATAGTAACGATTCCTGCCCCTGCCAAACCCCCGTCTTGTACCCCAAATGATTGTATCTTTTCATCGTACAGCCCAATACACCCACCATTGTAAACTCCATCCATTGTAATATCCAGTTTGATTGATTCATCACCCAGGCGAATGGTCAGATCGATCCCACCTCCATCCCCGTTTGCTACCACAATTGAGGTTGCTTCCAGCCAAATATGTTCGCCAGCCAGTATTGTGAATGTAGTATCCCAATTGCCAGTAATGCTTAATTCACCAGCTTCTCCGTTATTCCAGAAACCATAATAATAGTGAACAGCTTTTCGCTTGGCTGCTTCATATTCGATTTGATAAACCAGATTGTTATAAAACCAGCGCTCCAGTCTTTGACCCGGGTCAATGGAACCGGGACTGGCTATAATATTGTTCATGATTACCGAAGAGGGGTTTAGTGTTGTGATGCTTCCTCCCGTAAAGGAAGCATTGTTCAAAAGGGTATTGTTTACTATGGCTGCTTCACTACCTTCTTCACAGAAGATACCCGCAGTATGCCCTGCTTGGTTGTTTATGATCAAATTATTCCGGATATCAGCTGAGGATTTTCCGTTCACATAGATGGCTCCTCCAACTTGTTCAAACTTTGTGTATAATTGAAAAGGGCGATTAAAATCGTCATACTCCCTGAATTGAAACGTGGTTAAATTTCCCAATACATTTCCATTGATTTCGTTCCCCATGATCTGTACATCATGTGCATTGTCCAGGTATATGGCGCAGCCCAGGTTTTCCCTGATCACGTTGTTTGCAATATAGGAAGTGTCGTTTGAAGAACAGCGGATGATTCCGGCCTTGGTTCCTGTTACCGTGTTCCCTGTAATCAGGTTATTGATCAATTGAACCCGTGAACTTGCAAGGTCAAGATTTCCCCCGCCGGCTATTTCATTATCAAGAATGATGGATCTCGAACCGCCCGAACAACTGATGGCTATATTGCAGTTCCTGATTCTGTTCTTCTTGATAACCGGTGAAGATCCAAATATATAAACGCCCATCAAATTGAAATTCTCAATCGTAAAACCTTCTATCACGGCGTCATTGGAAACAGGCACATATCCTGAAACAAACCCTGCTGCATAATCACCTGCCGAAGATCCGTCAATAATGCATTGATCCGGGCCGTTTAAACTTTTGACAACAATCTCTTTGCCGTTCAAGGTAATATTATCATTACCCGACCCTGCATAGGTCCCATCCGAAACCAAAACAGTATCCCCATTGCTGGAAGCATTGATTGCCTCCTGAATGGTTGCGTAGTCCGATGGTACTGAGATGGTCTGAGCATATAGATTGAAACATGCAAGAATTAACATTGCCATGCAAACGCAAAATGCTATCATCTTTCTCATTGAAATGAAATTTTAATGTACCATATGAAACCTTGGTCCTAATCTTTAGGTGGTAAACTTATATAGGGATTCTTCAGCCTGATATCGATCATATAGGTACCCCCTCCCTCTATCGCCTCCTCTTTGATATAGGAAAAGTCATTTGCCGGGCCCAGGCTTATCTCTAAAACATCATCACCAAGCAATGGTGTTTGGGAACTTCCATCAGGGCAGATTGTGGTCAGAACAGCATTTTGATAGGTGTTTAATGTCAGAGTAAAAGTATAGGCGGCATCCCTGTTTCCGGCAACATCAACATCTGTTTCTCCACTGAGCAGTCCGGTGCATTCCCCCCCGGCATCCGCATTTCCGCTTACAGACAGCTTGCCGGTGCCCTCAACGGTGGCATGGTTGCTCATATGCGTGGTTGTGTTAACATACACAACCCCGGAAGTTAGCATATGATATCCCCCCGATTCAACATTCACATCCAAATCTATATCCAGATACGAAGCACAGTTAATGAGGGTCTGATCAAACCTATCCTTAAGACGGGCATACTCCGATGATCCTTCACATCCAAGAAGATTCATATCATGGACCATGGATGCAAGGGTATGGGTATAATCACGGTCGCAAAGATCATCGGGCAGGGGTTTATCCAGTACTTCTTTTACCGCTATGTCCATTACTTTTTCACATAACTTTTCCTGGTCTTCCTGTAAATTGTTTTCCCCGTTGTCATAAAACCCATTTTCATATTTCAGATTAAAAAATGTTACAAAACCACCGGCCATTGTCTTCCATCCATCCCAGGTTTCCTTATGGCTGCTTCCATCGGCAGAAGCCCGGTTTTCCTGTACAGCAGATTTGGCAGTGGCGGTCCAGGTGATTCCCAGGGAAGAGACCAACAGGTCGAATTGTGTATTGACCTGTTCAAGTGTCATTTTGCCTTCTGTGAAATCACCGAAATGAAGCGTTGAAGCTGTGATGGACATATGATCATCAGCGTAGGTATGATCACTAAGGGGGATCAGCCAGTTTTCTGATTGTACCTGGAAGAGTGCTGATTTTTCAATTTCGCTTACAGGGGAATTGTATTCAATTGTAATCATCGCGGGCTCATAGAGGTATATATCAAGAGGCCTTATTTTAAAAGTCCTCAGTTGCCGCTCATCCAAGGGCAAATCATCCTGCTCACCCGAAAGTGTCAATGAAACAACGCTCGAATCCATGACTGCTCCCGGGGGAATGGTCAGTATAATCATATTCCCTGATTCATCGGCGACCTGCAAGACTCCTCCATTGATTGTGATGGTATCCGTTGCGCTGATATCCTCTAACTTCTCACGAAAATCAAAACTGATGGTGGTGCTCTCAACGGGGACGATCTTAATTTTCGATTTCAGATTACCCAGGAAGCCGGTCAGGAACAGTGTGTCTCCTTCATTGTATTGCATATCCACCAATTCACTGGTCCTGTCTGATGATTTCAGGGCTGTAATGGGTGAAGCTTTATCTGCTCCAGAACCTGTAAAAACGATTTCCGGTGTATTGCCGGATGCACTGTTTGAAAGGATTACTTCACAGCAAAGGGAGGTTTCCGTTTCTATTTGAATCAGATATGCTCCCGCCGGCAGCCCTCTGACTTCAGCAAAGGTTTTGCCCGCAGGTTGAAATATACCATTTTGTGAAACTATGCAGCCTGTCATATCGAACAGAGAAAGGCGTACCGGTCCCTGCTTGTCATTTTGAAACACAATGGTTGTACTGTTAGAGAAAGGATTCGGGTACACTTCAACCTTATTATTTGTTGTATTCAAATCGGCTATCCCGGTTGCTGAAGCCACCAGATGAAGAATATCATTGCCCTGTATGGTGATGCTGCTGCCCTGTTCAATATTGTGAACCACCACGCTGTCTGCAACAGCTTCGCTGTCACCTGAAACAGCAAAATCAATCTGATAGTCCTGGGCCCAAATTGCTGTTGACAATAATACCATTGCTAAAAAATAATAAGCGTTCTTCATCGCAGCATATTTAAAATTAATAGATATGCCAATTTACTTATAATCCATAACTATCCTAAAGATATAAGCTTCTGCTGGTGATGTTTGTGGACATATGGAAAAGCAGGCTGAGCGCTGA
>CAYVRK010000064.1:0-6735 GCA_964453785.1 uncultured Bacteroides sp.
GCATGGATGGTATTTTCCGGATGCACGGGAGAAGAAGAAAAAAGGATCAATCAGCTTCGAGAAGGATTTACCACACCCCCTGTGGAGGCCAGGCCCAGGGCGCTGTGGGACTGGGTGGATGGGAATTTCCAGATGGAGGAGATCACCCGCGAAATGGAAGAGGCGGCCCGCATGGGGATGGGTGGTTTCGATATATGGGATGTTCGAAGCGTGGTGGATGAGGACAGCATCATGCCTGCCGGCCCCCCTTTCATGGGAGATGAGTCGGTGAAGGCCATTTGCCATGCGATCAACGAGGCAGACCGGCTGGGCCTTGACCTGGGATTGATCATCGCCAGCGGCTGGAATGCGGGGGGAGCATGGACCCTGCCCGAACATCAGACCATGGGTCTGTACAGTTCTGTGGCCGAAGTAACGGGGCCCGTAAAGATAGAACTTCCTCTTGCGTTTCCCGAACTACCGGATAGAGCCGGGAAGAAGGGCAGAGAGATGAAAGCCTTTATACCCAGGGACGATTCAGGATTGCCGGTTTTCTTCAAGGATGTGGCGGTTATCGCATTCGAGCAGGATGAGGAGGGAGCGGTAAAAGAAAAGGTGGTGGATCTGACCGGGATGATGGATGAATCGGGGATCCTTACCTGGGATGTACCCCGGGGGAACTGGACCATTACCCGGTATGTTTGCACCAACACGGGCCAACCCATGATCTCCAGCACACCCAACTCAAAGGGACCCATGATCGATCATTTCAATGCAGAGGCCAGTGAACGGCATATCCGCTATTTCATTGACAAGCTGGAAGCAGCGCTGGGGAAATCCCTCGGAGAATCGGGACTTACCTATTTCTATACAGACAGTTACGAAGTACAGGGACAGCTGTGGACCCCGGCCATGACCTCCGAATTCGAGAGGCGGATGGGATACAGTATGGTACCTTACCTCCCGGCACTGGGGGGGAGTATGGTTTCTGACCCGGAGACCACTTCACGGTTCCTTTATGACTACCGTAGGGTACTGTCAGACCTGATCATCGAAAACCACTACGACCGGACCCGTGAGATTTGCGAGGAGCATGGGGTGGGATTTGTGGCTGAAGCGGCCGGACCCGGGTGGCCCATTCACAACTGTCCGTTTGAATCACTTAAATCATCCGGATCACTCACCTTTCCCAGGGGTGAATTCTGGCATATTCCCGATAATACCGATTTCTGGAGAAGTTTCCGTGGAACGGAAAGAGAACAGCACTACCTGGTGGATCTGGATGTGGTTAAGGGGGTGGCCAGCGCATCGCATATTTACAACCAGAAGGTTGTGGAGGCGGAGGCTTTTACCGGTACCCACCTCTGGAATGAGGGTCCGGGTGACCTGAAACCCACGGCTGACAAGGCCTTTTGCGAGGGGCTGAACCGCATCAATTTCCATACCTGGCCACATACCCCCGAGGAAGCGGGGACACCCGGATGGGTGTATGCATTCGGTACCCTGGTGAACGAACACCGGATCTGGTGGCCCATGGCCAAACCCTGGATGGATTACCTGGGCAGGTGCAGCTACATGTTGCAACAGGGGAATTTTGTGGGAGATGTACTCTTTTATTACGGGGATTCGGTTCCCAATTTCGTTCCGGCCAGACATGTGATCCCGGACCTGGGGTTCGGGTATGATTACGACGTGACCAATTCGGATATTCTTCTCAGCAAACTGGAAGTCGTGGATGGGCAGCTCGTACTGCCACATGGACAACACTATGAATTGCTGGCACTTCCCGATGAAGCAACTATGCAACCCGAAGTCCTTCAGAAAATTGAAAAACTGGTCAGGGAGGGAGCCACAGTGGTGGGCCCAAAACCCTGCCGGAGCCATGGACTGTTTAACAGGGAGGAGCGTGACCGGGAGGTTCGGGGCCTGGCAGATCAGATCTGGGGCCAGTGCGACGGCGTTCAACATACCTCCAATGACTACGGTAAGGGAAAGATCATCTGGGGCGAATCGCTCAGGTCGGTATTGCTGGGCCGTGGAGTGATACCGGATTTTGACATAGCGGAGGCCCATGGAAACAATGCCCTTGATTTTATTCACCGGAAATGGGGACAGACGGATATCTATTTCCTGCGAAATGGAGGTGGAGTTCCGGTCAGAGGCCTGGCTAACTTCCGACAGAAAGGCAAAGAGGTGGAATACTGGGATCCTTCCACGGGAAAAATGTACCGTGCCGGCGGCACTGAGAATGAACATGGCGGGACCACTGTTCAGGTCTCTATCGATGTGCATGGATCCCTGTTTGTGGTGTTTTCTCCGGGGATGGACGGAGAGGAAGAACAGGTTTCGGATGATCCCTGGTTCGGGGCTTTCTTAGAGGATCGTTTGCAGACTGTAAAATCTCTGGACGGGCCCTGGAACGTAAATTTCCCGGAAGAATCTGCCGGGGAGGGAAGGGTCGTATTCGATTCACTGATTTTCTGGAACAGGCGCCCGGAGGACGGGATCCGTTTCTTTTCAGGAATTGCCGGGTATGAGAAGGAGTTTGAATGGGATCCGGGTATCAACGCGGGCGATCAAAGGGTATTTATTGAGTTTGACAACATTGTGGAAACCGCACAACTTTATCTGAACGGTTCTGATCTGGGAATACTCTGGAAGAGACCTTTCAGGGTGGAAATTACTGAAGCGTTGAAGCAGGGAGACAACCGGCTCAGGGTGATGGTGGCCAATACATGGGCCAATGGCCTGGCCGGTGATGCGAGACTTCCGGAAGATCAGCGCCGGACCAGTACCAATGTGACCCGCTTGCCCAATGCATGGGCCTATCCTTTTGAAACGATACCCAATGATCAGTACGACCTTATCGAGGGAGGACTTTCAGGCAGCGTAAATATTTCTACCTTTAATACCAACTAAGCAACCAAAACCCAAAACAATCCACATGGTTATTATCCAATCCTACTTCATAGCAGTGCTCATGTGTGTGATCACCATGCTTTGCTGGGGTTCATGGGCCAATACCCAGAAACTGGCTTCCAGGAAATGGGCATTCCAACTCTTTTACTGGGATTACTCCCTGGGCGTATTACTCCTTTCCCTTGTCCTGGCCTTTACCATGGGCAGCTCGGGGGCGGAGGGAAGAGGCTTTCTGGCTGACCTGGGCCAGGCGGACAGCAAAGCCATCGGTTCCGCACTACTGGGCGGAGTTATATTCAACATCGCCAACCTGCTCATCGTCGTGGCCATCAACATTGCCGGTATGGCAGTAGCCTTTCCCATCGGTATCGGTCTTGCCCTGGTGATTGGCGTTGTGGTGAATTATGTAGCCACTCCCCTGGGTAATCCGGTCATCCTTTTTATTGGTGTGCTTCTGGTGGTTCTGGCCATCATCCTGGATGCCCTGGCATACAGGAAGCACAGCGGTGGTAAAATGTCCACCACCACCAAGGGGATCGTGATCTCCATCCTGGGCGGCATACTCATGGGCTTTTTCTACAGGTTTGTAGCAGCCTCCATGGCAACTGATTTTGCTGCACCGGAGGCTGGTAAGATGACACCCTATACGGCTTCTGTTGTATTCGCACTTGGATTGCTGATCTCCAATTTCGTCTGGAACACCTTCTTCATGTATAAACCCGTCTCCGGCGAGAGGGCCACCTACAGGGATTACTTTCGCAAAGGGGATGCCAGATTGCACATGATCGGGATCCTGGGAGGTATGATCTGGAGCCTGGGGATGACCTTCAGCATCATTGCCTCTGAGCAGGCAGGCTATGCCATTTCCTATGGGCTGGGACAGGGTGCCACACTCATAGCCGCACTCTGGGGTGTCTTTATCTGGAGGGAATTTGGGAAGGCTGAAGGGCTCAAAGGATTGCTGGTGGCCATGTTCCTCTTTTTTCTTACAGGATTGGGCATGATTATCGCGTCACGTTTGATATAAGCAGTTGCACCTGTAAAACACATTGAATATGAAGAAAATAGTGGTTGTTGGAAGTTCCAACACCGATCTGATAATCAAAGTTCCGGAGATCCCCAGACCGGGCGAAACCTTGTTGGGTGGACAATTCCAGACTTTTCCCGGGGGCAAAGGAGCCAACCAGGCAGTTGCAGCGGCCCGTGCCGGAGGAGAGGTGGTCTTTATCGCTTCCATTGGTGATGATGCCTATGGGATGGAGTCTGTAAAGGGCTATAAACTGGATAACATCAATACGGAAAATATCAAGGTTTGCAAGGGCATGCCCTCGGGGATTGCCATGATCACCATCTCTGAAAGTGGTGAAAATGCGATTGTGGTGGCCTCCGGGGCCAATGCTGCGCTTCTTCCGGAAGACCTGGACGAGGCTGAAGAGGCGTTTGATGAGGCTGATTATATGCTGATACAACTGGAAACTCCCCTGGAAACTGTCCAAAAAGCAGTGGAAATATGCAGGGAGTTTGGTACCAGGGTGATCCTGAATCCAGCCCCGGCAGCATATCTGCCAGACGCGATTATTTCTCGGATCCATGTGATCACGCCCAATGAGACCGAGGCCAAAAGGCTTACCGGTTTAGAGGTCAATGATGAACAGGGCGCCATGAATGCAGCAAAAGTACTGCATGAACGGGGCGTGAAAACGGTGATCATTACCATGGGGCCCAAAGGGGCTTTCCTCTCGGACATCCCTTCCGGAGTGGCCAGGCTTGTTCCGGGTTTCAGTGTTCCGGCGGTGGACACAACAGCTGCAGGTGATGTATTTAATGGATATCTTGCGGTGGCGCTGGCCGAAGGGGCTTCATTGGAAAATGCCGTTCGCCTGGCTCACGCAGCTGCTGCACTCTCCGTTCAGAAACTGGGGGCCCAGAGCTCTATCCCCCGAAGGGAGGAAACAGACTATTTTCTTAAGGAAAATCAACAATAATTAAAAACCATTATCCATGAAACGAGCAAGTTCTCTCCATTCGATTATTGGTTCTGCAGCCATCCTGATCCTGGCCCTGGCGGCATTTACCTGCACCAATACCGGGAACAATCCCCATAAAGAGGTTGTGTATCCTGATTCCTTTACCATCTCCAAGGAAACCCTGATGGACAAGATCAAGGGGGGATGGGCCGGCCAGGTGATTGGTTGTACCTATGGCGGCCCCACTGAATTTAAATTCAATGGGACCATGATCCAGGACTACACCCCTATCCATTGGGATGAAACCAGGATGGAGTGGTACTATAACAATGCTCCGGGATTGTATGATGACATCTATATGGATCTGACCTTTGTGGATGTGTTTGAAAAAGAGGGGCTGGATGCCCCGGCGTTGTCGCATGCCAAAGCATTTGCCAATGCAGAATACATGCTGTGGCATGCCAACCAGGCTGCCCGGTACAACATCCTGCAAGGACTCGAGCCTCCGGCCACAGGCTACTGGGAAAATAACATCCATGCCGATGACATCGACTTCCAGATTGAGGCCGATTTTGCCGGATTGATGAATCCGGGCATGGTGAATGCTGCATCGGAGGTTTGCGACCGGGTGGGACACATCATGAACTACGGGGACGGATGGTATGGCGGGGTTTATGTAGCTGCCATGTATTCCCTCTCTTTCTATACCGACGATGTAAAATTTATCGTCTCAGAAGCCCTTCGAACCATTCCCACAGAAAGCCAGTTCTTCCAGTGTATCCATGATGTGATCGTCTGGCACAGCCAGTTCCCGGATGACTGGAAGCGCACCTGGTTTGAGGTGGAGAAGAAATGGTCTTCGGACATTGGATGTCCGGATGGAGTTTTCAAGCCATTTAACATTGATGCAAAGATCAATGCAGCCTATATCGTGATCGGATTGCTTTATGGTGAGGGGGACTTTGGCCGAAGCGTGGATATCAGTACGCGGTGCGGACAGGACTCGGACTGCAACCCGGCCAGCGCAGGAGGCATCCTGGGTACCATCCTGGGTTATAAAGCCATACCGGCTGTGTGGAAACAGGGGCTGGACAGGGTCGAGGGGATGGATTTCAAATACACCACCATTTCACTGAACGACACCTATGACATGAGTTTCAGGCAGGCCTTGGGGATGGTCACTGCCCATGGTGGCGCTACGGAGGGAGATAAAGTAACCATTCCGCTTCAGGAACCCAAAGCAGTTGCCTTTGAGAAAGGTTTTGAGGGTCATTATCCGGTTGCCACTTTTTCTGTACCGTGGGGGGAAAACAGGCTCCTCAGTGACGGGCCCTCAGAATACAGCGTTCATTTTGAAGGAAAAGGATTTGTGATCACAGGTGAAGCAGGGAAACTTCCGGGTGTTGAGAAAGATAAAACCCTGGAAATGGATATTTATATCGACGGCGAGATGGTTGAACATGCCCTGTTCCCAACGCGGTACGAAACCAGGCGACTGGAGATTGCATGGAAATACAACCTGACCAACGGTCCCCACGATGTGAAGATTATATGGACCAATCCGGAAGAGGGCTATATGTTTGACCTGAACAGTGTCCTGGTATATGGACCGGAACCCACAGCACCTTAGGATATATTCATCAAGACACACATTTCCGATGACCAGGATTATTG
Source organism: uncultured Bacteroides sp. (assembly GCA_964453785.1). GTDB lineage: Bacteria > Bacteroidota > Bacteroidia > Bacteroidales. Next base: position 6,540 of record CAYVRK010000064.1, read on the forward strand.
CGCTGTTGTTGTTAAACCTGTTTACCATTCGCCTTGGAGCCCAGAATCCCATTGTACCTCCGGGGATTTACATGGCCGATCCTACTGCCCGGGTCTGGGAGGACGGGAAACTTTATATCTACGGGTCGGTGGACGAAAGTGAGGAATATTACTGTTCTCACAGGTACCACGTTCTCTCCACCAGCGACCTGGCCAC
>CAYVRK010000064.1:6835-16704 GCA_964453785.1 uncultured Bacteroides sp.
ACTGGAACAACCACGGCTCCATCATGGAGTTCAACGGACAATGGTATGTATTCTACCACCGCTCCACACACAACAGCCAGATGATGCGCAAGGCCTGCATGGAGCCCATCTTTTTCAATGAGGATGGCAGCATCGATGAAGTGGAGATGACCAGCCAGGGTGCAGGTCCGCCCTTACAGGCCACATCACTGATCCCCGCTGAAAGGGCCTGTCTGTTACACGGGAACTTGCGGATCAGATCGTGTGCCGAAAGCAATGAGGAACTCACCGGGATCTGCCGGGATGACCGGGCAGCCTACAAATATGTGGATTTTGGAACCGGCGTGGATACCATTGTGGTCCGTGTGAAACCGGGAGCGTTTTCAGGGGGTATCAATTTCATGGCAGATATGCCCTGGGGACCGAATCTGGGGTATGTGGAAGTGCCTCAGGGCGTGGACAAGGAAGCGTGGATTACGGTTTCTGCCCCGGTTAAAGGGGGAGATGTGGAGGGAGTCAGGGCGCTTTGGCTTGTGTTTCATACAGCAGGGGATGAGGCATTTTCGGTGGACTGGCTGATGTTTAAATAGCAACCTAAATTTCCGGATCATGACAAAGCATGTGGTACTGACCCTGTTGACAGCTCTGGCTTTTCACACCTTGCTGCCGGGACAAAATCTGAAAGTATCTGAAAACAACCGGTTTCTGGTAACGGGTGAGGGAGAGCCTTTTTTCTGGCTCGGGGATACGGGCTGGGAGATGCTCCACCGGCTCGACCGGAATGAGATGGAGCATTACATGAGAAACCGTGCCGGCAAAGGATTTACGGTCATCCAGACTGTCATCGTCAGTGAAATTGACGGACTCACTTTTCCCAACATGGAAGGGAACCTGCCCTTTGATGATTTCGATCCTGAGCAGCCCAATGAGGCCTATTTCGAATTGGTGGACTTTGCGGTTCGGAAAGCGGAGGAATACGGGCTGGTGCTGGCCCTCCTTCCCACCTGGCACAGGTACGTTTTACCGGGTTCCAACCCGCTGCAGAATGAAGAGGCGGTTTTCAACCCCGGGAATGCCCTGTCCTATGGGAAATTCCTGGGTGAGCGGTACCAGGAGGCACCCAATGTGGTCTGGGTGCTTGGAGGGGACTGGCCCGCCGGCCCCCAACTGGATATCTGGGATGCCATGGCCGAAGGGCTGCAAAAGGGTGATGGCGGAAAACATTTGAAGACCTACCATCCCCGGGGGCAACAGTCCAGTTCCACATGGCTTCATCACAAGGAATGGCTGGATTTCAATATGATGCAAACGGGGCACCAGGCGCCGTCGTTCAATGTGTATGACTGGATCACCAACGATTATATGCTGACCCCTCCCAAACCGGTGGTTAATGGTGAACCGGCATACGAAGACCTTGGCATATGGTTCAACCCGGTCAACGGGCGCTTCGGGGACGATGAGGTCAGGAAACAGGCCTACTGGTCTGTTTTTGCAGGGGCCTTCGGACACACCTATGGGAACAACAACATCTGGCAGATGAACCGCAATGATGAGGCCAACAGGATCTGGGCCAGTGTAACGTGGGACAAAGCCCTGGAGCATCCGGGCAGCACCCAGATGGGGATCATGAGGGAGCTGATGGAATCACGTCCGTTCCTGACAAGGATCCCGGACCAGGAACTGGTGGTGGGGGAGAACCCCTCACACGCCACGGATCATGTGCAGGCCACCAGGGATGGCACACCCGGGAACAATGACGCCACTTACATCATGGCTTACCTTCCCTATCTCAGAAGTGTGACAATCAACACCCGGGTAATCAAAGGTGATCAGCTGAAAATCTGGTGGTTTGATCCGCGAAGCGGGAATGCATTCCAGCAGGGAACGGTGGACAATACAGGAGAGGTGCATATTTCCAATTGGGAGAGTTTGACCAGGGTGGAACAGGGCGGGCCCGACTGGGTGGTGGTCATTGATGATGCTTCGGCCGGGTATGGCAGGCCCGGTTCATGATGAGAGGGAATTTGAGTCATCCGGTAATTCGTTCTGCATTATTAAGGGTATACTAAAAAAGAATTTAGAGCCTGTATCCTTCATGGAATCCACATCTATTTCACCTCCCATCATCTCCACCAGATATTTGGCCAAAGTGAGCCCAAGCCCCGTTCCTCCATATAATTTGAAACGATCCTCATCAACTTTTCGAAACAGGTCAAAGACAACATCTTTCTTGTCCTCAGAAAGCCCGATGCCAGTATCCTCAACAAAAAATATGGCATTTCTTTCGTCAAAAGTATAGCCTAGTTTTATCGTGCCGCTTTCGGTATACTTCAATGCATTATCCAGAAGATTATTAATGATCTGTATCAACCTGGTTTTATCTGCCTCAATTTTAAGGTCATCATTACCGGGGCAACTGGTAACAAATTCAATGTTGTTTTTATTATTGGAATTTAACTTGTTTCTAAAGATTAATTCAACATCGTGAATCACGGCATTTACGATTAACGCCACCTTATATAACTTCAATTGTTTTGTCTCCAGCATCGAAAGGTCAAGGATATCATCAATCAATTTTAAAAGGGATTCAGCATTGGTTGAAACATTACTAATAAATTCATTTCTGAGTTCATCGCTTAGTCCTTCAAGGCTGAGCATTTGAGTAAATCCTACAATGGCATTCATGGGCGTTCTGATCTCGTGGGACATATTCTGCAGAAAGGCGGTTTTTAATTTCTCCGACAATTCAGCTTTTGTTTTTGCCTCGATCAATACTTTCTCAACTTTTTTCCTCTCTTTGATAATCTCTTCTTTGATAATAATCTCTTTGGTCTTTTCATCCAGGTTTTTCAACAAGCGTTCCTGGACCATCCTGTGATGCTGCTCCCTGATCCTCAATATTATGTAGAATGAACTACCTACAAGCAACAAAATGATTCCATAAAACCATATGGACAGATATATTGGTTTTTTTATTTTTAAAAGAAATGCAGCGGATATTTCACTTACGACATCATTTGCATTATATGCCCTGATGTGGAATGTATAGCTTCCATGCCCAACCCTGTCATATACTACCTGGCGGCTGAAGGTCGGTCTGGACCACGTTTGATTGTATCCCTCCAGTTGGGTCTGGTAAAACACCATTTCGGGATTGGTAAAACTGATCCCGATATATTCCACGGCAAGTTCATATTGACCTGGTTTAAGCAGGATGGGGCCATCGGTATAATCGATCGTATCTCCATCAATCAGAACATTGCTGATTTGTATCATGGGAGCCATCATACCACCTCTTGAAATACCCGAGGTATACTTGATAAGACCCTCAGATGTCCCAAACCAAACATTGCCCATCCGATCAGTGAATATGGCATTTGGAAAGAATTCTGTAGAGCTTTCTACCCCTTCGTACCGGCTGTATATCTTTACATTGTTATTTTCCGGGTCAATAACTGATACCCCCCCGGTATGACTGATGATGGGTTCCCCTTTACTTGTGATAGCCAGACCATAACAGTAATCTGATAATAATCCACTCACCCTGGTGTAATTCTTGATGGTATCTTCATTGATCATCCAAACACCGTTTCCATTCGTACCAGCCCAAAGATTTCCATCGTGGTCTTCAGCAAATGAAGTAATTGAGTTCAAAGTCCCCATGTAACTTTTTTCCAAAAGGGAAACTTCACCTTGATTATTGATATAGTAAATTTTGTTGCACTGCGTTGCGATCAGGACCCTCCCTTGATGATTAATATATACTTGCCTGATGTGATTGTGCGGCAATCCTTCATTCGTAGTATACCACCGGGTTTTACCCGAACTGCTGGTTATCCTGCATAATCCTTTCTTGGTCCCGATCCAGATGTATTCGCCCTTACCGGTGATATAATTTACCGAGTTGGATAGCTCGTCCTGAGAAATAGGAACGGGGGTAAATTGTTTGCCGGGAGGATTGAAAACAAAAAGTCCCGATTGTTCATACCCCAGCCAGATTCTGCCATCATCGGCAGCAAAAACAGTGTTCACCATATCCCCCAATCGACGGACCGGTAGTGGATACGAATTCAGAATGGTGTCACCCAACCGGTTCATCTTTAACAGGCGATTTCCGGTTGCAACCAGAAAATCAACATCTTGTGCTGTTATTGCATAGGTTGCAACAGGTTCATCATCATCATTATACCTGTAGAATTTGAGGTTGTTATCAACATATCTTAGCAATCCTTGCCCATACATACCGAACCAGAGATTTCCCTCAAAATCCTCACACATGGATTTTATATTTTCCGATATAAGTCCATTTTTGGTGGTTATTCTGGCTACTCTGAAATAAGCATGGTCCTCCACGGACCTGTATTGAACCACACCATTTCCCATGGAATAGAACCATAAATCACCATCTCCATCCATGATGCCTCCCTGGAGATTGTCAAGGATTCCGTCAGTATTGCCATCAATCACTGAGAGCTGATATTCTCCGGAAAGGGTATCGGAATTCAGATAGTACGCGCCATCTTCTTGACTAACAACAACATATCCTTTATATGCGTCCTCGAAGATCCCAGTCACCCTGGATCCAGGATAGTGTTCGAACCTTTGTATAATTTCCATGGATGAATGATCACGATGATAGGCGGTCAGGTAAAGGTTTTCAAAAGTACCTATAATAAACTGATTATTACCAGCATACTCAATCCGGGAGACAGATTCATCCGCTTCCGGAAAACTTACAGAATTCATTCTGAGATCACGATCAATCAGGCTTATTCCCTGTTTCTGGGTTGCAATCCAAACTGATCCTGATTCATCTTCAGTCATATCAGTGACAGAGCCCTGATCATCGGATTGATCATTGAACAGGGTAAATCCGTTTTTCAGTCGAAGAGAAACTGCGCCATTTTGATGACCCAACCAAATTTTTCCATCGCTGGCTCTGAAGATTCTCGTAATGAAATTCTCTGCAAGGCCATCTTGCGTTGTAAAGTGTTCAAAGTCAAATCCATTGAACCTGTATATTCCATCAGGTGTTCCGATCCACAAATACCCCTTGTTATCCTGCTTTATATCGTAGACAAAAGAATGGAGCAAACCTTCCGTATTGGTATACTGTCTGAAGTAATATTGCTGTCCTGCTGCCTCAAGAGCAGATGCCAATACAATGAAAAGGACAAGAAATCTGAATTTCATTTGTGTTTATCTTCTTTCAACGGATTTCATCCGAAGAGACGGATTATACACCGGTCTCCCTCCAATGGGAATCACATAAAAGGGAAGTGATTCTCCATATTGGTTCTGAACAATGACCACAACGTTGTTATTTTTAATCAAAGTAACATTGTTTTTAATGAACTGGATCTCCATCGATGTATTCAATTCATCTTTCGTGATGAGAAATTCATTCTCCGCCCATTCACTGTCGCCTGAGATTGTACACAATTCTCCCCTCTTGGAGACGGATACAACCCTGATAAATCCATCATCGTCCCAGTCATAGTTCAGAATCTTAACCGAGCTCACTTTATCATCCAGATAAGGATAAATCTGAGAAACATTGCTTTGATTGTTTGAGAGCCTGAAGGTATATTCGTAAGTAAACACATTTCCTCCCTCGATGGGACGGTTCTCATCTTTATCCGTACTCATAAAAAACCTGTAAAGGTTTCCATCATCCCCGCTGATCCCCTGAACAATGACTTTAAAAACATAGCCGCCAAGTTTTTCAACAAACTCTCCTTCCTGTTGAATAAAGGGCCCGAATGTATACCATGCATTGTCATATCGACTGTCCATATCAAAATTGCGGGATGCAAGCATATTGCCGCTGTTATAATTCCCCACTGGGTTGATTTGCCTGGCATCAGGATTGTCCCAGGCGCCCGGGCCACCGTATACTGCGATCTTTGTGGTCGTATTGAATTCTCCTTTAACTTCATCCAGTTCTCCTCCTGTATCCGGATCATACACCCGCAAGTAAAACGGATCGGAATGGGAGGGGGGTACACTAAAAAATAAGATCTGACAAAAATCATCGTCACCCCAGCTTTTATTAGCATGGGCCCCAAAGGTAACGAGATAGGGAATATTTTCATCCTTGGCAGGTACCTGTTGAGACATTACATCCAATTGAAAAATAAGCGATATGCAAATGAGGAATGTGGAATATCTGAACAAGTTCATCATTTGATAAAGGTAGTTCATGAATTGGTCATTTAATTATCTTCAACCACAGTAATGGTTTTAACAACACATTTTGTTTCCTTATCAGCCGATCCTTCCATATAACCTGTCAGACCCAGTTTGACCGCGTGCTCACCAATCATGTCGAATTGATGTTCCACCTCGGGTCCTGTCTGAAGGGTCCCATCTCCAAAATCCCATATATACTCCTCAATGACAAAGCCGGGTAAGTTTGAGCTTAGTCCGCTGAATTCCATTGTTTTGTTAATGATCTCAGCATCTTTGCTGGTGATATAGGGTTGAACATGATCTTCGAGTTCAAACTCCATGGAAGTTTGTGTTAAAAATATATTGCTGGTGGTACTATCAATGATATTCAGTTTGGCCCAGTATTTGCCAGCACCCGGTAAACAGTGCTCCACCTTGATTCCTCGTAGCTTTATTCCGTCGCTGAACTCCCATTCATACGTGACAGGTAATGAATCGATACCGAGGTAAGCATCATCCCAGAATTCAAAACAATATTGGTTATGCAGAAGCGTATCACAGTCAAAAAGTTGTGGCAGCAGGGTTGTAAAACGATAGATGTCGTCGGACGAACCTCTGCTGGTTGAGAAATACCCTTCAGAGAACGCACGGTTTGTGATCAATCCAAAATCATCTTCCGATGAATTGATGGGAGCTTCCAGAAGAACGGGGGCCATCCAATCGGGACCTGACATTCTGGTCAGAAAGATATCCTTTTTGCCAAATCCGCCATGCCCATCCGAGGCGAAGAAGAGGTCGCCGTTCAATGAAACAAAGGGATAAACCTCATTACCGGCAGAATTAACCTGGTCACCAAGATTGACAGGTGTACTCCACTCACCGTCTGATCGTTCCGATCTGTATATATCTGTTCCACCATATCCTCCGGGCATATCTGATCCAAAATAGAGGTACTGTCCATCCGGGCTAAAACATGGAGTTGTAATAGAAAAGTCCGGGTTATTATAAGGATATTTACCTATGGGGGTCCATTCACCATCAATGAGTTCTGCAAAATAGAGTCCAAGCTTATTGCCAGGATCGATAATATTCTTCGTTTTCGTTTTTATGTCCATGTTTCTCGAATAGACAACAAGGGTGCTATCCGGACTGAACGCGGCCGGACCATCGTTAAATGGAGTAACGAGGTTTGGACTGAATACCTCAGGGTCTTTCTGACCTGATTCCGGATACATTTTTACCTTAAAGAGGTTAAACAGGCCCTTGTTCTTTTTATTCTGGTAAGTAATCAGAAATTCATGTTCCATGTTGGAACAGAAAATGATTTGATCCATAAAAAGCACAGGGGAGAATTCGTCATATTTTGAACTGCTGAATGCTGCAGGTGTGACCACATAGTGAGTCTGACAAATCAGTTTTACCGGGATGATCAGGACAAGAAGCGGCAGAATGATGATGGACTTTTTCATGTACCTGTGTCAATAGGTTCTGGGACCAATTACCTCAATGATATATCTGAAATTATACTGGATCATCACCTCGTGAGATCCATGCTGGTATGAACTGAGTTCAGAGAGCTCATATCCATATGAATAACCAAACCTCAACTGGGGATTGGCTTGGATTTGCAGGAGGGCAGACATACTGCCATTTGTTCTTATGCTGGTTCCCAGCCATAACTTCTCTTTGAGAATTACATTGCAATGAATATCCAGCTGGGTGTTGTTGGCAGGATTTGTTTTAAAAAGAATTGAAGGGAGAAGCTCGATCCCATCCGACAGGGTGAAAAGATATCCTGCAGTGAACAAATAGGTTGTGGCAGCAAGATTGAAATTCAGATTGTAATTGCCCTTCCCTTCATTTGAGAAATGATTTAAAAACAGCGGCATGGAGAATCCCACATTCCACTTTCCGGTATAATAATAGCTGCCAAAGCTGAATTCAGGCAATAGGGCTCTTCTTGCCGGATCCTGCAGGAGCCTGTCACCCATATCGTTGAATCTGATGGCGTTCATATCAGTCGAGAGGCTGGTCAACCCTGCAGCCAGTCCCAGGGACCACATTCCTTTTCCCAATTCCATACGGTAGGCATAGTTCAGTAAAAATCCTGTTTCCTTTTTGGAACCCAATTTATCCCCCAGGACAATCAATCCCAGGTTTATTTTCTTGTTTCTCAACGGACTGTGTATGGATAAAGTGTTTGTTCTGGGAGCACCTTCGAACCCCACCCATTGGATTCTTGAATATAATCCGATACTGAGGGCTTCCTGACTTCCCGCATAGGCCGGATTGATCGCCAAACCATTGAAATAGTTTTGATCCAGGAGCGGTTGGAGTTGCGAATGGACAGAAGTACCAACGCCCAATAAAAGAATGATATATGCAAGCCTATTCAACATGGCTATTTTCGGATCTCAACAAAACCTTTTATGATTCTTTCTGACTCAAATTTCAGGATATAGTAATAGGTGTCGGGGATCAGTTCCCTGCTCTTGTGATCCCTGCCGTCCCAATCATTTTGGTAATCAGGACTGCGGTATACCTCTGTACCCCAACGGTTGTAAATAATAAGTTCAGTGCCAGGCAACTGGTCAACTCCGGGGAAAACCAGGAAATCATTGTCCCCGTCATTGTTAGGCGTGATGACCGTTGGTGTCTCTAAATCCCGGACCGTTATGATCATATAATCAGATACTTCATCACAGGCTATTGAACGAATGCTCCACATCAATTCGATCTCACCCAATGAGAGGTTTGTAATCATTGATCCGGGATCTTTTTCATCCTCGATCACCCCACTTCCCTTTATAATTGTCCAGGTGCCAGTTCCTTCACCCGGCGAGTTTGCTTCCAGACGGGTAGAAAACACAAATTCCAGAAACTGGTCAGGACCAGCATCAGCGATGGGTTGCTCATGAAAATTCACCATCACCATATCAGTTCCTGAACAAATTCCCTGTGTTTCTGTCCATGTAAATTCATAGGAACCGTATTGGTTCACAGTAACCACGGCATCGGGACTATTCGCAGACGGAGAGAATGTGCTTTCCCCAGGACCTGAAGTTTTGGTCCATAGACCCAAACCTATGCTGGGGGTTGCGGATAACTGGAATTCAAGACCGCACTGATCACCTCCCGGTCCGGCGTTGGCCACCGGAATGGGGTTACGAATAAGGAGCATGGAGTCTACTGCATCGGGGCATGAACCGGCATCAGACACAGTCTTAATAAGGAAAACTCTGCCTGTTTCAGTTCCGGGTGTGTAGGTGGGATTATCAGTTGAAGCGTTATCGAAGCTCCCATCTCCACTGCTGGTCCACAATATGGTGCCATTGGCGGAGGTGGTTCCCTGCAGACTGAAACTGATCTCATTCGCACAGATCTCCGCATCCGGTCCGGCGTCAGAAAACGGAGAAGGCGTAATGGTCAGTATCATAGAATCAACTGCATCAGCGCAGGCTCCGGTACTGATCACTGTTTTGACGAGAAATACGCTGTCCGTTTCGGAACCAAGGGCATAGATGGGATTATCAGTTGTGGCATTATCGAAGCTGCCATCCCCGCTGCTGGTCCAGAGGATGGTTCCGTTGGAGGAGGATGAACCATCAATGTCATAGGATCCTGCTGAGATACAAATCTCTGCATCCGGTCCGGCATCAGAAACCGGAGAAGGCGTAATGGTCAGTATCATAGAATCAACTGCATCAGCGCAGGCTCCG
>CAYVRK010000065.1:0-16088 GCA_964453785.1 uncultured Bacteroides sp.
AACCAGACCTCCAGTTCACTCAATTTTTTTATCATATCCTTTTCCCTTTTTACTTTTTACTTGTTACTTGTTACTTGTTACTTGTTACTTGTTACTTTTCCCTCGCTACAATTTCACAATCTCAGATTGTGAAATTGTAGCCCCCTTCAACCAGTCTTTTATACTTCCTTTTATCAAACCTGTAGAGGTAAGCCCCTTTCCTGGATGAGCTCTTATCCTTCTCCTCCAGCTTGATGAGCACGCCCATGGAGAGAATCTTCTTTCTGAAATTCCTTTTGTCAAGGTCAGCCTGGTAAATGGCTTCATACAAGCTCTGAAGCCGGGGAATGCTAAACTCAGCCGGGAGCAGTTCGAAACCAATGGGCTGTGAGGCCGCCCGCCTTCTGAGCCTTCTGAGCCCCTTTTCCACCATGATATTGTGATCCATGATCAATTGCGGAATTTCCTTCAGGTTGACCCAGGTGGCGCCATACCGTCCTGAGAAATCTACAGAATACCTGTGGGCCGGGATCAGGGCATAATAGGTCACCGAAATGACCCTGCCTGCCGGATCCCTGGCCACCTGACCGTAGGTTTGCAGCTCTTCCAGGTATATCTTCTCCAGTCCTGTCAGCTCAAACAGGATCCGGTTGGCCGCCTCATCAACACCCTCACCCTCTTTAAGGAATCCCCCGAACAGCGACCAATGTCCCTGGAAAGGTTCAAACCTCCGCTTGTGAATGAGTAATTTAAGCTCCCCTTCATCAAATCCGAAGATAATACAATCCACAGCCACATGGAACCTGGGGTGTTCAGAATAGTATTGAATTTGACCAGCCATTGTATTTGATTCTGTGAATTACCAGAAATAAATATAGAATGCAATGATAAATACAATGATCACAGCCGAATTGACCACATCCCATTTGCTCCAGCTGGCCCTGGTTATGGCCCTCTGTTCGGCCGTAGCAGAGCCGAAATAGAGTCCCTGTATCTTTGCCGGATCTGCTGCCGTTGTGAAGAAACTTACTACAACCATCACGGCAATCACAAGGAAGAAAAGTACAATCTCGTAATGAAGCCAGTTGGGTTCAACAATCAGCTGATAGATAAATCCATCCCCCACTGTATCTCCATAATAGATATTCAGACCTAACCTGAGCATGCCCAGAGTAAATCCCACCACCAGTCCCATAAAACCAGCCGAGGGAGTGGTCCTTTTGGACATGATTCCGAGAAGAAATACTGCCGCAATTCCCGGAGCCAGCAGAGACTGGACATCCTGGAGGTATTCATAGAGGACCTTCCCTATGTTCTTCATTACAGGGATCCAGAGGATTCCCAGTATCACAATAACGGCAGTCGCCAGCCTTCCTACCAGTACATAGTGCTTCTCGGAGGCTTTTGGCCTGAATTTCTGGTAAAAGTCGACTGTAAAGAGCATGGAAGAAGAGTTGAACAGCGAAGCCAGTGAACTCATCAGTGCAGCAAGTATGCCTCCCACCACAATTCCGGTAAATCCCCTGGGCAGCAGGTCCTTAACCAGGGTCGAAAAGGCCGCATCGTTGGTGTCGAAATCCATCAGTCCCTTCTGCCTCAACGCAAAAGCGATCATTCCGGGAATAAGAAACAAGAATACAGGAGTCAGTTTGAGATAGGCTCCAAAGATGGTTCCCCTGCGGGACTGTGTCTGGTCTCTTCCGGAAAGCACCCGTTGCACGATAAACTGGTCGGTGCACCAGTACCAGAATCCAATAATGGCAGATCCCAGGATCACACCGGTCCACGGATATTTAGGATCACCCGGAGAACGCATCAGGCTGGCCATGCTGTCGGTTGAAGAGTGGTAGATCGCCTCTCCGGCATCGTTCAGATAGGTGACATCTGCCGATCGGACGATCTCCATCAGGTTGCCCCAGCCTCCCAGCTGGGTCAGACCGATCACCAGGATGGCAATGGAGCCGGCCAGAAGAATGGGGGTTTGCAGAATCGAGGTATAAAGAACCGCTTTCATTCCCCCCAATACCGTATAGAGCCCGGTGAGCAGCACCAAACCAATGGCACTGACCCAGAAAAAATCAATTTGCTGATGAAAGACGGTTATATAATCAATGTTAAACACATCTTTAAATACCACACCACCTGCATAAACCGTCACAGCTACTTTGGTAAGGACATAACTGACCAGCGAAATGATAGACAGAAAAGAACGGGACCTTGAATTATACCTTTTTTCCAGAAACTCAGGCATGGTAAAGACACCACTCCTTGCATAGAATGGAACAAACAGCCATCCCAGCAACAGGATCATCCACCCCTGCATCTCCCAATGCGCATAAGCCATACCGCTTTCGACACCCGTTCCTGCAAGTCCCACGAGGTGTTCAGATCCGATGTTGGAAGCAAAAATCGAAGCCCCGATAGCGATCCATGTGGCATCCCTTCCGGCAAGGAAATAGTCGGACGTATCTTTGTCCTTCTTTCTCAGAACATAAAAAATAACGCCTACCAGCGCAAGGCAGAAGAGCCCCAGTACAATCCAGTCAAGTGTTGCCATGGTTTGAATGTTATTGGGTTATTGGGTTATTGGGTTTAAGTGTAAACTTAACGCTTATTTATATAGCGTTCAATAACCAGGAAATATTTAGAAAGAATTCAAACAAATATCCCCAACATTCCAAATTGTTGCAATTTGGGTTGCACCTTTCCAAATAACAGGATGATTTGTATCATAAAAAGGAGAATTGGCACCAACATAAGTATACAATATATATTATCTTTCAGAATTTGTTGCTACAGATTAAGTTTCTATTTTTAAACACAAATAGACACAACACCTTGTAAATCCTATCCATATGCAAACCACATTTTCACTGGGTACCATTGACTGGGTCATTATCCTGATCTATTTTGTCTTTGTACTTGGAATCGGCTGGGCTCTTAAGAAATACATGAAAGATGCCTCAGCATTTCTCGAAGCCGGAAGGTCGCTCCCTGCCTGGGTAACCGGACTGGCATTTATTTCAGCCAACCTGGGGGCCCTGGAGGTGATCGGAATGGCCGCCTCCGGAGCAAAATATGGAATGATGACCGTTCACTTCTACTGGATCGGGGCCATTCCGGCCATGATCTTCCTGGCCATTTTTATGATGCCGTTTTACTATGGATCAAAGGCCCGGTCGGTTCCCGAATACCTGAAACTCAGGTTTGATGAGAAAACCCGGGGATTCAATGCTTTTGCCTTTGCCATCATGACAGTCTTTGCCTCGGGGATATCCATGTATGCACTGGCACTGCTGGCCCAGGTGATCCTTCCCCTTCAAATTGACTGGAATTTCCTGGGGATGCATATGGGGGAATTTGATTTCTACCTCTTTATTTCAGCCATCATTGTGCTGATTTACATGGTCCTTGGCGGGCTCACCTCGGCCATCTATAATGAGGTTTTGCAGTTCTTCCTGATTGTGATCGGGTTTGCCCCGCTGGTATTTATCGGGCTGAAGGACATCGGGGGATGGGAAGGTCTGAAAGCCAACCTCCCTGAAAACATGATGCATACATGGAAAGTGGCCGGCAGTACTGATGCCAATCCCATGGGTGTCGAGTGGTTCGGCATCCTGATGGGACTAGGCTTTGTACTTTCCTTCGGTTACTGGTGTACCAACTTCCTGGTGGTACAGCGAGCCATGGCGGCTGGTTCCATGACTGCTGCCCGGAAAACCCCGTTGATCGGAGCCATACCCAAAATGTTACTTCCGGCACTGGTGATCCTCCCCGGGATGATTGCACTGGCCCTGACCAACATAGGTGAACTTGAGATCCCTTTAAAAGCCGGAACCAATTTGCAGGATTTCGACAAGGTGATCCCGGTATTGCTCATGAAATACATGCCGGTGGGAGTCCTGGGACTGGGCCTCACCGCCCTGATGGCCTCCTTCATGTCGGGCATGGCAGGAAATGTCTCTGCCTTCAATACCGTATTTACCTACGATATCTACCAGAGCTACATCAAGCCCGATAAATCAGATGAACACTACCTGAAAGTGGGCCGGTGGACCACTGTGGTCGGGGTCATTGTAAGCATCATGACTGCTTACGTAGCCAGGTCTTTCAACAATGTAATGGACTTCCTGCAGCTGATCTTTGCATTTGTGAACGCACCACTGTTTGCTGCATTCCTGCTGGGGATGTTCTGGAAACGCACCACAGGCCATGCTGCCTTCTGGGGGCTGATCAGCGGAACCATTGCAGCTGCAATCCACCACGGGCTGAGCCTTCCTGCCGGAGGTACCGCCGGGATCAAGGGTGGTTACTTCGGAGCGCTCATTACTTACCCGAGTGAGATGGCGCAGAATTTCTGGACGGCCATTTATGCATTCACTGCGGCTTTGGTGATCACCCTGTTAATCACCATGGCTACCAGGCGGACCAAGACCGATGAGGATCTGAAGGGGCTGGTTTACTCGCTGACACCGAGAATCCTGAATAGCGAAATGAGCTGGTATCAAAAACCGGGATTCCTGGCCATCATTGTCGGAGCCATTGCTCTGACTTTAAGTTTAATTTTCTGGTAAATATTAAAAACAGATACAATGGGATTAGATATTAAAATACCAATCGGGTTAATGTTCAGCATACTGGGCATCATTCTGACCATTCTCGGACTAGTTACAAACGGCGATATAGAAATGTATGAAAGGTCGTTGGGACACAACATCAACCTTTTGTCAGGCGTCCTGATGATGGTCTTCGGGGCCTTTATGCTGCTTACCTCCACACTGGTGAAAAAGAAGAAAAAGGAGGAGTGATCCGGATAAAATTGTCATTCAGGGGGGCCGGAGTTTGATCGAAGGCCCCCTTTTTTATTCCATCCCGCTGAGATCACCGTGATCGCTCCTCCCAGCACAATAAGTGCGCCAATGACGCTAAGCAGGGAGAAAGATTCAGGTTCGATCCATGTTACCTTCATGCGGGTCAGGATGGCCATGCTGACAAAAGTGATGATCGGATTGAGGGTGATGATCACACTTACCCGGGTGGCTTCCGTGAGTTTGATGGCCAGTGCCAGTGATCCGTATGCCAGAACAGTATTCAGTCCCAGATAGACCAGCAGGTACCAGTTGGTGGCCGGCATTCCCTGAAGCTTTGAGAAACTGACCAGAGGAAGAAGGGCCAAAGCACAAAAACCATAAATAAACAGGTTGAGCTGGTTGGGCCTGAGTTTCTGCACCAGTGACTTCTGAAGGGCGGCAAAGACTGCCCAGGACAATCCGCCTCCCAGCACCAATAGCATGCCCTTGCTAAAATGCTCCCCCGATCCGGCCAGGTCGCGGAGCTGTTCCGAGTAAAAAAGGCCGATCCCGCAAAGGACAAGCACAAACCCCACGATGTGCTTCCAATTCACATGTTCGCGGAAAATGATGATTCCGGACAGGGCAAAGCTTACAGGTGCGATTTGGATAAACACCTGCGAACTGGATGGAGAGACATATTTAATCCCGGTGATAAAACCCAGGTAGTTCATTCCCAAAAAGATGGCTGCCAGGAAAAGAAGCAATGGAGGGCGGCGGAAAATTGAAAAATCGGACCGTTTAAAAATCAGGGTCCAAGTACCAAGTACAACAAAAGCAAAAAAGAAACGGAACCATACCACGGTAACAGGGGGTAATTCACTGGTAATGACCTTCAGGATAATGGCCATGAAGCCCCATAATGAAGCTGTAATAATGGCATACAATACGCCTTTTCGATTGTCCGTACCCATGGTTAAGAAAAATGCAAATCTAGGAAAATATTTGGTCAGAGATCATTGGATAAATGCCTTCAGTTCACTGTATACTTTCTGAACCGGCAATCCCATCACATTGAAGTAGCTTCCGTTGATCCTTTCAACGCCAATATGCCCGATCCACTCCTGAATTCCGTAAGCCCCGGCTTTGTCGTAGGGCCTGAATTTATCCACGTAATATACCACTTCATCTGCATCAAACCGGGCGAAGGTCACATCGGTAAGCGCAAAGAATCCGGTGCGTTTGGTTTCAGATCTTAAGCACACACCGGTAAATACCTGGTGGGTGATCCCTGACAGGCGGCTGATCATGGAAATTGCCTCATCCCGGTCCACCGGTTTTCCAAGTTCCTGCCCTCCTTGCCATACAATGGTGTCGGCTGTAAGCAGTACCTGCCTGTCAACCAGGGGTTCAGGATAAGCATCCGATTTTTGACCGGCCAGATAAAGGGCAATGTCGCCTCCTTCCAGTCCTGAAGGATAAACTTCATCGGTGTGACCTGTATCAACCACCCGGAACGGGATTTCCAGTTCTTTCATCAGCTCTCTTCTCCTGGGAGAACCGGATGCCAGCAGTATTTCATATGACATGACATCCCTGAGCACCGGCTAATACTTGAAATGAACCAGGTAAAACACCATGACCGAGTAAAGGATTCCGGTGAGCATGATAAGTTTGATCAGGGAACTGGCCCTGTGGTAGTCCTTTTTGCCTTTTGCGGTCAGGATCAAAACGGCCAGGATGGTCAGGGGGATCAGCAGTAACAAAATGAAATAAACCAGCGAAAAGTAGTCAGCTGGCTCCACCGAAAACAGGATGTACTTCAGAAGAATGTAAATAAGCAGGGAGATTGTCCCAAAAATCAGCACCAATACGATGAACATGGTCCATTTCGCTCCTAGAACAATGGGTACAGTTCGCATTCCATAGGCAGCATCCCCTTCGAAATCCTCTGTGTCTTTGATCAATTCGCGGATCAGCGTGGTAAGAAAAGCAAAGAAACTGAAGCCACCCACCCATGCAAACATATAGTTGAAACTCGCGTTGTGTAGCAGCATTTCCTGTCCATAGGTTCTGTTCAGTAAAGGAATCTCGAAAAGGACCGCCATCAGGGGAACCAACCCGGTAAGAAATGCAACCGAAAGATTACCCACCAGGAACTGTCTTTTGTAACTGGTTGAATAAAACCAGAGAAGGCCGGTTGCCAGCAGGAAAACGAGGGAAAGGATGGGCAGTTTCACATAAAACCCCAGGTAAATCCCAATACCTACACCCATGATATTCAGCATGGCATGAAGGATCATGGCCACACGCCTTCCAATCTCCACACCAACTACAACGCGGGTAGGTTTGTTGATCAAATCGGCCTGGGTATCAAAATAATCATTGATGATATAACCGGCAGCGGCAATAAAAACAGTGGAGAGCACCAGGAGGAAGAACTGGAAATTCCCAAACTGAAGTTCAAATTTCCTGGATGGCAGCAAAGGATCCATGATCAGGTACCGCATGGCATACTGGGTGGCAGCTACAATAACAAGGTTGGGGAACCTGATCAGCAACAGTATGGAGCGAATTTGCCTGAGCATAATTAAACCTTACCAGATAAAAGAGTCCCCATCCATCCACCTGCCATGCAGTCGGAGAACCTGTTCGATGATATCTCTTACACATCCATTCCCACCGGAAAACGGCGAGATGTAATGGGCTACAGACTTGATCTCCTCCACCGCATCTGCCGGGCAACAAGGTACTCCGGCTTGCTTCATCACTTCATAGTCAGGCAGGTCATCACCCATGTAAAGTACCTGTTCGGGCTTCAGATCATATTTATAGATGAAATCAGTGAAATCATCAGGTTTGTAACCGGAACCAAGATAAATATCGGTGATGCCGAGTCCCCTGAACCGAAGGCCCACCGATTCGGTTGTCCCCCCTGTAATAATGGCAATGGGATACCCCCTTCTCACCGCATACTGCAGGGCATATCCATCCTTGGTATTCATGGAACGCATCAACTCCCCATTGGGGTGCAGGTAGACCAGGGGGCTGCTCAGTACCCCGTCCACATCAAAGGCAAATGCCCTGATGTTTTGCAGTCCTTCCTTAAAATTGGTCATCTCCTGTTTCGGAATCATGGATGGTAGTTAAGCGGGATCTTCCGATATCCCGGCTTATAAAAGTATACAATTTCTCCCACTCGGGATGACCCTTCAGCAACCCAAGATGTTTCTGCATGGTCACCTGGTCATCCCTCACCGCAGGTCCGGTCTGCGCCCGGGCAGGCCCCATTGCCTCAATCTTTGCGAAAGTCTCCCGCAGGATGGGTGAAAGCAAAGAGAGGTCAGCCTCATGTTCCTCCAGTATCTGCCCTGCAATGTTTACCATGTGATTGGTAAAATTATTGGCGAATACTGCCGCCATATGAATGACCAGCCTTCGGGGCGAGTCCAGTTCTATCACCGTTCCGGAAACCGATAAGGCCAGTGAGCGGATCAGCCGGGTTACCTCACTGTCCGATCCCTCCAGCAACATAGGTGTATCCACCAGTGATATCTCCCGTTCAGTTGAAAGGGTCTGGAGGGGGTAAAATACCCCGTAATCCTTGAAAAACTCTCCAAGGAGTTCCATGGGGACAGCTCCTGCCATATGCATCCATATTCCGCCATGCCCCTTGAATACTGAGGCTATCTGCGGTATGATTCGGTCCGGAATTGCCAGAAGGTAAAAATCAGCATCCGGTGGAACCCTTTCCAATTCGGAAACACCGGCCGCCTCTACCTGACCGGCCAGCCGATCGGCATGTATCTTGCTCCTTGACCAGATGCAGGAGATGTGATGCCCCCTGGCATGCAGATGCCGGGAAATGTGTGTGGCCACATTCCCGGCACCGAGCACCGCAATCCTATAGCTTGCCTGTGATTTAATTGTTTCCTGGTTAAAAGCAGTATTTATTCTCCTCGATCAAACGGTCGGCAATTCTCCTTCGGGCCTCTTTCACATTCACTCCTGCCACCTTTGTAAAGTAGGTTATTCCTTTCTCAAGCTCCTCACGAACTTGGCCATAGGCAAAGGAATAAGTAGTATCGTGTGCAAATTTGGCAATGCGTGCAGCTGCATCATACACAAATACATCTGCCATATCCCGGTATAACTTGGCATAGGCCTCCCCTTTTATACCTTCCATCTTTTTCAACCTAAGTACCACAGATTCGGCCACATAGACCTGGATAATACAGTCTGAAATATTACTCAGGATCTCCTGCTCCTGAACCAGCGTTCTTGTGAATTTATCTGATACAGCCTTGAGCAACATAAGAACCACCTTTTTGAAGTTGGCCACATACTGGGCCTTCTCCTGGAAATATCCCTCTGCGACCGGGGGCGCTTCACCCATGCCTTTCACCTCCATGAATGCCTTCTCAGCTTCCTCCATGATGGGGAGAATCCCTTTTGCTCCTTTTTTCAGGATGTTATCCACCAGCAGCAAGCGGTTGATTTCGTTGGTGCCCTCAAAAATGCGGTTGATCCGCGAGTCACGGTATCCGCGGTCGATCATCATCTCGGCAGAAAAGCCCATACCTCCATGGATCTGAACACCTTCATCCACAACATAATCCAGGGACTCAGAGCCAAACACTTTCATGGCGGCAGCTTCAACGGCAAAATGATTGAATGCCTCCATGGTATTTCTGCCTTTGTCATCGCCATGGGCCACATTGTAATTGATGGTGTCATCCAGTGCCTGGCTGGCCCTGTATACCGAACACTCGGTGGCAAAGGTCCGGATCACCTGCTCGGCCAGCTTGTGTTTGATGGCCCCAAACTGGGAGATCAGGCAGTTGAACTGCTTTCGTTCGTTGGCATATTTTACAGACTGGGTGATCGCAGTTTTGGCTGAACCGATCACATTTGCACCAAGCTTGATCCTGCCCATATGCAATATATTCAATGCGATCCTGAATCCCTCTCCACGCTTTCCAAGCATATTTTCGACGGGTACTTTCACATCATTGAAGAAGATCTGACGGGTGGATGAGCCCTTGATCCCCATCTTTTTCTCCTCCGGATTGAAGGTGATCCCTTCAAAACCTCGCTCAACGATAAAAGCACTCAGCACACGGTCGCTGTCAATCTTGGCAAATACAGTCATCACATCGGCAAATCCCCCATTGGTGATCCACATTTTAGCCCCGTTCAGAACATAATGTTTCCCATCTTCAGAAAGAACCGCTTTGGTTTTACCCGAATTGGCATCCGATCCGGCACCCGGTTCGGTGAGGCAGTAAGCCCCTACCATTTCGCCGGTGGCCAGTTTGGGTATGTATTTTGTCCTCTGCTCCTCATTCCCGTAGTAGAGAATGGGCAGAGATCCGATCCCGGTATGGCAGGAATAAGCAACAGCGTAAGAATAACCCGAACCCAGTATTTCACTGGCATACATGGTGGTGATGAAGTTCTGTCCGAATCCTTCATACTCCTCAGGAATGGCAATTCCCAACAATCCGAGTTCACCCGATTTCTTAAGCAGTTCCCTCATGAGACCCTCTTCCTGGGCATCGATGCGGTCAACAACCGGGAACACTTCAGTCTCAAGGAAATCCCTGCAGGTCTCTCCAATCATCCGTTGTTCTTCATCCAGTTCTTCAGGGATAAATACATCGGCAGTGTCCGTTTCCTTCACCAGGAACTCACCCCCGGTTATAATTCTTTTTTCTTCCATTACATTCTGTTTAGTTATGCACTAGTTTTTTCCTTTTTCCTTTACTGAGTACTGAGTACTGAGCACTGAGCACTACAACGAGAGAGCCTGAACCACAAGTTCAGCGATGTCGTATGCCTTCACCTGCTCCTCTTTGTTCTTGTATTTAATTCCGTCGGTCATCATGACCATGCAATAGGGACAAGCGGTGGCGATAATGTCCGCACCTGTTGCAAGAGCATCTTCGGTACGTTCAATAAACACCTCTTTCTCTCCCTTTTCCGCCTCCTTGAACATCTGGCCTCCACCTGCTCCGCAGCAAAGTGCAAAACTCCTGTTTCGCTTCATTTCTCTTTTGTCTGCAGAGAAAGCTTCCAGTACCTGGCGGGGTGCCCGGTATTCCTTGTTGGCCCTGCCCAGATAACAAGGATCATGGAAAGTAATGGCCTTTCCGCCCAGTGAACCTCCGGGTATCTTCAGAGACCCGGCCGCAATCATGTCGCGCAGAAACTGGGTGTGGTGCACCACCTCATAGTTCCCGCCCAGGTCGGGATACTCATTTTTAAAGGTATTGAAAACATGGGGATCGCAGGTGAGTATCTTTTTCACTTCATATCCTTCAAAGATCTCAATGTTCATCAGGGCCTGCATCTGGAACAGCATCTCATTCCCTGCCCTTCGTGCCACGTCGCCACTGGACGATTCCTCCGTACCCAGCACCGCATATGAGATACCCAGGTGATCCAGGATTTTTACCATGGCCCGGGAAACATGTTTGTACCGGTCATCAAACGCACCGGCACTCCCTACCCATAGCAGGAATTCGGGTTTTTCACCCTTTGCGAACCGGTCGGCCATCAAAGGCACCTTTACTTCAGGGTCGGCCCAAAGCATCCGGTCTTCCTGTGAGAATTGCCAGGGAGCTCCGTTGTTTTCGATGTTGGAGAAGATGGAATTCAGTTCCCCCGGTGCAGCCGACTCCTCCATCACCAGGTAGCGGCGCATCCCCACGATCATGGCAGGCTGGTTGATGTTGATCGGACATTCCCGGGCACAGGCATTACAAAGGGTACAAGCCCATAATTCCTCCTCTGAAACATAGTCTCTGAGCAGGGATTTGCCATCTGAAAAGTCTGCGCCGTTCTTCAGCAGGGCAGGACCTTTCTCTTTCATACGGGCCCGCACATCCATGACGATCTTCCTTGGAGAAAGCTTCTTCCCCGTTATATTGGCCGGACAAACCGAGGTGCAGCGTCCGCATTCAGTACAGGCCAGGGAATCCATGTAACTCTTCCAGGAAACATCTTCCACATCCAGGATGCCAAATCGCCCGGGAACCTCATCCACGGTCGTGTCTCCCCCGGGAGGAGATGCAAATGCCTGGTTGGGATCCATCATGATCTTCACCTCTCTGGTGATGCTCTCCATGGTATCCAGTTTGCCCAATGGATCCAGGCGGCTCAGGAATACATTGGGTACAGACATAAACACATGGAAGTGTTTGGAATAGGGCAGGTAATTGGCAAAAATAAAAATCAAAAGGATGTGTACCCACCAGTTTATCTGGTACAGAACCCTGTTTCCATGAACACCTTCATCAATCCATCCTGCCAGCACATTGCTTACCGGGTAGATACCCGATTGTGTATGGCCCGATTGAGCCGCAGCATGTATATAGAAGGTATTCATCCCCAGCAGGGAAACCATCAGCAGGAAGATGATGGTCAGGGCGATGTTGGCATCCAGGTGGGAGATATGCTTCATCTCAATTCCGGAAAACCGCTTCACATTCAGAAATATCCGCCTAATGAGAAATACAAGAATAGCCACTGCGATCACCAGTGCAAAAACATCCCCTGAAGCCACAATGATGGTATAAACCACCCCCAGGAATGAGAGTGCCCGTTCTGCCCCTGTTAGTCCATCGATCACCATTTCAATGCTTCCGATCAGAATCACCAGAAATCCCCAGAATACGAGGGCATGCAAAAGTCCCACGACAGGCCTTCTGAAAATCTTGGTTTGCCCGATGGCCACTTCCATCATCAGCCCAAAACGGCGACCGATCTGTTTGACAGGAAAATCCTTTCGGGTGAGTTTGAAATAACCAATAAATCTGCGCGTGGTGTAGCCAAAAGCCAGGAGCGTGACCAATAAAGCAACCAGGAAAATAATTTGTTTCTCCATCAAATCAGGATTAATTGGCCTTATTGTGCCTTGGCGGCTTTTATCTCTGTGATCAGGTCAGGGAGCACCTTCAGTGCATCCCCGACGATTCCGTAATCGGCCGCCTCAAAGATGGGAGCATCCTTATCTGTATTGACTGCTACAATACACTTGGAGGAGCTTACACCAGCCAGGTGCTGAATGGCTCCGGAAATTCCGAATGCAAAATAGAGATTGGGCGCAATGATCTTACCGGTCTGCCCCGTATGCTCCTCATGGGGACGCCATCCTTCATCGGACACCGGTCTCGAGCAGGCCGTGGCAGCCCCAAGCACACCGGCCAGCTCCTCAATGGGTACCCAGTTGTCACCGGATTTCATTCCGCGTCCGCCCGAGACAACCACATCTGCATCGGTGAGCAAGAGCTTGCCCTCCTGCTTTTGTACATCCTTAATGGTAGTTTTTGCAGTGCCTGCATCCACACCATGATCAAACGATTCCACCGCAGCAGACCCTCCGGCCTCCCTGATCTCAAAGGAATTCTGGGCCAGGGTCAGAATGGCTGTGCCGGTGGTAACCTCCACTTTGCCAAATGCTTTCCCGTTGAAAACCTTTTTTCTCACCACCAGCGGCGATACTGATTCGGGTAGTGCTGTAACACCCGATACCAGTCCGGCCTTCAGTCTGACTGACAGGCGGGGCGCAATGGCTTTGCCTGTGTTGTTGTTGGCCAAGACCAGCACAGTGGCCCCGGTCTTCTCCATGGCAGCGGCAATGATATTTGTATACACCTGGTTATCCAGTCCCGCAGGTGCGGACGAGGCATTCAGGACACTGGTTGCCCCATAGGCACCCAGGTTTGACAGTTCATCCTGGTTCACATTCCCGATGGAGAGTGCAGTCACACTTCCGCCTGTCATTTTCGCTACGCTTGCTGCATAGGATACCAGTTCAAAAGAGATTTTTTTGAATTTGCCATCCCAGTTTTCGGTATAAACTAATACTGACATATGAAAAGAGTTATTGGGTTAGTGGGTTATTTGCACTAAGTACTGAGTACTGAGTACTGAGCACTGAGCACTTCTATAGGACCTTCGCTTCATTCTGAAGAAGATTTACCAGCTCCTTTACATTGTCGGCATCAATCATTTTACAGGGTGCCTTGGATTCGGGCATCACATACTCTTTAAACCTGGTCAGAGATTCAGCCTCAACAGCCGCCAGAACCAGGAGCGGTTTCGTACGGGCCATCATGATCCCACGCATGGCTGCAATCCGGGGCTCTTTGGCGATTCCTTTCTGTACCACCCCAATAAAAGGAGCAGGAACGGTTACAAGCTCTTTTCCTCCATCGATATCACGGGTTATCACAACTTCACCATTTTCAAATGTTAGTGAAGATACAGCTGAAACAGAGGGAACTCCCAGCATCTCGGCCAACATTCCACCTACGGCTGAGCCATTGTAATCGCTCGATTCGATCCCGCAGAGGATTGCTCCATAGGTTCCGCTCTTCACAACTGCAGCCAGCTGGGTAGCCACCTGGTGAGCATCACCACCCACACAATCCACCCGGATTGCATCATCAGCACCGATGGCCAGCGCCTTTCTCAGTGTAGGTTCCACTCCGGCTCCTCCTACGGTTGCCACAGTCACGTGATCTACCGGATTGGAGGCATCTTCCTTGATCTCCATGGCCCTGGTCAGTGCCAGTTCATCCCAGGGATTGATGATCCACTGGACCCCATTTTCATCAATGGAGGTGTTGTCGTTCGAAAACCTGATTTTCGTTGTGGTATCCGGGACATTGCTTATACAAACGAGAATTCGCATATCTAGATATTTAAATAACCTGACAAATATAAAAGAATTCTAAAAGCACCCCACAAAATACGGGTTATCTAAAATCAATACAAAATACCGTGTGTAGCAGGACTGCTCAACGCTGACTTGATGATCCCTGTGGCGGGTCAATGACGACCAGCCAGGAAAAGGGATTGTTGCTTTCCAACAGTCAGTTTTACAGTTTAAATTCGGAAAAAAGTTCTAAGAAAAAAGAGGATTCTAGCCGGTTTCACTGATCAGGAATAACCTTTGAGAATCGATCACAGTAATGTTCCTGTTATCGAGTTTGATCATACCCTCCTTTTCAAATTCTTTCAGGAATTTGATTACACTTTCCACTGAAATGGAAGCGAAATCGGCGATTTCCTGCCGGGAAAGAAAACTAAAAACATGCTCACCTGCAAACACTTCCGAGGCAAGGTAAAGAAGCGTGTAAGCCAGTTTGCCGCGCATCTGCTTATAGGATAAACTGGAGATAATCTCCATGAGATGGTTTTCTGAACTGTAGTTTTTGGATGTGATCCGGAATCCGAATTCAGGGTTTGTTTTTAAAAGGTTGATCAGGCTCTCCTTTTCGATCATCAGAAGATTTGAATCCTTCAGGGTAACTGCCGAATAAGGGTAGACCTTTTCACCGAACAGGCTTGAAAAGGCAAGAAAATCACCACTTCTTGCTATCCAGAGATTCTGGACTTTGCCTTTTCCTGTCTGAAGGTACACCTTGACAAGCCCGGACTGGATGAACAGTACATGGGGTGCAAACGCGCCCTGTTTGAAAATGGTTTCCCCCTTTAAATAGTTGATCTGGGTACGGTTTTCACTCAGGGAGGCCAGCTCCTCTTTTGAAATGAGCTGAAAACAGTCAGGCTCATGTTGCATGGCATAGCCATCCTGGTTGACATCTTTATTCATGGCCCAAATTTAATTGAAAACATGGAAAATGACAGGAAAAAAGCTATCATCTCCGCTTGCTTCAAATAAGGCCGGATGATAAAATATGACGATCTTTGCAGCGCTAAAAAAAGAGAAACAACCACAAAATCAAAACGAGATGAAAATGTTACATACGAATTTGCACGAGTTCGAAACCGCCGCCGAGTTGGAGAAGTTTATTTCCGAGAATGAAAATGTCATGGTATGCTGCGGACGCATGGGGCCCATGTGTATACCCGTTTATGATGTCATGGAAGAGTTGGAAGAGGAACGCAAGGATATCAAATTTGCCGTAATGGCCTTCGATTCACCAGATGCTCATATCATACGGAATGCCCCTGAATGCAATGGCTTCATGGGTCTGCCTTTTACCATGTACTACAAAAACGGGAAGGTAGCACATGCTACAAGCAGCATCCAGAACATGCAACAGGTAGTCTCCGTCCTGGACTCGAAATTCGGTGCATAGACATGGATGAAATTTTTGATTTGATCATCGTAGGTGCCGGAGCAGCCGGATTATCTGCCGGGATTTACAGCTCCCGCGCCCGCCTTTCCACCCTGATCCTGAACGAGGGGGCGGTGGGAGGACAGATGGTGCTTACCGAAGAGATCGCCAATTATCCGGGGGTGGAAACCACCAAAGGCTACATGCTGGCCAATACCATGAAGAA
>CAYVRK010000066.1:0-15883 GCA_964453785.1 uncultured Bacteroides sp.
TAAAGAGCAAAGATTCATGTATACACTCAATATAGATACAGGGGGTACTTTTACCGATTGCATCGCCACCACACCCGACGGATCGGTTGTCCGGTGTAAAGTACTTTCCAACTCCTCTCTCCGGGGGAATATAAGCGCGTGGATCTCTTCCGGGGAGATACAGGTTTCAACCAACTGGGATCTGACCCCGGACCTGATTGCAGGGTACAGTTTCCGTATCCTGGACACAGCGCACCCGCCCGTGAGGATCAGAGCCTTCGATCCCCTGAGGCGGATTATTTCGCTCGAGCAAGGCCTTCCGGCTCATTTACGGTCCGGACGACCCCTTTTTGAAATTACCACCCATGAGGAAGCCCCTGTGCTCTGTGCCAGGCTGATTACCCAGACGCCCCTTGACCAGCCTTTTCCGGAAATGGAAATCAGGCTTGGATCCACAAAGGGGACCAATGCCCTGCTTGAATTCAAGGGAAAGCGGACCGCCATGCTGGTCACCCGCGGATTCAGGGATTTACTGGCCATCGGTAACCAGCAGCGCCCCGATATTTTTGCCCGGGAGGTGGTCAAACCGCCGCCATTGGCAGAACTGATCATGGAGGTTGAGGAGCGGATGGATGCCAGGGGAAATGTGCTGCAAGCTCCTGATCCTGCTGCCATCAGGGAGTCGATCAAGTTCATTCGCAGGGAGGGAATTGAAACGGTGGGGATCGCCCTGATGCACGCCTGGATTAACCCGGCCCATGAAAAGCTCGTCCGGCACATTGTTGCGGAGGAGGGTTTGAAATACATCTCGGTATCCCACGAACTTTCCGGCCTGATCAAGTACCTTCTTCGCATGCAGACCACCGAGGTAAATGCCTATCTTTCACCTGTTATCGATCAGTATATCAGTCACATCAATGAAAATGTCCAGGGCAATCGCTTCTGGGTAATGACCAGCGCGGGGGGACTGGTCAGGGCCGGTCATTTTATGCCCAAGGACAGCCTGCTGAGCGGTCCGGCCGGCGGGGTGGTGGGCGCTGTCGCCATGGGAAGGGAGGCCGGCTTTCAGAAGATCATCAGCTTTGATATGGGAGGCACCAGCACGGATGTGTCCCGTTTTGATAAAGCACTGGAGTACAGTTCCGAACTCAAAGTGGGGGCAGCCGGGATCCATAGTCCGGCCCTCTCCATCGAAACGGTTGCTGCGGGTGGGGGATCGGTGTGCAGTTATGACGGATACAGGCTGGCTGTGGGGCCTGAAAGTGCGGGAGCCATGCCCGGACCGGCCTGTTATGGTGCCGGCGGTCCCCTGACCATCACCGATGTGAACCTGTTGTCGGGCCGCATGGATGCAAGTCAGTTCAACATCCCTGTATTCCCGGATGCGGCACGTTTAAGACTGGAAGAGATCGGGGATGAAATTGAGAAGCGATCGGGGAGCAGGCCCGGGGAAGAGGATCTCCTCCATGGTTTTCTCCGGATCGCCAACGAAACCATGGCAGGTGCCATTAAGAAGATCTCAACCGGTAGGGGTTACGATCCTTCAGAATACGCTCTGGTCGCCTTTGGGGGAGCAGGAGGCATGCATGCCTGCAGCATGGCGTCCCTTCTGAATATGAGGACGGTCCTGGTCCCCGAAAATGCAGGCATCCTCAGTGCATACGGTATTGGTGAAGCTCTCATCGAACGCTTTGCCGAAAAGCAGGTACTGAAACCGCTGGATGACTCCGGTCTGATCGCAGAGATCCTCCCGCAGCTTGAGGCTGAAGCGCTCTCCAGTCTCCGGGAAGAAGGCATCGAGGGTAAGCATGCCCGGATCCGCAGCAGGCAGGTGTTCCTGCGGTTTATGGGACAGGAGTCCACCATCGAAACAGCGTGGACCACCCGGGAGCAAATCACCGAAGATTTCAAAGCTGCCTATACCTCGGTCTATGGCCACTGGAATGAAGAGCGGAAGATCGAGATAGAATCTGTGCGTGTGGTGGCTTCGGCTGTCCGGTCCAAAGCAGGGATATCCGGTTGTGTGAGGTCAGGGCGGAAGATTGATCCTGTTTCTCATAACGACCGGGGCTATCCTGTCTGGTTGAGAGAAAACCTGGATCCCGGCCTCCCGGTTTCGGGACCGGCGATCATCCTGGATCCGTACAGCACCACCTTCCTGGAGGAGGGATGGAACTGCCGGATCAACAGCCAGGGAACGCTTGTGTTGACCGGCCACGCTACTGATACGGAAAAAAGGGACTTACATCTGACACCGGAGGCTGAACTGGAGCTGTTTTCACGGCGTTTTATGAGCATCGCAGAGAACATGGGTGCCATGTTGCAGCATACCTCCGTTTCTGTCAACGTGAAGGAGCGTCTCGATTTCTCATGCGCCATCGTGGATGCAAACGGGTACCTGGTGGCCAATGCACCCCACATCCCTGTTCACCTCGGAGGCCTGGGAATCTGCGTCAGGACCCTCAAACAGCATTATGAATTTCGTGCGGGAGACACCATTGTCACCAATCACCCTGCCTTTGGCGGGTCCCACCTGCCCGACATCACCCTGGTCAGCCCGGTCCATACCGAAAGCGGGGAGTTGATCGGTTTTGTGTTCAACCGGGCCCATCATGCCGAGATCGGAGGGATCAGCCCCGGATCCATGCCCCCTGCAGCCAGGTCGCTGGCAGAAGAAGGGGTTGTCATCGCACCCTTTTACCTGGCCAGAAGGGGAGAGGTGGACTGGAAAGGTATTCGGAACATCCTCACAGGGGCTCCCTATCCCACACGCAATGTGGAAGAGAACCTGGCAGACCTCAATGGCGCCCTGGCAGCCAACCGAAAGGGCGCGGATGAACTCCTGGCGCTGGTCCGCTCCCACGGGACCGGGAAGGTGACCGGGTTTATGGAGCTGCTGAAGGAACATGCCAGGCGAAAAACCATCGAAACCATTGCCGCTTATCCGGTTCAGAAAGGACATGCCCTGGAGAAACTCGATGACGGAACTCCCCTGGAGGTCACCATCGAACGAAAGGGGGACGGATTCCGCCTCGATTTTACGGGAACCGCCGGCGTACACCCGGGAAACCTCAATGCAAACCCGGCCATTGTCCATTCCGTGATCATGTATGTGCTCCGCCTTTTGCTGAACCAGGATATTCCGTTAAACGACGGGATGCTCGAGCCCATTGAGGTCATTCTTCCGGAAGGCATGCTCAATCCGCCTTTCCCGGATGATCCTTTCCAATGCCCTGCGCTGGTGGGTGGCAATGTGGAAGTGAGCCAGCGGCTTACCGACACACTGCTCAAGGCCCTTTGCCTGCAGGCTGCCAGCCAGGGAACCATGAACAATTTCCTGTTTGGAAACGACCGCTTTGGCTATTACGAAACCATCTGCGGAGGTTGCGGTGCAGGACCGGGTTTCAGGGGGGCTGATGCGGTACACCACCACATGACCAACACCCGCATTACCGATCCGGAAATCATGGAATTCCGGTACCCTGTCCGGCTGGAACGCTTTGAGATCAGACCGGATTCGGGAGGTAAAGGCAAATACAGGGGTGGAAATGGAGTCCTCCGCGAAATCCGCTTCCTTGAGAAGGTGGAACTGTCGGTACTCACCCAGAGAAGAAAAAGCGGACCCTATGGGATGAAGGGCGGCGGTGATGGCCTGCCGGGTGAACAACTGGTCATCCGGGCCAACGGTGACCAGGTGGTCCTGGAACCTGTCTGTGCCACAACCATGGAACCCGGTGATATGCTGCTTATTAAAACTCCGGGTGGAGGAGGGTGGGGCTCATCAGGAAAGGTTAGTTACCTTTAAAGGAATTAATACATTAATCAATCACATCATGAACAGAACCATTATTATTTCATGCATACTCTTCCTGGCCTTTGCAGGGCCCGGCCTTTTCGCAAATGAACCAACAGACACACATGGTGGGTACACCCTGGTGGTGGAAGGATTTGACTGGGGGGCCGGGGCCAGCAAGGTCATCCTTCCGATGGGCGAAACTGTGTCATCCGCCAATGCCAGGGATTATAGTGTTTCAGTTATACGAAAATCCTTCTGTACAAAACTTGCTGCTGAGAGGGCTTCCGGTAACATTCCGGTACTCTATGCCTATGTTTCGGACGCGAAAGGTCATAAGCTTGCCAGTGGTGACTATACTACGCTGGTGTTGCTTGTAGGTCCTGAGTTTGCCATCAGTTCGCCCATGGAATATGTGGCAAGTGCCAAATGTGGAGGCAACCACTGGGTAGATTATTCACTGACCATTACGCAAAAATCAGGCAAGCGGATTTGGGACAATGAAACGGGCCGGATCAGGCCCATTGTGGATGATTTTGACCTGACCGGGAGTTTTGTCTATGATGAAAACCTGACCATGTCCTATGCGTCCTATACACCCGAAACCCCAAATAAGAAGTCTCCGCTGATCATCTGGCTGCATGGCGGGGGTGAGGGCGGTTTCGATCCGACCATTCCACTGATGGCAAACCGTGCTGCAAACTATGCTTCCCGGGAGATCCAGGCCATCTTCGAAGGGGCCTTCGTGCTTGTTCCGCAGTGTCCGGGGGCCTGGATGCACAACAAAGAAGGCGTGATGACCCCTGGCAGGGACAACGATGTATATAACGTAGGTTTAATGGCACTTATTAAGGATTTTGTTGCATCAAAGCCCGCCATCGACAGGAACAGGATCTATGTGGGAGGCTGTTCAAACGGCGGCTATATGAGCCTGAAACTGATCATGATGTACCCGGAGTATTTTGCAGCCGGTTTTATCAGCTCCCTGGCCTATGAATCACAATACATCAGCGATGAGCAAATCGAAAGCATCAAAGATGTGCCCATCTGGTTTGTGCATTCGGCAGATGACCGGACTACCATTCCTGAAGAAACAGTGCTTCCTGTGTACAAACGGCTGATGGATGCAGGCGCGAAAAATGTGCACTTCTCCTATTACGACCGGGTGGTTGATATTACCGGATTCTTCGGGGGAGATGATTACCATTATTATGGCCATTCGTCCTGGATATACCTGCATGCAAACCGTTGCAGGCTCGACTTCGACGGATCACCCGTCAGGGTCAATGGCAAACCTGTAACCATCATGGAGTGGATGGCCGCGCAAACAAAATAGGACAGGCATAGCTCAAAAAGATTCCCGGAAGACTTCGTGTGTTAAAAAATAGGTTAATTCCTGATTATTTATAATTATTCTAAATAAGTACCATAACTTTCAGTTATTAACTAATTGGTAATAATAATATTCACTAACACACAAAACAATGAAGAAATATTTTTTAGCAATTGCCGTGGTTTTTTTCTCACTGAGCCAGCTCTCAGCAGAGGGAAGCACTGTTCCATTGATCGGGACAAAAGCTCCGTCGTTTAAGGCGATCTCAACAAACGGTAAAATTAATTTTCCAGAAGATTATGGGAAAAACTGGAAAATTATGTTCTCTCATCCCAAAGATTTTACGCCTGTATGCTCTTCAGAAATGCTTGAACTGGCTTATGCACAGGAAGATTTTGATAATATGGGAGTAAAATTGGTGGTTCTGTCCACCGATATTCTCGAACAGCACAACGCCTGGAAAGCTGCTCTTGAAACGATTCCCTACAAAGACAGGGAACCGGTGAAGATCAATTTTCCTTTGATAGCCGACAATGATATGGAAGTGTCAACGCTTTATGGCATGATCCATTCGGCAGCCAGCGCCAGCCAGAATGTCAGGGGAATCTATATTATTAATCCTGATAATGTCATCAAAGCCATCATGTTCTACCCCAATGAAGTAGGAAGAAACATTGAAGAGTTGAAAAGAACAGTTACTGCGCTTCAAACGAATTATAACAATTCAGCGGTGGTTACTCCGGCTAACTGGCAGTCCGGAGACGATGTAATCGTTCCTGTTCTGTCTCAGACTGAAAAAGATGATTTGAAGAATGCAAATTCAGATTATTATCAGACAGCCTGGTTTATGACCTTTAAAAAGTCGAAATAGCAGACAGCGTATCTGGTAAACATATTGAAGAGGAGGCTATATCAAAAGGTATGGCCTCTTCTGTTTTCTAAGGGATGCTTATTCTTAACGGCTTCTGCCTATGATTGATGGATACTCTTCCCGGAGTATTTAATGTTTCTTATACTTTTTTTTATAATCGTTTACTTTCTTTTATTCTTTTTCTGATATTTGTCTTCAGAGTCTGTTAACACAATACATAAAGGAAGAGAGTATCACTGGTTAACCAACTATGAATAATACGAAGAAGATAAAAAGTGAAATTGTTTTTCAGGAAGAACGACTCGAAAAAATCCTGGAATTGTTAGACAGGGAAAACCGTCTTGTAACCAAAGACCTGCCGGAAATGCTTCATACCACCTCTGTCACAATTCGTAAGGATCTGGCCATGCTTGAACAACGAGGTTTGCTGAAACGTACACATGGCGGAGCCATCAGAACCAGAAAATTATTCCCCGGATTGGCGTTAAACGAGAAAGAGAAGATCAATCTGGATGAGAAAATGAGGATTGCGAAAAAGGCTGCCACCCTCATTACAAAGGGAGATACGGTCATTCTGGATTCCGGATCAACAACATGCCTTATAGCGAAAGAAATAAAGCATATGCAGGGAATAACTGTCATTACCAATGCCATGAATATCGCCAATGAATTGATGCAAAGTGATATTGAGGTAGTATTGATCGGCGGTTCGCTTCTTAAAAAAACATCTACTTTGGTTGGCCCATTGGCAGATGCTGCACTCCGAAAAATTACAGCTGACAAACTATTTATGGGTGTTGACGGTATCGATTTTGAGATCGGATTAACTACTCCCGATATTCAGGAAGCTGAAACAAGCCGTGTAATGATGAATATCGCAGGCGAAGTAATTCTGGTTGTGGATTCTTCAAAATTCGGAAGAAGAAGTCTGGGAGTTATTTCGAAAGTAAATGAGATTGACCGGATCATAACAACAAAAAAAATATCAGTCAGTGAGGCTGAAAATCTTAAAAACGATCATGTTGAATTAATCATCGTATAGACCATGATAAATAAGAATATAAAAACAATTGCCTCATGAACAGATTTCTTGAAGAAATACTTGAGCAGCCCGAAGCATTGAGAGAAGCACTAGGGTATTATTCAGGTAGTGAAGGTCAAAAAATGCTTGACCGGATAAAAAAGAACATCAGCAAGAATGGAATTGAGCAAATCATATTTACCGGTATGGGTAGTTCGTATTTCAATTCACATGCCGCTTCTTGCTTATTTAGTGCATTAAAGATCAACTCATTTGCTATAAATGCCAGCGAGCTGCTTCATTATAACCTCTCCTTGTTGGAACGAGAGACTTTGCTGGTTTGCATTTCGCAATCAGGCGAAAGTTATGAGGTACAGGAAATCATCAAAAAACTTCCGGCTACTGTTCATTGTGTGGGGATTCTGAATGATGAGAAAAGTACGCTTGCACGCAATGCTGAATTTGCACTGTTTTGTAAAGCAGGGATGGAAGAAATGACTTCGACAAAAACCTATATAGCCACCTCGATGGTTTCATTCATCCTGGGCTGGTATTTATCTGGCAATTGGAATGATGAAGCGCATAAGAAGATTTATCGTCTCATTGGCAGTTTCAGATCGTTCCTGACCAATTATGAGCCATGGGTAAATGAGATTCTAACTTTTTTTGGTGATATACAAACCATACAAATCATTGGCAGAGGGCCTGCATTTTCAACGGCCAGCCAAAGCGCTTTGATGTTCAAGGAAGCTGTAAAAATACCGGCTGCAGGTATACTTGGCGGAGAATTCCGGCATGGGCCCATGGAAATGGTTGGAGAGGGATTTAAAGCCATTTTATTTGCAGCCAGAGGAAATACGCTTCAGCAGAGCATCAAAATGGCGGAAGATATTTGCGAATATGGTGGTAAAGTTCTGCTCATTACCAATGAAAAACTCCAATTCCAGACCGAAAAAATCATGCAAATCCATGTGGATGAGCCGGATGAGTTTCTTTTCTCGATCCAGAGCATTATTCCGGTGCAACTATTTATAGATTCTTATGCAAAATCGAAGGGCTATGAGGCCGGCAGTTTTTCCCGCGGAGCCAAAGTTACAAAGATCGAATAAGCAGCCATGGCGACCAGTAGGAAAAACAGGTTTTTAATCTTTGTAACCATATTGCTCTATGTATCCTTTGGCCTGCTTACATCGGTAATCGGTGTTATCATTGATCGGTTCCAGGCACAGTACAATGTCTCTCTAACCATTGCTGCCTTACTTCCGTTCGCTTTTTTCCTGTCTTACGGACTGGCTTCCATTCCATTTGGAATAGCGATGGATAAACATGGTGCTAAAAGTATCTTATTGACAGGCACAATCTTAATGACACTTGGATCCTTTCTGTGCTATATAAGTCACAATTATATGGTTGTAATCCTTGCGATTTTTATTGTAGGCATTGGGGTTACAGCCATTCAAACTGCCGGGAATCCATTTATCAGAGAATTGGATGCCCCGGACAAATACACCGCAAACCTCACAGTTGTTATTGGAATAGGGTCACTGGGGTATGCATTCAGCCCCTTGCTGGTGCCCTTTATACAATCCAGTGGATTTTCGTGGGAAACGGTGTATCTGTTTTTCGGAATCATCAATGCTGTTATTCTGGTATTACTGGCTTTATCTAAATTTCCCGATGTACAGCTCGTTGAAGCGGAAAGAATTAACTTTTCCAAAATTAGTGCATTGCTTCGAAGTCCCATCCTGTTAACCTATGGACTTGGGATATTTTTATACGTAGGCGCGGAAGTAGGGGTTTCTTCCTATATCATCACTTACATGAGTAAAATTCATCATGTTACGAATTCTCAGTCTTTCTGGGATGAAGGCTCCATAATATATTCCATTTTTCCCTCCAAAACAGCGCTGGTCATTGCCTTGTTCTGGTTCTTCCAGGCTTTGGGGCGGTTGATCATTTCCCCGATGATGAAATACATCAGTGAGAAAAAAATCTTTGTTTTCCATAGTCTGGGTACCGTCATTGCATTGATCGTAGCCATGATGGGTAATGCAAATACTGCCCTTGTTGCTTTTGCCCTGGTTGGATATTTTACCTGCGCTTCCTTTACCTCCATTTTCAGTGCAGCGATCAATAGTTTTCATGACAACCATGGCACGATTTCGGGAATTCTGGGAACTGCCATTGTCGGAGGAGCAATTGTTGGCTGGCTTGTCGGCTTTGTCGGAGAGGTTTCAACCATGAAATGGGGAATGGTGATTAATTTGCTGGCATTTATTTATGTTTTCGCATTGGCTGTCCGGGGGAAAGGGAAACTGGATATCAAGGAAATTAGAGAATAACCCGTATGAAAAAGGTAATTATTGGCGTTGATCTGGGTGGCACCAAGATAAAAACAGGTGCAATTAACGGTGATGGCGAAGTCCTGTGTGCACCTGTTCATGTTGCGACAGGCGGGCAGGAGCCCGGGGAAATGATCGTGAAAAGAATTACAGATTCTGTTGAGAATGTTTTGGGTATTATAGAATGTCCGGTTGGCGATGTTGCCGGCATTGGAATAGGCTCCACAGGTCCGTTGGATATTGATGCAGGGATGATCCTCGAATGCCCGCAATTGCCCACAATGCACTTTTTCCCGTTAAGAAATATAATCCGGGATCATTTCAAGGTTCCTGTTTTCATGAACAATGATGCCAATTGTTTGATTTACGGAGAAACCATTTTTGGGGCAGCTGCCCATAGAAGAAGCGTTGTGGGCTTCACCCTGGGCACCGGTATCGGATGCGCGGTTGTGTTGGAAAAGAAAATACTTCATGGTTCAACCGGTACGGCAGGAGAGATCTGGCCATCGCCTTACCAATCAGGTTCCATTGAAGATTTTATTTCGGGTGCTGGTGTTTCCCGCATATACAAATCCATTTCAGGTGAGGAAAAATCATCGTTGGATATCTTTAGCCTGGCAGGTACGGGTGATGAAAAAGCTTTACAAACCTGGGAGGAATTTGGCGTTCACCTGGCCGTACCGGTTGCCTGGGCTATCAATTTAATTGATCCTGAAATTATTGTCCTGGGCGGATCAATCGCCGAAGCATATAAATTCTTCAAGACTTCCATGGAAGAAAATATACAAAAATGGGTATGCCCGGTTCCTTCCATAAGGACAAAGGTTGTTCCGGCCGGATTAAGTGACAACGCGGGTTTTATCGGAGCGGCCTGCCTTGTAATGAAGAATATCTAATACTTCATCATATGAAATTACTTACCAATCTGATTTTTGTCCTCAGCATTCTGCTGACTCTGTCATGTCGCCACACTCAAAATCCGGTTTTCAATCAAATTGATGAAAAACAACAGCTTAAAGAATGGAAACTGGAGTCTTCCACACAGGTACCGGTAAATGAAACCATCATATCTTCCTCAGGCTTTAATGATGAAAAATGGATAAATGCCCAGGTTCCAACCACTGTTCTGAGGGCTTTGGTGCAAGCGGGAATTTATCCGGACCCACATTTTGATTTAAATAACCTGTACATCCCCGATGCATCTGACAAACTAAACGAGCGTTTGGATTTGGGCAAATACAGCCACCTGAAAGGAATAGCAAATCCGTTCAAAGACCCCTACTGGTTCAGAACAACCTTTCAAATTCCAAAAGAGAAAAAGGGAAAGAGAATCTGGTTGAATTTTGATGGCATCAACTATCGTGCTGATGTATGGTTGAATGGAAAGCAGATTGCCAATGCCCGGGATATGGCAGGAATGTTCCGGCGATTCAAATTTGATATTACGGAATACACCCGTTTAACAGGTGAAAATGTGCTTGCAGTAAAAATTTATCAGGTTGATCATCCCGGAACGGCAAATCCGGGATACCAGTTCGAAGTATTTGGCCCCCAACGCGGGTGGGGGTCTGATATATTTAAAGATGTAACGCTCAAGTTTTCTGCTGGTTGGGATTGCGCTCCGGTGGTGAGAGACAGAAATATGGGCATCTACCAGGATGTATATCTCAACTATACCAATGATGTTCAAATTATTGATCCGTATATCATTACAGATCTTCCGCTTCCTGATACTACCCGCGCTGATATCACTATATCAACAGAACTTAAAAACGCGGGAGATACTTCGATAAAAGGCGTCTTAAAGGGGACAATCAACCTGATTAAGGAAGTCGATTTTTATACCTACAGGAAAACAATGCCTGGCAACTTTGAAACAATCCATTTCGAAAAGGAAGTTGAAATACCTGCCGGGAAAACCATAACCGTTTCATTTGCACCGGAAGAATTCGTGCAATTAAACATTGAGAATCCATATCTGTGGTGGCCCAATGGTTATGGACAACAATATTTGCATCATCTGATGCTGGCTTTTGAAGTTGAAGGAGAAGTTTCCGACATACAGAATACTACATTCGGTATCAGGGAGATATCCAACACTTTCAAGGAGCTTGAGGGCGAAGTTGGACGCATTTTTTGGGTAAATGGCCAAAGGATATTCTGCAGGGGCGGATGGATTCAGCCAGACATGATGCTTGACATGAACAGGAAAAGGATATATGCGGATGCCCGTCTGTTGGCAGAAGCAAATGTCAATATGATTGCCTGTGAAGATATGCCCTCTCCGCCAGAGCACCTGATGGATTCTTACGATAAGTATGGATTGCTTGTGTGGGAAACATTTTATCAATGTTGGACCAGCTACCCGGGGAGTCCTTCATTTGCCAATCCTCTTGATGCAAAGCTGTCACTCAAAAACTCATATGACATTATAAAAAGAAACAGGAACCATCCAAGCCTGGTGCTCTGGGCTGTAGCATGTGAAACCATTGTCCGGGAAGAAATATACGTGCCTCTGCGAGCCTACGTAAAAGAACTGGACAAAACCCGGCCATTTCTGCCCACATCAAGTTATGGCTGGGATGTGGATTCCCTCACACCCTATATGAAGCAGGACCTTCCGCTGGGTATGACTGACGAAGAAGCCCCGGATTATACCTGGTATCCCCATGCCTACTATTACAAAAAAGTGCTGGAAGTAAAAAATCAGATGTTTCGTAACGAAATGGGAGTTCCGGCAGTGTCTACCTTTTCCAGTATGAAAAAATACATCTTCGATTTGGGGCAGGGTGAGAAAGATGCGATTTATCCGCTGGATAAAAAATGGGCCTATCATGATGCCTGGGATGGAGATGGCTATGCTTTCAGGGCATATGACAATGCAATCAGGAAACAATATGGCCAACCCTCGACAGCCGAAGAATATATCCGTTGGGCTCAATATATCAATGCCGGGAGTTACAGGGCCATGTTCGAAGCGGCAAACCATCGCATGTGGGATATTACATCAGGTGTAATGCTATGGAAACTCAATGCAACCTGGCCGCAGGTATTGTGGCAGCTATATGATTGGTTCCAGAATCCCAATGCAGCCTATTTTTATGTAAAAAAAGCACTTGAACCTCTTCATATTCAACTGAATGAAAATGACTTCACTGTTTCAGTGATTAATACAAACCATATGGATCATAGCGATCTGATGGCAACCGTGCGGGTCTATAATTTTGATCTGGATATAAAATGGGAGAAAGAATTAAAATTTTCCATTGAAGCAGACCGATACAAGGAACTTTTTACATTACCTGAAATTGCAGATCTGACAACAGCCTACTTTGTGAAACTTGAACTAAAAGATCAGGCGGGAAAAGTAGTCTCTGACAATTTTTACTGGTTTTCGTCAAAAGATGAACCTGATCTTCGTGATATAAGCAAACTCCAAAAGGTTGATTTGGACGTGAAGTATGAAATCTCATATGAGTTTGATGAAGCAGTTGTAAAAGCCACAGTGAGAAACACATCCGCCAGGCTGGCCTTTTTCAACAGATTCATGATTACAAAAGGGAAGGGGGGAGAAGAGGTTCTGCCTACTTTCTGGAGCGATAACTTCTTTAGCTTGCTGCCGGGTGAAGAAAAAACTGTTACTGCACGCTTTGATAAACAAGATCTGGATGGAGAGGAGCCGGTTTTGACCATAGATAAGCATCAATAGTTTTCCTGCTGAGAAAAAGCTGAGAGATGGGTTTTACCTTATTCTCGTAAAATTCCATATTTTTATACTTCAAATGCAAAAACCCATCTCCATGTCAACCATTACAAAGTTCTTTTCAATCCTGTTTGCTGCCCTGACCTTACTCATCTTTCAACCTGCCCGGGCCCAGGAGAAATTGGCATGGCTGGATGATTACACCGGTGAAATGCTCATCGGTTCGGATACCTACCAATACAATTTCACTTCTGTTGAAGGGAAGGATTGTAAAATGAAGATTGAAGAGCTGATTACCAATAAGAAGGGTTCCACTGAAACCCATGCCTGGATCTTTTATCTTTCTGATATCGATCCTTCCAAGATCAGTTTTAAGGCAAAGGGCAAATCCCTCAATATCTCATTGGAAACCTTTCAATCGCAGCGGTTTATTACGTATTATGAAGACGGAGAAATCGACGGGTATACGAATGCAATCGGAATCTCAATGAATGAGGTGGAAATGACAAGGTCCTTTCTGGAGACCTTCAAGGAACACATCACCAATTGTAAAGCAACACAGGTCGCCTGGAAAAACCGGGATCAGGCCTTTGCATGGCTGGTAAACAATATCGGGGCAGCCGTGGATGAAGATGTTCAATGGGATCAGAAATTTAAGCAGGGGAGTCGTAGTTACCTGGTTGATTTTGAGGCTGGTTCGGTAAACGGGAAAGGTGAACAGGAATCATCAGCGTACGTTTTGGATCTCACCGATATAGATACGGCAAAAATGAACCTGAGAATTTCAGGAAAATCACTGATGCTTGAGTTACCCGTAAAAGAAGGAAAAAGGTATATCAGGGTTGAAACGCAAGCCGGAACTGCCTTTACAGACGAATTGCTGATCCATGCCGCTGATATTGAGCTGGCCAGGCAAATGTTCAATGCTTTTAAATATGTGCTTACCAGTACCACAGCCGAAAGGCCAAAGTGGGATTCCTACAGTGCCGCACTGGGATTTGTGAAAGACAACCTGGGGGAAGCCGGAATTGGCAAGTATCTGTATTCCAACAGCATAACCTTTGATAATTCTCCCTTCGGACCGGTAGACCTGATGATTAACACATCTGAATCTGACGGTAGCTCAGCGCAGGTTCATTACATATTTTACCTGGCAGATATGATGGACCAGCTGCGCTTTGAGGTCTCAAAGAGCGGCATCACTTTGCAGATGGGAACAAAGGAAAAGCGTGCGTATATCCGTGAAATGCAGGATGGAAAGGTAAGCGCTTACAGCACAACACTGGACATACATGTATCCGGCATAGACATGGCCCGGGACATCATCAATGCATTTGAATATGCCATCGGAAACAGTGAAGAGAAGATAGAAGAATTCAAAAGCATCAGCGAAATTGGCACATGGTTTTCAGCAAACGTCGGTGATATTGAAATGGATGGCGACACCTATAAGCAGAATCTGAAAATTGACCAGGAGATGGAGAACCAGCTGATCATTGAAAAAGAATTGCTGGAATCAGATGGAACAGCAACCAATACAAAGTTTCTGCTTTTCCCCGAGGATATCGACCTGGAGAAGCAGGATATCAAAGTGAGTGGCAAAAAACTCTATGTACCCCTTGGGACAGGGTCAAACAAATTCATCCAAAATTTTGAAGGTGATCAGCTTCAGGCCTTCACCGCCGGTGTTGATATCCAGTTTTCTGATCCGCTCCTGGCCAAGAACTTCATGGCTGCCATCCGTTTCCTGAAAGAAAATACGGTGCCCTATGAAAAAACAGTCATGAGCCCGGAGGAAGCCAGGGCTTTCCTGCTGGCAGATATTCAAGCCATCGAATTACCGGGCAAACAATACGAACAGGTGTTTGAGACCAACGATGAGGACCATTGCAAAATGGGCTTTACCCAGCTGGAAATCGATGATAAAAAAGCCAGTACCAATTACTTCTTCGAATTCTTTGCCTCCGATATTGATCCGGGCAATTCAAAGATAACGGTCAAAGGAGAATTGATTTCTGTGATCCTCGTTACCAAGGGAAATGAAAAACTGATCAAGCCATTCAAAAACGGTGAAGCGGGGGATTTTGTGGATGATTTTACTGTTTATACGCAGGATGTCCTCCTGGCAAGGAAAACGCTGGCAGCCTTCGCCGCGCTTTCAAAGGGGTGTAAGTAAGACGCAAACCTTGAAACCAACCATGCCAACAATATGAAAATCATTCAAAACACAGGAGCCATCATTCTCCTTCTATTCACCAGCGTCCTGCTAAGTGCACAGGAGAGGGAAAACCCACCTGTTACCCTGGAAAAGGTCTCGGGGAATGTTTATCAGCTACTTGGCGGTGAGGGTGCAAATGGGGGGATCATTATCGGGGAGAACTGTGTATTGGTTATTGATGCGAAAATGAATGAAGCGTCGGTTAAACAATCCCTTGAGCTTATAGCTGGAACTACCGATAAGACAATTAAATATCTTGTTAACACACACAGCGATGGTGATCATATATTTGGAAACAGGTATTTCCCCGAATCGGTAACATTTATAGCCCACGAAAACTGCCGCGATGATTTTTTCAAAGTAAACTTTGGACGTGAATCCGACTGGGGAGAACCCGAATTTTATCCCTTCACACCCTCAATCACGTTCAAGGAAAACATGAATGTATGGCTGGGGAAGGACAAAGTTGAACTGTATTATTTTGGCATCGGCCACACCACCGGCGATATTGTGGTATATGTTCCGGAAGAAAAGATTGCATTTCTGGGCGACCAATACTTCAGCGACCGGCCGCAATTGATTCATTCAAATAAAAACGGCAATTCATTCGAGCACGTGAAGAC
>CAYVRK010000067.1:0-15870 GCA_964453785.1 uncultured Bacteroides sp.
ATTTTCCCGATGCGTTCCTCGCTGGAAATCACATCATTGCCATAGGAAGAAGCCGTATCCCAGTAGTAGAGCCCCTGGCCAAGGGCAACTTCCAGGATTTCCAGTGCTTTGTCATCATCTGCCACTCCCATCCACCGGCTGCCGCAGCCAAAACCCATTTTTGGAACCCGGACCCCGGTACTCCCCAGCATAACCGTGGGAAATCCTTTGGCATCATAAGGTGAAGCTGGTCCGGTGCATCCGGCTGTGGGCACAAGGGCCACTGATGCGGCTGCCACCGCGGTGGTCTGAACAAATTCTCTGCGTGTGATCTTCTTCTCCATAGATTCTGTCTTTTTTTGATTTATTTGGACTTCCTTTCTACAAGATAACCATATACTTCTATCCAGTCAAGTCGTGAGCAGGCTTCGCTCCCACCCCCCGGCATCAGGTCGGTGAATCCAACCTGGCGAACCCTGCCCAGATCCGGATCCGAAACCGGTTTTAATTCATGGA
This sequence comes from uncultured Bacteroides sp., assembly GCA_964453785.1. Lineage (GTDB taxonomy): Bacteria > Bacteroidota > Bacteroidia > Bacteroidales. The sequence continues at coordinate 496 of CAYVRK010000067.1, forward strand.
TGGACTCCATATCCAGTGTGTACCAGTCCAGGTCTGCCAGCAGGAACTCCCTGACCCTCCAGTCGCCCGAAAACCCATCCGCCTGCCTGCTGACCAGCCATGTGCCATCGGCCATTCCCAGGATGATATGCAGCTGCCTGAAACCATACTGCTTGGAACGCCACCGGATCTTCCCGTAACGGGACAGGTCCAGGTCATGATCCCTGTATTCGAGTGCCACGGCCCAGGTTCCCAGGCATGTTCCGGACCATATGTAATATGGATCATCAAAGGGTTGGTCATGATGGCTTTTTTTGATGCTGTCTTTTCCCGGACCAAAGAGCCCAAGGATCAGATCCGGATGGTTCACATGTTTTTGATTGACGGGGGTCTCTGCAGGAATTTCTTTCCAATCCTCCCGGAAAGCAAGGCCCGGTCTGTAGGATTGATCCTGGGCCTGAAGTCCTTGCAGGGCCACAAGCAAGGCCAGCAGGAGCAATGGTGTTGAACGTTTGTGGGTCATGGTCATCATGCTATTTAAATATTCCGTTGCTGACAAAGGCGATCTTTTTACTGTCGGGCGACCAGGTAATCCTGGTGACCGATTTGATTGACTTTAATCATCAGGCACTATTCTATTTCTTCGGGTACAGCCACCCTGTAGGTAATGCCCGAAGTGGTTTCCCTGTAAACCTTTACCAGCCTTTTGTCTGTAAAGGAGAAGAAGGATGGGATCACGATGCTTCGTCCGAAGGCCCCGGCCAGCGCCGGTAGTGATTGCTCCCTTTGCCAGAGCGAGATGGCCTCCAGGGCATCACTTTTCAGTCTGTGCTGCACAACCTCTTTCACCTCGCGGATCCCCCCGTAGGTTTCCCCGAGCTCCTGTCGAAAGGCTTTCAAAGCTTCTTCTTCTCCCACCATTTCCCCTGAAAACTCATCTGTTCCAAAATACAAGTTCAGGTCAATCTCCTCCACCTGGTAGTTTTTCTGCAGGATGCGAAAGAACAATCCCAACTCCTTTTCTGAAGGGATATCAAGCAAAGGAGCGGTAAACTGGAATGAGAGCACAAACACCAGGTATTGGTCCACATCCAGGCTCCCGTGTTTGGCATTCAGCAATTCCGTATTTAAATAATGCAGAAATTCCTTTATAAATAACTCCTTTTTTGTGGGAGAGAAGTAGTGTTCCAGGGGTGGTTTCCCTCCGGAAGAATCCTCACAGATCGCAAGGATCTCATCAATGGAAACAGTGCGCATGTTCTGTTCAGAGCGTGGCTCAGGCTGAATGGAAAAACGCATATACTGATTCCTGGATTGGTTTCCACTAATGTAACCAAATATTTTATTTGACCCTCTCAGATCTTCAACCTGATGTTCAGTTTTCCCAGCAGGCCGGTAAGCTGGATCACCAGGATGGAGAAAACAATGGATTTCAGGATCCCAACCGCACCTGTGGTCAGCACTCCCGGAAGTGCGAGCCCGGATAGCGCTCCCAATGCATAGATGTAATAGGGCACCAGGTAACAGGTAAGCGTACTGGACCCGGCCGGACCGATCACGCGGGCCCAGCTGGTAAGTCCCAGCTTATCAGACAGGATGTACAGAATCCCAAAAGAGAGTGCTGTAATGGCTGCACAGATGGCAGTCCATGAGGGTGTGGCCATGATCTTCGAAATGCCCCACAAGGGTCTGGTGAGAAAGCCAAACAACAGCAGGACGGCTGCAAAACCTAAAAGCAGGGGTATCAGGTATTGCATCCTTTCTTGCTCCCTGAGCCGGATCATGACCGAAGTTGCAAGCACTCCGCACATCACACTGGCATAGTTGGAGGCGCTGACCACGAGTTCGATACTGAACTTGAACGGGAATGTAAATTCGTTGATGTTGAGCAGGAATAGCAGCACCAGGATCAACCCGATCCATCCGGGGCGGTTCCCCAGTGCCAGGTATACCAGGGCACCCAGAAGATATCCCCAGCCGATCAGTCCCAGGATTCCCCACCAGTAAAACCGCATCCAGTGGTACCCTCCTTCACCCGGCCCCCGGAAGATTACAGCCAGGAATACCAGGATGGCCCATCCCGCAAGCCTCATGGCCCGGGGCGGGATCGCTCCGAAGACTTTGTCCCTGTAAATGTTCCAGATCAGGAAAAAGCCCAGCGTCATCAGGATCTGCCAGATGTATCTGCTAAAGAGAAGTTTTTCCTGATCCACGCTCTCCAGGTTGACCATGAAGACCCCCATGATCAGCAGTGCCAGTGTCCGCTCCAGAATGTGTTTGAGTACCTGGAGTTTCGTGTCACCCTTTTTCATCCTGGCCCTGAGGGCATGCGGGATGGAGAGTCCCACGATAAACAGGAATGCCGGGAATACCACATCGGCGAGTCCCATCCCGTCTTCATGGGCAGATTTGTGCCCCAGCCATTCCGGTATATCAGTGAGCGTCCAGAGGTCATTCACAAAAATCATCAGGAGCATGGTAAGTGCCCTGAGTATATCGATGGATCGAAGACGCGAAGAACTCATTCTGCCTCCTTGTAGAACTGCATGATAGCTTTCAGGCTCTCCACCTGTCCCTGCCTTTCCGGATCGGGATCTTCTGTATAATACTGATCCAGGAAACCGGAAGCAGGGCTCCACACTGTTTGCATAAATCCATAATACCTGTCCCGGGACTGGTCCGGGCTGTTGCTTCGAAATGAATCAAATAATTCAAGCTGGCTGCGGGTCACTTCCGCTCTATTCCAGGGACAGGTGATCACTTTGAATCCGCTGAGGGCAAAGAGAGCAGCTGTGGGATCGGCCCTTTCATAGTGCCAGTCACAGATCACTACATCTTTGGAGATCAGTTCAATGGCCCCGTGGGTACCGTTTTCACTGGCTTCCCACATGCCCATCCCCGTGGTGGTCCCGTCAATCAACCTGTCCCCCCAGATCCATAGCTCTTTTCCATTCTCTGCCAGGTGATCCCTGATCAGGTTTACCTCCCCTGCAAACAGTTCGGCCTTGTCTTTTCCACTGCAGCGCGGACATTCATCCTCTCCGATATAAAATACCTCATCCATCCCTGCATGGAAGGCTTCGGCCTCAAAAGCCTCCATGATTTCATCCATCAGGGCAAATACCACCCCGTGGACCTCCGGGTGCAGTGGACAGTAGCTCTTACAGTAGAGTCCGTCCGGGTTGGGCCACTGATAGTCTTCGGGTAGTTTTACCGAAGGATTCTCATCAAATTCGGGATACTCCTCCAGCAGCTTTCCCATGCGGGAAGCCCAGGACTGATGTCCCAAAAGGTTGATCTGCGGAATAAGAGTTATTCCGTTTTTCCTTGCGGTGTTGACAAGCATTTTAACCTGTTTTCCGGAGAGTGCATCCTGATCAGCCAGGTTTGGATAGGACCGGTACGCGTAATTGAAATCAATCCGCAATACAAGTGTGTTGATGCCTCCCGGAGCCAGGTCATTCTCCATGAAGGAGAGAAAGGATTTCAGATGGCCGGGATCAGGGGCGGCAATACACAAGCCGATCACAGGGGGCGGCTCTTTGGCTGCAGGCTGGAGTAAAACAACAAACAGGAGTAGCGTAAGAAAGAGGTACTGTTTCATGGTTGCAAATTTTGCAGAAGAAGATAAGAAATAATTCCTGACGCAGAAACTTCTCCTGTTGTGTTGGGCCGGGGTCAAAATTAATAACCAAACGATTCAATGAAGCTTCGGGCCGGATTGAACAATTCAACCCCATTCGGGTTTATCTATTGTTAAGAGAATACCAACGATAAATAAAACCCCGGATATGTCCATACGAACAGCAAAATCACAATGGAACGGCACCCTGGCTGCAGGCAAGGGTACCATGAATTTCAGTAACTACAGCGGACCGTTTACATTCGCATCCCGTTTTGAAGAGGGAACAGGAACCAACCCGGAGGAACTCATAGGTGCGGCTCACTCGGGCTGCTATTCCATGTTTCTGGCAGCCCTGATCTCAGGGGAAAAACTCACACCCGAAAGCGTGAAGACTACGGCGACGGTCCACCTGGGAAAAGACGAAAAAGGCCCGGTGATCACCACCATTGAATTGAACTGTGTGGTTAAATGTGATGGACTCTCACGGGAGAAGTTTGAAGAACTGGCCGCTGCTGCCAAAGCGGGGTGTCCCATTTCGAGGCTTGTAGCTGCAGCTGACATTCAGTTGACCGCAACCCTGCTGTAACAGAATTTCCCCGGGGATCTATATCCATTTGGGTATGAAGGGCGCATTGTATTGCTCCATTTTATCCAGCAATTCATCAACATTTTCACTGACCAGGACGATTTCACGGTTCACTGGTTTCAGAAATCCTTCATCCACCATGGTATCTATGGCCTGGAGCAGGTGCGTGAAGTAACCATTCACATTCAGGATTCCGACAGGCTTCCGGTGAAGCCCCAACTGGGCCCAGGTGAGCATTTCAAACAGTTCATCCAGGGTACCAAATCCACCTGGGAGTGCAATGACAGCATCACTCATTTCATGGATCAGGATTTTTCGCTCATGCATGGTTTCCGCTGTAATCATTTTTGAAAGGCAGTTATGGGCCACCTCTTTTACGTGAAGAAAGCGGGGGATCACACCGGTCACTGTCCCCCCGGCTTCCAGGGCAGCATCGGCCAGGATGCCCATCAGCCCCACTTTTCCTCCTCCAAAAATCAGTTGAATTTTCCTCTCTGCAAGGATCCTTCCCAGGTTCTTTGCCGCTTCCATATAGACAAGCCTGCTCCCTGTACTGGACCCGCAGTAAACCGAAATGCTTTTCATGATGTTCATTTAAAACCGGCCCGGGAAGAATCCCCGGGCCGGCAGTGATTGGCAGCCGGTTGCTGCAGCTTAAAGGATGGGTGAAGGATGGTTTTTCAACACTGCAGTGAACTTCTCAATCTCTTCCTGAGAAAGTTCATGATTTGTCAATTCGCCATTCAGATACTTTTCATACCCCACCAGGTCCATGAGTCCATGACCGCTGAAATTGAATAGGATCACCTTCTCCTTGCCCTCCTCTTTGGCCTTTTTGGCTTCCCGGATGGTGGATGCAATGGCGTGGGTTGTCTCCGGAGCAGGTATAATCCCCTCGGTCTGAGCAAACAGCATCCCGGCTTCATAGCACTCCAACTGCTGAATGGCCTCTGCCCGCACCAGTCCCTCTTTTACAGCATGACTTACAAGCGGTGACATGCCGTGATAACGGAGCCCTCCTGCATGGATGGGAGGGGGTATAAAACCATGGCCCAGGGAATTCATGGCCAGCAGCGGGGTCATTTTGGCAATATCGCCATGGTCATAGGCAAAGGGCGCTTTGGTCAGCGTGGGACAGCTGGAGGGCTCTACTGCAATGACATCAATCTCTGCACCGTGGATCTTCTCCTGGATGAACGGGAAACTGATTCCGGCAAAGTTGCTTCCGCCTCCGGCACAAGCGATAACCACATCAGGAAGTTTTTCCCCGATCTTTGCCAGTTGCTTCTTGGCTTCCAGCCCGATGATGGTCTGGTGAAGCATGACATGGTTCAGCACACTTCCCAGCGAATACCTGGTCTGGCCTGTTTCATCGGTCACGGCTGCCTCGACAGCCTCACTGATGGCGATACCCAGGCTTCCCGGTGTATCCGGGTGCTCTGCAAGCACGTTCCGCCCTGCCTGGGTTAACATGCTGGGACTGGCAATACAGGTTCCGCCCCAGGTCTGCATCATCATTTTCCGGAACGGCTTCTGGTCAAAACTGACCCTGACCATGAAAACCTTACACTCCAGTCCCAGCAGTGAACATGCGAAAGCGAGAGCACTCCCCCACTGTCCGGCTCCGGTTTCGGTGGTCAGCTTCTTAATTCCGAACTCTTTGTTATAATATGCCTGGGCCACAGCTGTATTGGGTTTGTGGCTACCTGCAGGAGATACACTTTCGTTCTTGTAATAGATCTTCGCAGGAGTTCCGAGTGCCGCTTCCAGAGCATAGGCCCTGACCAGCGGAGCCGGACGCCAGATAGCCAGCATCTCCAGAACTTTTTCGGGGATATCGATCCATCTTTGGGTGCTTACCTCCTGCTCGATCAGGTTCATGGGGAATACGGGAGCCAGCATCTCAGGTCCGATGGGATTTCCGTCAGGTCCCAAGGGGGGATTCATGGTTCCCGGCATGTCGGCAGCAATGTTATACCATTGTCTGGGCATCTCTTTTTCATCAAGGTAAATTTTTTTAATTCTGTTCATTATTTCCTGGTTTTAAGGTGTTGGTGTTTAAAATTCTTTCAAAAAAAAAACGGGGCCGTTAACTGAACATGCCCCGTGTGTACTTTATATGATGAATTCATTATAATCCGTCCATTGCCCACGAAGCATTCCAGGTGAACTGCCACCAGTGCCATCGCCAGACGTTTATTACGGTATAATTATTCATTGATTCAGAATATATTTCCGAAAATAGAGATTATTTTTTAATGTCCTAACCCGGAAAGTGTTTTTTTTTAATATACCGGAACTTTCCAGGGTTCTGCCGGGGAATACTTGCTGGCCGCTGCCCACCTGATGCCCCGTTTCTGGATTTCCAGGGCCTCGGGCACCTCAAAATCGCTCATCACATGACCAAGCGAACTGTAGAAGACCCGTCCCTGACCATACATTTTTTTCCATACAACCGGCATGGTACATCCTCCGATCCAATCGGCATGTTCGGTGCTGAATTCGGTGGTTGCCAGTACTTTCATGTTGGGGTCCACATGCATATAATACTGTTCGCTGTGCATCTTAAAATCCTTTAAACCCATGGTTACCGGGTCCTTTTTATCCGTGATCCTGACCCCATAGTCAATGACCCCTCCCGGATGGGCCACCCATTGTCCTCCGGCCATGAACTGAAATTCCACATTTTGCCTGAAAGAATCGCACAATCCGCCGTGCCACCCGGCAATTCCCATCCCTCCTTTTACAGCAGCCAGAAGTCCCGATTCCTGCTCATTGGAAATCTCAGCCATGGTGAAGATCTGGATGACCAGGTCTATATCTTTCATATACTCCGCATCAGCATAAGGATCCAATGTGTCGTAAACGTCAACTATGGCACCTTCACTTTCAAGCCATGGCTTGAATAATGCCACGGACTCATCCGGTTCGTGCCCTTTCCATCCACCATGGGTGTAAAGGATCTTCCTGTCTTGCAGCGAAGGCATTTCAGGATTGTTGAACATGTGGCCCGAACCATGTGGTTCTTTTGCTTTGAGCCCAAGGCTTGCCCCTACGGCAACTGTTGCTGAACTGGCAAGGAATTTTCGACGGTTGACATTCATAGGTAAAGTGTTTACTGTAAAAGTAATCGGAAATTATAACGAACACAGGTTTTTTAAGACAAAAATAAACAGATCAAAAAAAACCCCTCGCTGGAGCGGGGGGTTTAGATTAAGACGGAATGACTTTGTCAACTATATAAGTTTGACGTTCACTGCATTTAATCCTTTACGTCCTTCTGTAAGTTCAAAAGTTACATCGTCATCCTCCTTGATCTTATCGATCAGACCGGATACGTGGACAAAATACTCTTCGTCAGATTCGACGTCCTTAATGAAGCCATAACCTTTGGATTCATTGAAGAATTTTACTTTACCTTCTTTCATTGTATAAATTGATGATTAATAACTGTGTAAAAGTAATACATTTTAAAACCAAAAACACAAATAGTTTGATAACAATTTATTTTAGTCAGGGATAACATAGAAAAATACTGCGAAAAAATGGCTTAAAGTTCCTCCGATCACAAGCAAATGCCAGACCAGGTGGTGATAACGAAACCTGGCCATCGTAAAGAATACAATTCCCAGTGAGTAACAGAATGCCCCGATAAGAATCCATACCCATCCCATGACCGGCAGCACCTGAATCACAGTACCGGCGACAATCAGAATGAGCCATCCCATCACAGCATAAGAGACCACATAGTAAGTATTGACCCCAGTGTCATAATCCCCCGGCTTTGCAAGAATCAAAATGGTACCAACCAGTGCGAATGCCCATTCCACTCCGAAAATGACCCAGCCCATCGTTCCACCAACGGCCATGAGAGCCAGCGGAGTATAAGTTCCTGCAATCAGGAAATAGATAGCAATCCTGTCAAAATTGAAAAACCGGTCTTTGAGCCTGCCCATTGGCAGGATATGGGTCATTGTAGAGGAAATATAAAGGACAATCATGGTGACCCCGAAGACAGTGGTGGCGAAGATGTGCATTGCATTTCCATGAACAGAGGTCTTGTTGATCATCAGGATAAGTCCGGCCACCGCAAGCACGGCTCCTGACAGATGAGAGATGGCATTGGCCAGTTCTTCGGCCCTTGTAAATTTGATGTTCGTTGGCATTGAATCATGTTTCCGGCAAAAGTAGAGGGTTTGCTGCGACAATCAGAATTTGGCGGTCCCAGAATGGCCCATTTCATACCAAAATAAGTATCTTTACCTCACTCCTGCCGGAATTGGTGATGAAAACCATATGAAGAAGATCCTCCTGCAAATAGTTGCTGTTTTTCTGATGTTCCCTGCCATCATGGCGCAGAATCCCACAGGTGACAGCCTGAAGGCTATCGGCCGGAGCACCTCCGGAAACGATCGTGCAGTCACCTATTTAGAACGCTCGCTTCAGCTGCTGGACTCACTTCCTGACAGTTCTCTCTATTTTGCCGACCAGGCGGAGATCCTCCTTTTGAAAAATGATCCGGATAACCTGCTTCCTACCCTGTTTAAGCAAAAGGGCAAAATTTATCATATAAAAAAGGTCAATGACCGAAGCCTGTTCTATTACCGGAAAGCGTATGACGGATTTATCCGGCTTGAAAACAAGCAGGAAACAGGACGCTGTGCCCAGATCCTGGGAAATCTGTATTATGAGCTGGGAGATTTCAGCGAAGCCTATTATTTCTATATGCACAGTCTCAATGCTTTTGAAAGAGAGGGCAACCGGATGGGGATCGCCAAAATGCAGAACAACCTGGGAATTGTGGCCCATGAGATGGGAAAGCTGGAGGAGGCCAGGAAGCACTACATGATTGCCTTTGAGATATACAAGGACCAGGGAACAGTGTCCGACCAGTGCCGTTCCATGAACAACATCGGGCTCATCCTGTATGACCGGAAGGTTCTTGATTCGGCTCTTATTTATTTTAAGGAGGCGGTTGAACTGCTGACCACCCAAACTCCCGGTTCTGACACCGAGGAGCATATTCTTTCGGGTTTATATAACAACATGGCCCTGGCCTATTCGGACCAGGGAGAATACAAGATGGCACTTTCCTATCTGCTGAAAGGGCTTTCACTGGCTCGAAAGACTGATGATCTGTATAATATTGGTTCTGTCTATACCAACCTGGGGTCCATTTATGGTAAATTGGAACAACAGGATTCAGCCCTTTTCTATCTGCACCAGTCACTTCGTATTGCCAGGGACATGGGCTTCAGGCACCTGGAGATGGAAGCCTATAATGAGTTATCCAAGTTGCATGCCGGAATTGGCAGCTATGCTTCTGCGTACAACTGGCTCCAGCGCTATGATACTGTCTATAAGGAACTGTTCAACGAAAATCAGTCCGAACAGATTGCCCGGCTGCGTGCCCGATATGAACAGGAGCTAAAAGACCGTGAAATAGAGCAGCTCCAATCCGAATCCCAGGTTCAGAGAATGTTGAACAAGGTGTTCATCGTATTCATTGTGGTCATCATCAGTCTTGTGATCATTATCACAGTGAACCTGAGAGCCAAAAAGAAAACCAACGAGATACTCGCTGAGCGTAATATTCAGATTTCTAATGCTTTAAGCAGATTAAGCGAATCTGAACAGGAGTTGCAGACATTAAATAAATCAAAGGACAGGATTTTTACTGTGGTGGCCCATGACCTCCGGAATCCAGTGGCTGCAGTCACCGGATTTTCAGAATTGCTCTATGAAAATTTCGAAGAATTCACGGTTGAGACCCAGAAGGAATACCTGCTTCAAATTGTCCAGGGGACAAAGAGGATCCAGAACCTGCTGGAAAATCTGCTGATATGGGCGCGGACGCAGATGAAAGCAATTAAATTCGAGCCGGAGGTATTGAATATCAAGGGAGTGGTCGCTGCCTGTGTGAAGGAACTGAAGACCAACCTGGATCATAAAAAAGTAAGCTGCCAGGTGAAAATTGAACGCGGCAGCACCGTATATGCCGATAAAGCCATGATCCATACAGTTTTCAGAAATCTGATTATCAATGCCATCAAGTTCAGCTTTCCGGGTGGGAAGATCTGGATCAGTTCGGAGATGAAGGGAGAAATCTGCAATATCACTGTGGCCGACGAAGGGATCGGTATTCAGCAGGAGATACAGGAAAAACTTTTTGATGCCAATGAGGTTGTTTCTACTCCCGGTACAACCGGAGAGTCGGGATCGGGCCTCGGATTGGTTATCTGCAAGGAATTCCTGGATAAAAATGAAGGAGGGATCCGGGTGGAGAGCGAACCGGGCAATGGTTCCAGTTTCATTGTGACACTTCCCATGGCAGAGAAGAAGTAGTCCTATTTCAACAACTCCTGAAAGACCTTCTCAAATTTTTCAACCTTGGGCTGGATGACGACCCGGCAATATCCCTGGTTGGGATTGTTCTCAAAATACTCCTGGTGGTATCCTTCTGCGCTGTAAAAGGCCTGAAATGGCTCTACAGTGGTTACGATGGGATCATTCCATATCCCTGCACTATCCAGTTCCCTGATCACACTTTCAGCGATCCGGCGCTGATCTTCATTGTGATAAAACACCGTGGAACGGTACTGGGTCCCCACATCTGCTCCCTGCCTGTTCAGGGTGGTGGGATCATGTGTTTCAAAGAATACTTTCAGAAGGTCCCGATAATTGATCTGTGAGGGGTCAAAGGTAATCCGGACCACCTCGGCATGTCCTGTTTCACCTGTGGTAACCTGGCTGTAGGTGGGATTTTTCACATGTCCCCCCGAATAGCCAGACTCAACAGTTTCAACCCCTTTTAAGCGTTCGAAAATGGCTTCCACACACCAGAAGCATCCCCCGCCGAACGTGGCAATTTCGCTTTTCCCCACGGCTCCTTCTTGTTCAGTCTGACTCATTGTATTCAAAGTGATCAATAAAAACGCAAATATAGCAATTGTACTTTTTCTCATGTCAGGCGGCATTTAGATCATCGTACTACAATAACCATATAAACCCGGTTTTGTTTGGTATTGGATTTCATAACTATTTCGTTGTAACTTTATATCATGCACCCTGCCTCCTATTACGAGAATCCGGTTGGACTTCAGGTCCAGTGCAGACTTTGTCCCCACGAATGCCTGCTTCTTCCGGGTCAGTCCGGGAAATGCAAAACACGGGTCAACAGGGCAGGAAAGTTATATACCTTGAGTTATGGGGTTCTTTCTGCCATTTCCAGAGACCCGGTGGAGAAAAAACCCCTTTACCATTTTCTGCCCGGCCGTTCCGTTCTTTCCATTGGAAGTTTCGGATGCAATTTCAGGTGTGATTTTTGCCAGAACTGCAACATTTCACAAACCGATGAAGATGTATTTTCCCAGTATCCCGTCAGGGCACCTTCTGACATGGTGGATAAAGCCCTGCTTTATAAGGACAACATCGGACTTGCATACACCTACAATGAGCCTACCATTTATTATGAGTATATGCTGGAATGTGCATCCAGGCTCAAAGAACACGGGCTGATGAATGTAATGGTCACCAATGGATATATCAACAAAGCGCCACTTGAAGAGATTTTGCCTTTCATGGATGCATTTAACATTGATCTGAAATCCTTCCGGAACGATTTTTATCACAAGCGCTCTTCAGCTGAACTGAAACCGGTATTGGACACCATTGCCAGGGTAGCCGGATCGGACAGTCACCTGGAATTAACTTTCCTCATCATTCCGGGATACAACGATACGGAACCGGAGTGGAGAGACATGATCAGGTGGATTGAGAAAAATTGCGGACAGGACACCATACTGCACGTCAGTAAATATTTCCCGCGTCATAAGCTACGCAGTTCCCCCACTCCGACCGGGACTATGAAGCAATTTATACTGGCGGCGAAGGCGAGAATACAATATGTATATGCCGGGAACAACACTGAGATTGAATCTCATACTTTTTGTCCGGGTTGCGGTTCCCTGCTGATTGAAAGAGAGATGTATCATACCCGGATTCAGGGTCTGACCGGGGAAGGGCATTGCAAGCACTGTAATTTCAAGATTAAGGGAGTATTTAAAAACATGGATTGATGAGCAAAAGACAAGCTGTAGCAGAAGGCAGGTTCTATCCTTCATCGAAACGCAAGATCTTTGATCAGATCAGGGAGATTGAATCGGCAGCCAGGTATCCCGAGGCAGATATCCGGCCCGAAAACATTTATGGAGCCGTGCTGCCCCATGCAGGGCATATCTATTCCGGTCCTCAGACCATCCCCTTTTTTCAGCTGCTGAGGAAGCAGGAGAAGTTTCCTGCCACCTTTGTGATAGTTCACCCAAACCATACGGGCCAGGGCCTTCCACTCGCAGTTGATGATGCCCATGTGTGGGTTAATGATGTGGGGGAAGTTCCCCTGGACAGGGAATTTGCCCTGGAGATGGGGCTTTCCTTCGACGCTAAGGCCCATGCAAGGGAACACTCTGCTGAGGTGATCATTCCTTACCTGCAGTATTTCCTTGAGGATCACCCTTTTTCTATTGTTCCTGTTTGCATGGGAAACCAGGGATATGATCAGGCGGTCCTCATTGCAGAAAAAATCCATCATGCTGCCACCCGGACCGGCAGGGAGATCATGGTTCTTGCCTCCTGTGATTTTTCCCACTTCCTCCCGCCGGAGGAAGGAAGAAAAAAGGATCAGTATGTGGTGGATGAAATCCTTGCCAGGAATCCAAAAGGGGTTGAAGATGCTGTGAGCTTTCACAGGGTATCGGTGTGTGGCTACGGGCCAATTATGGCCCTGATGCGTTATGCTGCCCAACTCAATCCCGGATATCTCATCAGGATACTTGCCCGGGGAAATTCGGGGGATGTGAACCCTTCTCCCGAGGTGGTCGATTACATCTCACTGATTTTGTACCAATGATGATTTCTGAGAACGATAAGTTGCTGCTGCTCCAAATGGCCAGGCAAAGGATTGTGGAGCATCTTGCTCCTGAGCCTGGAAAACAAGTTTCAGGTTCCGGGATTCCCGATTCGGTCCGGATCCGTTGTGGTGCCTTTGTCAGCCTCTATGTAAAAAATGAACTGAGGGGTTGCATAGGTACGTTTTCCGAAAATGAAATGCTTTATGTCAATGTTAGAAAAATGGCACTCTCTGCTGCTGTCTCCGATTCACGATTCTCCCCCATTGAGGCAAGCGAACTGAAACAATTGATAATTGAAATCAGCGTGCTCTCTCCCAGAAAGAAAATATCCGGACCGGAAGAGATCGTTCTGGGAACCCATGGCATCTACATCCAGGACGGCGCATATCGGGGCACCTTACTTCCCCAGGTTGCTCTCAAACAAAACTGGAGTGTGGAACAATTCCTGGGTAACTGCTCCAAGTACAAGGCTGGATTGGGATGGGAAGGTTGGAAAACAGCTGAACTCTACACCTATGAGGCCTTTGTATTCAGTTCAGAGGATTTCCAAACAGATTGTTAAAAGATCTTAATAAATACGAAGAATTTCGTAATTCATTTGGAACTATGAAAACATTGGCATATTTTTGATACGAAATACTTCGTACTATGCAGGGAAAACCCAGTGATTCAGAACTCGAGATTATGCAGGTGCTATGGGAGAAAGGACCCCTTACAGTCAGGGAAATCAACGATAATCTGAACAAAGAGCGCAGAGTCGGTTACACCACTACCCTGAAGATTATGCAAATCATGACTGAAAAGGGTATTCTGACCAGGGATACAAGCCAGCGATCCCATGTATATACGCCTGCAATGAAACCGGAGGCTGTTCAGTCCACCATTCTGGATCATGTGCTCAGAACTGCTTTCAAAGGAAATACATCCAATTTGGTTCTTCATGCATTGGGGAATCATACAGCATCCAAAGAAGAGATGGCTGAGATCAAAGCTTTGATTGAGAAAATTGAAAAACAACGGAATGGTAATATTTGATAGCAGTCCAAGCTGGATCATGGCCCTGGGCAAAACACTGGTGCACAGCCTCTGGGCAGGTGTATTGTTTCTTGCAGTGCTAAAACTGGCCTTTCTTTTTATCCTTCCCCGCTTCGCATTGGTTCGCTATCGGATCGCAACCACGTGGCTCTTCCTGTTTGCAGGCTCCATGGCTGCCATGTTTCTCTATTTTTATGACCCTGCAGGAGGATCAGGAACAGCGGTGGCCGGAAGCCTGAATACCCTCCCTCTGTACAATCAGACTTTTACCGCAAACGACTTGTTGAAACTTTGCTGTTATTATAGCACCTATGTTTATTTCACGGGGATTTTCTTTTACATCCTTCATACGCTATCATCTTTTCGTCATATCCGGTCCATCAGAAAGGGAGGAGAACCGGTCACGGGTATGTGGCTTGAGCGGTTTATGAAATTGAAGGAGAAAGCAGGAAGACTTCCGGATGTATTGCTTCTGGAATCAGATCGCATAGACACCCCTTTCCTTTCTGGCTTCATCAGGCCCGCCATTGTCATTCCCACGGCGATGATTGCACAACTCCCTTATTCTCAGGTGGAAACAATACTGGCACATGAACTTTTTCACCTGAAACGATTGGATCACGTGGTAAACTTTTTCCAGAGGATTGTTGAGATACTCTTCTTTTATAATCCGGCCTTTTGGATCCTTTCCCGGATCGTCCGCAAGGAGAGGGAGTTCTGCTGCGATGACATGGTATTGAAGGTGGTCCCGCAGCCGCTGGACTACGCCAGGGCATTATATAAACTGGCCCTGGAACAAAGGAAGCTTCCATCTCTGGTTCCGGCAGCAACCGGTAACCACAGGGGACAACTGAAAAACCGAATTCAAAGAATTTTAAACCCAGCAACCATGAAAACAAATATTCGTGAAAAACTCTCAGCGATGGCTTTTCTGACCGGAGCATTTCTGATTGTAATCATCATGTCAGGCTTCAGCTCGGCTCTTTCCATTACCAGAACCAACAATCAGCCTGATGATGGGTCCGCACAACCTGAATCTCCCGGAATGGCACAGGTGGTTCAGGCTTTGGCACCCATGAAACCTGTCCGGTCTCCCCTGCCTGCTCCGGCGGTTCAACCAGATACAGTCCGTCCACCGGATCAGGCTGGTGAAGGTTATGAGGAAGCAGATAGGAAAGCGATCGAGAAGGAAATGGAGGCAGCCAGGCTTGAGGCCATGGAATCCATCGACTGGGAAGAGA
>CAYVRK010000068.1:0-14909 GCA_964453785.1 uncultured Bacteroides sp.
ATTATCCGGGGGTGGAAACCACCAAAGGCTACATGCTGGCCAATACCATGAAGAATCAGGCAAAGGAGTTCGGATGTAAGATCAAATCGAACCTGAAGATTAAATCCTACAACCTGGAGGGAGAGATCAAGCACATTGGACTGGAAGACGGACGGGAGTTCCGGTCCAGGGCAGTGATCCTCGCCCCGGGAGGAAGGCCAAGGCCGCTGAGTATTCCCGGCGAGGATGCCTTCAGAGGAACAGGTGTCTCTTATTGTGCCACCTGTGACGGAGATTTTTTCACCGGCAAACAGGTGATCGTGGTAGGAGGCGGCAATTCGGCACTGGAAGAGGCGGTGGCCCTTACCCAGTATGCCGGGAAGGTAACCATAGTCCACCAGTTCGATCACTTCCAGGCCTTTCAGCACGCTGTTGACCAGGCCAAAGCCAATCCGAAGATCAGATTCATCATGGAAACCGAATTACGGTCTTTTACAGGGAAGGGCGTGCTGGAGGAGGTAAGCATGGAGCACCTTCCCTCAGGAGAAATATCGTCAATGAAGATAGACGGTGTATTTATTTTTGCAGGCTACATGCCCAATACGGAAGACCTGGAGGGAATTGTGAAGTTGAGCGACCGGAAAGAGATCGTTGTGGATGAGGGAATGAAAACCAGTGTGCCTGGAGTTTTTGCGGCGGGAGACTGCATCGTAAAACGTTACCGGCAGGTGACTACCGCCGTGGCCGACGGAACCATCGCCTCCCTGAGTGTTGCAGAATACCTGAGGCAAACTACTATGAGTCAGGGAATTTAATCATACTGGTTGAAGATTACCGGGAATTGCACGGTCATTATCCTGAACTGGTAAAGATAGAAAATATCTATGCCACAGGAGAAATCCGCAAATGGCTTCAAAGAGAAGAAAATATGTATATTCCGGGCCATACTGACCCCTATTCCGAGCATCCGTTTTTTCCACTCTAACCATGCATGCATCTTTATCACTGCTAAATTTGAATTCTCCACACACAGCGAATTCCCCATCTGGATCTGTATAGATAAGTGGGTTATTGAGGGCATAGGTATACCTGTTGAAACTATTGGGATATCCAGTAAGCTGAACATATGGATCTGGACTCAGGAATCTACCAAGGACAGGATCATATACCCTCCCATTCATGTTGATCAGGTTGAAGACAGTCAGATGCTCATGGCCCGTAAACCCTCTGCCAGCAAATAGATTACCTGAATATTCCTCATCCCAATTGCTTGGGTCTCTCGGGATTCCCCAGGCACTGGAGATGTAATTTTCAACTGAATTTGTGGAGGTATTTATAATGGTTGTCAAAGAACCCAGGTGATCGGAGAGTACATAGTACATCGTATCATTCCCCGAACCTTGCTGCACAAAGATAGCAGTAAGTCCATTACCGCCACTGATATAGTGGTACTTTTTCAACCCCGTAGAAGTGGAGTCCTCCTCATAATCCTCATTAAACCTCCTAAACTTTTCTGTAGTTCCATCTCTCGATTGGACGGTCTTAATTCTCTGGTTTCCAAAACCGTATGTGAAACCAATGCATAATGGAATCCCTTTGTTTTAGGCAGCTTCATGAATAAACCCTGTAAAAAAAGCCACCCTGGCATAATGCCTTGGTGGCTTTTTTATTGACTAAGAAAAACGCTTTAAGCCTGTCCGGTGGGACCACCGAAGTTCATCGGCATATTGGCCGGTCCTCCGCTGATGGCGCCTGCCGGACCCTCAATCTGCTTGATGGGCCCATGTGTTTTCTCATACTTCTCCACATTATCTTTCAATGCGTGAAGCAATCGTTTTGCATGCTCCGGAGTCAGAATAATCCTGGATTTTACTTCCGCTTTGGGAATCCCGGGCATTACCCTCACAAAATCGAGAATAAATTCTGATGATGAATGGGTAATGATCGCCAGGTTGGAGTAGGTGCCCTGGGCAATGTCCTCCTTCAACTCAATGTTGATCTGGTTCTTCTTGACTTTTTCTTCCATTTTGATCCTTCTTTAATCCCTGGAACGTTCTGCAAATTCCTCTTCTTCAGTAGTCTCAGTCTGTCCTGAGGTGAGCCTTTCGTACTCCTCCCTGGAACCAACAACAAGGTTGTTGTAGATCCTTGAGCCGGTGCCGGCAGGGATCTGGTGACCTACGATCACGTTCTCTTTCAGACCGTCAAGAATGTCAACTTTACCGAAAATGGCCGCCTCGTTAAGTACCTTCGTGGTTTCCTGGAAGGATGCGGCAGACATAAAACTGTTGGTCTGCAGAGCAGCTTTGGTAATTCCCTGCAGCACTTGTTGAGAGGTTGCAGGAACTGCATCCCTGGCTACAATCAGCTTCAGGTCTTTGCGCTTCAGCACCGAATTATCATCCCTCAATTTACGGGCAGTAAGAATCTGTCCGGGTTTGTAATCCGCAGCATCGCCCGGATCAATCACAACCGCCTTCCCGTAAATCCAGTCGTTCTCGTTCATGAAGTCCCACTTGTCAACCACCTGCTTCTCCAGGAATTTGGTATCGCCCTGGTCTACGATCTCTACCTTTCGCATCATTTGACGCACAATGATCTCGAAATGTTTGTCGTTGATCTTCACACCCTGCATCCTGTAAACTTCCTGAACCTCGTCCACAATGTACTCCTGTACTTTGGTAGGACCTTTGATGGCCAGGATATCTGCAGGAGTAATGGCTCCGTCAGAAAGGGGTGTGCCCGCCCTCACGTAGTCGTTCTCCTGTACAAGGATCTGCTTGGAAAGCGGAACCAGGTACTTTTTCACTTCTCCTGCTTTGGAGGTAATGGTGATCTCCCTGTTACCCCGCTTGATCTTTCCGAACTCAACTTCACCATCAATCTCAGATACCACTGCCGGGTTGGATGGATTCCTTGCTTCGAAAAGCTCGGTAACCCTTGGCAGTCCACCGGTGATGTCACCGGATTTTCCAACAGCTCTCGGTATTTTCACCAGAATCTCGCCTGCTTTTACCTTATCGCCTTCGTTCACCGCAATGTGCGCTCCAACCGGAAGGTTATAGTTCTTCACCAGTTCACCTTTGGTATCAAGAATCGTGATCAGCGGGTTTTTGGTACGGTCCCTGCTCTCCACAATCACCTTCTCCTTAAATCCGGTCTGTTCATCAGATTCCTCACGGTAAGTAATGCCTTCAATCACATTATCAAAACTTACTGTACCTGCAACTTCACTAATGATCAGTGCGTTATATGGATCCCACTCACATATCAAATCACCCTTGCTCACCTTTGCTCCCTCTTTGATATATAGTTTGGAACCATAAGGAATGGTATGCGTGGTTAAAGCGATACCCGTATTCTTATCCACCACCCTCAGTTCAGCCAGACGCCCGATGACGATCTCCAGCTTCTTGCCGGTTTCGGGATCAGTGGATGTAACTGTACGCAGTTCCTCAATTTCCGCCACGCCATCATACTTGGATATCACATTGGATGCCGATGTAATGTTTGATGCGGTTCCACCCACATGGAAAGTTCGCAGTGTCAGCTGTGTTCCCGGTTCACCGATGGACTGCGCAGCAATCACACCTGTAGCCTCTCCCATCTGTACCATTCTTCCGGTAGCCAGGTTACGTCCGTAACACTTGGCACAAACACCTTTCTTGGATTCACAGGTCAATACCGAACGAATCTCCACCTGCTCGATGGGCGACTCTTCGATCACTGCAGCTATATCCTCGGTGATCTCTTCACCGGACTCAATGATCAGTTCCCCGGTCAGAGGATGGTATACGTCATGAACAGTGGTTCGTCCCAGTACCCTTTCATAAAGGGTTTCCACTACCTCTTCATTCTTCTTAATGGCCGATGCCACCAGTCCGCGAAGGGTTCCGCAATCCGGTTCCTGGATGATCACATCCTGTGAAACGTCCACAAGACGACGGGTCAGGTAACCTGCATCAGCAGTCTTCAGAGCCGTATCCGCGAGTCCCTTCCGGGCACCGTGGGTTGAAATGAAGTACTCCAGTACGGACAATCCTTCCTTGAAGTTGGAAAGGATCGGGTTTTCAATAATTTCAGATCCTGAAGAACCCGATTTTTGAGGCTTGGCCATCAAACCCCTCATCCCCGACAGCTGACGGATCTGCTCTTTTGATCCCCTTGCACCCGAGTCCAGCATCATATAGACAGGATTGAAACCCTGCTTGTCTGAACTTAGCTGCTTCATCAGTGTCTGGGTCAGGCGGGCATTTATATGTGTCCAGATATCAATGGTCTGGTTGTAGCGTTCATTGTTGGTGATCACGCCCATGTTGTAACTTTCCATCACCTCATCCACCTGGGCATAACCATCTTTCACGAAGATCTCCTTCTCGGCCGGAATGATCACATCGTCCAGGTTGAAAGAGAGGCCTCCTTTGAAGGCCATTTCGTAACCCATTTTTTTGATGTGGTCCAGGAACCTGGCTGTCTTGGCTGTTCCGGAGACCTTCAGCACATGGCCGATGATTTCACGAAGCGACTTCTTGGTGAGCAGCTCATTGATGAACCCAATCTCCCTGGGAACAAACTCATTGAACAGCACACGACCCACTGTAGTCTCAATGATTTCGGTTTCACCATTCTCAGCACCCAGTTTGGGAATCCTTACCTTGATCACCGCATGGAGGTCCACACGTTTCTCATTATAGGCGATGGTCACCTCTTCGGATGAATAGAAGGTCATGCCCTCTCCCCTTACCGGCTCGCCTTTCAGGCTACGCTTGGCTTTGGTAATATAATAGAGCCCCAGAACCATGTCCTGTGAAGGTACCGTGATGGGAGCGCCATTGGCAGGATTCAGAATGTTATGGGAGGCAAGCATCAAAATCTGTGCTTCCAGAATAGCAGCATTTCCAAGTGGAAGGTGCACAGCCATCTGATCCCCGTCAAAGTCAGCATTAAAGGCTGTACATACCAGCGGGTGAAGCTGTATGGCCTTCCCTTCGATCAGTTTCGGCTGGAAAGCCTGGATTCCAAGCCTGTGCAGGGTTGGTGCCCGGTTCAGCAACACGGGATGTCCTTTCAATACATTTTCCAGGATGTCCCATACAACAGGATCCTTGCGGTCCACGATCTTCTTGGCAGACTTTACCGTCTTCACAATACCACGTTCAATCAGTTTTCTGATGATAAACGGCTTGTAAAGCTCAGCAGCCATGTCCTTGGGAAGACCGCATTCATGCAAGTGCAATTCGGGGCCCACCACAATCACAGAACGGGCAGAATAATCCACACGTTTACCCAGCAGGTTCTGACGGAACCGTCCCTGCTTTCCTTTTAAACTGTCGGAGAGTGATTTGAGCGGACGGTTGGCATCGGTCTTCACCGCGTTTGCCTTCCTTGAATTATCAAACAATGAATCTACAGCTTCCTGTAACATCCTCTTCTCGTTACGGAGGATCACTTCGGGTGCCTTGATTTCAATCAGTCTCTTTAAACGGTTGTTCCGGATGATCACCCTGCGGTAGAGATCGTTCAGGTCGGAGGTGGCAAAACGCCCGCCATCCAGGGGTACCAGGGGCCTGAGCTCTGGCGGGATCACAGGTACCACCTTAACGATCATCCACTCGGGACGGTTGATCCCTTTGGAAATACGGAAAGCTTCAACCACCTGCAGGCGTTTTAAAGCCTCGTTCTTACGCTGCTGGGAAGTTTCGGTACCAGCCTTGTGCCTGAGTGAATAGGAGAGTTCGTCCAGATTGATCCTGGAGAGCAACTGGTGCAATCCTTCAGCACCCATCCCGGCAATAAACTTATCAGGATGATCATCCTCCAGCATCTGGTTCTCCTTGGGCAGACTCGCCAGGATATCCAGATACTCATCTTCAGTTAAGAAATCAAGATAGTTCACTCCATCTGCCTGCTTGATACCGGCATTGATCACTACATAACGTTCGTAATAGATAATGGAATCAAGCTTCTTGGTGGGCAAGCCCAGCAGGTATCCTATCTTATTTGGAAGTGAACGGAAATACCAGATATGTGCCACCGGCACAACCAGGGAAATATGGCCCATCCGCTCGCGGCGAACCTTCTTTTCGGTCACCTCAACACCACAACGGTCGCAAACGATCCCTTTGTAACGGATCCTTTTGTATTTACCGCAATGACATTCGTAGTCCTTTACCGGGCCAAAGATCCTTTCACAGAAAAGACCGTCCCTTTCGGGCTTATAGGTTCGGTAGTTGATGGTTTCAGGTTTCAGGACCTCTCCACTGGAACGCTCCAGGATCTCTTCCGGGGAAGCCAGACCAATGGAAATCTTTGTAAAATTACTACTCTTTACTTTGGTGTCTTTCCTGAATGACATATAAATCTATATTTATCGTTTCTAAAACTTGTTCTGACAGGCCGAAGCCATATTGCAGTATGTTTATACCAGGTTCACGCTCAGTCCGAGTCCGCGCAATTCATGCAACAGCACATTCAGCGACTCCGGAATTCCGGGCATTGGCATCGGTTCTCCTTTAACGATGGCTTCATAGGCTTTCGCCCTTCCTATCACATCATCCGATTTAACGGTCAGGATCTCCTGGAGAATGTTGGCAGCACCAAATGCTTCAAGTGCCCAAACCTCCATCTCACCAAAACGCTGGCCACCAAACTGGGCTTTACCACCCAGGGGCTGCTGCGTAATCAGCGAGTAAGGTCCGATGCTCCTTGCATGCATCTTGTCCTCAACCATGTGGCCCAGCTTCAGCATATAAATTACACCTACGGTAGCCGGTTGGTCAAATCTTTCACCGGTTCCACCGTCGTAAAGGAAGGTCTTTCCATACCTGGGGACACCGGCCTGATCGGTCAGCTCATTGATCTGTTCAATCTTGGCACCATCAAAAATAGGTGAGGCATATTTCTGATCCAGTTTGAGCCCTGCCCAAGCCAGTACGGTTTCGTAAATCTGGCCCAGGTTCATCCGGGAGGGAACGCCCAGCGGGTTGAGTACAATATCGACCGGGGTTCCGTCTTCCAGAAAGGGCATGTCTTCGGATCTTACGATCTTGGCCACAATACCTTTGTTACCGTGACGACCAGCCATCTTATCACCCACAGTGAGTTTCCTCTTCTTGGCCACATAAACCTTAGCAAGCTGGATAATTCCGGTAGGAAGCTCATCACCGCTGGTGAGACTGTGCTTTTTCCGCTTGTACAACCCGTCGATCTCCTTGAACTTGATCACATAATTGTGCAGCAGGTCGCGGATCAGGTCATTCTTGTGCTTGTCTGTGGTCCACTTCAGGGGATTCAGGTTGGCAAAATCCAGTTCCTGAAGCTGCTTCTGTGTGAACTTGGTTCCCTTTGGAATAATATCAATGTTCAGGAAATCCTTCACACCCTGTGAGGTTTTGCCGTTCACCAGCTCAAACAGTTTATCAATCAGCTGACCTTTCAGCTCGGTGATATCTGCCTGATAGGTGTCGTCAATCTTCTCAAGGATCTGTTTGGTTGCAGGTCTTGATTTCCGTTCCTTCACAGTACGGGAGAACAATTTCTTGTCGATTACCACACCGTATAGTGATGGTCCGGCTTTCAGTGAAGCATCCTTCACATCACCAGCCTTGTCACCGAAAATAGCCCTGAGCAATTTCTCTTCCGGAGAAGGATCAGATTCACCCTTCGGTGTAATCTTGCCAATCAGGATATCTCCGGGTGAGACCTCCGCTCCAATTCGGATCAATCCATTCTCATCCAGGTTCTTGGTGGCCTCTTCACTCACATTGGGGATGTCAGAGGTCAGTTCTTCAAGGCCACGTTTTGTATCACGTACTTCCAGCAGATACTCATCCACATGGATGGAGGTAAATACATCCTCCCTCACAAGCCGCTCTGATACCACGATGGCATCCTCGAAGTTGTATCCTTTCCAGGGCATAAAGGCCACCATCAGGTTTCGGCCAAGGGCCAGTTCACCCTGCTGGGTGGCATATCCCTGGGTCAGTATATCTCCTTTTACAAATTTCTGCCCCTTCTTCACGATGGGAGTCAGATTGACACATGTATTCTGGTTGGTCTTCCTGAACTTGGGAAGTTTATAACGCTTCACATCGTCGTCAAAACGCACAAAACGTTCTTCATCACTGTGTTCATACCTCACTAAAATCTCGTTGGCATCCACAAATTCAACCACACCATCCTCCTCAGCCCTGATCTGGAGCCTGGAATCACGAACCACGTTCATTTCAATTCCGGTGCCCACAATCGGGGCCTCCGGGTAGATCAGCGGTACAGCCTGACGCATCATGTTTGAGCCCATCAGCGCCCTGTTGGCATCATCATGCTCCAGGAACGGAATCAGTGAGGCAGCAATGGAAGCGATCTGGTTCGGAGCAACGTCCATCAGTACCACATCATTCTTCTCTGCCAGAGGATAATCAGCTTCATACCTGGCCTTTACCCTGGGATTCACAAATGTGCCATCCTCATTCAGCGGTGCATTGGCCTGAGCAATGAGTTTGTCCTCCTCCTCTTCAGCACTGAGATAAACAATACCCTTGTTGGCAAGCTCTACCTTTCCGTTCTCGGTCTTCCTGTAAGGAGTCTCAATGAAACCAAGATCACTGATCCTGGCAAACACGCAAAGTGAAGAGATCAGGCCGATGTTGGGACCTTCAGGGGTTTCAATGGGACAGAGTCTTCCATAGTGGGTATAGTGCACGTCACGCACCTCGAAACCGGCACGCTCCCGGCTCAGACCACCTGGTCCAAGAGCAGACATACGGCGCTTGTGTGTCATTTCCGCCAGCGGGTTGGTCTGGTCCATGAACTGAGACAGCTGGTTGGTACCAAAGAAGGAGTTGATTACCGAAGAAAGCGTCTTCGAGTTGATCAAATCGGTGGGGGTAAACACCTCGTTATCACGAACGTTCATCCGTTCACGAATGGTCCTGGCCATACGGGCCAATCCCACGCTGAACTGATTCATCAGCTGCTCACCCACTGTACGTACCCTTCGGTTGCTCAGGTGGTCAATGTCGTCCACATCCGTTTTGGAGTTAATCAACTCGATGAGATATTTGATGATCTGGATAATATCTTCACGGGTCAGTACCCTTTGATCTGTATCGGTATTCAGTCCCAGTTTCTTATTCAGCCTGTAACGTCCCACTTCACCCAGGTCGTAACGCTTGTCAGAAAAGAAAAGTTTGTCGATCACATCCCTTGCAGTAGACTCATCCGGCGGCTCAGCATTCCTCAGCTGCCTGTAAATATGCATCACTGCTTCCTTCTCCGAGTTACACGGATCCTTCTGCAGGGTATTGTATATGATTGCAAAATCGTTGATATTGGGTACATCCTTGTGCAACAGGATGGTTTTTGTACCCGAATCGATGATCTCATCGATGTGCTCATTCTCAAGAACAGTTTCACGATCGATGATCACCTCATTTCGTTCAATGGAGACTACCTCTCCGGTATCTTCATCCACAAAATCCTCGATCCAGCTCTTCAGCACACGGGCGGCCAGTTTTCGGCCTACCAGCTTTTTCAAACCGGTTTTTGACACCTTCACCTCATCGGCCAGACCGAAAATCTCCAGTACATCCTTGTCACTTTCGTAACCTATGGCTCTGAGCAGCGTGGTGACAGGTAATTTCTTCTTCCTGTCGATGTAGGCATACATCACATTGTTGATGTCTGTTGCAAACTCGATCCAGGAACCTTTGAAAGGTATGATCCTTGCAGAGTAGAGCTTTGTCCCGTTGGCATGCACGCTCTGTCCGAAGAAAACTCCCGGCGAACGGTGCAACTGGCTTACTACCACCCTTTCGGCTCCGTTGATGATGAATACACCCCGTTCGGTCATGTATGGGACTGTACCCAGATAAACATCCTGTATGACCGTATCAAAATCCTCATGTTCAGGATCGGTACAAAACAACTTAAGCTTCGCCTTCAGGGGAACACTGAAAGTAAGCCCCCTCTCCACACATTCGTCGATAGAGTATCTGGGCGGATCAATGGTGTAATCCAGGAATTCCAGAACGAAATTGTTCCTTGTATCGGTAATGGGAAAATTATCATGGAAAACCTGGTAAAGCCCTTCGTTCTTCCTGTTCTCAGGGGTGGTTTCCATTTGAAAGAAATCTTGAAAAGATTTCAGCTGAACTTCCAGAAAATCAGGGTATTCCAACTGATTCTTTATGGAAGCAAAACTTACTCGTTGTTGATATTTGCTTGGCATTGACATCGCTTTTTAATCCGAGGATTAATGTGATAATATAAAATTGCAAAAAGGCTTAGACCCCCGAAGGTACGGGGATCTAAACCTGTAAGTGGTTAGTGCGATTGCCCTATTATTTAAGCTCAACTTCTGCTCCGGCTTCTTCTAATTGGGATTTAAGAGATTCTGCCTCATCTTTGCTTACACCTTCTTTAATAGGTGCAGGGGCAGAATCAACAACAGCTTTGGCTTCTTTCAGGCCAAGTCCGGTGAGTTCTTTTACTAGCTTCACAATCTGCAGTTTTGCTCCACCGGGAGCTTTCAGGATTACATCAAATTCGGTTTGCTCGGCAGCAGCAGCAACGTCACCACCAGCAGCGGGACCGGCAACTGCAACTGCAGCAGCTGCGGGCTCAATACCATGCTCTTCCTTGAGTACAGCGAGCAATTCATTTACTTCTTTGACGGTCAGTTCAACCAACTGATCAGCAATTTTTTTAACGTCAGCCATTTTTATTGATTTTAAATGTGTTTAATTTTCTTTTTCTGATAATGTAAGCAGAGCGCCGGTCATTTTTAATCCGCTCGATGCGAGTGCAGACACCAGGTTTCTGGCAGGTGACTGTATCAGCATAAGCAGGTCTCCCAGCAGCTCCTCTTTGGATTTAATGTTAGAGAGCGCTTCAAGCTGATCATCTCCGATATAAATTGATTCTTCCACAAAGGCAGCCTTAAGCAAAGGCTTCTCCATGGTTTTTCTGAACTCCCTGATCAGTTTGGCAGGTGTATTACCTGTCTCACAGAACATAATGGAAGTAGAATCTTTTAATATATCGTAGAGATCATTAAAATCGCCGTCTGACTTCTCCATTGCCTGTCGGAGTAATGTATTCTTGACAACCAGCAGACTGATCTCCTTCTCAAAACACTTCCTTCTCAGTTTTGATGTCTGCTCCGCATTCAGGGAGGAGATATCTGTGAGGTAAAAATGCTTGGTAGCATTCAGCCTTTGTGCCAGGTTCTCAATGATTACTTCCTTTTCTTCTCTTCTCATCTTATCGAGACTCTTTAGCGATTATTATTCTTCAATAGCCTTAGGATCTATCTTTACTCCGGGACTCATGGTACTGGACAGATAGATACTTTTGATATAGGTTCCCTTTGCTGCAGTTGGTTTCAGCTTGATGACCGTGTTTACAAATTCACGGGCATTCTCAGCGATCTTTTCTGTAGGAAAGGATACTTTACCAATAGAGGTATGGACGATACCGTATTTGTCAACCTTAAAATCGATCTTTCCCATCTTCACATCCTTCACAGCTTTGCCGATTTCCATGGTTACAGTACCACTTTTGGGATTTGGCATCAGGCCCCTGGGACCCAGCACACGGCCGAGTTTACCAACCTTGGCCATCACGGGGGGCATGGTGATGATTACATCTATATCGGTCCAACCTTTTTCGATCTTCTCAACATAGTCATCAAGCCCAACGTAATCGGCTCCGGCCTCTTTTGCCTCATCTTCTTTCTCCGGAGTACAAAGAACAAGTACCTTGACATCCTTTCCCGTTCCGTGGGGAAGGGTAACAATGCCACGCACCATCTGATTGGCTTTCCTCGGATCTACACCCAAACGAACATCGATGTCAACCGATGCATCAAATTTGGTAGTAGTCATCTCCTTCACAAGCTGTGAAGCCGCACTCAGGGTATAATGTTTGTCCTTATCTAACTTCTCAAAAGCTAACTTCCTGTTTTTAGTAAGTCTACTCATCTTTCAATACGAATTAATTGTTAGACGGGAATGTGCCTTTTACGCTAATTCCCATACTCCTTGCGGTACCGGCAACCATTTTCATAGCAGACTCCACGGTAAACGCGTTCAGGTCGGGCATCTTTGCTTCAGCAATCTGGCGAACCTGATCCCAGGTTACGCTTGCTACCTTCACCCTGTTTGATTCGGCCGAACCTTTTTTAAGTTTGGCCATCTCCAGCAGTTGGACTGCCACAGGGGGTGTCTTCACGATAAAATCAAAAGACTTATCGGAATAGACGGTAATGATTACTGGCAACAGTTTCCCGGCCTGCTCCTGGGTTCTGCCATTAAACTGCTTGCAGAACTCCATGATGTTGACACCCTTGGCACCCAGCGCGGGTCCCACGGGAGGGGATGGATTAGCAGCTCCGCCCCTGATTTGCAACTTGATTAAGCCTTCTACTTCTTTTGCCATTTTTAAATTGATTATAGATATACTTACCGCTTACAACATCCGTTGACAACCATACAGGAAGCATTCAATGGACATATCATTGTCTGGAAATTGCAATATTTTTAACTTTCAACTTTTATTAATATTTAGGTTAGATCAAACTATGCACTGAGCACTGAGTACTGAGTACTGAGTACTACTAACCTTCTTTTTCCACCTGCATAAAGCTCAGTTCCAGCGGTGTCTTACGTCCGAAGATCTTTACCATCACTTTGAGCTTTTTCTTTTCATCATTTACCTCTTCAATGATCCCTGTAAAACTGTTAAAGGGTCCGTCAATCACCTTCACAGACTCTCCTACAAAGAAGGGCACGGTGATCTCCTCATCGCTTGCGGACAGTTCATCCACCTTGCCAAGGATCCGGTTCACTTCAGAGGTTCGCAGGGGTGTGGGCATCTGTTCGCCTTCTGAACCCAGGAAACCAATGATGTTTGGTATATTTCTGAGAATATGTGGGATTTCCCCGGTCAGTGTGGCTTCAACCAGCACATATCCGGGAAAATAGTTACGCTCCTTGCTGATTTTCTTTCCGTTCCTGATCTGATAGACCTTCTCAGTAGGGATCAACACCTGCGCAATATAATCCTGCAGGTTTAACCTGCTGATTTCACTATCAATATATTCTTTGGCCTTCTTCTCTTTGCCACCAATGGCTCTGAGAACATACCACTTTTTTTCCAGATCGCTCATGGATTATGTTAATTTATAGATGCCTTCAAGGATCTTCTGAAATGAAATATCCATGGCGAAGACAATCAGCGCAAAAATCAAAGATGCAATCATCACAACAAGCGCACTGCTCTGGAGTTCCTTCCATGTAGGCCAGGTTACTTTGTGAACCAGTTCGTTGTAGGATTCTCTCAGGTAATTAATTATTCTCTTCATTTCAGATCATATTTGCACGGGAGGAGCGACTCGAACGCCCGACACCTGGTTTTGGAGACCAGTGCTCTACCAACTGAGCTACACCCGTGTACATCATGCGTCAAAATAGAGAAGCCGGGTCCATTCAAAACGACCCGAGCTCCCTATGCAGTAAAGGATGGTATTATTACTCCTCTATCTTAATAACCTGACCGGCACCAACAGTCCTTCCGCCTTCGCGAATAGCAAAACGCAGACCAACGTTGATGGCTACAGGGTAGATAAGCTTCACGGTGATTTCCACATCATCACCAGGCATAACCATTTCAGTTCCCTCAGGAAGATGAATCTCACCGGTTACGTCCAGTGTCCGCAGATAAAACTGGGGACGGTAGTTGTTGTGGAAGGGGGTATGGCGTCCGCCTTCTTCTTTTTTCAACACGTAAACCTGAGCCTTGAATTCAGTATGCGGAGTGATCGATCCGGGCTTAGCAATAACCATGCCCCTTTTGATCTCCTTCTTGTCTACACCACGAAGCAGCAAACCTACGTTATCACCTGCTTCACCACGATCGAGGATCTTGCGGAACATCTCCACACCGGTTACAACAGTCTTTCGGCCTTCGGCACCAAGACCAATCAGGTTCATCTCATCACCGGTGTTTACTACACCTGTCTCGATCCGGCCTGTTGCTACAGTACCCCGACCTGTGATTGAGAATACATCTTCAACGGGCATCAGGAAAGGCTTCTCGATATCACGGGGAGGAATGGGGATGTAAGAATCCACTGCGTCCATGAGTTCCATTACTTTATCTTCCCATTTCTCTTCACCATGCATTGCACCCAATGCAGAACCGTGGATTACGGGAGCATTATCTCCGTCGAACTCATAGAAATCGAGCAATTCGCGAACTTCCATTTCAACCAGTTCAAGAAGTTCAGGATCATCAACCATATCAACCTTATTCAGGAAAACGACAATCTTGGGAACATTCACCTGACGGGCCAGAAGGATGTGCTCCCTGGTCTGAGGCATAGGACCATCATCTCCTGCAACAACGATAATGGCACCATCCATCTGAGCCGCACCAGTTACCATGTTTTTTACATAGTCAGCGTGCCCGGGACAGTCAACGTGCGCATAGTGGCGGTTTGCTGTCTGATATTCAACGTGAGCTGTATTGATTGTAATACCACGCTCCTTCTCTTCAGGTGCATTGTCAATAGAGTCAAAATCTCTGATTACAGAGAGACCCCTTTTTGCAAGGACCATCGTAATAGCAGCGGTCAATGTGGTTTTACCGTGGTCAACGTGACCAATAGTTCCAATATTGACGTGCGGTTTGGACCTATCAAATTTTTCCTTAGCCATAACTTTGTTTAATTAATTTGCTACTCGTTTACGTTATTTTATTTTTATCAATTATCAGAGCCAATGCCGGGAATTGAACCCGGGACCTCTTCCTTACCAAGGAAGCGCTCTACCCCTGAGCTACATCGGCTTACTCAAGGATTGAGCGGGAAACGAGGCTCGAACTCGCGACCCCAACCTTGGAAGGGTTGTGCTCTACCAACTGAGCTATTC
>CAYVRK010000069.1:0-6908 GCA_964453785.1 uncultured Bacteroides sp.
GCACTGGAGTATGCCGCAGCCACAAGTCCCACCATGAAAAAAACCCCCACTACCCGGGGCAGGGTTCCGCCTGTGGCAATGAGCGGAAAGAGATCATCCGTAGCTCCGGGCAGGTCCATGCCAGAAAAACCTGCAAAACAGATCAGTACCGCTCCCAGAAACAGGAATAGCAGGTTCACGGGAACCAGGGAGAGGCTCATCAGGTACATGTTCTTTTTGGCATCCCTGATGTTCCTGCAACTCAGATTTTTCTGCATCATATCCTGATCCAGGCCCGTCATGACGATGGCGATAAAGGCGCCACTGAAAAAATGCTTCAGGAAGTGGTTCTCCTGGTGCCATCCTCTCAGCACCCAGATCCGGGACTCATTGCCGGCTGCCACCCGGTGGATCATTTCACCCAGGGTGAGGTCCATGGATCGCGTGATCAGGATAATGGTCACCACAACGGCAGTAAGCATACTGATGGTTTGCAGCATATCGGTCCAGATGATGGTCCGGATCCCGCCCCGGTTGGTATAGAGCCAGATCAGGGCGATGGTGACAATGACCGTCACATAGAAAGGAACACCCAAGGCCCTGAATACAGTGATCTGAAGCACGTTGGCCACAATAAACAGCCTGAAGGATGCCCCGATGATCCTCGAAAGAAGGAAAAAAGAGGCACCGGTTTTGTAGGCATGCTTTCCGAACCGCTGCTCCAGGTAGCTGTAAATGCTGGTTAGCTCCAGCCTGTAATAAAGTGGCATCAGAACATTGGCGATGAACGCGTATCCAACCAGGTAACCCAGCACCATCTGCATGTAAGAGAACTGGCTGTCAACTACCCACCCGGGGACCGAAATAAAGGTGACACCCGACAGCGTAGCTCCGATCATTCCGAAAGCCACCACGAACCAGGGAGATTTGCGGTCGCCCAGGAAAAAAGAAGCATTGCCGGCCCCTCGTCCTGAGATCCATGAAATCACCAGCAGAAGTGCAAAATAGGTAGCAATAACCGATATGATGAGTGTGGGAGACATCTGCTTTGATCAATCGCGCATCAAATTTGATCAAAAACCAGAGATGTTGAAAGTATTTAGTGCTATTTTTGATACTTCACCGAAAAGCGATGCAAAACAACTATTCATCCAGATTGCTGGAAGAGGCCGTGGAGGAGTTTGCCACACTGCCGGGGATCGGAAAGAAGACAGCCCTCAGGCTGGTCCTCCACCTTTTAAAGCAGGAGGACAAGGATGTGGAGCACTTTGGACATACCATTCTCCGGATGAAATCGGAGATCATGACCTGCAGGTCGTGTCACAATATTTCCGATTCGGAGTTGTGTCACATCTGCGCTGATCCTTACCGCGACAAGCAGACCATTTGTGTTGTAGAGTCCATCCGTGATGTGATGTCGGTGGAGAATACACAGCAGTTCTCAGGTATCTACCACGTCCTTGGAGGGATCATCTCCCCCATGGACGGCATCGGACCTGCTGACCTGACCATCGGCTCCCTGGAGGAGAAAGTCCGGTCGGGAGCATGCAGGGAGATCATCCTGGCCCTGAGCACCACCATGGAGGGCGATACAACAAACTTCTATATATACCGGAGGCTGAAAGAGTTCGATGTCGCCATCACCACGCTGGCCAGGGGTGTGGCCATCGGCGATGACCTGGAGTATGCCGACGAAGTGACCCTGGGAAGGTCCATCCTCAACCGGACTTCCTTTGAGGATACATTCAAAAAATAAAAATGAAATGGAATTGAATAAAAACCAGTATATGATTGACGGTATCCCGGTAATCCGCCTTGCAGAAAAGTATGGTTCTCCCCTCTATATTTACGAAACCGCCACCATGATCCGCCAGTATAACCGGATCAGCAATGCGTTCGGGGATACAAGGGTAAAGATCAACTATGCCTGCAAGGCGCTGACGAACATCAATGTGCTTCAATTGTTCCGATCGCTGGGATCGGGCCTCGATGCCGTATCCGTCCAGGAGGTTACCCTCGGGCTGAAGGCAGGTTTCGATCCGCGGGACATCCTCTACACCCCCAACTGCGTCTCCATTGAGGAGATCGAGGAAGCAGTGGAACTGGGCGTACGGATCAACATTGACAACATTGCAATCCTGGAGGAGTTTGGCCACAGGCACGGAGCGAAAATCCCGGTGTGCATCCGGATCAATCCACACATCCTGGCTGGTGCCAACCACAAAATATCCACGGGACATATTGACTCTAAATTCGGTATCTCGGTTTACCAGATGCCCCATGTGCACCGCATTATTGAAACCAACAACATGCATGTGGAGGGAGTACACATGCACACCGGTTCGGACATCCTGGATGTGGAAGTCTTTCTCAGGGCCACCGAGATCATGTTCGAAACAGCCAAAGAATTCAAAGATCTGGATTACATCGATTTTGGAAGCGGATTCAAGGTGCCCTACAAGGCAGATGATATCGAAACGGATGTGGAATCCATGGGAAAGCACCTTTCAGCCCGTTTCAATGCGTTCTGCCGGGAATACGGCAAAGAGCTGACCCTTGTATTTGAACCCGGAAAATTCCTTGTCAGTGAAGCCGGTTTTTTTGTGGCCAGGGTCAATGTAATCAAACAGACCACCTCCACGGTTTTTGCCGGACTGGACACGGGACTGAACCATTTCATCAGGCCCATGTTTTACGATGCATACCATGAAATCATCAATGTAAGCAGGCCCACCGGGAAAACACGTATCTATACGGTGGTGGGATATATTTGTGAAACGGATACATTCGGGTGGAACAGGAAAATTACTGAAGCCCAGGAAGGAGATTACTTTTTGTTCAGGAATGCAGGAGCATATTGTTTCGCCATGTCTTCCAACTACAACTCAAGGTTCCGCCCGGCCGAGGTAATGGTGCATGAGGGGAAGGCCCACCTGATCCGAAAAAGGGAAGATATGGAGGACCTGCTCCGCAACCAGGTTGAAATCGATGTAAGTACTTAGTACTCAGTACTCAGTACTCAGCACTAATTTACTGAGCACTTCTTATGGATTTGTCTGTTATCATCGTCAACTACAATGTCAGGTATTTCCTGGAACAGTGCCTTCACGCTGTTATGCAGGCGATGAAAAACATCGAGGCAGAAGTAATCGTGGTGGACAACAACTCCGTGGATGGATCTGTGGGCGAGATCAGATCGAAATTTCCCTGGGTCACCCTGATCGCAAACCATGAGAACCTGGGTTTCTCAAAGGCCAACAACCAGGCCATCAGGAGATCCGGGGGAAGGTATGTCCTGCTGCTCAATCCGGATACAGTGGTGGTGGAGGATACCTTCCGAAAGTGCATTGAGTTCATGGACAGCCATCCGGAAGCCGGTGCCATGGGGGTGAAAATGATCGATGGCAAAGGGGAATTTCTTCCCGAATCGAAACGTTCCCTGCCCACGCCCATGGTCTCCTTTTATAAGATGTTCGGCCTCTCAGCCCTGTTCCCCAGATCCAAACGGTTTGGCAAATACAACCTGGGGTACCTGGACCATGAGGAGACCCACGCCGTGGATGTACTGGCCGGGGCATTTATGTTCCTTCGAAAAGAGGCCCTGGACAAGACCGGATTGCTGGACGAGACCTTTTTCATGTACGGGGAGGACATAGACCTCTCCTACCGGATCACCCAGGCAGGGTATAAAAATTACTATTATCCCCAAACCACCATCATCCATTACAAGGGGGAGAGCACCAAAAAAGGGAGCCTTAACTATGTAAAAATGTTCTATCAGGCCATGATCATCTTTGCAGGAAAACACTTCACCTCCCGCAAAGCGCGCACTTTCAGCATACTGATCCACCTAGCCATCTATTTCAGGGCAGCCCTTTCTGTGGGAAGGCGGTTCCTGAAAAAGATTTACAGACCGGTGCTGGATGCCACATTTATATTCATGGGATACCTTTTTGGGCTGCCACTCTGGGAACAGATCAGGTTTGAAATGCCCGGGTACTACCCCCCTGCTTTCCTGCATATGGTTGTCCCTGCATACATCCTTGTCTGGCTGGTCTCCATCTATTATTCGGGAGGTTATGACAAACCTGTGAAGCTCCTCTCCTTTCTGCGCGGGCACCTGACAGGCACGGTGATGATCCTGGTCGCCTATGCATTGCTTCCCCTGGACTGGAGATTCTCCAGGGCCCT
This sequence comes from uncultured Bacteroides sp., assembly GCA_964453785.1. Taxonomy (GTDB): domain Bacteria; phylum Bacteroidota; class Bacteroidia; order Bacteroidales. The sequence goes on from CAYVRK010000069.1 coordinate 4,171, forward strand.
GATCTTCCTGGGTTCACTCTGGGCCATTCTGAGCACGCTCGGATTGAGAATCCTGCTTCACCTGGCAGGAGTAAAAGACTACGAAATCGATCTGAACAAACAGAAAAGAATGGTAATCGTGGGCGAAGCTCTGGAGGCCCACCGCGTCAGCAAGCTCTTGCAGGACACACAGGCCAAACCGGATATCATCGGATTTGTCTCACCTTCACCGGGGGAACCGGGAACAGGTGTCCTGGGCCACATCGGCCAGATTGATGAGATCACGGCCATCCACCGGGTGGATGAAATCGTATTCTGTTCAAAAGACCTCCCCTCACGGGTCATTATACAAATCATGACCCGGTTGATCGGCACCTCCACCGATTTTAAGATTGCTCCCCCCGAAAGCATGTCCATCATCGGTTCAAACTCCATCAATACGGCAGGAGACCTCTACACCATTCATTTTAACTCCATCGGCAAAGAATCCAACCGGCGCAACAAAAGGCTGTTTGATGCGCTTTCCTCCCTCCTTCTGCTGATTACCTTCCCTTTCTGGTTCCTGCTGGTCAGAGGGAAGTTGCGCAGTGTGGGCCATGTGATCAGGGTACTGCTGGGGTTCAGGACCTGGGTGGGTTACATGGACCCGGGGCCAAGTGAACTGACAGGGCTTCCCCATCTGAAAAAGGGAATTCTGAATCCGGCCAGTCACCTTCAGGCAGGTCACCTGACCGAAGAGCGCATCAAAGAGATCAACGTGGTCTATGCCAAAGATTACCGGGTATTCAATGACCTGTTAATAATCGCAAGAAACTTCAGGAAAATATAACGGGAGAATTCATTATTTTTATAAAAATTGGCTGCAGTATGAGAAGTTCCCTTTTATCATCAATTCTGGTGTTGTTTCTTTTTTCCACCACAATTCAAGCACAAAGAGACTCTTCGCGTAATGATTTTACCAATGCCGAATCGTGGCTCCTTTTCGAAGAGTATGGAGAAGCAGAAGCCATCTACCAGAAACTGCTGAGATGGTATCCGGAAAACAACAACCTGAAATACAAAATCGGGATCTGCCTCCTGAACGACCCCTACCGGAAAGAAGAGTCCATCGGCTACCTGGAGGAGGCAGCCAACCACATCAACCCCGAGTATAAGGAAGGCAGTTTCAAGGAGGAGACAGCCCCGCCCGATGTACTTTACTATCTTGGGAATGCTTACCTGGTCAACGAGATGATTGATCCGGCCATCAAAACCTTCAAGCGTTTTCTGGAGATTCTGAATCCGGAGGTGTACGACGTGGAGCTTGTGAGGGCGCAGATCAGGGCATGTGAAAATGCAAAAAGACTGATGGCCATGCCGGTGGATATAGACCTGTACCCGGTGAGCCAGGCTGTGAATACGCGCTATTCGGAGACCCATCCCGTTATTTCAGGGGATGGCAACAGGATGGCCTTTGTCACCGAGCAGCCTTTCTTCGATGAAGCGCTCTTCATTGAGAAGGTGGACGGGGAGTGGACCCTTCCCATGTCCGTCACTTCCATGCTTGGGTTTGACGAGGACATCTATCCGGTGTCCCTCTCCTTTGATGGCACCGAAATGCTGCTTTACTATGATGATGAACACATCGGGAACCTCTATTCGAGCCGGTATGAAGATGGATTCTGGCTCCCGGCCGTGAAGCTGGGCGAGAACATCTCCACCAAATACTGGGAATCCCATGCCAGTTTATCCAGAGACGGTCAAACCCTCTATTTCACCAGCAACAGAAAAGGAACCAACGGAGGTCTCGATATTTATTCATCCCGGCGGCAAGCTGACGGGAAATGGGGAGTCCCCGAGAACCTGGGCACCACCATCAACACCCGGTATAACGAAGAGACCCCCTTTATCACCATGGATGGCCAGACCCTTTTCTTCAGCTCCTACGGACACTATAACATGGGTGGCTATGATATATTCTACTCCACCAAAAACAAAGACGGAAGCTGGGGTGAGCCGGTGAACCTGGGGTATCCCATCAATACCACGGACGATGACCTCTTCTTTCAACCCGTGAACGACGGGTTTGCAGGCTATCAGTCGCGGTATGAAAAGGGCAGTCAGGGAAAACATGACCTGTACTACATGGACATCTACTCGGCGAACAATCCCAGGATGTACCTGGTAACCGGGTTTGTCCGGACCGAGGACGGAGATACCGACCTGACCACCCTGGAGATGTTCGTGATCGATCCCCAGACCGGCGATACCATCAAATACAGCATCCCCATCGATGAAACCGGAGCCTTTTCGCTGAACCTGACCCAGGGTGATTATGCACTGCATTTTTCGGGAGAAGGCTTTGAGGAACTGATCACCCCCCTGAGTATTACACCCGGTTCAAACAAGACGGGGATAGCCCTGGATAATGTGATCAAACTTGCATTGACCAAAAAGGAACCCCTGGTCTTCGAGGGAGAAGAGAGCCTGATCGAAATGCAGGATACGCTCTATAAGGGTGTGGCCGGGTTGCCAATCATCATTCCGCTCAAACTGGAAAAGGGATCTCTGCTTGTCACCAGGGTCTTCCAGGATTCCACCCTGGTCAGCACAGACACCATGGAGGTTGAGAAGCGGAGGACCGACCTGGAGATCATCCCGCTGCCGGGAGTCAGCCGGATCCAGTTGGAGATGATTGATTCCGATGGCAACATCCATAAAAAGAGCTTCACGGTCATCGGCACAGAACCTGTCAAAACAAGGAAGGAGATCAGAGAGGA
>CAYVRK010000069.1:7008-11661 GCA_964453785.1 uncultured Bacteroides sp.
GACCTGGAGGAAGAGGGGATTGAAAGCCCGCGGGAACTCTTTGAACACCTGTATGAACAGGCCGGTCAGGGCAAATTCAGTAAAAAGGAAGTGGATCTGCTTCTGGCAGGCGCCATCTCGGACGGAAATGTGGAACAACTCTACAACTTGCTTCTTGAGAATGCGGATGGCCCGCTGAAAGCATACCTGGAGCGTCTCAGTCTGGAGGAACAGGGAATCCGGACCCCCGAAGACCTGATCAGGCACCTGGAGGAGGCCGGTGAAGCCAATGGATTTAGCATGGATGACGTAAGGAGAGCCATGATCAGTGCCGTGGATCATTCCCTCGAAGTGGACCGTGTTTACGAGCGACTCCTGGAAACGAACGAAGGTGCTGTGCTCGATATCCTTAGAAAGATCCATCTTCGCAACGATGGAATTCTGACCGTAGAGGACCTGATCGCTGCCACTTACAAAGCCCTTGTTGAAAAGGGCTACAGCCAGAAGGAGATCAGGAAGATCCTGACCGCTCTCTACCCGGACCACGCCGGCTTCATTGATGATCTGCTTAAAAAAGGCAAACAGGAGGGGAAAGGATTCCCTGTTTACCTTGGTATTCTTCTGGCGGGATTTGCTTTTTTCCTGTTCTTTCTCTGGTTCAGGCGGCGAAAAAAAGAGGAATAAAAAGCGGCTTCCGGATTCAAATAATCCTCAACATGTCAGGCAAATTCATTGCACTGTCAATTAAATTTTTAAATTTGTAATATTCACAATAAATCATCCTGAAATGAGAAGACTCTTCCTGATACTGTCTGCCCTGTTTCTTGTTTCTCCGATTTTTGGGCAGGATGTAAAACAGGACTTTGCCGATGGCGAGTTCTTCCTGGCCGAGGAGGATTATGAAGAGGCCCTCTATACCTTTACCAAAGTCTTCAACAACGGATACCAGGACAATGCGAATATCAATTACCGCATCGGTATATGCCTGCTTCAGATCCCCGGAAGGAAGCTGGAGTCTATCCCCTACCTGGAAAAAGCTGTTGGTTCGGTTTCTGAGAAATACATTGAAGGATCGCTGAAGGAGGTAAATGCCCCACCCGATGTACACCTGTACCTGGGCAATGCCTACCGGATCAATCTTGAATTCGAAAAGGCATGTGAACAATACAGGTTGTTTGAAGAGTATGTGGGAACAAAAGGGGATATTCAAAGCATCTATGCAGATCAGCAGATCATTTCCTGTTCAAATGCTGTGGTGGCCATGAATGAACCGGTGGAAACCTCCATCGGCAACCTGGGGCAGATCAACCAGACCCATACGGAAACTTACAACTGGGTTATTTCGGGTGACATGCAAACCTTGGCTTACATGGGGCAGAATCCATTTTACAAAGGCATTTATATTTCAGTAAAAAAAGATGGTCTCTGGACCCCGCCGCAGGGCATCAATGCCTCTATCGTTTCTGAGGGTAACATGGAGGTGGTGGGTCTGTCGGCAGACGGGAAGACCATGCTGTTGGCCGTTTCCGACGCTTTTTCCAGCAATCTTTACAAATCGGTCTATGAGAATAACCGGTGGAACCCTGCCGTATCACTCGGCAAGCCCATTAATTCAAGATATTACGAATCCCATGCCTGTTTCAGCGCTGATTCCAGATCCATTTATTTTACCAGCAACAGAAATGAATCCATCGGGGGCATGGATATCTTCCGAAGCGACCAAAGGGAGGATGGAACCTGGGGCTCTCCTGTTAATCTGGGAGAAACTGTCAACACACCCCTGAACGAGGATGAGCCCATGATCAGTCCGGATGGAAAAATAATCTACTTCAGTTCCCAGGGACACAATTCCATTGGTGGTTTCGATGTATTTTATGCAGAACTTCAGGACGACGGTACCTGGGGCGAAGCTGTAAACATGGGTTATCCGCTGAACACCACGGATGATGATTTCACCATGAGTCCAACCGGTTTCCAGGATGAAGGGATCTCCTACCTCTTTGCCAACGCTGGAAAAGAACAGCACCCCCTCTTCAAGTTTGAGATCATTGATCCGGCCGCCACGCCGGTACCGGTACCTTTCGATGAACCGGTTGCAGAGGTGACTCCTGCACCAGAAGAAGAGGTGGCTATGGGAGAGGCAGCAGTGGAAGAGGTAGCAGAAGAGCCTGTTGCAGTACAACCGGCCGAGCGGTATATAATCAAGCCTGTCTTCTTTGCCTTTGACAGCTATGCCCTTTCAGAAACTGCCAAAACCAAACTGGATGGGGTTGCGGGGCTGATGAAAAGTTTCCCATCACTTGAAATTGAAATCATCGGCTACACCGATGCTGTGGGTACTTTTGAATATAACAAACAGCTCTCGGAAAACAGAGCCAAGGCTGTATCGAAGTACCTGGTATCCAAAGGGATCGTGAAAGAACGGATCTCTGTTACGGGAAAGGGTAAAAGTGAATATGTGGCCAGGAACCGGACAAAAGACAACAAGGATGCACCTGAAGGGCGGAAACTGAACCGGAGGGTACAATTCAAAGTAAGCGTCACCCAGGGAGTGATCGTGGAGATGGCACCCATTGAGGTTCCCGAATACCTGAGAATCAATGATTGAACACTTAATTTGTAAGTGATGAAGAGATTTTTTTTGGCAGTTGTCCTGCTCAGCATCATCATACCGCTCTTCTCTCAACCTGAGGGAGAATCCGCTGAATCACTGTTTTACGATGCCTATTACTGGTACGCCGATGAGGAGGACTTTCAGGAAGCCGCCTACCTGTTCAAACAGGTACTGAACCTGGAACCCGACAATGCCAATGTGAAGTTCCTGCTGGGAATGTGTTACAACAACATCAAGGGTATGGAAGAACAGGCCATTCCCTACTTCACGGAAGCCACCCAGAACATCACACTGAAGTATAAAGAGAACAAGTATTCCATGAAGCAGGCCCCACACCACTCCTGGTATTACCTGGCCGATGCGTACAGAAAAACCAATCAGCTTGATGAAGCATTAAAAGCCCTTGAATCTTTCAGCGGCCTGAAGAACTTTGACAAATATTACAATGTTCGTCTCACGGAGGTTGCCACCAAGCAGGTGGAACGTGCCAAGATCATCAGTGATTCGGAGCTGAAACTGCGGGCTCTCTATTTCAAAGAGCCCATCAACACTCCGGCTGATGACTACAGCGGAGTCATCTCTGCGGATGGCAAAATGCTGGTCTGGGTGACCAGTAAAACCTTTTACCAGGCTGTTTTCATGTCGGTACGTAATCAAAATGACTGGTCCATACCTGTGGAGATCACCACACAGATCGTTTCCGAAGGGAATCTTTTCCCCACCGGTCTCTCTGCCGATGGTACCATTCTGCTCCTGGCCTACAAACCCATCAAGGGGACTTCCGACATCTGGTACACCCAGTATGACGGCATGTTCTGGAGTCCGGCTCAGCCCATATACGGAGCCATCAATACCAATGCCAATGAGAGCCATGCTTCATTCAGTCCCGATGGGAACCGGATCTATTTTTCCAGTGACCGAAGGGGTGGCCAGGGAGGCTATGACATCTGGTATTCTGACCGCCAGGCAGACGGACAATGGGGTGAACCGGTGAATATGGGAGAAACCATCAATACAACGGAAGATGAAACATCTGCCTTCATTGCCCCGGGTGAAGGAAGATTCATCTTTGCTTCAAAGGGACATTTCAACATGGGAGGATTTGATATTTTCAGGTGTGAGATGCAGAATGACGGAATCTGGGGGTCCCCTACAAACATTGGCTTTCCCATCAACACCACCGGAGATGACACCTACTATGTACCCCTCAATGACGGCCTCAGTGGTCTCTACTCCAGGTTTACCAATGATGCCATTGGCCGAACCGACCTCTGGTATGTTGAGATCCAGGGTGAAAACGGGTTCATCTCAGACGGACTGGTCCTGGCCGTGGATACCAGGGTGGGACTGGCCAACAAGAATTTCGCCATTGTCGTGGTGAATGAGGAAACCGGGGAGGAGATTGAAGTAATCTATGATGCGGACAGCGATACGTTCAAAGCGCTTTCCGGAGAGAACGAAAACTTCAAGGTGATCTCCTACAAGCAAAAATAAGGTGGACATTCTTGTGAATTCAAATATCTCCCTCAGGGCTCTTGAACCTGAGGACCTGGAGGTACTGTATCTATGGGAGAATGATCCGTCGGTCTGGCATCTTTCCGGCACCTTGATCCCCTTCTCAAAATATCTTCTCAGGCAGTACCTTGAAAATTCCGGAAAGGATATTTTCGAAATCAGGCAGCTGCGCTTGATCATACAGCTCAATGAGGGAAAGCGACCGGTGGGCGCCATCGATCTGTTTGATTTCGATCCGTTCCACCGCAGGGCAGGGATCGGGATTCTCATTGCGGATCCCTCGGACAGAGGCCGGGGTTTCGCCAGGGAAGCCCTGGAATCACTGATGAAATACTGTTTCGATGTACTCAAACTTCACCAGCTCTGGTGCAACATTGCAGACGGAAACAGTCAAAGCATGAAGCTTTTCACCTCCGCCGGATTCCAGGTGGTGGGAGTGAAAAAGGAGTGGCTCTTCACCGGCGAGGGATTTGAAAATGAGTGGATGTTGCAATTGGTAAAGAAATAGGGTTTGGGTTAGTAAGGGTTTAGGTTATTGAATAACT
>CAYVRK010000070.1:0-6192 GCA_964453785.1 uncultured Bacteroides sp.
ATAAGATCGGAGCGGCACAATATAATCTTTCCCCGGTAGCCATAGCACAAACAATTGCGCGGCTGGTAAAGTGAAATATCCCTGGGTTTAACTTTCAGGTTTTCAGTTTATTATGGAAATATATAGGAGCGAATGAAAAAAGATAATAAAATATCAATTGTCATATTGGTCTTCCAGATTTATCTCACGGCATGGCAAATGGAAAAGTTTGCGAATATCTATTACAGGAATGATCTCTCCCTCAAGGTTAATAATACCTGAAGCTATCTTAGGTGCTTTTGGCAACGGCGTGATCTCCACCAAACGGATGACTCTTTCAACTAATTGGAATAAAAACACTTAATGTGGTTCCAATATGTAGTGTGGATTTTATATCCAGGCTGCCACCGAACTGTTTTATTCTTTCCCGCATGCCAATCAACCCCAGAGACTTGGATGAGTCCATGTTCTCCAGTTTCATACCTATTCCGTCATCAATAATTTCCAGAAAAATAGAATCTTCTCCCCGGACACATTTTACATATAAATTTTTTGCGTTTGCATGACGCATCACATTTGTAGTTGCTTCCTGAAGTATGCGATATAAGGTGACATTTATTTTCTCATCGGAGGATTCAAAATCACCCAGGTTCAGGTGGCTTTTAATACCTGTCCTCTTCTCAAATTCCTGACAAAACCACTCCATGGCAGGAATTAAACCCAGATCATCCAATAAACCCGGGCGCAAATCGGATGAAATTCTTTGAACCGTCTTTATTGTGTCATTCACAATATCAATCATACTATTTATTTTTTTTATAACTTCCTCTCCTTCTACATAGTTGGATTTGGTCCAGTTTAAATCAATTTTTAATACAGATAACAATTGACCTAATTCGTCATGAATTTCTCTTGAAATAGCTTTCCGTTCATTTTCTATTGCATCATCTTGGTATATGTAAAGCTCTTTCAACATTTCAAGGGCATTTGATAAATCATCTTCAACCTGTTTTTGTCTTGATACATTATCGAATACCGCCACAATCTCACCCGTAGGAAGTTTATATACGAAATTTTTGTACCATCCCGAAATCCTTTCATCCTTATACATCCTGGCAGGGAAAGATTCCGGTTTCCCCGTCAACCATACCCGCCTGAGCACATCCAACAATCCAAACTCCTCTAGTCCCGGCCGAACCTCGGAAATTCTTTTACCTATAAGCCTTTCACGCTTATCGTGATCGATTCTCTCACCTGCACGGTTAAAATCCTTGAAGATGAAGTCCATTCCTTCGTCAATGACTTCATAAACAGCCACACCGCTGTTGATGTTTTCGACCAGTTCGCGGTAACGGATCAAGCTCTCTCTGAGCGCTTCTTCCGCCTGCTTGCGTTGGGAGATGTCAATTGCAACGCCTACGATTCCTGTAATTTTTTGATTTTCATCCAGAATAGGTCCAATTTGATTATCGAAACAGACTCCTCTCAACTCTGTTATGCCGGAGACTGTTTCACCGGTTAATGCACGATTTAAAATATCCTCACCTTTCGTTTCTTTACCTGCATGTTCTTTAAAAGATATTGAACGATATAGATCAAATGCTGAAACCCCGACATTTTCACCCGGTTTCATCCCAACTTCCTTTACTGCTTTTCCTTCATGCAATGTAAAGACACCCTGTTTATCCGTTGCAAAAATTGTTATGGGTGCGCTATTCAAAACATACCGTAGTTGCTCTTCTTTCTCCCGGATGATTTTTTCCGCCTGCTTGCGGTTGGTGATGTCCTGGTTGACGCCATAGGTCCTCACGGTGCGTCCCTGGGAATCCTTGACAATGAAGAAACGCACCGAGATGTAGCCGACCTCTCCGTCGGCATACAGAATGCGGTGTTCTAACTGGCGATTATAATTGGGATCGGTGCTTTCGATCGCTGCCTTCGTTTCCTTACTCACAATGGCCATATCGTCGGGATGACAGAACCTACGAGCGTAGTCGGCCGACGACATCTTATATCCGCCCACCTTCTCGGCGGTGGTCCTGAAGATCCGGTAGAAGTTGTCGTTGAAAGTGAACGTATCATTGCCGACGTCATAATCCCAGTGGCTGGCGCACGCCATTTGCAGGGCGTTGGATAGCTGGGCCTCGCTCGTGCGTAACGTCTCCTCCATCCGTTTGCGGTCACTGATATCGCTATTGACCGAAATGACACCTTTGGGATTCCCGTTTTGATCCTTCAGAACTGCCACGGAAGCTTGCACATAAAATTCATCGCCGTTTTTTTTCTGCTGGATGACTTCACCCTTCCAAAGACCTTCATTGCGGATTTGGAGCAAAACATCCGCATAGTCAGCATCTTTATATTTCACCGGTACTACCTGGTTGAAAACCTTACCAATAACTTCATCCGCCTGCCAGCCGTATAACTTTTCCGCGGCCTTATTCCAACTTACAATGTTGAATTCATTATCTGTTGAAACCACAGCGTCAGAAACATTTTCCAATAGCTGTGCCAGGTAACGGATTTCTTTTTCCGCCATCTTGCGCTTGGTGATATCCTGAATTGAACCCTCAAGGAATCCGGTATCGGGATATAAATGGTTTGAAAGGATACAATTAATAATTTCGCCCTGTTTGTTTAGTAAATCACACTCCAGGTCTGTCACATGACCTTCTGTTTTGATTTGTTGTACCATCTTCTCCCGCTCTCGCCTGTTTGCCCAGAAGTTTACAGACGGAGTACCTTTTGCCTCTTTATGGGTATAACCAAGAATCTCCAGGAACTTTTCATTACAATCCAGAATTTCAGAACCATCGAGCCGGGATATGAACATGCCAGCCTCTGCATTATTGAATAGATTCCGGTATTTTTTTTCGCTCACACGCAGTATTTCCTGATTCAGCCTGCGTTCCAACGATGCAGAAGCCAGGTGAACGAAATTCTCCAGTATTTCAGGGGGAGGGTCAGGTTGATCCCTGCCCATGGCTAGCAGGCTTACACCATGAAGTTTTCCTTCGAAAACGTATGATACTCCGATGAACCGGTTTACCTTTAGCAACACTTGTATGGCAGCTCCAGCTGGTCTCGAGATGGCTTTAAAACTAGCTGCATACAGGGTTTTCCTCATCCCGATCCTTTTGGTGGTCATTTCCCGAACCATGTTATCGCTAACTGCAAACTGGATGTTCGTTACCTGTTTGCCAAGCAGGCCAATGACTTTTTCAATCATTCCGGACACCATTTCAACATGTTTGACATTCATGGTGCGGTTTGAAGCATCGTATTCTGAAAATACTGCCGCCTCAGCACAGGAAATTTCCTTGAGTTTTTTAGTGATAAACGTTTCGAGATGATCATCCAATGACAAATCTGATAATTCAATTGAAAAACGATTGAGTTTTAACAGAGCCTTGTTCTGCTTTACCAATGCCTCTTCAGCCAGGGTGCGCCTGGTGATGTCGTTGTAAATGATCAGAAACTGATTGGTACCGTCCCATAAAACTCTTTTTCGGATCACCTCGAGATGGCGGATCTCTCCATCTTTCCGGACGATGCTGACTTTATAATCGGTGTCACTGAAGTCGCCCCTGTCTCTTTGTTGCTTTCTTTTTTGAGCCTGGGCATAACTTTCGGGTGTATAGCGGTTCTTTAAGGGTGTTTTTTGCAGTTCCTCGAGACTTTCGTATCCATAATAATCCAGGATGGCCTGATTAACATAAATCGTATTCCCCTCTTGTGAAACGATACGCATTCCGATAGGGGCATCATCCATTGATTGGTGAAAGTTGTCTTTCATGAGTTTTATATAAAATCCTCCAAAGCGATGCTTAAGTTTTAAAAATAGTTGCACCACTAAAATGAAGAGACAGGCTTGCTGGAGTTCCTATGTAAGTTAGGCCAAATATTTAACATAGAGTGCATTTGTAATGAAATTGATCAGCGCCGATCCGGTTTTCAGAATCTTCCGGTCAGGCTGTAATCCCTGGTATTGCAATAGATCTGGCTGAAGAAAAAGAATCCCGCGCGGTTGGTTTCCAGTTTCCGGTCCACCCTGAGGATGGGATGGCCTTTGCTGACCCCGAAATGTTTCCGGATGCGCTTGTCGGCAGTAATGGCCTGGATCCTTTGCTCGCCTCCTTTCACTTCGATCTGGTAATGGATACGAAGAATCTCGAACAGGGATTTGTTGTCAAAGGTTCTGGAGGTAAAACGGGGAAGGTTCAGGTTGGGGATCAGGGTAATGTCATAGAAAACAGGTAATCTGTTGATCAGCCTGAGTCTTTCCATGGTGATGCACCCCAGGCTTCTCTCTTTTTCCGTAATCTCAAAACCAAAAGCCGTTTCCCAGCTGATGATCCTCGGTTTCACAATGATGCGGGTGGTCAGGTTTTCCTGCCCGATGGCTGATGTGGTTCCGGTCAAAGAGAGGATGCCGATCCCTTTGGGCGGACCCTGCACGATGGAACCCTTTCCCTGGTGCCTGAGGATAAATCCGTCGTTGACCAGCATATCCAGGGCTTTGCGTACGGTGGGCCTGGTCAGGTGATGGGCAGCACAAAGCTCATTCTCAGAGGGCAGCAGGTCGCCCCGGCTGTAGCTTCCCTCCTCAATTAGTTTTCTCAGCTTTTCGTAGAGTAGCCGGTATTGGGGAGCCTCCTTCAGTGCCATGGTTAAAATTGGATAATATGTAAAGCTTAATGTATTTAGTTGTAAAGATATGTAATGAAATTAAAATAGCAAATAAGTATCTATAAGTTAAATCATAAATATCTTTATAACAATAAGATAATAATAAATTGACAGGGAAATAGCATTTCTTTTCCGTTTCTTGCAAAATCGTATTATATTTGTACTTGTATATACAAGTAATCATTCTAACCTATGGCTATCGCAATTATAATGCCCAGGCAGGGGCAGTCGGTCGAAAGCTGCATTCTTACCCAATGGTACAAATCTGCAGGGGAGAAAGTTTCAACAGGAGACCTTCTGTTTGCTTATGAAACTGACAAAGCTGCCTTTGAGGAGGAGGCAAAGGCTGATGGAGTGCTTCTTGAACGATTTTATAATGAGGGAGATGAAGTCCCCGTTCTGACCCATGTTTGTGTCATCGGAGAAATTGGGGAATCGGTGGATGAGTTTCGACCTGGAGGGGCCGGGGCAGTTAAAAAGCCAGGCGTTGGTAGTGAAGGCGACACTGTAGTTTTGCCAGAAGCAGCACAGAAAGTTAGTACTGGAACGGTCGCATCTGAAGGACTGACCGTTCAATCGGGCGGAAAAATTTCCATCTCTCCCAGGGCAAGGCGCCTGGCCTGTGAAAAACGTGTGATGTTCAATACCCTGAAGGGCAGTGGTCCGGGAGGGAGAATCATTGAAAGGGACATCCTTGAGGAGATTCGTAAAGGGAAGCGTCTGACACCCCTTGCGCATAAAAAAATGGAGGGAGAGGGACTTACAGTTCCACAAGACGGGCGCACCCCATTCGGAAAGATTTCTTCCAAAGAACTGGTGGAGGCTACATCATCGGATGCTTATACGGATGAACCGCTCTCCAATGTCAGAAAGATCATTGCAGCGGCCATGCACCGGTCCCTTCAGAATTCGGCACAGTTAACCCACCATTTGAGTGCCAATGCTTCAGTCATGCTGCAATTAAGAAAAGTGGTGAAAAGCAGGATGAAGGAGGGGTATGTTTTTAACATTACCCTCAACGACATGGTTTGTTATGCAGTGATCCGTGCGCTCAAAATGCACCCGGGGGCCAATGCCCATTACCTGGACGGGACCATCCGAAAATTCCGAAAGGTGAACCTGGGTTTGGCAGTGGATACGGATCGCGGATTGCTGGTTCCCTGCGTGCCCAATGCGGATGACCTGTCACTGACGGGTTTGTCAAGCCGGCTCAGTGAGCTTGCGGAGGCTTCCAGGAGAGGGAGTGTTTCACCCGATTTGCTGGATCCCGGGGCTGCCACCTTCACCATTTCCAACCTTGGGAATTACGGGGTTGAGATGTTCACTCCGGTGATCAACCTGCCCCAGGTGGGGATCCTGGGGGTGAATACCATTCTCCAGAGACCCACCGTTCTTGCAGATGGTTCATTCGGATTCCAGCCCTTCATGGGCCTTTCCCTGACCTATGACCACCGTGCCCTGGACGGGGGGCCGGCCACCCTGTTTCTGGCTGAGATCAAAAATCAGATCGAATCCCTCTCAGAA
>CAYVRK010000070.1:6292-11256 GCA_964453785.1 uncultured Bacteroides sp.
TATGCCAAAAACACAATTTATCAACCCGGCCCTTTTACGGAAGCCCCAGACCCTTGAACTGGGATCCATTCCTGTTAATGTATATAACAAATCGGTGAAAAATGAGCTGTCCCGGTTTTCCGGGGAGGACCTTCTTCGCATCTACAGGGATATGTTGATCATCAGGGAGTTTGAAACCATGCTGAACCTGATCAAAACCACGGGGGAGTATCATGGGGTGGCTTATTCCCATCCGGGCCCTGCCCACCTCTCCATCGGACAGGAGGCTGCAGCAGTGGGAATGGCCTATGAACTGGACATGGATGACTATATTTTCGGGTCCCACCGTTCCCACGGTGAGATCCTGGCCAAGGGGCTGTCAGCCATTCAGAAACTGGATGATGACCGTCTCTATGATGTGATGAAAACCTTTTTCGAAGGCCGCATCCTCTCCATTGTGGAGATGGGGCACAAAGGGGATGTGAAATCCCTGGCGCTTAAATTCCTTACCTATGGCACTTTGGCCGAGATTTTTGCCAGGGAAACGGGTTTTAACAAGGGCTTGGGAGGCTCCATGCACGCTTTTTTTACACCTTTCGGGATCTATCCCAACAACGCCATTGTGGGGGGATCAGGGGATATTGCCGTGGGAGCCGCCCTCTACAAAAAAATAAACAGGAAAAAAGGGATTGTGGTGGCCAACATCGGGGATGCTTCCCTGGGATGCGGTCCAGTATGGGAGGGATTGACATTTGCCACCATGGATCAGTACAGGGAACTCTGGGAAGGTGATATGAACGGTGGCTTGCCACTGATCTTCAATATCATGAACAACCAGTACGGGATGGGCGGGCAGACCTGCGGTGAGACCATGGGCTACTCTATCGCAGCGAGGGTTGGTGCGGCCCTGAACAGGGAAAACATGCATGCCGAAAGGGTGGATGGGTACAATCCGCTGGCTGTGATCGATGCCTACAAGCGGAAAATGAAGATACTGGAAGAGAAACGAGGCCCGGTGTTCCTGGATGTGCTCACCTACAGGTTCAGCGGCCATTCTCCTTCCGACTCATCCTCCTACCGGTCCAAAGAGGAGATTGAAGCATGGGAATCGGTGGACTCTATTGTTACTTTCGGCAAAGAGCTGATAGAAGCAGGGGTGGCTGACCAGGCTTCACTTGACACGATCAAAATACAGAGCGGTGATCTGATCATGGATTCATTCAGGCTCTCCATCGATGACCAGGTCTCACCGCGAATGAATCTGGTTTCCAATCCCGGATTGATCGGGGAAATGATGTTTTCCAATGGTTCGGTGGATGCTATGGAGGAGGGCCCGCTGGATACCCTGATGACCATGGAGGAAAATCCAAGGGTCATGCAGATCTCAAAAAAGGAACGATTTGCATTCGATGAGAAGGGGAATCCACATTCAGCCATGAAGCAGTACCAGTTCCGCGACGGAATTTTTGAAGCCGTTGTGGACCGGTTCTACAAGGACCCGACATTGGTTGCCTACGGAGAGGAAAACCGTGACTGGGGAGGGGCCTTCGCTGTATACCGCGGACTCACCGAAGCACTTCCTTACCACCGCCTTTTCAATGCATCCATTTCGGAAGGTGCCATTGTAGGAACTGCCATCGGATATGGCATGTGTGGTGGAAGAGTAATCCCCGAGATCATGTACTGCGACTTCCTGGGCCGGTCGGGAGATGAGGTTTTCAACCAGCTGCCCAAATGGCAGGCCATGAGCGGAAACCTGATCAAGATGCCGGTGGTGCTCAGGGTATCTGTGGGATCCAAGTACGGGGCCCAGCACTCTCAGGACTGGTCATCACTGGTGGCTCATATCCCGGGAATAAAGGTGGTTTTTCCGGCCACTCCCTATGATGCCAAAGGACTGATGAATGCTGCCCTCCAGGGAACCGATCCGGTGATCTATTTTGAAAGCCAGCGCCTTTATGGTGTGGGTGAAGAATTCCATAAAGATGGCGTACCGGAGGGGTATTACGAAATCCCTCTGGGTGAACCCGATGTAAAACTGGAAGGGGAGGACCTCACCATTCTGACCATCGGGGCCACCCTTTACCGGGCGCGTGATGCAGCCCGGCTGTTGAAAGAGAAATATGGCCTGTCCGCAGAAATTATTGATGCCCGCTCCCTGGTCCCGTTTAACTACGACCTGGTGCTCAGGTCCCTGAAAAAGACCGGGCGCATCCTGTTGGTGAGTGATGCCAGTGAAAGGGGTTCATACCTGAAGGACATGGCGCAGAACATCACCGAACTGGCATTTGATGACCTGGATGCACCGCCGGTTGTAGTGGGATCCAGGAACTGGATTATCCCGGCCTACGAACTGGAGGACTATTTCTTTCCCCAGGCTTCATGGATTCTGGATGCCATTCACGAAAAAATCGTTCCTTTGAAGGGACATATGACGAGCCAGAATTATACAGCTGCCGAACAGTTGCGCAGAAGCAGGATGGGTGTCTAAACACAGCGTAAATCAGAACGAACAATGGGCTATTTCTTAGAGAACTTTCCAGACAGGCAGGCCTTGCTGCGTGCGTACAGGACCCGAACCGCTGAACGTCCCCTGAAGGTGAACAACCACATCCATACACCCTATTCGTTCAGTGCATTCTCAAGCATTTCCGAGGCTGTTAAACTGGCTTTCAAGGAGGAAGTGAAAATATTGGGAATCAATGATTTCTATGTAACAGATGGGTATGAAGAATTTGTGAACCGGTGCATGGAATACGGGATATTTCCACTGCTGAATATCGAGTTGATCGGTATCAGCAGCCAGGAACAGGAAGAGGGGACCAGGGTGAATGATCCAGGCAATCCGGGACGTACGTATATCAGCGGAAAAGGCCTTGCTTTTCATCCCGTGCTGCCGGGAGATCAGCAGTCCAGGCTCGACAATGTGGTCAGAGAGAGCAACCAACAGGTATCAGAAATGATTACGCTTCTGAACAGGTGGCTGGCGTATCACAAGACAGGGATATCGCTCTCCGTGGAGGAGACCATGAATACCCTGGCCATGAACCTTTTGCGGGAGCGCCATGTGGCAAAGATGATGCGGATCAAGGTGGAGGAGCATGCGGCAGATGAAAGTTCTTACCAGGAACTGCTCACAAAAATCTATGGTGGAAAACCCTCGGATAAGAAACGTAGTGATGTGGCAGGTCTCGAAGATGAATTAAGAACCAGGCTTTTAAAAGCCGGAGCACCTGCTTTTGTCCCGGAGGATGAAAAGGCATTCCTCCCTTTACAGGAAATAATACAGATCATTTCAGATGCAGGGGGTATACCCACCTACCCCATGCTGCTTGACGGGGCCGGGGGGGGGATCACCGAATTTGAAAATGGGAAAGAGCAGCTGCTCGCCAAACTGAGAAACCGGGGTTTTGGTTCCGTGGAACTCATTCCCTTAAGGAACAGAATCGAGGTGCTGAAGGAATATGCCGGATACTTCTACAAAAATGGTTTTGTGGTCTCCTTTGGCACCGAACACAATACATCAGCCATGGGTCCCATGACAGTGAGTTGTCTGCATGATGATCCACTGGATGAACAACTGATGGAGATCTCTTACAAGGGTGCGGCCTGTCTGGCAGCACACCAGTACCTGGTTGTAAAAGAAGGGATTGGGTATACTCCGTTGTCACGTGGTGAGATGGAGGTGCTTGGTAAATCGATCTTTCAGCACTACTTTGAAAACTTCATAAAAACACCAAAAAAATGAAACCCATGGATTCTGACAAATCGGTCATCCTGCGCCTGGTTCCGGCCATCCGCATGATCATGTCCCCTGGCGCTTTAAAAAGCGGAAGTTTTGTTCCACTGGACCGGCTCATTGAAACAGAACCTGAAAAGATCTCGGTAAGGCTCGGAAGAAGCCTTCCGGTATTCAGGGGTCAAGCGGACCAGATACTCGAGGAGGTGGAGAAGACCAGGGAAGAGATCGGGGAGTACCTGTTCATTGAGGGCCTTGGATTGCTCGGACTTTCCAATAACAAATCCAAGATCGAACAGAAACTGGCCACTGTAAGGAAAAAGAGCCGCGGAGCCAGTTTGCCCGAAGCAGTGGCTGTCCCGCAGATGATAAAGCCCCTGTACAACAAGGTGGTTGCCATTACCGGCAGTGCCATGGGATATGGAGAGGGCATTGCAAAGCACCTTTTTCATGAAGGGGCGAATCTGGTGTTGCTTGATATCAATGAAAAGGCAGGCAGGGCAGTGGCAGATGAACTGAATAAAAACAAATCTCCCAACAGGGCCTGGTTTATAAAAACCGATGTGACCAGCCTGGAATCGGTAGAGAATGCTGTGTATGAATCTGTTCTGGAGTTCAGCGGACTGGACGTGTTGATCAGCAATGCCGGGGTGCTGAAGGCAGGGGGAATCGATGAAATGGATCCTGAGAACTTTGACTTTGTGACCCGGGTAAATTATCACGGTTATTTCAATTGCGTGAAAGCGTTTGCTCCGGTCATGAGAATACAAAACCGGCACAACGCCATCAGCCATGGAGATATCATCCAGATCAATTCCAAATCGGGAGTAGCCGGAAGTAAAAAGAACTTTGCCTATGCGGGCAGCAAGTTTGGAGGGATCGGTCTGACCCAGTCCTTTGCCCTGGAGCTGATGCCGGAACGGATCAAGGTCAACGCCATTTGTCCGGGCAACTACTTCGAAGGTCCGTTGTGGTCGGATCCGGAAAAGGGATTGTTCAGGCAGTATCTGGAAGCTGGAAAAGTGCCCGGTGCCAAAACCGTTGAGGACGTGAAACGTTATTATGAATCCATGGTCCCCGCTGGCCGGGGATGCCGTGTGGAGGATGTGGTGAAAGCCATTAAATATGTGATTGATCAGGAGTACGAAACCGGTCAGGCCATCATGGTCACCGGTGGACAGGTCATGTTAAGCTGATTGTGAATGAATATCAAAGGAGTTATTTTTGACCTGGACGGAACACTGGT
>CAYVRK010000071.1:0-11110 GCA_964453785.1 uncultured Bacteroides sp.
ATGATGGTCAATCCTGGCGCAATTACTGGCCTATCACCGGCCGGTCTGATTATCCCCAGCTGTTCGACCGTAACTACAAACCAAAGCCTGCATTCGATGCTGTTGTCCGGACAGTGTAAGGGGATGATGAAGCGATTTTCAAAATATATCTTTTTCAACACAGATTCCGGGAGGTTTCATCCCTGGTAATCTTTTACCTTGTCTTTCTGGGTCAACATCTTATCCGGTGTAAAATACTCCCAGTCGCTCAACCAGATATTGTATGAAAAAGTTTCGGACTTTATCCCTCTCCTGTATTTTAAAATAGCATATACGTTTTGCCATATCTACCGACATGTTCGGGAACTTATCCATTGTTTTGGCCAGCTCATCCACATTCCATTCCAGGCTCAGGGGGAATAGCAATCAGCTTGCCAATGATGATAAAAATGAAAAGGATGGTGGGGATTGTTCTCTTTATATTCTGCTAGGGTGTATAGATCACTTTTTGTATCTCTTTTCCTGCAGGAGTTACAATTTCGACCAAATAGATACCCTGGCTTATGTTCAGGGCGCTGAATGAAACTTCTGCATTATCACTAAATTCTCCGCGGAAATATATGGTTCCTCTCAGATCATATATGCTCAGCGTATAGCTGAAATCAACAACGCTACTCCATTGAACCGTGATCAGATCATCCGTGGGGTTGGGATAAATCTTCAGTTTATTCAGATCCTCACCCATGATGATTTCATCGATACCCACAACCCTGTCATGGTAGAAGGGTGTGCCATGGATCACGGAGCTTGCCATCCAATAAGAATAGTCATTCGGGTCGCCGGTAGGATTCGATTCTGCTGAAATGAGCGATGGGCCATTGCCGTCAGGCTGTTCGGGCCATGGAAGATGGTCGTCATACGTGATATCCAGTATGACTTCTCCGCCGGCAGTGTGCACCACGATCTGTTCACCGCTGTTGGAAAGATTGTTCTGGAAGTTCCCCGAGGACTCCATGCCGTACCTGCTATAGAACCAGGTGGGTTTTGAAGCAACCACAAAATATTGTTGGGGTGCCAGAACATAGTTCTCCGGGAATTCATAGTAGATGGCCGAATCCACGACCAATCCGGAGAGGTTCATGCCATCTGTGGGATCAATATTTTTGAATTCAATGAATTCATAGGATTTCCCTGAAATGGTATCGGTCCCGTTGATACTGTCCAGGGGATGATATTGTAGTTCGGTGACTTTAAAATCCGAGTAATCGGTTTGTTCAGTAACAAATGTGATTTCAGTGACAGCGCTCCAGCTGTTGTCCTGGACGATCCTTGCCTTTAATATGGATGAGGAACGAATACTGAGGCTTCCACCCGATGCAATCTTTACTGCCTGACCGGATATACCTCCTCCGATTTTCCTCGGGTCAGAACCGTCAAGCGTATAATATATATCCCCCGATGCTGCCTGGTTTGTAAGCGTAATGTCAATGTCAGATGTAAAATTCTCAACCGGATCAAGAATTTCTTTCCCGGAACCTTTCACAACAGGAGCGGGAACGGTAGGGAACAGTTCCAGATCTTCAAGCTGTTCCATAACAATGTTTGCCCGGAAAGGGAAATATTCGTTTCTGAGATTATCCAGTTCCGGGAGCCAGGCATTGTCCTTTGTATAGGCTGTTGAGTAGAATGTATCGCCCCAGCGGGCCGATTCTGCGATGATGGCCATATCTATCTGCTCAACCCGCTTATTCAATCTTTCGGTGCACTGGCCGGGTGAAAATATACCATTCCCTGACAGTTGATCCCAGGCCCGGTCTGCGAAGCGAATCCGGTACTCCGCATTTTTAGCCAATTTATAATGAAGCCATTGGGTATGGAACTGGTTTAAACTATTCACCACCATCTGGTATTGCCCCGTAATATCCCCAATATTGGCCCTGTTTTCATACAAGCCTATCCCGGGTCCCTCTGAAGCCCCGGTCATCATGGTATGCTCTCCATCGTGGATAAAAAACTTGAAACCGGACGATTTATCTTCCCTGTTGGTAATGGCAAACATGTTATTCGGGCTCTTGTTATTTCCAAATTTAGATACAGGCGAATCATAGTTGCCGGTATAGAAGATGTTGATCATAAAATCAATCAGGTTATCAATATCCACATAAACTTCGGCACCCGGGATTCCTTTGCCATTCGCATCCTTGCCTTCCAGCAGGAAATAATCCTCGTTGGAGATAAACCCCTTTTTTGTGAACTCATAAATCTCACTCCATTTATCGAGCGTACCATCGGTGGCTGCTATGTCATCGTCATAGAGACCGCCTTTTTTGATAACATCATATTCTTCACTCTTCCCACCCATATAGTCTGCTGCAAACCGTGCTTCAGATCGTTCCTGGGTTTGGAACAGGCCCCAGTACATTCCATTCAGATAGAGGTGGTAGTACCTGCTCCGGGTATAGGGTTGCCCTGCATCCCCTTGAGAATCACGGGTAAACACCTCTCTTGAATATGTAGCCAGTTGACTGGCGCCCTGATTATTGGCCCAACTGTAGTTCTGTGCGCAGCGCAGATCAATCTTGTCAAATTCGGATACCCCCTCATCCTCAAAAAGCGGGTAATTCAATTTGCTATCTCCATACTCCTCTCTGAAAAAAAGGCGGAAAGCGTGTTTTGGATAGTTGTTGTGCCTGCTCCATCCTCCCCGGATTCTTAGTCCCGCATTCAAATTAAAACCATCGGATTGGTCGGGCTTAATCAGTTCAACAGAACACTCCCTTTCCCAGTCGTATCCCTGGTTTATGGCATTCACATAGATCCCGCTATCCGGATCAAACAGGTTGGCATTGTCGGTAATAAGAGATATGGAAGGTATATCCAGCAAAGCGGCATCCATCTGGCTGGCATACTCACCACTGTTCACTACATCGGGATCCATCTCATAATCCATGTACTGAAGGTTGCCGTTTGTGAGATTCGGCTGGGGCCATGAGCCTCCCGGATAGGTCTGGCTCTTCACTTTTTCCAGGAAAATGAAAGTGCGGGCTTCGGGCTTTGAAGCCTTGTAGCCATCCTTGATCACAGAGGCGCGGACAACCACAGAGGGTGTTGCATCTCTGCCCTGGGTACTATTTGGATCGATAGAAATATCTACTGAAGAACCGCCGGTAATGCTTGTGAATGAATTCTGCGGACTACTTCCGTCGAGTGTATAGACGATTTCAACTCCATCCAGTGGCGTACTTATGGCAAGATCGAAGCTGTTATCGTAAAATCCGGAACTGTGACTGAAAACCAGTCCGACGGTATCAATAAGCTCCGGTAGCCCCGGAAGATGAGGTTGAGACTGGATGCTCATGTCAAAAAAGAAGTCTGAGCTTCCGGCGAGTGAAATGTTGCATGCAAAAACCGCAATTGTATTAACTCCCTCGGCCAATTCCAATTCTGATGCATCAAAAATGAAATTCTCAGGGGTGCCCGATTCATGCAATGAGGATGCCAGGGCATCATAGCTTATCGAAGCCGGGGCATTCTGACTGATCACCAGCCGTCCATTGATCCAGATCATGCATCCATCGTCCCAATCCGCTCCAACAATCACCTCGCCAAGCTGGTCCAAATGCTCTACGGTAAATGCGGACCTCAGGAAAAGCGTGCTGTAATTCCCGTTCATATCCGTTAATTCGGTTCCGCCAGCGCCGTCCCCGTACCGAAAGGGGGCATTGGCTGAAGACCATCCCGAATCATCAAACCCGGGATCATACCAGTCAGCTGGCAGGGTGCTAGCATTGGTCCCTTTCAAATACCGAAAGTTTCCCTGGGTGCCAAAACCGATCTGTGCAGATATGCTCGAACTGGACAGGAGGGAGATCAGGACAATGATGTAGTTTCTTCTGAACAGTTTCAACAGGAAATCTATACCGGAATAATTCAACGCTATTACTCTTTAGTGATGAGATGTCCGGTGTTATACCGGGCAACATGAATAAAAGTTGCATAAAGGTAAACGATTACATCTATTTTCCCGGATTTAATAAGCGTTTTATGCCAAACCAGCATCAGCAATGATGCGGGGCACGATGGCTTCCCATCCCACCGACATGAGATGGAGTCCGTTGATGCCCGGTTTGTTTTTGATCCTGTCAATGATCTCCAGGGCAATCTCCACACCCAGTTCCTCATAATCATCCTCTCTGGTCTCTTCAAAACGGTCCAGGATCGCTTTGGGAATCCTAACTCCCGGGATGCTGTGGTGCAGGTACTGTGCCATTCTCTTGCTCCGAATGGGTGTGACACCGGCCAGGATAAACACCTTGTCCAGGATATTCCTTTTGTCCAGTGCCTCCAGCCAGAGGTCCAGTCCGCCGGGGTCGTATATCAGGTTGGTCTGGAAAAACTGTGCGCCGGCATTGATCTTTTTCTCCTCCCTCAACGCCTGTATCCTGGGTTCCGATGCAAAGGGAGAACCTGCAGCTCCAAGGAACAGCTTGGGAGGCGAGTTCATTTTTCTCCCGTCCAGGTAAATCCCCTCATCCCTCATTCTTCTCAGAATCCATAACATCTGGACAGCATCCAGATCCAGGATATTGGTATTGCTGGTGGGGGTGGGTCCGATCCGGGCATTGTCTCCTGTGATGCAGAGCACATTGTGCACGCCCATGACATTGGCACCCACGATGTCCGATTGTAGTCCGCTCCGGGTTTTGTCCCTTGCAGCAATCTGAAGCACCGGGTCAGCTCCCAGTTCGGCTGCCACTTTGCTGCATGCCATGCTCGACATCCGGGGACTGGCCGATGCACTGTCCGTGAAGTTGACGGCAGCTACCAGTCCCTTGATCATTTCGATATCCCTTTTGAGTTTGCCCGTGGCAGTACTCAGTGGCGGGGAAACCTCTGCAGTGATTACAAACCTGCCTGACCTGAGCTCTTTTTCCAGGTTTGAAATGGGTTCATCGTAGGCAGGGGGGTGGTACAGGCTGTCTCCCTGCCACCATTCAGGTTGTCTCACCGGCCGGAACACCGATTCCCAGGCATGGGCCTTTTTTTCTTTGTCCCTGGAAAAACGACTTTTTATAAATGCACCGGTACCAAATTTTCGCACCGATCGGATCACATCCCCCCAGGTCTCTGTCCCGACCTTATCCCAATCCAAGGGAGGGAGGACTTCCAGTAACAGTTCTTCCCTTCCCATTCTAAATGCCCTGTCGTGGATCTTGTACCAGATGCACGGCCTGGTTTCATCCACATAGCACTTCTCCGGGGTGGATCCTCCACAGGGTCCGTTCCTCATGCCTTTCGGACACTCCATGGGACAAATGAAGGCAGTCTCCTGCAGCAGGCAGTTGCCGCACATCCGGCAGCCAAACATGGGACCTTTGATCCAGCGCTCTGTTCTTCGCAGTACCCGCTTTCCAAAAGTCTCTTTCTTGAAGGGAAAAAACGGCGGCTGCCATCTTCTGCCCGGCGTAAACAGTGACATAGTATCTCCTTTTTTTACCTTTCCCCTTTCAACTTGCTCCTTTGAGTGCTTCCTGGTTTTGATAGTGTTCCGTAAACCTCATGGCAAAATCATCCCTGGCCCGGATCAGGTCTGCCGCCCTGATCACCGTAGTTATTTTATTGGGATTGGCTATGGGGCAGGTGAGGCCGTTCCAGATGGAAAGCACCATGTGCGCCACGTTCAATTCCTCCCTGTTGGGAAGCCCGAAGGAAATGTTGCTGGCTCCCTGGGTAATGTTGAGCCCCAGCCTGTCATGCACCAGTTTGATGGTCTCCAGGGTAACCAGGCAGGCATTGGGATCAGCACTTACAGCCATGGCCAGGGGATCGATGACCACATCTTCTTTCTTGATTCCCAGACTCAGTGCCCTCGAAAGGATTTTCTCGGCAATCCTGAATCTCTTTTCAGGATCATGGGTAATGCCGTCATCGTCCATGACCAGACCAATCACCGCAGCATCATACTCCCTGGCCAGGGGAAGGATGGCGGCAAGTGATTTCTCCTCGCCATTGACGGAGTTGATCAGGCACCTGCCTTCTATAACTTTCAATGCAGCCTCAATGGCTTTCGGATTGGGAGAATCAATGCAGAGCGGAACATCAACGGACTGTTGAATGGCTTTGACTGTCTCGGGCAGCAACGCAGCATCGTCCACACCCGGGTAACCTACATTCACATCCAGCACATCGGCTCCTGCTGCAATCTGGCTTTTGGCCAGATGGATGGCATAATCAAATTGATGCCGGGAAAGGGTTTCCACCAGTTTTTTCCTTCGGGTGGGATTGATGCTTTCGCCGATGATGACAACCGGCCCTTCGGTATCGATGGTAAGTTCTTGTGATTTGCTTCTCAGGATGGTTTTCATGACTATAAGGCAAAAGGTAAAAAGTAAAAGTAAAAAGTAAATTGGATAATGGATAATAGATAATAGATAATAGATAATGGTTGGTTTGGATATCTTACATGAGGCCGGTGATGTTGCCATTGTTGTCAATGCTGATGTTCTCAGAAGCCGGATGAGCCGGCAACCCGGGCATGCGCATGATATCTCCGGTGATGGGAATCAGGAAACCGGCTCCCGATGCGATCTCGATTTCTCTTACTGTGATGATGAAATCTTTAGGTCTTCCCAACAGGGTTGGATTGTCTGACAGAGATTTCTGGGTTTTTGCGATGCATATGGGCAGTTGATCGAGCCCCAGCTCTGAGATCTTCTTCAGGTCTTTGTTTGCCTGTGCCGTATAATCTACATGTTCGGCCCCGTATATTTTCGTGGCCAGCGTTTCAATCTTCTTTTTTACATCCCAACTCCAGTCGTACATGGGATCAAAAACAGGGGGATTGGTTTCGACCACTTCAATCACTTTGTTGGCCAGGTCGATGGCACCTGCGCCCCCCCTGGCCCAAAGGTCTGCCACTGCACATCGGATCCCCAGTTCTTTTGCTTTCTCCTTAATAATCCGGATCTCTTCATCTGTATCTGTGGAGAACCGGTTGATAGCGATGACCGGTGTTACATTGAACTGCCTGATGTTTTCAAGGTGTTTCTCCAGGTTGGGTAATCCTTTCCGGAGTGCATCACAATCAGGTTCAGTGAGCGTTTTTAAATCAGCCCCGCCATGGTATTTCAGGGCCCTGATGGTTGCTGTCAACACAACTGCTTTCGGGGAAAGGCCTGCACTCTGACATTTGATATCAAAGAATTTTTCGGCCCCGAGGTCAAACCCAAAGCCTGCCTCGGTCACTGTATATTCGGAGAAGGTCATTCCCATGCGTGTGGCGATGACTGAATTGGTGCCCTGGGCAATGTTTGCGAAGGGACCTCCGTGAATGATGGCGGGATTTCCCTCGACGGTCTGGACCAGGTTTGGTTTGATGGCATCCTTGAGAAGGGCGGCCATGGCCCCGCCGGCATTGAGGTCACGTGCATAGATGGGCTCCCTTTGAAATGTATATCCAATAAAAATGTTCCCCAGCCTGATTTTCAGGTCATGGAGGTCGGCGGCCAGGCACAGTATGGCCATGATCTCAGATGCGGCTGTAATGTCAAAGCCTGTTTCCCTTGGAATTCCTGAGCTTGTTCCACCCAAGCCCACTACGATTTTCCGGAGCGAGCGGTCGTTCATGTCAATGACCCTTTTCCACGAAATGGTGCGCGGATCCAGTCCCAGGCCATTGGTTTTGCTCTGTATGTTGTTGTCGATCACTGCAGCCAGCAGATTGTGGGCCTTCTCTATGGCAGAAAAGTCGCCGGTGAAATGCAGGTTGATATCCTCCATGGGAAGTACCTGGGAATAGCCACCTCCGGTTGCCCCTCCTTTTATCCCAAAAACCGGGCCCAGGGAGGGCTCCCGCAACACCACAGTGGTTTTTTTCCCAACCTGGTTTAATCCTTCGGATAATCCGATGGAGACGGTTGTCTTTCCTTCACCGGCAGGGGTAGGAGAGATGGCCGAAACCAGGATCAGGTTGCTCCTGGCAGCTTCTTTCTCATCTATACATGAAAGGGGAATTTTCGCTTTGTATTTTCCATACATTTCGATGGTTTCTTCGCTCACGCCAAATTTCTTTGCGATAACAGCGATGTGCTGTAGCTTCACTTTTCTTGCAATATCCAGGTCTTTCATAATGGTCAGTTATAATTTTCAAATTAGCATATAAATGCTTATTGAACAGAAATTGGTTTTCGCAAATAGATGAACCAATAAGCCAGTCCAACGAATATGGCTCCGCCAATGATATTCCCGATAGTGACAGGGAGGAGGTTTCCCACAAGGTAGTTGTTCCAGGTTAGCGAGCTGAATTGTTCCGCTGAGGAGTCGATGAGGCTCCAAAACTCATGATTTCCTCTTCTCTTTACCAGGATGCCCAAGGGAATGAAATACATATTTGCCACGCTGTGTTCAAAGCCAGCTGCCACAAAAGCTGTAATGGGAAAAATGATTGCAGCTATTTTCCCCTGGACCGAACGGGCACTGTAACACAACCAGATGGCGAGGCAGACCAATATATTACAAAGGATTCCCAGTACAATGGCCTGCATGAATCCCAGCTGGCATTTTGCTCTTGCAATCAGAAGCATATTTTCTCCGACCAATCCTTCTCCAAAAAGATATTGGCCCGATATGAGGATGAGGATCACAATGGAAAAGGCACCAAACATATTACCGAAATAGACAACAAGCCAGTTCATAAGCACTTGTTTTGTACTTACTTTCCTGTTGGCCCATGCCATAATCAGCAGGTTGTTCCCGGTAAACAATTCAGCTCCTCCCACTACAACCAGGATCAGTCCGAGGCTGAAGGCTCCACCTCCCACAAGTTTTGTGATCCCGAATGCCATGGATGAACCTGAAGTAACCAGGGTCGCAAACAGGGCGCCGAAAGCGATAAAAGCACCTGCGAGTACCGATAGAACAGCTGTTCTCACAGGTTCCTGCCGCGCTTTGAAAACTCCGGCCTCTTCAGCCATCCCTGCCATTTCAGGCGGAAGCAAGGAGTCAATTACCATGGGATTATTGTATTCAGACATTGTTTGTCTTGTTTATAAAGAGGACGGATTGTTCATATCCCAGGACAAATATATGGGTGAAATCAGTGTAAATTCATGGCCGCGTTTACCTCATTCTGATGCAATATTTGCAAATTTATCAGGATCTGAATATTTAATATTGATCAGTTTCAATTGGTTCAGGTTTCACGCAGTTTTCTGAACTGGGTGGGTGTATTGCCGATGAATTTCCGGAACTGTTTGTTGAAGTGACTCAGGTTATTGAATCCGCAGTCGTAACTGATATCAACAATGTTTAAATCAGTGTTTAACAGTAGTTTACAGGAATAATCGATTTTTATTTTATTCAGGTATTCAAAGATGGTCAGACCGGTGGAAGATTTAAAAAACCTGCAGACCGATGCCGGAGCCATGTGCACAATGTCAGCCACTTCACGTAGGTCAATTTCGTTCTGGTAGTTTTTCATCAGGAATTCATGAATCTTGTTCACGCGGTTATTGGTGGTCTCGAATTTCGTTTTAACATAGTCCGGGCTGGCCAGGTAGGAAAAAGATTTACTCTTCCCTATGAAGTCCATAATCTCATAAAAGAACATCAGCCTTTTCAGGCGGTTCATGTAAGGTAACTGCAGCATGATCCCGCTCACATCATTCAGTGTATCCCCTGTAATTCGGATCCCCCGTTCGGAAAGTTGAATGGCTTTTCTGACGTGGTTAAATTCAGGCAGACCGGTGAGGCCGGCCGGTAAAATATCATGGTTGAAAAGCATGTATACAGATTCAAGCGTTCTTCCTGAATGTTGCCTGCTGTGTGTGTCCCTGGGGAACCATACATGGGGTATGCGGGGCCCGATGAAAATCAGGTCCCCGGGGTGGAATTCTTCGATTGAATCACCCACGATTCTTTTCCCGGAGCCCTCGGTGATGAAGCTGAGCTCGAATTCCTGGTGGTAGTGCCAGTGACTTGAAGCGATATGGTCCTGGAATATACCAATGTAAAAAGATTCATCAGGATTCAGCTTGATCTGTTCCAGAAGCTCTTTCATTCTAATTTTATTTTATATAAAAGTAGTAAATGGGTCAAAATAGCATTAGAAATAGTGAAAGAAATATCGAGCAATTTGCTTGTAATGGCTATTTTTACATTCTGAACAACTCAATCATGAACTAAAACAAACTGAAATGGAGCCTGTACTTGAAAAACTTGGTGAAGCCGTTGAATTTGGTAAAGTGGATAAAAATTCACCTTACCCCCCCAACTTAAAAGGACAGGATGGGGCTGATGAATTGGCCAAAGAAGCGCTCGATAGTGGTGTGAAGCCAACGGATGTTCTCACCCTGGCTCTGGTACCGGCCATGGACCGTGTGGGGCAGAAATTTTCTGAAAACAAGATTTTCGTACCCCAGATGCTCATGTCGGCCAAAGCCATGGGTGCAGCCATGGCCCACCTCAAGCCATTCTTCCAGTCAGGTGATGTAAAGACCAAAGGCACATTTATCATTGGCACGGTCAAAGGAGACCTTCATGATATAGGAAAGAACCTGGTGGCCATGATGGTCGAAGGGGGAGGCTGGAGCATTGTGGATCTGGGTGTGGATGTGAATGAGGATGCCTTTAATCAGGCGCTCGCTGAGAATCCGGGTGCAGTGGTGGGATTGTCCGCACTGCTCACCACCACCATGGCCAATATGGAAGAAATTGTCAGGAAGGTCAAGGAAGCCCATCCCGGCACCAAGGTTTTGGTGGGAGGTGCTCCGCTGAATGATGATTTCCGGGCAAAGATCGGCGCCGATTTCTACTCACCCGACCCCCGTGGAGCCGTTGAGTACCTGAAGGATCTGGCTGCTTAAGGTTTGGAAACTGTTCAGATCCGCTTGCACCCTTTGGGCAAGGTCCTTACTGCCAGGAAGGGTTCCCCGCTGAAGGATGTATTGCATGAAACCGGTGTGGAATTTCCATGTGGGGGCAAGGGAACCTGCGGAAAATGCGCAGTCCGGATCCTGGGGGGGGTGGTTGAGACTGATTCCCATCACAAACAGCAGCTGGAGAAACTGGGCCTGGGCACCGGGTGGAGATTGGCTTGCCTGAGCAGGTGCGACGAGGATCTGGTGGTGGAGGT
>CAYVRK010000072.1:0-10640 GCA_964453785.1 uncultured Bacteroides sp.
ACATGAGCAAAGTGGACAACGCATAAGCCATAGCATCATCTTTATCCCAGGGGGGCTCTTTCGGGCTCCCCTTTTTTTATAAAAAAACCCCGGTCTCCCGGGGTAAAAAAATATGTCGAAATGGGGGTTTGAATCAATAATATTCGATGTGTTCAAAAGGGATCTGGATGGTTTGCTCGTAGTGCTGTCCCAACTCTTCAATGGATTCATCGCCCTCCTCGAAGTACCACTTGATCTGCACATTCTTCCCGGCATCATGGTTGATCTTCATGATCCTGAGTACTTCCAGCATATATTTTGAAGAACCGCTGTTGATGTACTCAAGTTTGATGCTCATCACCGTCTTTTCGGCAGGGGTCAGGAAATATTCATTGATCCACTCAATTAATCGTTCGAAAAACTCCCCGGGATCTTCAGGGATCGACCTGCCCTCCAGTGACAGTTCACCTGTATCCCCAATAAATTCCACTTCAGGTGAATTGAATGTCTTTTTAAAATAGAGGTCTTCCATATACAATCCTATAGTTTACTCATACCTTAATGCAAGGATCGGATCAAGCTTTGATGCCTTAACCGCAGGGAAATATCCCGAAACGATTCCGACACCGAAACACAGCCCAATCCCCAACAGAATCCATTTCCAGGGTATAATGAAACTGGAACCTATGGCTAAAGATAAGCCATTTCCAATGATTATTCCTAACAAAATTCCCACAACTGCTCCCAATTGTCCGATGACAATGGCTTCGTACAGGAACTGTCGCTTGATCATCAGGGACTTTGCTCCCAGTGCTTTTCTGGTCCCGATCTCTTTGGTCCTTTCGGTGACTGAGACCAGCATGATGTTCATTAATCCGATCACAGCTCCCAACAGAGTTATCAGTCCGATGATGGTGGCAGCAATGGTGACAAACTTCAAATTCTCAATCAGCATCTGGGCGAGCTGATCACTCTTGGTAATATTGAAATCGCTCTCATCCCTGGCCTCCAGTCGCCTGACCAGCCTGAATAAGCCTTCTGCCTCAGAAACACATATATCCAGCATCTCCGGCTTGTCCGGCATCACATTGATAGAATACCCCATCTGTGGCCTTGAGAAATACTGCCTCACATTGGTGTAAGGGATCAGGCAAACCCGGTCGGTCCCCATTCCTCCCGATTGGCCCCGGGATTTTAAAACCCCCACAACCCTGTACCTGCCGTTACCAACTGAAATAAACCGGTTCAGCGGATCGATATTGTTCCCGAATGCCTGCCTGGCTACCTCATCTCCGATCAGGACCACGTTGGCATTGTTTTCAATATCACCTTCAGAGATATTTCTGCCCTTCTCAATTTCAAATCCTGCGGTGTAGATATAATTTTCATCAATTCCCATCACCGAGGTATTGGGATTGGAAGTATAGGACCGGTATTTTATTATGGCAGATCCCGATGCCCGGGTCCACACCGAAACCTGTGCCGGAAATTTAAACCGTTCCTTAAACGATTCGGCCTGCCTGTGGCTGATGAAATCGTGGTTCTTTCTCCTGTAGGACTGGTTCCCGATCTGCACCCGCATGCTCCTTGATTCAATGGTAAATGTATTGGCCCCCATCAGGCTGAAGGACTCGGTGAGACTGGCCTTAATTGAATCAATGGCCGTAAGGATCCCAACCAGCGCCATGATCCCGAAAGCAATGATAAATATGGTCAGGATGGTCCTGAGCAAATTGGTCCTGATGGCTTTCAGGGCAATCCGGACATTCTCTATAAACATGGATACTTTCACCGGTCAGCTATGAAATGATTCATAAAAATATAAAATTCTGAACAATTGCACGCTGAATGTGTCAGGCATACATACCATTTTCCCATATCTTTACAATGTACAAAAATAGTTTTTCAATGGCATTCGATTTTGAAATGATTCAAGAGACCTACCGGGCTTTCCCCGGCAGGATCAACCAGGCAAGAAATATCCTCTCGCGTCCCCTGACCCTGACTGAGAAAATCCTGTATGGGCATCTGTTCAATGGTACTGGCTTGCGGGCATTAAAAAGAGGTGAAGATTATGTGGACTTCAGGCCCGACCGTGTTGCCATGCAGGATGCCACTGCACAGATGGCACTGCTGCAGTTTATGCAGGCGGGCAGGTCGAAGGCAGCCGTACCATCCACGGTGCACTGTGATCACCTGATCCAGGCCAAAGCAGGGGCCCGGGAAGATCTTAAAACGGCCCTGCAAACCAACAATGAAGTTTACGACTTTCTCGGAAGTGTATCCAACAAATACGGCATTGGTTTCTGGAAACCGGGAGCAGGGATCATCCATCAGGTGATCCTTGAGAACTATGCCTTTCCGGGCGGAATGATGATCGGCACCGATTCCCATACAGTAAATGCCGGAGGCCTGGGTATGATTGCCATTGGCGTGGGCGGAGCGGATGCAGTGGATGTGATGGCGGGCATGGCATGGGAGCTGAAGTTCCCCAAACTGATCGGGGTCAGACTTACCGGTAAATTAAACGGATGGACATCGGCCAAGGACGTGATCCTGAAGTTGGCCGGGATCCTCACCGTAAAAGGGGGTACTGGCAAGATTCTGGAGTATTTCGGTGAGGGGGCAGAATCCATATCGTGCACCGGTAAAGGAACCATCTGCAACATGGGTGCTGAAATAGGTGCCACCACCTCACTTTTCGGTTATGATAAAAAAATGCGTGATTACCTGAAAGGGACAGACAGGGAAGATGTGGCCCGTGAAGCTGACAAGGTTGCTGTTCATTTGACAGGTGATCCGGAGGTCTACGCCAATCCTGAGTCCTATTTTGATGAGGTCATCGAAATTGACCTTTCCACCCTGGAACCCCATATCAACGGACCGTTCAGTCCGGATAAGGCGTGGCCCATCTCAGAATTTGCCAAGGCTGTTCAGGAGAATGGCTATCCGCAAAAACTGGAGGTAGGGCTCATCGGATCCTGTACCAACTCGTCCTATGAGGATATTACCCGTGCTGCATCCATTGCAAAACAGGCCAAAGAGAAAAATTTGAAAGTATCATCCAAGTTTACCGTAACACCGGGGTCGGAACTGGTCAGGTATACCATTGAAAGGGATGGCCTTATTAACACCTTCGAAGAAATCGGAGGTGTGGTTCTGGCCAATGCCTGCGGGCCCTGCATCGGCCAGTGGGCCAGGCACAATGCAGACAAGCAGGAAAAGAATTCCATCATTACCTCATTCAACAGGAATTTTGCCAAGCGAAACGACGGCAATCCCAATACATATTCATTTGTAGCCTCACCTGAAATCGTCACTGCCATGGCCGTAGCAGGTGACCTGACCTTCAATCCCCTGACTGATACCCTGGTCAATGAATCAGGAGAGCAGGTCAGGCTTGATGAGCCTGAAGGGCTGGAACTGCCCCTTAAAGGGTTTGCCGTGGAGGACAACGGATTCCAGGCACCTGCCGAAGATGGCAGTAGTATCGAGGTCAATGTGGACCCTGAATCGGAACGGCTGCAGATTCTGACACCATTCAGTCCCTGGGATGGGAAAGACCTCACCGGACTGAAACTCCTGATCAGGGCCAAAGGCAAATGCACCACCGATCACATCTCCATGGCAGGTCCGTGGCTGCGTTTCAGGGGACACCTTGACAACATCTCCAACAACATGCTGATCGGGGCGGTGAATGCAGCCAATGACCTTACCAATGAGGTCCTGAATCAACTTACCGGCACATACCAGACAGTACCTGATACGGCAAGGGCCTATAAGGCTGCAGGGCACGGCAGCATCGTTGTGGGAGATGAGAATTACGGGGAGGGTTCCTCCAGGGAACATGCAGCCATGGAACCCAGGCATCTGGGCGTCAGGGTGGTCCTGGTGAAATCTTTTGCACGGATTCATGAAACCAACCTGAAGAAGCAGGGAATGCTGGCACTAACCTTTGATGACAAATCCGATTATGACCTGGTCAGGGAGGATGACCTGGTAGATGTTCTGGGTCTCACTTCCCTTGCACCCGGAAAGCCATTGGAGATCAGACTGAACCACACCGATGGGACTTCCCATCAATTCAGGGCCAACCATACCCTGAATGAAAACCAGATTGGCTGGTTCAAGGCGGGTTCGGCATTGAACCTGATCAAGAAGGAAAACCAGTGACAAAGTGCTGAACAGTGACCACTTTATCAGTGCATTCTCCCTTTTGGGGGAATTCCTCAGGCAATTTCCGGAGCATCAAAAAAACAATACACCGGAGCTGGCTCATTTGAACGATTCTCTGTACGATTCGTTCCAGTCCGTTCTTAACAGGGAGTATGCCAATAACCCCTGGTTTACCCCGGACTGGGTGAACCGGGCTTTGCTTGGAATTGCCCGAATGCTGGATGAAAAAGTGCTCAGGAAATGGCTTGTTTCCTACAACCTGTCTGCACGGGCAAACGAAACTGCTAAAACAGTGGGACTGGTCCTGGCAGGTAATATTCCATTGGTTGGATTTCATGATATGCTCTGTGTGCTGGCGTCGGGGCACCGGATCCTGGCCAAACCCTCATCCAGGGACGACAGACTGATCAGAAAGACGGCCGAAGCAATATCAATTGTTGATCCCTCTTTGGGTGGCCGGATCACCTTTTCCGGTGACACGCTTTCCGGTTTGGATGCTGTCATTGCCACCGGCAGCAACAACAGTTCCCGCTATTTTGAATACTATTTCAGGGACATTCCCCATATCATCCGGAAAAACCGTAGCGGAGTGGCCGTGATTACGGGAGACGAATCGGAGGAAGACCTGGGCGGGATCGGCGAGGATATTTTTACCTATTTCGGTCTCGGCTGCAGGAACGTCACCAAGCTCTATGTGCCTGAATCGTATGACCTGAAAATACTGATGGGAGCAATGGATGGTTTCAGCCACCTGGGCGAATACCACAAATACATGAACAATGTGGAATATTACCGGACCATGTACCTGATGAACCGGCAGGACTTTCTTGATAACGGGGTATTGCTTTTAAAAGAGGATACAGCCATCGCCAGTCCGGTGGGGGTTGTTTTTTATGAAAGATATTCTGAAATTGGTACTATAAAGCAGCAACTGAAGGCCCGTGATGAGGAGATACAGTGTGTGGTATCCATTTCGCCGGGGATAAGCAAATCCATCAAACCGGGTACTTCACAACAGCCCATGCCATGGGATTATGCAGACGGTGTGGATACCCTCAGGTTTCTTAAAGAACTGTAGTGAGATGATCCTTCTATTCAGAATTATCAGCGATGAGGACCAGGAGTTCTTCCGGGACCTGGTTATTGACGGATCGGACACCTTTCTCGATTTCCATCAGGTACTCCAGGCGAACCTGGGGTATGATCCTGCACTACTGGCTTCATTCTTTATCACCAGTGAAAAGTGGGAAAAGCAGAAGGAGATTACCCTCATTGACATGATGACTGACCAGGAAGAGGTAAGCCCGATCATGGGAGAAGTGACCCTGGAGGAGTATATCACCGAGGTAAACCAGCGAATGATCTACGTGTTCGACTTTTTCTCGGAACGGGCACTTTTTATGGAACTCATAGAGACTTCGGATCAGGTTTCGCCCAGGCAAACCCCCTTTATCGCTGATGAGAAAGGAGATCCGCCCATCCAGCTGGCTCTGGACCGCCTGGCCGATGAATCGGATTCCTTTCCCTACTTTGACGATGCCTACGATCACATGGACGATCTCCGGCTGGATGACCTTGATCTGGATCTGCCCGACTTAGGAAATCCGGAAGATTTCTGATATGGAAAAGACACTGGTGGTCCTGGCCGGTCCCACAGCCATTGGTAAAACAACCTGCGGGATCTCGCTGGCCAACCACTTTCAAACAGAGATCATTTCAGCCGATTCAAGGCAGATCTATCGTGAGACATCCATCGGAACAGCTGTCCCCTCAATCCAGGAACTTGCTCAGGTCAGGCATCATTTCATCCAGACCGCTTCAATCAATGACCCTTATCATGCAAGCAGGTACGAACAGGAGGTACTGGAATTGCTGGAAACCCTTTTCCAGTCACACCATCTGGTCCTCCTGGTAGGAGGTTCGGGCCTGTATATCGATGCAGTTTGTCATGGAATCGATGACCTGCCAGCAGCTGATCCTGAGTTGCGGTCTGCCCTGCTGGACCGCTTCGGGAAGGAGGGGATTGATCCCCTTGCAGCACAACTGAAGGAGTTGGATCCGGTGAGTTACGGGCGGGTCGACCTGAAGAACCCCATGCGGGTGTTGAAAGCCCTGGAGGTGTCCATCCAGACAGGGAAACCCTATTCGGGATTTCTCTCAAGTACACCCAGGAAGCGGCCGTTCCGTATCCTCAGGATGGCCCTGGACACGGAGCGTGAACAACTCTATGATAGGATCAACAGGCGCGTGGACCTGATGATGAAGTCAGGACTCCTGGAGGAGGTAAAAGGCCTGATCCCCTACAGGGAGATGACCGCCCTGAAAACGGTGGGATACAGGGAACTGTTCAGGTTCCTGGATGGAGAGCTAGCCCTGGAAGAGGCCGTGGATCTCATCAAGCGGAATACAAGAAAATTTGCACGCAAGCAACTTACCTGGTTCAGGAAGAACCACATGTATACCTGGTTTTCACCAGATAAAACCGCCGAGATGATCCGGTGGATTGAAAGCCGGTCAGCGGCTGAGGATCATTGAAGCGTAGTTGTCCCAGCTCATTTTGGCTGAAGTGGCATACACATGCGCTGCGGGAATGGGTTCCTCAATGGACCTGATCATGACCCGGGCCATGGATTCAGGGTTTTCCGGTTCGGCCAGGTAGCCATTGTATCCGTCCCTGACGGTCTCCTTAAAATGCCCCACACGGGATGCCAGTATGGGAAGTCCGAAATTGTAAGACATGGATTCGACTCCTGAAGGCGTCGCAGCAGAATAGAACAGTGTGATTGAGTCACTGGCCTGGAAATACTTATTTACATCTTCGTTGGGAACAAATTCTGTAATGGCTGCAACCTGCTCATATAAATTGTATTTGTCGATCAGTTCCAGGGGCCTGTAGTTTTGCTCATCATCCTGTTTATTCAAAAGGAGCTTCTTTGCCAAACCAAACAGGGCGCTTTTTACCCGGGTGGAGAACTTGGCGGGGTCCAGTGTTTTCCAGAACAACTCACCTACAATGAGCAACGACACATCATCACGCTGTTTGCTAACCAGGCGAAAAGCTTCAATCACATTGTGAAGCCCTTTGTATTTTCGGATAAATCCAAAGAAGAGGAACACATGCTTTTTCAGGCCCAGGGATGATTTGAATGCTTCCACATCGAAGGATTCATCCTTTTGGAACATATCGTAGACCGGGTGGTAGAGTTTCAAAACAGGAATTTCGCCCTTCTCTTCAGGCTCTTTCAATGCTCCAAACGTTTCGTCGGGCTGCAGCAGGCTGTATTTCCGGCCCGGGAGCAATTCCTTGAGCTCCTCATAGGTTTTCAGTGAATGGGTAATGTAAGCGTCACTGAATTTCAGGCATCTCCGGGTAACCAGGCGGTCCAGCTTGCTGTTCTCCTTCTGTACCACAAAGTGCAGGTCAAAACAGACCGTGATTCCGGCCTTCTGTAATTTCCTGGCCAGGTACCGCAGGGGAATACCCTGGATGGCAATGGCCCACTGGATAATGATCTTGTCCGGTTTCAGGGCGCGTATCAATCGAAATGTCTTTCTCCATGTTGCCGGGCTGTTGTAGTTCAGCATGTAATGGACTTTGACCTGCGTCCCGGCCAGCTGATCCGTTTTGCTCTTTCTGTCGATAAAATCCCTGGGAATAATGGCCGGATACTGCTGGGTCCATGAGACAATGTGCACTTCCACATCTTCAATCCTGTCCAGTGCTTTGGCCAGGGATGTATTATAATTGGCTATGCCGCCCTTGAACTGTGGGCCAGGTCCGAAGGTAACGATCCTTTTCATGGTTCAGAAAAACTCCTTTACAGGGATCCAATTTGCTTCAAAGCAGCCTTATAAACCCTTCCCATCCCCTCTTCAATGGAGATTTTTGGCTTCCATCCGAACTTCTCAGTAACCAGGGTCATGTCGCAGTAACGGGAATGAACCCCCACCGGTTTGTCCAGCAGCGGCTTGATTTCGGGAGAATATCCTGCCATTCCTGTAAATATACGGATCAGGTCCAGAAAAGACGTTAGCTTGCCCGAACCGATGTTGTATGCACTACCATCAGATACACGATCCATCAGGACGAAGATCAAATCAATCACATCATCAATATGAACAAAATCCCTGCCCTGTTTACCGCTTCCCCATACCTCGAAGGGATTCTCCTTCCTGGCTGCGCGTGCTGCAATGGCCGGAACAGGATAGGAAAGGTCCTGGTCTTCTCCATAGCCCGAAAAAGGCCTGATGCACGCCACTGAAATTCCGTATTGTTTGGCTGCAATCTGTGCCAGGAACTCCCCTGTGAGCTTCGACCAGCCGTAGGTCATATCGGGAACTCCCAGGTTCTTCTTGAAATCGATATCCGATTCCCTCAGGGCAATGGCCCCGGTGGTGGACTGCAGACTAATGGGATATGCAGCACTGGAACTGGGATAGAGTACCCGCTTGGGTTTATGCTGACAGACCCAGTAGAAGAATTCCGCGTCAATGGAAAGATCCAGTGCCACAGACATGGGATCCCCTTCAATTTTTAGCCTGCCACCCACAATGGCAGCAAAATGGAATACATCTGCAAACCTTTCAAATTCAAGGCCATACGTATCCTGGAGATGCCTGGGGTTCATCCTGAGACGAAACAACAGGTCCCTGAAATCGCCTTTCCAGAAATAGATCCGTTCATCTTCGCCGATGATCTCCAGGTCACCGCTTGTCCTTGCGTGTGTGTATTCAAGCCAGGTGGATGGATGGGCCCCAATAGAAAGGTCATCCACGATAAAAAGTTTGTCACCCGTAGTGCGGTAAAGCCGCTTCACCATATTCCTTCCCACAAATCCACACGCCCCGGAAATCAGATGTATCTTCATTTCCCTTTCGGTCTTTTTCAATGTTAAATCTCCTTTTCGATCTCGTAGCTATTCCTCTCAGCCGCGCTCCTGGAGATCAGCTCTCCCAGAAAACCCCCGATAAACAACAAGGTACCCATGATCATACTGGTCAGACCGATATAAAAGAATGCACTGTCTGCAATCAGTCCCTGTGGCACATGTTTGATCAGTGCAATCAGTTTATCAATACCCATGTAGAGTGCAATTCCAAATCCGATGATAAACATCAACGATCCGATGAAACCAAACAGGTGCATGGGCTTCTTTGCAAATCGCGTCAGAAAGGAAACGGTCAGAAGGTCGAGGAAACCCTTAACGAAACGGTCCATCCCAAATTTGGTGACACCGTATTTCCGCTCCTGGTGTTGCACCACTTTTTCCCCAATGCGCGTAAAACCATTGCCTTTGGCCAGGACCGGAATGTACCTGTGCATGTCCCCGTATACCTCAACACTTTTCACCACATTGCGCCGGTAAGCCTTCAGCCCGCAATTAAAATCATGGAGCCTGATTCCGCTAACTTTCCTGGCCGCCCAGTTGAAAAGTTTGGTTGGAACCCGTTTGGTAAAGAAAGGATCATAGCGTTTCTTCTTCCATCCGCTCACCACATCTAACCCTTCGTCAATGATCATCCGGCGCAATTCGGGGATCTCCTCGGGACTGTCCTGCAGGTCGGCATCCATGGTTATAACCACATCTCCGCGGACCATGTGAAAACCGGTATGCAAGGCAGCCGATTTTCCATAATTACGGCGGAATTTTGCCCCCCTGACCTCTTTATATTTTTTACTCAGCTGTTCAATCTGCTCCCAGGAACCGTCATTGCTTCCGTCATCCACAAAGATCAGCTCATAGGTGAGTTGACGGCCAGAGAGCACACGGTGAATCCACTCGCTCAATTCGGGCAGCGACTCCACTTCATTGTACAGGGGAACTACAATACTCAGATCCATGGAATTCTAAGGGGAATTAAATTGCACTGTTTGCGGGGGTTTCCTCCTTCTTGATAAAAGCCGCAGCGATCAGTCCAACGATGGTATTGAAGACAATCCATGCGATGGTACCATTGATCAAAACCTTTTTCAGTGTGAATGATTTTTCAAGCCTGGCAATCACTGTTTCATGTGCACTTTCCGGAATACGGTGATTGCTCAAAATCTTCTCCTCCTGCACAAGGCGCATTTTATCCAGCAACTCGTGATCAATCATCCCATGGAGCACATAGGTATAAACTGCGTTCAGGAGGGCGGCAATCACGCCGATCATCACAGCCATCAAAAGGAGCTGACCATAGGAGGCAAATCCTCCCATGTACTCCTTCCGGTAAGCAGTCAGACAATAAATAAGCACAATCCAGGTAATCAGCATGGTCACCCAGTTGGACCAGC
This sequence comes from uncultured Bacteroides sp., assembly GCA_964453785.1. Taxonomy (GTDB): domain Bacteria; phylum Bacteroidota; class Bacteroidia; order Bacteroidales. The sequence continues at coordinate 10,433 of CAYVRK010000072.1, forward strand.
CTTTTAAGGAAAGGTCCATGATGTAAAAAATGACTCCAAAAAGAATGGAAACGAAACCTACAATCGCTCCGTAAATAAGCGCAGGTTTCAAGAATGGGGCTTTTACTTTTTCAGTCATGATGTAAGCTTTATGGTGTTGGTAAATTGGTATCAAAAAAAAGGGCAAGCTACTTATATCGCACCGCTACAACCGCCTACCCTTGCTACC
>CAYVRK010000073.1:0-8066 GCA_964453785.1 uncultured Bacteroides sp.
TTTGACCCCATCGTCTGGGAATCAGCCCGTCTTGGATTGTCCGCATCGGCACAAGTGATCAACGATCTGTATGTAAGGCTGGGCTACGAGTGGAGAAATGTGACCGGTGAGCAGGACTATTTAGACAGGTGGACACCTGATGTGTACCACGGTCAGACCGGCACATTCAGGTTCGGGATCAACTATGGTTTTTAAGTTTAAACAAATTGTGTGAACATGGTATCTGAGAATATATATCCCGTATTTGACAGAATTTATGACCGGAAGGTGAAAGAGGAGATCCTCCGGCAACGTGCCAGGGTCATCTGGTTTACCGGTCTCTCCGGTTCGGGGAAGACCACCCTGGCCTCCAACCTGGAGAAGGAGCTGTTTTTCCGGAGGTTCTTCTGCCAGGTGCTGGACGGGGATAACATCCGTACCGGGATCAACAACAACCTGGGATTCAGCGACGAGGACCGGCTGGAGAACATCCGCCGGATTGCAGAGGTTTCCAAGCTGATCATCAATACGGGCATGATCACCATCTGCTCCTTCATCAGTCCCACCGACCAGATCCGCGACCTGGCCAGAAGCATCATCGGGAAGGACGATTTCATCGAGATCTTCCTGAACACGCCCCTGGAGGTGTGTGAAAGCAGGGATACAAAAGGTCTTTATAAGAAAGCGCGTGCGGGAATCATCAAGGATTTTACAGGGATCTCCTCCCCTTTTGAAGCACCGAAGCATCCCGACCTGGAAATCGATACATCCAAAACCGGGATTAAGGATTCGGTGGATCTGATTCTTGAGTCGATCATCGACCGGATCACCCTGTAGCTTACGGCCAGCGCCGGTCGCTCCAGAGCAGGGTCACATCCCCTTTCATGTTGAAAGCCGAACCATTCTCCCAGGTTCCTTCGGCAATCCAGAGGTACACACCCCCGGCAGCTTTCTGCTCCCGGATGTAGCCATCCCATCCCGTGTAAATGTCGCGGGATTCGAACACCATTTCACCCATCCTTGAGAAAACCTGCAGGTGGTAAGCCGCGGGGACCTCTGTAAAATGCGGGTGGAAGATATCAATTCTCAGATCGTTGGGGCGGTAGGTCCCCCCGCTTGGCCCGGTATGATTTGCATTGAAGGCTGTGGGAAACTTCAGTTCACGGGCCGTGGAACCGGCAGCAACAGGAATCTGCATCACGGCTGTATCCGTGCATCCCTGGCTGTTTGTTGCCACCAGCCTGATTTTATCAGCCTGACCGGGAATTTCACCGGTCTTCAGTGATGGCTGGAATTCATTGGAGCTCCAGATCTCCTTCTCCTGGCCGGGAAAATCCCATGCAAAGGAGAAAGCACCGGTGGAATAATTCATCAGTTCAAAAGATCCCACACCATCAGGCCCTTCAAGGCCCTCTTCGATCTCAAATCCGGCCACGGGTACCCGAAATACCTCAACCACCTGGCTGTACAGCTCGCTCATTCCGTCTTCACCGCTTGCCCGGAGGGTCACTGTATACCTGCCCGGTTCACCGAATGTATGGTGCGGGCTGGCTTCGGAGCTGGTCTCGCCCGTGCCGAAGGACCAGGTAAAGGAAACTGCATTCATACTGGTATTGACAAAGCGGACCTGCAGTGGTGCGCAGCCGGACAGCGAAGAGGCGGTGAAATAGGTCACCAGTGTCTGCGGAACAGCCCGGGCATCTTCTTTGGTTCCCTCCGGATGCTGCTCTCCGGTCACCTCCCCGGCTTCCTCCCCGGCATAGGGTTCCCTGCCGGCGGGATGTTTCCCTTCCGAATGGTTCCCCTCGATCTTGCCAACGTCCTTCCTGTTCTTTTTCAAACCACCTTTCCCCTGGTTCCCGTCCGCTTCCGGGCTCACCTGTCCGGGAGCCGGTTCACCGGATGAAACGCCTGATTCTGCGGGCTGGGTTGAAGGATTCCGGATGGTTGCGGACCCGTCTGCAGCCGGATCCCGCGAAAGAAGTACTACAGCCACAGCTCCCGCCACCACAAGGCCGCTGAGATGGTAGAGGTTGAACCTCCCGGGATCGAAACGGAGGAAGCGCTTTACGCGCAGCTTTCGCTGCACACCCTTCCAGGCACCCGGCGAAGGTGTGATTTCCGCCTGATCCAGCCGGATGCGGACCAGTTCCTCTATGTTGAGCTTTTTACTCATTGCTATCCTTCATCCTTTTGGGGGATGTTTCACTTTGTTTTATCCGGATCAGGCGCTCCTGGAGCCATCGCCTGGCCCTGCTGTACTGCGATTTGCTTGTATTTTCATCAATGTTCAAAATCTCTGCGATCTCCCGGTGCTTATACCCTTCCACTGCGTAGAGGTTGAACACCACCCTGTATCCGTCGGGCATCCGCTGAATCACATGAAACAGTTCCTCCCGGGTAAACTCGGCCTCGCCCCAATCCTGGTCCTCAAACTGCGACTCCCTCACCTCCTCCAGGTCGTCATGGTACCGGTGCTTTCGCATCTTATGATAATAGGTAATGGCCGTGTTGATCATGATCCTGCGCATCCAGGCCACCAACGAACCATCACCCTTAAACTCCCCGATATGCAGGAAGATTTTCACAAATCCCTCCTGCATGACATCTTCCGCCTCTTCGATATTGGAAGCATACCTGTTGCATACCCCCAGCATCAGCTTCGCATAGGTATCAAACAGCGCCTTCTGTGCTGATGATTTACCCTCTATACAACCCTTAAGTATTTCCTTTTCAATTCGCATTAAAAGGTTCATTGAGATGACCTGTGACAGGGAAGTTTGGTTGCACCGGGCAAACCAAAAACTCCCTGTTTACCTTACTACGAAATAAGGGTTGTGAAGGTTTTCCTTATTGTACTCCAGTTCAAGGCCGTTGTCGATCCTGTAAACATTCCTGCCGGCGGCTTTTACCACTGCATGGGCTGCTGCGGTATCCCACTCCATGGTGGGCCCCAGCCGGGGATAGAGCTCGGCCTCACCTGCAGCCACCATGCACAGCTTCAGGGAGCTGCCCGAGTTGACCAGCGATAGTTTTTTGTCAGCCGTATCCAGTGCATCCACATAGTCGCGGGTCTCCTGGTTGAAGTGCGACCTGCTGGCCACTACCCTGTACAGATCCGGATCGGGTTCTGTTGCGGGAAGGGGTGTGGAAAACTGTGCCAGGTAATCGAAGGGCTGACGGAAGATTTTTTCATCCGAGCAGAGGAAGGCTCCTCTTCCCGGATGTCCCACATAAAGACGGTTCAGTACCGGGGCAAAGACCACCCCGAAGGATGCTTTCCCATCCACCACAAGGGCGATATTGACTGTAAATTCGCCGTTCCTGCTGATAAACTCTTTGGTCCCGTCCAGTGGATCAACCAGCCAGAAGGAGCTCCACCAGCTGCGGTTCATATAGGGGATCTCCCTGCCTTCCTCGCTCAGAACGGGCAATCCCGTCCTTTTCAGGGCCCTGGTGATGATCTCATGGGCCCTCCGGTCCGCCAAAGTCAGGGGAGAGTCGTCCGCTTTGCGCTCCACCTCAAAATCAGCTTTCCCATACACCTCCATGATGGCTTTACCCGCCTTCAGGGCCGCCTGAACCGCGATGGAGAACTTATTTTTCATCATGCTAATATATAAATATGCAACCCATGATGCCTTATATCATGTCTGTATATTCAAGAAATCTTACTAATTTTATTGTACAACCCAGATCGATGAAGAAGACAAAGAACGGACTGATCATGATTGACCTGATCATTTTATCGGGATCTTATGTGTTGATGGCAGGACTGAAACCGGTGATGGTCTCCTACCTGTCCACCCGGTACCTGACCGGGTTTGGCATTATGCTGTTTCTCTGGATCTGCTCCTCCTTTTATTTTAAGAAATACATGATCGCGCGAAATGAGAGTCCCGTGTTCCTGATCCGCAACATCGTCTATCCAAACATGGTGGCTATGGCCTTTGTTGCCTTTATTATCTACGCTTTCAACACCACATACTATTCCAGGATGATGGTACTCGGAACGGTGGGTATGGCCACAGTGGTGGAGATGGTCTTCTTCAGTCTCTACAGCTACCTGCTGGCTTCCCATGAATATGATGCAGCCCTGGCATTCCTTGAACAGCCCCCCACTGCACTGGATAAGAGGAAAATGAAGGAGGCAGTGGTTCACAGCAAAGGGCACGTGGATGCGGCTGTACTCATGGAGGCCATTGCAGAGGAGTGTGGAGAGAAAGCGGCTGCTTTTATCAGTCACTATGTGGATCTGAAAGATCCGGACGCGCTGATCACCTCCACGGTCACCCGGTTTAACATACTTCGTCAGCCCGGCAAGTTGCACAGCACCATTGTAAACCTGAAGCGGGCCAACGACATCAAGCACCTGACCAGGTTTTTCGAAGCAGTGAACCACAAACTCCCCAACCAGGGCACCTTTATCGGATGTGCCGAAACAGCCGAAATGCGGAGGAACCGGATCATGCGAAAATATCCCCCGGTGTTTAACTGGCTGGTCTATACCCTGGACTACATCGTCAAGCGGGTTTTTCCCAAGTTCTATCCCACCCGGGGGATCTATTTCTTTTTGACCCGGGGCCAGAACCGGGTCCTTACCCGGGCCGAGCTCCTGGGAAGGCTGTATGCCTGTGGGTTTGAACTTAAGGAGGACCAGTATGTGAACGGCCACTATTTTTTCGTGATGAAACGGGTGAAAGACCCTGCTTTTGACATCAATCCTTCCTACGGGCCTTTCATCAAGCTGAAGCGGATCGGCAAAGACGGAAAGATCATCAAGGTATACAAGCTCCGTACCATGTACCCCTTTGCAGAGTACCTGCAGGAATATGTTCATCAATTGAACAACCTGGAGAACGGGGGGAAGTTTAAAAACGACTTTCGCGTGGCCACCTCGAGGTCCATTCTCCGGAAACTCTGGATCGATGAGCTCCCCATGATCATCAACCTGCTCCGGGGCGAACTGAAGGTGGTGGGTGTGCGCCCCCTGAGTCAGCAATACTTCAATCTCTATTCCAAAGAGCTGCAGGAAAAGCGGATCCGTTACCGTCCGGGACTGATCCCTCCCTATTATGCAGATCTGCCTGAAACCCTGGAGGAGATCCAGGAATCGGAACTCCGCTACCTGGATGCATTCGAAAAAAAGCCTGTCCGTACCCAGTTTATATATTTCTGGAAAGCATTTTACAACATCCTCTTCAGGCGCGCCAGGTCGTCTTAGCATTCTTTCAGAATATGCGTATCTTCGCACAAATCCACAATTGAAATGATCCTTGTAACCGGCGGAACTGGTCTTCTGGGCTCACACCTGCTGCTTGAACTGGTGCGTGAACACGAAGAGGTGGTGGCTGTGAAAAGGCCCTCCACCGGCCTGGAAGAGGTCAGGCGCGTGTTCTCCTACTACACGGGTGAGGCCGAAGATCTGTTCGGGCTCATTGACTGGGTGGACATGGACCTGATGAGTTACCAGGATGTGGAACGCCTGATGATCGACATCGACCAGGTGTACCACTGTGCCGCCCAGGTCTCATTCCAACCCGGGGATGCACGGCAGATGCTGGCATTTAATGTGGGGAGCACGGAGAACATTGTGAATGCCTGCCAGGCCACCGGCGTGAAAAGGCTGTTGCATGTATCCTCCTCCTCGGCCATTGGCCGGGCCCCGGATGGAAATCCGGCCGACGAGACCCTGATCTGGGCCCGCAACAAAAACAATACCGCCTATGGAGCTTCCAAATTCAAATCGGAAATGGTCGTGTGGCGCGGGATTGAAGAGGGGCTGCAGGCGGTGATCGTCAATCCGGGCATCATCCTCGGACCCGGGTACTGGAACCGGGGCAGTTCCGAAATGTTCAGACGGGTTTCGGGCGGACTGAGGCATGCCACCCCCGGGATGACCGGATATGTGGGTGTACAGGATGTGGTTTCGGCCATGACACAACTGATGGCCTCGGAAATATCGGGGGAACGCTTTATCCTCAGTTCGGGCGACTTCACCTATGCCGAGATGCTGGAGTTGATCGCCGCCGGACTGGGAATGCCCGGAAAAATGAAACTGGTCACCCCTTCCACCCTTCGTTTTCTCGCCCGCCTGGATGCCATCCGGGGGACCTTTAACGGGAAACGGATGCTCACTTCCGAGCAGGCCAAAGCAGCCTTCAGCCGCTCCAGATACTCCTCGGAGAAGATCCGCGAAACCATCGGATTTGGTTTTACCCCCATCCGGGATGTGGTCCAACGGGTGGCGGAGCTCTACCTGGCAGATCATCGCTGAGCTCCGTCTGGCAGATCATCGCTGAGCTCCGTCTGGCAGATCACAGGGGTTAAAAAGAGAAATCCCCCTCCCGGTACCATGCGAAACCCCTGTTGCGTCGGGAGGGGGATTAGATACGTGCGTTGATCCGATTGTTAATGGTTTCAGCTGTTTTTTATCAGCGTGATCTTCACCGAAAATTTCGTATTCTTTTGAAGTTTTCTGCTATATTTGTCGCCCATACACTGATTATAAATATTTTATAGATGAAAATCGCAAACATTGTTACAAACGCGGTCCTTGGAGCAGCCGTCATTGTCCTGTTTATACTGCATTTTACAGGCGGGGGATCATCCGCTGAAAACGGTGGGCAGGCAGCCTCGGCAGAAATGTCCGAAATGGGTGATATCAGCATCGCTTTTTTCAGCATGGATTCGGTCATGGCCAACTGGGACCTCTATTTCAAGTACCAGCAGGAACTGGAGAAAAAGCAAACCGAAAAGGAAACTGAATTTTCCGGTAAAACCGAGTCTTTCTACCAGCGTGTTCAGGATGCCCAGTACAAGATCCAGCGCGGACTTGTAACCCGGAGTGAAGCTGAACAGCTCCAGCAGCAACTGGCCAGTGAAGAGCAGAGTCTGGCAGCACTCCAGAACCAGTATGCAGCTGAATTGCAGGAAGAAGGCATGGTGAAAAACCGCCAGATGCTGGATATGATCGAGAAATATGTGGCTGAACTGAGCAAGGCCAACGGATTCAGCTATGTCTTCTCCTACCAGTTCGGCGGAAATCTCATTTACGGTGCCACACCCTACAACATCACCAGCCAGGTAGTTGCCGGGCTGAATGAAAAATACAAACCGGGAACACCCATTAATTAGGTGGGCTTCGCCCGTGCATACCTGCTGAAAGCCGGTTTGCGGGAGCGGCTTGTCCACACAGACCCCCGTCCCGGTCTGAATCTGATCGTTACCATTCCGGTACACAACGAATCCGGGCTCGAAAGATGCCTGGATTCGCTGTTTTTAAGCGCGCAGCAAACACCTGCCCCGGAGCCCCCTGCTGCGATGTTGGGTGTCCAAGCCGAGGTGCTGATCCTGATCAACGCCTCTTCAGATGCACCAGAGGAGGTGCTGGCCCTGAACCTGTCCACCCTTTCTGCCACCCGGGCCTGGATTGCTGCCCACCCCCACCCTGCCCTTACCTTTCATGTGTGGCTGGACCACAGTTTCGGAAAAAAAGAGGCGGGAGTCGGACTGGCGCGAAAAATCCTGATGGATGAGGCAGTACGAAGGTTCGATGCCGTGGACAATCCCCGGGGGATCATTGCCTCGCTGGATGCCGATGCTGTGGTGGATGCAAACTACCTGGCGGCACTGACCGCACATTTTGAAGCAAGCGGGGCCGATGGCTGCTCCGTCTACTTTGAGCACCCGCTGGGGTCCGGGGAGCACTCCAAAGATGAGCCTCATTTATTTGAGACCTTCAGTCCGGAGGTGTACCATGCCATTGCCCAATACGAACTCCACCTGCGCTACTACCTCAACGCGGTCCGCTTCACCGGCTACCCCTACGCAACCCATACGGTTGGTTCCAGCTTTACCGTAAGGGCAGATGTCTACTGTCTCGAAGGAGGCATGAACCGCCGCCAGGGTGGAGAGGATTTCTATTTCATCCAGAAGGTGGCCCAGCGGGGAAACTGGAACGCGTGTAACACCACCCGGGTATGCGCCTCCCCCCGGCCCTCCGGCCGGGTTCCTTTCGGCACCGGTCCCGTGGTGGCGCGACTGGTGGCGGAGCGACTGGTGGCGAAGCGACTGGTGGCGAAGCG
>CAYVRK010000073.1:8166-10446 GCA_964453785.1 uncultured Bacteroides sp.
AGCGACTGGTGGCGAAGCGACTGGTGGCGAAGCGTTTGCCGAGCCGGATGTCCCCGGAGCCTTCAGACCCTGGCCGGTACTCAGTTACGGCGGCACAGCTACACACTTACCATCCGGAGCCCTTCCGGATGCTGGCAGGCCTGTTCGGTGAGATCGACGGATTGGCTGAAGAGCAATCTGCCGCACCGGTTCTGGACAGCCAGCCCCGGGTCTTATCAGATTTTCTGGAAACCCAGGATTTCAGGGCAGCCCTGGCCGAGATTCGCGGGAACAGCGCCTCTCCGGATGCGTTCCGGAAAAGGTTCTGGCGCTGGTTCAACATGTTCCGGATCATGAAGTTCCTGCACCATGCGCGCGAGCATGGTTATCCGGACGTGGAGGTGGGTGAGGCAGCCTTTCAAATGTTGACTTTCATCACCTCTCCCTACAATTTCGAGACCATCGATGGGCCGGATATAAGTCGATTGCTTATACAATACCGGGGAATAGACCGATATTCAGGGAAATAGAACATCAATAGTTATAAAGTCTATCTCAAACCAAACATGAAGGCTCTGGCTAGACAGGGAATATAAAATTGTTAGCATTGTTTGTCTTTCAATACCAAACATTACTAACTTTGTTATAAACTTTGGAATGAATCCTATTGATAACCCATATACCCCTGGGGCAGGAACTCCTCCGCCTGAGCTTGCAGGAAGAAAGTCAATCCTCCAACAAGCTGAGATATCTGTGAAACGATCAATAAATGGTAAAGTAGCCAAAAGTCAAATTCTACTAGGCTTAAGAGGAGTTGGTAAAACAGTACTGCTTAATCGAATAAATCAAATTGCCGAGAACGAAGGCTGTCAAACAGCAATTTTTGAGGCAGATCCTTACCAGACTCTTCCCAAACTCTTAACCATTCAATTACATAGATTGCTTTTAAAGCTTGATCGCCGTAAAAAAGCGGGCGATGATATACAAAAAGCATTTCGTCTTCTTAGGAGTTTTGCCAGTGCTTTCAAAGTTAACTATGGTGAATTCGAGGTTGGCCTCTCAAAAGAAGCTGCAACAGGTGAATTATCTATCGATCTGACTGATTTACTTGTTTCAATAGGTCTTGCAGCAAAACACCGTCATACATCAGCGATGATTATGATAGATGAAATGCAATTCATTACAGAATCAGATCTTAGTGCATTTATTTTAGCACTTCATCAAATATCTCAACTACAATTACCAATACTATTTTTTGGAGCCGGACTGCCACAAATTGCCAAACTCTCTGGCGAAGCAAAATCTTACTCCGAAAGGCTATTTGATTTTCCTGAAGTGGACAAGCTAGATAAAATAAGTGCAAATCAGGCGCTGGTTAATCCGGTAAAGTGTGAAGGATATGATTATAATGCTGAAGCATTGGACCATATTTTTAAGCAAACTCAGGGGTACCCTTACTTTCTGCAAGTTTGGGGCTCTCATATTTGGGAAGTTGCCAGGACATCTCCATTTAGCAAAGATGATGCAATTAAGGCTACAGAAAGAGCACTGGATGCTCTGGATCATGGTTTTTTCAAATTCAGATTTGATCGCTTAACTGATCGACAAATCGAATATGTACTCGCAATGTCTAGATTAAGTGAACTACCTGTGAAATCTACTTCCGTTTCAACAGAAATGGGTATAACGGTCAATAAAGCTGCCCCTATCAGAGATGAACTAATAAAAAAAGGTATTGCCTATAGCCCTGCTAGAGGATTACTAACTTTTACGGTGCCTGGATTCAAAGAATTTCTTTTGCGTACTGGGCACTGAGGACTGAGTACTGGGCACTGAGTCACTTTTCTTCCTGGATCACCACAAAAACATCCTCGTTCTTCTTTTTCATATGGAACTGTTCGCGGGCATATTTCTCCAGGTTCTCCTTGTCGTTGGTTCCCGATCCGCGGGCCCCGCCGAAGGGTTGATGACCCACCACGGCCCCGGTGGGTTTGTCGTTGATGTAGAAGTTCCCGGCAGCGTCGGACAACTTTTTGGTCAGGAACTCAATGGCATAACGGTCCTGGGCAAAGATGGCTCCCGTCAGTGCATACATGGAGGTGTTGTTCAGGATCTCCGCTGTTTCGGGGATCTTGTCATCCGCGTATACATACATGGTAAGGATGGGGCCGAAGAGCTCCTCTTCCATGGTGACATAACTGGGATCGGTGGTGAGGATCACGGTGGGCTCAATGAAAAACCCTTCTGTTTTGTCATAGCCGCCTCCGAAGATCACATCAGCCTCTTTGTCATTTTTGGCCC
>CAYVRK010000074.1:0-9907 GCA_964453785.1 uncultured Bacteroides sp.
CTCTTCGGGCAGATCCAGTTTCACATCCCTCAGGTACTTCACACTGGCTTCTATATCGGGGTACATGATCTTGTCGTCCGTTACGAAATCCACATATTTCCTGTAACCCTCAACGAAGTTTTCAATGTAGGGGCTTGATCTGACAGGCCTTCTGAATTCCAGTGCCTGGGCTCCACAGTACAGCTCAATGGCAAGGATTCTTTCCAGGTTGAGCATCACCTGCCAGGCGCTGGTGGCTGCATTGGCACCCATGCTCACATGATCCTCCTGGCCCTGGGACGATTCGATGGAATCAACCGATGAGGGTGCACAGAGTTGCTTGTTGTGGCTCACCATGGAAGCAGCTGTATACTGGGGGATCATAAATCCCGAGTTGAGCCCCGGATTGGCCACCAGGAAGGGGGGCAGCCCGCGGGTACCCGATAAAAGCTGGTAGGTACGCCGCTCGGAGATGTTTCCAAGTTCGCTCATGGCAATGGCCAGGTTGTCAAGAGCCAGGGCCAGGGGTTGACCGTGAAAATTACCGGCTGAAATGATCATGTCCTCCTCCGGAAAAATGGTTGGATTGTCGGTGACCGAATTGATCTCGTTCCGGAACACGTATGAGACATAATTGATGGAGTCCTTGGAGGCTCCGTGTACCTGGGGAATACACCTGAATGAATAGGGGTCCTGAACATGGGCCTTGGAACGGGAAATGAGTTCACTTCCCTCGAGAAGCCAACGGATGCGGCGGGCTGTGACGATCTGCCCCTGGTGGGGCCTGATTTGCTGCACCAGTTCGTGAAAGGGTTCGAGGCGCCCGTCGAATGCATCCAGGGAGAGGGCACCCATGATGTCTGCAAGTCTGGAGAGTTTGAAAACCCGCAGGCAAAGGTTTACTCCGTATGCACTCATGAATTGTGTACCATTGAGCAGGGCCAGTCCCTCCTTGGACTGCAGTTCGATAGGATCCCAGCCCATCTCTTGCATCACCTCTTCAGCTTTTCTCCTTTCTCCTTTTACCCGGACTTCCCCAAGGCCCAGCAAGGGCAGGCTCATGTGTGCCAGGGGGGCCAGGTCGCCCGATGCACCCAGCGATCCGTAGGTGTAGACAACCGGCAGGATCTGATGGTTATACAAATCAGCCAGCCTCTGTACGGTGGCCACCTGTACGCCCGAATTGCCATAGGAGAGGGACTGGATTTTCAGCAGCAGCATCAGGTGTACGATCTCCGGGGGAACCTCATCGCCCACCCCGCAGGCATGTGACATCACCAGGTTTTTCTGAAGGAGCCCCAGGTCCTTCGCTGATATCACCTTATCGCAAAGTGAACCGAAGCCGGTATTGATCCCGTAGAGTACCTCATCCTCCTTCTTTAGCCGCTGGTCCAGGTACTCCCTGCAAGCAACGATCCGGCGGATCACATCCTTTGACAGGACGATCTGCTGCTCTTCCCTGATTATTTCTTCGATCTTCTGCCACCCGATATCATCGGTGGTCACCATGTGTACCTTTTCCATTCAATCTTTTTTGAGAATCCAATTACCGAAAAAAAACAGGAACCAGGAAGGATTCCATGAATGTTATTGGACAGATGGGAATTTCACTTTGCTAAAGAATCAAGTCCTTTTTATTCAGATGACGATCCTGAATACCATCAAGCACGGCCTTAACAAATTGATCAGGTGTGAGGCGTTTTATCTGGCCAGTCTTCATATCCTTTAATGCAACCATCTTATCTTCAATTTCCTGTTCACCAATGAGGACCACATAGGGAATGTTCCTGTTGTTGGCATACTTCAATTGCTTATTCATCTTAGCTGCATCAGGGTAGAGTTCAGAGGCAATACCATTCTTCCTAAAAAGATCCAGAAACGGGAAGACATGTCGTATCTCCACATTCCCATAGTTTGCGAATAACAACAAGGTATCCATCTCTCCCCTTTTGGGAAAGCGGTCCAGCTGTTCCAGCACATCGTAGATGCGGTCGGCACCGAATGAGACACCCACACCGGAAACACCCTCCAGACCGAAAATACCGGTCAGGTCGTCATACCTGCCTCCGCCACAGATGCTTCCTATTTTCACTTCCTCCGATTTTACCTCGAAAATGGCCCCGGTATAGTAGTTCAGTCCCCTTGCAAGGGTCATATCAAATTCCACAGCAGCTGCAAGCGGAGCTGACTCCAGGTAGGAGAACACTGTTCTTACCTCGGTGAGTCCCTCCATCCCGATAAGCGATGTTTCCAGATACGCTTCAAGGAAAGCCAGTTTCTCATCACCTGTTCCCTTCATCTTCAGCACAGGCTCCAGCTTAGCCAGCGCCCCGCTGCCAACTCCTTTCTGTTCAAGTTCCAGCATCACCTTTTCCAGGCCCATCTTCTCCAGCTTGTCTATGGCCACCGTGATATCGATCATCCTTCCGGGCTCCCCAATGACCTCGGCAACACCCGCCAGCACCTTGCGGTTGTTCATCCTGATACGCACTTTCAGCCCCAGGCTGCGGAATACCTCATCCATGATGCGTACCAGTTCAAACTCGTTCAGCAGGGAGTTGGTCCCGATCACATCCACATCGCACTGGTAAAACTCCCGGTAGCGGCCCCGCTGGGGCCGGTCGGCCCTCCAGACCGGCTGGATCTGGTAGCGCTTGAACGGAAATGAGATTTCACTCCGGTGCTGCACCACATAACGCGCGAAGGGAACGGTTAGGTCATACCTCAAGCCTTTTTCCGAGATCAGTGCTCCCAGCTTTCCTGCAGTCAGTCCGGTGAGCTCCTTCTCACTCAGTTTGCCTTTGAAATCACCCGAATTGAGGACCTTGAACAACAGTTTATCCCCTTCATCGCCGTATTTGCCCATGAGCGACGTGAGGTTTTCCATGGCCGGTGTCTCAATGGGCAGGTAGCCATAGGTCCTGAATATGCTTCGAATGGTATCGAAAATATGGTTGCGCCTGGTCATTTCCAGGGGCGAGAAGTCTCTGGTTCCTTTTGGAATGGATGGTTTATCTGCCATTGAATGGGGGGCTACTTTTCATTGGCCCTTTCAAGCCTTTTGAAGTCATCTTCCAGGAATGCATCGGGATGTTTGGCATTGACTTTATGATATTCGTAATAATAAATCCTGGCTTCAGCCACCCCGATCAGGATCTTGTATGTCCTGGCCTCCAGGTTCTTGCCTTCGGGTCCCACCTTGTGCAAAAAAATGGCATCCTTGTCGCCGGCAAGGATCAGTTCCTTGATCTTCTCTCTGTCAACGATCTGAAACGGATAGTGATAGAGCTTGCTGATCTGTGCCTCGGTAGCGATCCTGTGTTCAATCTCATCCTCAACCAGGTAGAGGGTTTTCTCTCCTGCATAGCCCATATTCTCATTGTAATGCTGGAATACATTCTGGGCTACCATGGCCGGATCGTCGATCAACATCTGCACATGATTCTGCATGAACCTGATCAGGGTTCCCAGCTTATAGGTGTAATGATCCTCATCCACTCCGTGATAACCCAGGGGAATATTGGTCACATCCTTCAAATCGTCGATGGTTTCCCGCTCCCCGCCCAGTGAAAGGCAGAGGAACATGTAGCGGTTCCTGGACTTGTCCTTTTCAAAATTTACCACTGCTACATAGAGAAATGATGCATTTTTATCAAGACTCTTCTCTGCAAAATCATCATAGTCGAGAAATTCGTAAGGTGTGAGGGTCCAGTATTTCTCAACCACATCCTTGATCTCAAAATTGTATTCTGAAAGCGGATTGTTGCTGAGCACAACGTATGTCTTGGTGGCCTGAAACCTGGTCAGATCCTCAGGGGTGGGAAGGTATTCCCGCTGGGCCTGCAGGTGAACCAGGGGGATCATCATAAGCAGGAACACGAATGTACTTTTCATGGTGTTGTAATTTATTGGTTTACTGTTTATCTATCCGGCCGGTAAATACAAGGGGTGCTTCTCGTTGTACCTGCGAATGAACACAAACTTCATCTGTTTCTTTTTCCTGTTGCTCAATGCCTGGAATTCATCGGCCAGCTCCGGGTCTTTCATGAGAAGCACTTCCACACTCTCGGTATCGTATTCCATGACTTCGCCGGTTTCAAAATCCAGCAGATACTGCCTGAGATCGGTACTGGTATAGTTGGAATGGGGCATGGTATACCGGTTGGAGTAGTATGAGTTCGAATAGTATGGATTGTAATTATAGGGATCGTAATAGTTTGGACTGTAAGTGGTTACGGAAGCCACAAAATGGCAGATGCTGCCCACAAAAGAGATCCGGTGGAAGGCCGACCCCACGTTGATATAGAGAATCCCGTTGCGTCCGTATCCCCATATGTTGGATGTTTTCATGACCTTCTTTACCCCGTTGACATCGTAAATGGATATCTCCTTCTCGCCGGTTACCTTGTCATAAAAGGCCCGGTCGTATATATCCACATCGGTCACGATCCTGGCCGCAGGAATGGGCTGGTTGGCCCTGACCATTTCAAAGTTGGCAAAAATCCCGTCTTTAAACTTAAAATCAGAGGTATATTTCACCAAATCTGCCGGTTCCCCTTCCTGCCCAAGAATCCACGGGGAAATCAACAACAGGAAAACCAGACATGGGAGCTTTTTCTTCATACCATATGCTTCAAAGACAAAATTACGAACTTATCGTAGTTATCGATACAAAAATAACACCAATGTTATTCAGGTTTATACAAATTTCCATTACTTTGCCTGTGAAAGCCATTTGTGAAACCCATGATACTCCATATCCTGCTTAGGCTGTTGTCCTTTGGTGTCGTGGATACCATGGATCAGTCTACAATCAACAGAATCAGAAGGGTCAACCTGTTTTATCTGATCCTCTTTACACTGCTGGTGGTCTCAGTCCTGTGGGCCGCCATAACCCATCATACCATGATCCTGATCCTGGACTCAGGATTCCTGCTGGCCACTGCAGCCCTCTATTACATGGTTCCAATAAGCAAAAATCCGAACCTGAACAGCATGCTGGGACTGATTCTGGTTGGCCTGTTGTTCCTTTCCGGATTTTTCTGCGACTTTGGCATCGAACCTTCCCTGATCCTTGCATTCTATCTCCTGTTCCCTCTGGCTGCCGTGAGTGTGAACGGAAAGAACGGGATCTATGTTCCCGTCGGAATGGGCGTCGTCATGGTAACCCTGAACTCCGTCCCCCTGGCTCATCCGCAAATTCACCTGGACCTGGTTGATGCCATCCTCTTTTTCTTCGCCTATATCCTGATCATATTCCTTGCCCTCTATATCGAGCAATCGAACCGCGAATTGGTTGACGGTCTCACAAAATCCAGAAGCCAGATTGAAAACGAGGTGGTTCAGAAGGATGAGTTCATCTCCAAACTGTCCCACAAGCTGAGGACTTCCCTCAGCAACATTACACTGATCAACAACCTGGTGCATGACAGCCGCCTCACCTCCGAACAGATGGAGCTTGTGGAGACCCTGAAGGCTTCTACAAACAACCTCATTGAAGATGTGAACAACATTGTGGCGATTGCCTCTCCCGGGATCGTGGATTATAAAAAAAGCATTATCTCCTTCGATCTGACCAGGGTGCTTGAGGAGGCAGTGGGCATTCTCCAGTCGGGCAATACCTATAAGGAAGAAGTGATGGTGGAACGGTTGGATCATATCAACCATTTCCTGATCGGAGATCCAAGCCTGGTCAGAAGCCTGGTAGTAAACATCATCAAGGGGATCAGTATATACAAACACGCGGCCAACCCCGTGGTCCTGAAAATTGACAACCTGAGAGAAACGCCCAGTCAGGTAAGGCTTGAATTCAGGTTTGTGATCCAGACCGACCTTCAGGAGGAGCTGGTGTCGTATGTGGAGGCTTTGAGAAGAGGGAAATCGCATCAGGCTTCAAACCTGGCCAATGCGCATAACCTGCTCCTTGAAAGTGAAAGTACCCTGATGACCAGCAAGTTGTCCCATCAGGTTTCCATCCAGTTTTTCCAGGATTTTGCAAAAGACCCGACAAGGAGCGTGCTGGAAAGGGAGGCGGTTCCGGTCAGCAGGGGATCAAAGAAATCCCTGGACCTGAAGGACGCAAAAATTCTGCTGGTGGAGGACAATGAAATCAACCAGAAGATCGTACTGTTGAGCCTTAGCAAGCGGGTGAGTCAGATCGATGTGGCCGGGAACGGGAAAGAGGCCCTGGAGATGTTTGGACTCAAGCGGTATGATCTGATCCTGATGGATATCATAATGCCCGTCATGGACGGGCTCACTGCAACCAAAAAGATACGTGAGATTGAATCCACCATCGACAGCCATATCCCCATTATTACCATTACAGCCAATGCGCTGGCAGGTGACCGCGATAACTGCCTGGCAGCAGGTGCGGATGACTATATTGCCAAACCTTTCCAGGCCGATGTGCTGGTCAAGATGATGAAAAACTTGCTGGCCTGATCCCGATCACCATCTGGTCATCGATCTGTTCATGTGTCAATCCCATCCATTCGTTGATATTCTCCTCAATCTTTCTGAGCTGCTCCTCCATGGGTAGTTTGTGAATGGACATGAGCAGGTGTCTGAACCTTCTGTATTTGTACTTCTTTCCTTCGGGTCCGCCAAACTGATCCGGGTACCCGTCAGAAAAAAGGCAGATCACATCATCCTTCTCCAGGCGGACCGACTTGTTGTTAAAGGCACCCGTAAACCATAATCGGGCCCCACGATGATCCGGTCCCCTTTGATCTCCATGATTTCGTTGTTGCGGATGATATATAAGGGATTGAACGCCCCTGCATATTCCAGGGTTTGACTCCTGATGTCGTAGGCACAAAATCCAAGGTCGATCCCGTCCTTCAGGGAGAGCTCATCCGTCTTGAAAGCAGGCCGAACCATTCTGGATCGTCAGATGAAATGGGAAGTGTTACAGTTCCTTACATTTCCCTTTCTTACCTCCACTGGCTTCTGAGGCTTTAAGGGCGATCTTCTCAAGCATCTCTGTGGTGACGGATTTGGGTCGCTCCAGCGGATAACCCAGTGCCCTGTCCCAGATGATGTTGGCTGTGATCCCAATGGAACGGCCGATCCCGAACAATACAGTATAAAACTCATACTCTGTAATACCGTAGTGCCAGTGAATGATCCCGGACTGGGCATCCACATTGGGCCATGGGTTCTTGGCCTTGCCCTGCTCCTTCAGGATGGGCGGTACCACCTTGTAGAGCAAATCGGTATACTGAAACAAAAGATCGTCCTTCATATGCGTCTGACAGAACTCTCTCTGCAGCGTATACCTTGGATCCGTTTTCCTGAGTACGGCGTGTCCGTATCCCGGGATTACCTGCCCCGAATTGAGGGTATCCCACACAAACTGTTTCATCTCCCCCTCGGTGGGAACCTGGCCATCCATTTTTTCCACCAGATCCTGCAACCACCTGAGTACCTCCTGGTTGGCAAGCCCGTGCAGGGGCCCTGCCAGACCATTGATCATCGCTGAGACAGACAGGTAGATATCTGAGAGCGTGCTGGCCACAAGGTGTCCGGTGTGTGCGCTCACATTGCCGCTCTCGTGATCGGCATGAATGATGAAATTGAGCCTGGACACATCATCATAGGGTTTGGGTATGCCCATCATGTGTGCAAAGTTGGCCCCCATATCCAGGTTTGGATTGGACTGGATCCGCTTTCCGTCCCTGTAAAGTTTGGCATAAATGTAGGAAGCCACTTCAGGAAGCTTGGCCAGCAGGTTCAGGGAATCCTCAAAAGTAGAATCCCAGTAATCTGATTTGGAAATCCCGCCCTGGTATTTCTTGGCGAAGAATGATTCGCGCTGCATGGTCAGAATGGCCGCAGAAAAAATGGCCATGGGCGGAGAAAAACTGGGGAACGCATCGATCACCTCGTACACATAGCGGGGCAGTATTCTGCGTTTGCGGAATTCATCCACCACTTCCGTTACTTCACTTTCCGTAGGAATGTCACCGGTGAGTAACAGGAAATAGAGGCCTTCCACGTAGGGCATCTCCGCTCCGGGAGGTTTGGGAAGTTTTTGAATGACTTCAGGGAGTGCATATCCCCTGTAACGGATTCCCTCCAGGGGATCCAGATAGGATATGTCTGTGACCAGACTCTTCAGTCCGCGCATTCCTCCAATGACCTGCGCAACCGTTACCTTGTCAACAACCACATCACAATAATCCTGCATCAGTTTCCTGGTCCGTGGCCTGTGTTCCTCAATTTTTTGATTGAGTCTTTCTTTAAGTACTGACATACATTCAGGTTTTAATAGTACAGTTAAAAATAGGGTAGTACAATATAATATATATATTCAGATATTGAAATATCTGAATCTCTTCAAATAGCTCCTTTACAATAAAACAAAAAAGGGGCTGTCTCTGTTGAGACAACCCCCATTTTCTTTCTTTTTTTATTTGGCCAGGATTTTCCGAGGCAGCCTATAAATCGCCAGCGGCGATTTTAAGCAAGAAGGAAAATCCCTGGCCCATTAATACCCGTAGATCGCGGTATGGCCCAACTCCTCTTCAATCCTGAGCAACTGGTTGTACTTGGCGATCCTGTCCGAACGGCTCAGGGAACCGGTTTTAATCTGACCGGAGTTTGTAGCCACAGCAATGTCTGCAATGGTGGAATCTTCGGTCTCTCCAGAACGGTGCGAAGTGACGGTGGTGAATCCGGCCCTGTGCGCCATCTCAATGCAATTCAGTGTTTCAGTAAGCGTACCAATCTGATTCACCTTAATCAGGATGGAGTTGGCACAATCCAGTTCAATACCCTTGGCAAGGTAATCTACATTGGTCACGAAAACATCGTCCCCCACCAACTGGCACCTGTCACCAATCTTCTTTTTCTGAATCACCCAACCATCCCAGTCAGCCTCATCCATGCCATCTTCAATGGAATCGATGGGATATTTTCCAATCAGCTCAGCCAGGTATTCTGCCTGCTCCGTGGAAGTACGTTTGGCTCCTCCCTCGCCTTCAAATTTAGAGTAGTCGTACACCCCGTTCTCGTAGAATTCAGAAGCAGCACAATCCAGTGCAATGGTGATGTCTTTCCCGGGTTTGTATCCGGCTTTCTCTATGGCCTTCAGGATGCTTTCAAGCGCATCTTCGGTGCCTTCCAGCTTGGGTGCAAATCCACCTTCATCTCCAACGGCTGTGCTTAATCCCCTGGCCTTTAAAACACTCTTTAGCGCATGAAATACCTCGGCACCCATCCTCAGTCCCTCTTTAAAGCTGCCGGCTCCAACCGGACGAATCATGAATTCCTGAAAGGCAATGGGAGCATCAGAGTGAGAACCTCCATTGATGATATTCATCATGGGAACGGGAAGATGTTTGGCGTTGGTTCCGCCAATGTAACGATAGAGCGGCATGTCGTGGTACATGGCAGCAGCTTTGGCTACGGCCAGTGAAACACCCAGTATGGCGTTGGCCCCCAGTTTGCTTTTGTTCTTTGTTCCGTCCAGATCGATCATCTTCTGATCGACTGCTACCTGTTCAAGAGCGTCCATTCCCACAACCGCTTCGGCAATCACTTTGTTTACATTATCAACCGCCTTCTGAACACCTTTTCCAAGATAGCGTCCTTTGTCGCCATCCCTGAGTTCAATGGCTTCATTTTCACCGGTGGAAGCTCCCGAGGGAACTGCCGCACGGCCCACAAAACCACTGGCCAGTGTTACTTCAACCTCAACAGTAGGGTTTCCGCGTGAATCAAGAATCTCACGTGCATGAACATCAATAATTTGTCCCATCGTAAAATATATTATGAGTTAACTAATAAGTTAGTCCTTTTTCTCCTCTTCCTGGTCTTCTTCCACTTCCGGTTCTGCAGCGGGTTCTTCGGTCGCCCCGGCAACTGCTTCTTCCACTTCCGGTTCTGCAGCGGGTTCTTCGGTCGCCCCGGCAACTGCTTCTTC
>CAYVRK010000075.1:0-9895 GCA_964453785.1 uncultured Bacteroides sp.
TGGTATAGTATGACAGCACAGACTGTATGTGCAGGGAGGTAATCTCTCCCGGAGCAGAACGATGGTATAGTATGACAGCACAGACTGTATGTGCAGGGAGGTAATCTCTCCCGGAGCGGAAAACGAACCGCTAGTCCGGACTATCCGATAACTGCCACTGCTCATCTCAATAATCTGCACGCTTACCGACCATCTCCAGTCCTTTTTTTCCCGGTCAAACATGCCCACAAGTGAATGGGACACCCAAATACCTTAAAATCAAAGAGCTATGCCGTTGATTATCTTGACTTTAAAAAATCACCTCGAAAGGAGTGACGAAAACAGAAAATCAACGGCTAACTGCGCAGCCGGCACATGACCTTTGCCCGGCAGACTATCTTACCAGATCCTGAATAATCACCCCGCTGGCATTGTCAGGCATGGAAATCTCCAGGAATGAGGCAATGGTGGGAGCCACATCGGTGGGAGAAACCCGGTAAGGGATGTTGGTACGCCTGATCTTCCATCCATAGAAAACCAGGGGAACATGGGGCACATATTTGAATTCGGTGAACGGTGCATCCGACAGGTTGCTTCGCTCTACCCAACCGGGAGTCAGGTAGATAATCACATCACCCGACCGTTTCGGGTAGTAGCTGTTTTGTATCCGATGGAGGGTACCGTCGGTGAAGTTGTTCTGCTGCAGTACGTAGGACTGGATGGCATTGGATACGCCTCCCATCTGGACCATGAATCGGGCTACTGTGTTCTGCACCTCCTCCAGGGTCAGCCTTGAATCCTCGATGAGTTTCTGGTTCAGGTAAATCTGATGGGCATGGTAGAAGGTCACCCAGTCCCCCTGTCCGTAAACCGCATTGAGGTACGACTTGAGCAGTGAGGTGGCGGTGCGGTAATTGAAAAATCCGGAGGGAATGCGGTGCTCGGAAAGATAGCGGGGATCCACTGCAAAAGCATTTTCGGCGGTCAGGAATACCAGAACATTTTCCATACCCAGTTCCGAATCGAGGAACTCCAGCAGGTGTTGCAGATCCTGGTCCAGTCTCATGTAGGTATCCTGCATCTCCACCGACCATGTGGTGTATTTCTCAGCCAGGTATTTGGTGGCATTGAACCCGATGTGGATCATGTCGGTTACATCGTGCTTTCCCAGCTCCTCGTTGACGATGGCCGCTATGGCCATGTCCTTGGTATAGGTATTGCCCCAGGGCGTGCTCATGAGGACCTGGTAATCCTTCTCCTTGCGGTTTTTGGTGCTGATCCGGGCCAGGTCGTAGGGGAATGTGTTCTGTCCGGAGAACCCGGATTCCAGCGCATTGTTGTCCAGCACCGACTCCTGGTAATCCGCTATGGGCCTGAGGGTCTCCCAGGTCCGGTCCAGGTATATGTCGGGGTATTTTTTTGCATTGAATTCGCGAACCCAACCGGGAAGTGAATCCATGTAAAAACTGCTGGTGGTCCAGGTGGCTCGTGACGGATCCAGCCAGTAGGCACCGGTGGCAGTATGGCCTGCAAGGAGCACAGCTGCCATGGGATCCATGGAGACCCCTATCGAGCGTGATTTGAACCGGCTGCTCACCCTCAGTTCATCGGCGAGGGTCCTGCTGTTCAATGCCCTGGGAGAATAGGTGCCGGCTCCGAATGTACCTTCAATGGTGGTCTGCTCCTTGTCCTCGATGCAGTAGATTATTTCGTTGGTAACGCGGTCGTACCAATAATCGGCCACAATGCCGTGGTCAGCAGGTTTCGTGCCTGTGGCGATGGAAGCAAACCCGGCACTTGGGTCTGTGATCAGGTAGCTGTACCTGGCATCTTTACAGTTTGCCCCGGTGGTGACCATTTTCCTGAATCCCCCTTCCCCAAACTTATCCCAGTAAACTGAGAGGTAATCATACTGCATCCCGGATACGGTGATCCCTACGATCAGTTTCGGCTTCTGCGGCGGGATCTTCTGTCCCCATGCCGTCAAACTCCCTGCCACAAGTATACAAATCCCGGCTATCGCTATTCTCTTCATCATATCTCTTTTCCCTTAAATGTCCAGCATGGAGCAGACCTGTTCCATGACATTCTCCCCGGTGAACCCCAGTTTCTCATCCAGCACCTTGTAGGGTGCCGAGTAGCCAAAGCTCTCCAGTCCGAACACCTTCCCGCCGGCGCCCACAAGACCCTGAAGGGTCACGGGAAGTCCGGCCGTCAGTCCGAATACGGGAATACCTTTGGGGATTACCTGCTGCTGGTAGGCCTCGGGCTGGTCCCGGAAAACGCCTTCCGAGATGGCGGAGACCACCCGTACCTTCAGGTTTTTCTTCTCTTCAAGCAGCATGGCTCCCCCCAGCAGGGTGGCTACCTCCGAACCGGAAGCAACCAGTACCACATCGGGCCTGCCCTGGCATTCCTGCACCGTGTAGGCTCCCTTCTCAGCCTGCAGCGCATCGGTGTACCGGTCCGATCCGGGAAGAGCCGGAATATCGGGTATCCCCTGTCTTGAGAGAATCAGTGCGGTTGGCGTGGCCCTGTTCTCCATGGCCATTTTCCATGCCACTGAGGTTTCCAGGGCATCTGCAGGGCGAAGGACCATCACGGACCGTTTCCCTTTGTGGTTTCTCAGGTGCTCCATGAGCCTGATCTGCGCCTCCTGCTCCACCGGCTGGTGGGTGGGTCCGTCCTCCCCTACCCGGAAAGCATCATGGGTCCACACATATTTTACAGGCAGTCCCATGAGGGCCGCCAGGCGAACTGCAGGTTTCATGTAGTCGCTGAATACAAAAAAGGTTCCCACGACCGGGATCACACCTCCGTGCAGAGCCATCCCGTTGGCAATGGAAGCCATGGTCAGTTCACTTACCCCTGCCTGCAGGAAGGAACCGCTGAAATCGCCCCTGGTAAAGGCCTTGGTTTTACTCAGGTAAGCATCTGTCTTGTCACTGTTGGAGAGGTCGGCCGAGGCCACAATCAGGTTCTCAACCTTGCCTGCCATGGCAGCCAGGACGGCTCCTGAAGCGCCACGTGTGGGTGCTCCCGGCTTCTGCGGGATGGCTGCAAAGTTGAGTTCAGGCAGATGGCCCTCCAAAAAAGTACTGTACTTCTCAGCAAGGTCAGGATTGGCCTTCTCCCAGTCAGCCTGTTGCTTTCTTCTTTCAACGACGTCGCGCCGCTTCCTGTCCAGTATCTTTTTATACGCAGCCTCTACCCCGGGAAAGATCACAAATGGATTCTCCGGGTCTCCCCCCAGGTTGGCAATGGTTTTTTCAAAGGAGGCGCCGGCCTCCGACAGGGGCATCCCGTGGGTGGAGGTCTGTCCTTCAAAACTTTTTCCGTTCTTATCCACAGCACCTTTCCCCATGCGGGTCTTCCCGATAATCAGCGTGGGCCTTTCCTGCTCGTCCTGGGCTGACTTCAGTGCATCAAAAATCTCCTCCGGGTCATTCCCGTCAATGGTCATCACATTCCAGTTCCACGACCCATATTTCATGGCAGTATCTTCAGCCGAAACCGCATCGGTCCGCGTGGAAAGCTGGATGTCGTTGGAGTCATAGAACATCACCAGGTTGCTGAGCCCCAGGAAACCTGCGATGCGGCCTGCACCCTGGGAGATCTCCTCCTGCACACCTCCGTCGGAGATGAATGCATAGGTCTTGTGGGCCATCCACTCACCGAACCTGGCTACCATAAAACGCTCTGCAATGGCTGCCCCCACCGCCATGGTATGTCCCTGTCCCAGCGGACCGGAAGTGTTCTCTACCCCCCTGGATGGATCCACTTCAGGGTGACCGGGTGTGGGACTGCCCCACTGCCTGAACTTGCTCACCTCATCAAGGCTGTAACTGCCAATGAGTGCCAGCATGCCATAGAGCATGGGGGACATGTGTCCGGGATCAAGGAAAAAACGGTCGCGAAGCGGCCAGGCCAGGTCATCCGGATCAAAATTTAAAAACTCCGTGTAAAGCATCTCAACAAAATCAGCACCACCCATGGCACCGCCCGGGTGTCCCGATTTAGCTTTTTCAACCATGGCCGCAGCCAGAATACGGATGTTGTCGGCTGACCTGCTGTGCATCTTATGATCCATTGTGTTTTTGTTTTTTTGAGTTACCTGAAAAATTCGGAGCCCTAAATTACCTATTTATATTTAAATCAGCGGAATTAGGTGCTGGTTCTTTTTTCGTATTTTTAGGCTAAATTTTAAACAAAATGGCACTGAAATGCGGGATTATCGGGGTAGCTAACGTGGGGAAATCCACCCTGTTCAATTGTATGTCCAATTCCAGGGTGGAAACATCCAGCTTTGCTTTCACGTCCAGCAAATCCAACATAGGGGTGGTCAGCGTGCCCGATCCAAGGCTTTATAACCTGGAAAATTTCCAGCCCACTGAAAAGGTGATCCCGGCCACCGTGGAGATTGTGGATATTCCAGGGCTGGCCAGGGGAGCCAGCCAGGGAGAGGGCGTGGGCAATAAATTCCTGTCAGACATCCGCAATACCGATGCCCTGATCCAGGTGCTCCGCTGCTTTGACGATGAGCAGCTCCCCCACATTGACGGATCGGTAAACCCGGTCCGTGACATCGAGACCATCAACCTGGAGTTGCAGGTAAAAGACCTGGAATCGGTGGAGAAGAAGATGGAGCGGCTGGCAAGGATTGCCAAAACCGGCGACAAAGACGCACGAAGGGGGCTTGAGGTGCTGGAGATGTACAAAGCCCACTTTGAGGATTTCCAGAATGCCCTCACCCTGGAGGTGAGCGAGGCCGACCGGAAATATGTGGATGATCTTTTCCTGCTCACCAGCAAACCCATGCTATACGTTTGCAACGTGGAAGACGGGGCTGCCATTTCAGGAAACAGCTATGTGGAGCAGGTACGGGAATACCTTGCGGGCCAGGATGCGGAAATTCTGGTGCTGGCCGCAAGGCTTGAATCGGAAATTGCCGAACTGGAAAACGCAGAGGACCGCATAGAGTTCCTCTCCGATGCCGGCCTGACCGAACCGGGGGTCAGCAAGCTGATCCGTTCGGCCTATTCCATGCTTAACCTGATCTCATTCTTTACGGTGGGCCCCAAGGAGATCAGGGCCTGGACCATTAAAAAAGGGGCACTGGCGCCCGAAGCAGCCGGTGCCATCCACAGCGATCTGCAGCGCGGTTTCATCCGGGCCGAGGTGATGAAGTATGAGGATTTTATCTCCCTGGGCTCGGAACATGCCTGCAAGGAGAAAGGGAAATTATCAGTGGAGGGGAAGAACTACATGGTGGAGGAGGCTGATATCCTGCACATCCGGTTCAATGTCTGATTATGCCTTTTGCACGCTCTGTTTTCATATCCATCCTGCTTGCTCTTCTGACCTTCAGGCTTGCATGCGGCCAGTTCGACCAGAATGACATGGCGGCTGACCTGGAACAGGCGCTGACTTTCAACAAATACCCGACCTATGGCCAATATGTGGAGATGATGCATCACTTTGCAGCATCCTATCCGGAGATTTGCCTCCTGGACACCTTTGGCACCACGAATCAGGGACGCCTGTTGCTGGCCATGAAGATCAGCGACAATGTGCATTCGGATGAGGCCGAAGCCGGTTTTCTTTATACAGCCGCCATGCATGGCGATGAGCTGGTAGGTTACCCGCTCCTGCTCAGGCTGATCAATCACCTGCTCACGGGGTATGGAAACGACCCCGAAGTAAGCGGACTGGTGGACAGCCTGGCCATATGGATCAATCCTCTGGCCAATCCCGACGGGACTTACAAAGGAGGAGATCATACGGTTGCCGGTGCGATCCGGACCAATGCACCGGGGTTTGACCTGAACCGCACCTTTCCCGACATCTCCCGGGAAGAGCCGGATGATACCACGGAAAGGCCCATGGAGAACCGTTTCATGATGCAATTCCTGCAGGAGCACCGGTTTTCACTCTCTGCCAACATCCATGCGGGCGCCGAGGTGGTGAACTACCCGTGGGACTGGACCTATGACCGCCATCCCGATGATGCATGGTACCAGCTTATATCCAGGGATTATGTGGATGAGGCCCACTCGGTGGACCCTGTTTACATGACCATGGAGAACAACGGGATCACCCATGGGGCGGACTGGTATGTCATCCAGGGGTCGCGCCAGGATTATGTGAATTATTACCTGGGGGGAAGGGAGGTGACCCTGGAGCTTTCCTATGCCTATTTCCTGGATTCGGATTCACTGGAATCGTTCTGGCAGAAGAACCATCGGTCGCTGCTCTACTACATGACCCAGGCCACCTGCGGGATCAGGGGACAGATCACCGGCACTGTGAGCGGTGCCCCGGTAGTTGCCCGGGTATCCATTGCAGGACATGACGATCCCCATTCGGTTGTGTACAGCAGGGCCGGCCACGGGGACTTCTACCGGATGATCAAGGAGGGAAGCTATGATGTGACCTTTTCCGCCGAAGGATATCAGCCCAGGGTTTACACGGCGGTTCAGGTTTCCGACTATAAGGCAGTCTGCCTCTACCCCACCCTGGATTCAGTGGCTGCCTTCACCGGACCCGATCCCCTCGCGCTGCCGTTGAAGATCTGGCCCAACCCGGTCAGGGACCTGCTGCAGGTGGAATGGACAGAACTGCCGGAAGAGCATCTTGTCCTCACCGTATTGTCGGTGGAAGGAAAAATCAACTGGCAGCAAACCATTCCCCGTTCCCAAAAGAAAGCCTTTATTTCCACGGGCTTCCTGCCTGCAGGTATCTACCTCCTGAGGGCCCAATCAGGCGGCCTGACTTCCACGCAAAGGTTTATAAGAGAGTAAGGGATGTTTGTAACTCAATCAGGCTGAGCTGGTCTGATTTTTGTATTTTTAGTCGAAAATGCAGGCAGATGATGAACAGAGTGATTTTATATCTATTGATCAGTGTGGCAGTCATGGCAGCTTCAACCGGCCTGCAGGCTCAGGAGGAGACCGGCTATGCACCCACTTCCCGGATCCTCTTTATTTTTGATGCATCCAACAGCATGGCCGGTCAGTGGGACGGTGAACGCAAGATCGACATTGCCCGGGAGATCCTGATCGATATGGTGGACAGCCTGGAACAGATGCCCAACGTGGAAATGGCCCTGCGCATATACGGGCACCAGAGCCCGGTCCCGCCGCAGGATTGCAGCGACACCAAGCTGGAAGTCCCATTCAGTCCTGCCAATGCATCCAGGATCAGGCAAAAACTCAGGTTCATCAATCCAAAGGGAACAACGCCCATTGCCCATTCCCTGGAGCTTGCAGCCGATGATTTCCCCCCTTGCGGCAACTGCAGGAACATCATCCTGCTGATCACCGACGGTGTGGAAGCGTGTGACGGCGACCCCTGTGAGGTTTCCCAAAGGCTTCAGAAGAAGGGGATCATTCTGCGTCCCTTCATCATCGGGATCGGGAATGATCCCGGGTTCAGGGAAACTTTCAACTGTATCGGGGAGTTTTATGATGCGCCTCACAAGCAGCAGTTCAGGGAGGCGCTCAAAGTGGTGATCACCCAGGCACTGAATGCCACCAGTGCACAGGTTAACCTTCTGGATACCCGTGAGAGGCCCACAGAGACCGATGTCAATGTGATCTTCTACGACCGCTACTCGGGTGTGGTCCGTTACAACATGATCCATACCCTCAACAGCAAAGGGAACCCGGATACCCTTTCGCTGGACCACCTGAGTACCTACGATATTCTGGCTCAGACCATTCCGCCCGTGAAACTCGACAGTGTAAAATTGATCACCGGCCGGCACAACACCATTGGTATGGATGCTCCCCAGGGATATATGCTGGTGCGGACCAAAATGGGGAAAGCTTATGACAAGGAGAAGATCCTGGTAAGGCGGGCCGGTGAACACAACACCATCAATGTGCAGGAGATGGGCAATATAGGAAAATACCTCGTGGGAAAATATGACCTGGAGATCCCCATCTATCCCCTGATGTTGATCAAAGATGTGGAGATCAGGCAGAGCTACACCACCACCGTAGAGATCCCTGCGCCCGGCAATGTGACTTTTTCATCCAAACAGCCAGGAAGCGGCGCCCTCTACCAGCTTACTCCCGATGGCGATCAGATTTGGGTCATGAACCTGGCGGAAAACAAGAAAATCCAGGTTTATTACCTGCAGCCCGGCTCCTACCGGGTGATCTTCCGGCGTGCTGATCTGAAGTCCACCGATCTGACCGTGGTTAAGGATTTTGATGTGAACCCGGGATCCTCGGTGAATATTAGCTTCTATCAATAACACCCTGATTAAACCATTCCTTTCAGGAACCGTCTAAACACAAAACCCAAATGAACCATGCCGGATTGGGAAGACAGGGAGATCATCGAAGGCATAAAAACCCCGGGAAAAGAAGAGCTTTCATTTAACCAGCTGGTACTGAAGTATCAGGAGAGGCTCTACTGGCATATCCGGAAAATTGTGGTCAGCCACGAAAATGCCGATGATGTCCTTCAGAATACCATGATCAAGGTATGGAAGTCCCTGCCTGAATTCCGTTCCGACTCCAGCCTCTTCACCTGGCTCTACAGGATCGCCACCAACGAGGCCTTAACTGCCCTGAAACAAAAAAAGAGGCGGTCTTTTGTTCCCTGGGCGGAGGTGGAAAAGTCCATGGGTGAAAAACTGGAGTCGGATCCGTGGTTCGACGGGGACCAGGCCCAGCTGAAACTCCAGAAGGCTATTCTGAAACTCCCTGAAAAACAACGCATTGTATTCAATATGAAATATTTTGATGACATGAAATATGAAGAAATGTCCGGTATCCTGGATACATCCGTGGGCGCATTGAAAGCCTCCTACCACCATGCCGTAAAAAAAATTGAAGGCATGCTGGGTGGAGATTAAACCTTTTCTCTTGGTAAGAGTCTAAAAAATAACTGCATAGGAAGATGAAAAAGGAACATCATAGGTCAGATCTGCAACACCCATCGCTGCGAAAGCAAGCTTTCAGGGTGCCTGCAGGTTACTTTGAAGGTTTTCCGGAGAGGCTGAAGGAGCGCATCGATGCCCTGGAAGGGGAGCGGGTGCCCGTAAGAAGGCTCGGCCGGTCAGCCGGATTCAGGATCGCTGTTGCAGCTGCCCTTGTGGGCCTGGCACTGATCAGTATTCCGCTGACGAGGATCATCACTCCCGGAATGGACAGTTCGGACGAATTTTCAAATATTGCCCTGCTGGAAGAAGCAGGGGTCTTCTACAACGACTATGAACTGGCTCCCTATCTTCACGGTGGGGAAACCGTCATGGGGGAAGAGGAAGCCTACCTGAATCAGGCCATGGACTACCTGGCCATGAATGATGTGGAAATGGACCTAATATTCGAATAAAAAGAGACCCTGTTATGAACAGAACAATCACCCAACAACTCGCAATCCCTTTTGCCCTGACACTTTTACTGGGATCAGGCGCACTCCTTGCGCAGACGGATGAACAGATCGAACAGTTCAACAAGGACCGTCACACCTACTTCAATGAGAAACTGGAGCTGACCGATGCTGAGCAAAAGGCCTTCTGGCCGCTTTATGATGATTTTCAGCACCGGAAAATGAAGATCACAGAGGATCAAAGGAACACTTTCAGGTATTCGCATCAAAATGCCGATAACCTGTCCAATGGTGAGATCAATGAGAACCTGGAAAAGATCCAGCGTCTCAAAGACGAACTCAATCAACTTGAGAAGGAGTACTATTATAAAAAATTCCCCGAAGTCCTGCCTCCCAAAAAAGTCCTGAACCTCTATAAAGTGGAATGGGACTTCCGGCACCACCTGATCAGGGAGATCAGGCAGGGTAAGATGGAAGAGGATGGCAGAGGCCAGGGAGGAGCAGGTCAGGGCCAGGGAAGACGTGTCCAGGGCAAGATGCCCATGGTTCCGCCACCCTTTTGACGGCCGGCTGA
>CAYVRK010000076.1:0-8819 GCA_964453785.1 uncultured Bacteroides sp.
GCTACGATCCCTCAAACAGTTCGATGGTCTCGGGCTGCATAAGGACCCAGATGGAGTAAACCCCTTTGGCGGTTCCGATGGGAATATTCAGGCAGTTGATGGCAGAGACGATCATCACCAGGATCCTTGCCCAAGGTTTATAAGAGAACAGACCGATGCCGCCGATGATCCCCAGGCATGCGAAGAAAAGGATCAGGAGTGAAACGGTTCCGCCCAGAAAGGTCAAGATCTCTTCTGCTATGGGTTCCGACTCTACAAAACCGTGGGCGAAGTTAAATGTAATGTATACGGCCAGGGCACCGATCAGCCCCAGGATTCCAAATCCAATGTGAAGAGCTCCCACAAAGGATACGTGTTGTTTCATGCTTCTTTTTTCCATTTGATTTTTTTTAGTCTGTATCATAGAGTTGAATAAACTCATGGGAATTTCCGCTCCATTCCAGAAACCGAATGAATGATTCAATAGAGATTACCACAGTGGCTGTGTTTTCATTGGGGTGGAAGCTGATCTTCTTAGCTTTTTGCAGGGCTGTATC
Organism: uncultured Bacteroides sp.; assembly: GCA_964453785.1. GTDB lineage: Bacteria > Bacteroidota > Bacteroidia > Bacteroidales. The sequence continues at coordinate 537 of CAYVRK010000076.1, forward strand.
CAGGAACAGGTGTACATGGTTTTCCTGATCGTTGATCAGCCCGAATACTGAAACAGATCCGCCTGATAAACCCAGGTAGCGCTCCATCCTTTGGGGTGAGGCAAAAGAGATCTTGCCCTGTTTCAGCCTTTGTTCCAGGTCCCTGATATTCAACTGGCGGTCGTGCCTGAGAATCACAAGGTAATGCCGGTTTCCCTTGTGGTTTCTGAAGAAGAGGTTTTTGCAATGGGTGGCATTGATCTGGTTCCAGTAGGGGAGTGCTTCCTCAACCGTAGGGACCGGCGGATGTTCATGGATTTCGTATGGGATATCCAGGCTGTCAAGGACCTGAAACACCTTTTCCCGAATAGTCATTGTGCTTGTTTGAAACTAAAATAGTTGTTTATTTTTAACATCTTTGCGCATTCGGCGAAAAAGCTAATGAACAGTCAGATTTTACCGGTAACCTGTTTTGTCCTGTTCTCACTAATGGGCAGGGGATGTCATGTGGAGGTGGACAAAGGACCCTTTCCCATTGAAGATGACAGGGAGCTGATCATGGGTAAATCCAGATACCTGGATTCCCTGTCTGCTGTGGGGCCGGGCGAAAAAACACCCAATATCGTACTGATCCTTGTGGATGATCTGGGGATGCATGATATCTCCACCTACAATGCGAATGGGGTATCAACCCCTGCGCTGGACAGGCTTGCAGAGCACGGGGTAAAATTTAACAGTGCTTATGCCACCAGCCCGGTTTGCAGTCCATCACGGGTAAGTTTGCTGACCGGCAGGTACCAACAAAGGTTTGGCTTCGAACGGCAGCCGATGAACCGGTATGCCCGAAACCGTCTGGAATACTGGATTGTGGAACACCTGATCAACACCGACCCCATGCAGTTGGTTGCCCCCATGTCAAAACCGTCAAAAGAAGAGATGAAAAGACAGGGGATTCCTCAGTCAGAGCTCCTGCTTTCGGAGTTGCTGTCACACCGGGGATACAGAACGGGAATTTTTGGAAAATGGCACCTGGGATACCAGGATGAATTTGTACCAAACAACAGGGGATTTCAGGAACAGTTCGGCTTTTACGAAGCCTTCACCTACTATGCCCCGCCGGGTACTCCTGGAATGGTTGAACACAGGCACGACTATTTTGCCAACAAACATATCTGGAGGCAGAAACGAAAAGGAACCTGTGCCATCAGTGAGAATAATAAGGAGATTGAAGATTCCGGGTACCTGACCTTTTCCATAGCCAGGCGCGCCTGCACATTTATGGATAAAAACCAGGAAAACCCGTTCTTTCTTTTTGTGCCCTTCAATGCGCCCCACACACCCTTCCAGGTTCCCCGGGATTACTATGACAGGTTTGCTTATGTTGCCGATCACAACAAACGGGTCTATTACGCGATGATCTCTGCCCTTGACGATGCGGTAGAGATGATCATCGAACGGCTTGATCAACTGGGCCTGACTGAAAGCTCACTGATTATTTTTGCCAGCGACAACGGAGGGGCAACCTATACGGGAGCCACCGACAACGGTCCATTGAAAGCAGGAAAGTTCTCCCAGTTTGAAGGGGGGATCAATATACCCATGATTTTCTCCTGGAAAGGACATCTCCCGGAGGGATTGGAAACCAGTGAACCCGTATCTTTGATGGATATTTTTACAACCTCTGCAGCAATAGCCGGAGTGAAACTTCCCGGGGACCGGCACATTGATGGTATCAACCTTTTGCCGTGGCTGGAAAATCCGGACTCACTGCAACCGGTGAGGCCACTATTCTGGCGCACCGATTTCAACAGGGCAGTTCGGTCCGGAACCTGGAAACTGGTCTGGAATGAGCGGGACAATCAGTGGTTCCTCTACAACCTGGCGGAAGATCCGGGAGAGCATCACAATCTGGCCACCCAATATCCGGGCAAGATCAGGGAACTTCAGCTGTTGTTCGAATCATGGGAATCGGAGATGATAGCCCCCATGTGGCCGGGCGTCATGGAATTCCGTTTCGATCTGGACGGGGAGTCAACCCTCTGGGCCATCTAGGGCTTATTCAGTACGGATCAGGTTGCTTAGCTGAACCCGGTTCTTCACACCGGTTTTCACGAATATCCGGTGGATGTGGTCCTTCACGGTCTGTAGCGAGATAAAAAGCGCATCGCTGATCTCCTGGTTGGACAATCCCTTGCATATTAGATGGATCACCTCCCGCTCCCTTTTGGAAATCTCATACTTATCTGAGAACAGCACCAGCATCTCCTCAAAATTATCCTGGACTGCTGCTGTTTCTCCGTGGTATTTTTCCAGGTAGAGATAAAGGAACAGGATGGGGATCAGGTGCCAGGAAAGGAAAAAGAAAATAAAGATGAACGGGATGATTTCATGCAGTCCGGAGAGAATAAACGTGGCAGAGCTAATGATCCCGAAGAGAAGATACCATGAAGCAAATGTTCTGGCAAAGGAGCGTTCATGGTGAACCAGCCTTCTGGAGAGTACCATAGAGATCAGATATACCATCCCATAGATAAACACCAGAAAGCTTGTGAACACCCAGCGTTGCACAGTCACAAGAGCCTGATATTCACCGGATTCAAACTTTGTCAGCCGTACGACGAAAACGCCGTATACTCCAAAGGATATCAGCGACAGCAGGAAATATACCAGGGTAAAGGAAGGCCACAGCTTTTTTGAAAACAGTTCGGTAATGCTTTTCAGGAGCATATACTTGGAGAGAATCAGGAGGGGGATTCCAACCAGGATGGCAAAAAGCCTTGTGGAATGAATGATGTCCAGGCCAGTTTCCATCCGCATGAAAAAATGTTCCAGTGCTCCGGATCCTACAAGGCTGTAGACACCGAATATGTACAAGAAGACCAGGTAATAAAAGTAGCTGCTCACAAATGCCAGTTTGTAGATGCGCATCAGACGGAGCGCAAAAAATATGGCAATGGCACCAGCCACCAGCGGTACGAATACAAGAATAAGCTTCAGGTGATCTTCCATTTCAAAGGGATGCCAGGCTCAAGATACGAAATCCAACTTTGGTGAACACCCGGGTTCATACCAACTTTGGTTGGAAATTTAAATACACTACCAAAGTCTCTAGGAACAGGAACCGGGGTTCCATAGATTTGTTGGCGAAACTTCAAATCGAAATATCATGGTCACAATAATGAATAATGAACAGTACGATTTTCAGCCCGACGGAGTGAAAAGTTACAGCATTGGCTGGAAAGTTATGGGAAACTATTTTGTAGAACTTCTGGTGATCGGGATCGTCTATGCAATCATGTCAGGGCCCTCAAGTGTTATCCAGTGGAAAGCAGACAGCTTTGAATGGTTTATGGCTCCGCTTATTATGTTCGGGTTGATGTACGGGATTTTTGTGGGAGGCCCCATCGGGTACGGGGCCAACTGGGCTTTTCTGAAGGCGGTCAGGGGCGAACGGGTGGAAGTCAAAGATGTTTTTTCGGTATTTCAAAGAAACTACTGGAATGCAGTGGTGGCCAATATTGTGGTGGCGGTCATCGTCGGACTTGGAATTGTCATGCTGATTGTTCCCGGGATTATTTTTGCCTGTCGCCTGGCCTTTGTTCCCTATCTGGTCGTAGACAGGGAGATGGATGCCATGGAAGCACTGAGGGTCAGCTGGGACATGACCCGCGGATATGGATGGCAGATCTTTTTCATGGGTTTTCTGGCCTTCTGGATTGCCATCGGGGGATTGATCCTGCTAATAGTCGGAATCTTTGTATCCATCATGTGGATCTCCACGGCCTTTGCAACCATGTATCATGCGGTTGAACAACAGAACGGGATTCCAATCAGCAAATTTACCGGGGAATAAAAACGTGAGATCAGGTTTTGAGTATCGTCAAATCCATTAATTCAGTTTCTACTTCCCAATTGTTACAGTCAATTTTTCGGAGTATTTTTTCAATTTCTGCTTTGGTATAGGCCGCAGCGATTGAAGATTTCCAATACTTCAGCATTTTGCCTGCTACAAGTAATCCAATAACATGAACGATCAGTCTTCCAAAGAAATTCATATCTCGTCGATGGTCATGAATATAAATTTTCCCATTCTCTTTTAATACCCGCTTTATTTGCAGAAACACTTTCTCAGGATCTATCCAATGATGCAAGGAGTCCCGGGATATGACCAGATCATAATGATGATCCGGAATGCCTTTCATCTCTTCTCCGGTGCCTTCCATATATTTGATCCTGTCGGACAAACCATCTTTGTCTCTATTGTCTTGGGCAACCCGAATCATGTCCGGCGAGGCTTCCAGTCCATCCAAATGTAAATCGGCACGGTTCAGCAGTAGATTGATTCCTGCCCATCCGGGTCCGGGTCCAATTTCCAATACCCTAGAACCTTGAGCAGGAGCAACTTTTTCTAAAACATTCTCAGCGAAACGAATGTATTCTCTGCCAAGTTGTTTTTTCATGGTTTCGCTGTACTGTTCCATGCTCATTTCAGAGCTGTCTTCTATGGCTCCTCCTTCCGGAATTCTTGGTTTAATGTGCTTCATATTTCAGCAGGGCTGATCATATTTATAACCTCATTTTTTTAAATTCTTCTTTCATTCTTGTTATGTCAGTAATCCATGCTTCAATATCATCTTCATGTTCCAATTCATCGCTAAGGATTTGAATTGCCATTTGATGTGTCGAATGGTCCTTCCCTGCTGTAAAATCGGCAATTTCCTGGTAGCGCTTGATTGCACATCGTTCTCCTTTCAGGTTTTGCTCCAGAATCACTTCGATGTAAGGATCGGACGGTTCATCATAAGAACAACGAGCAAGTTTTGTCCATTCTGTCGGATTTATTACCGGTGTTCCCCCCAGTTGAATAATTCTGGCTACCACCAATTCGGCATGACCCAATTCTTCATTGGCATGTAACAGAAGTTCGGGCTCTACCTCACTTCTCATGGGTCCTTCCATTAATCTGGCGCCAATCCAGTACTGATAATATGCAAGCCATTCTTCTGACAAGGCTGCATTTAGCATTTTCAATAATTTGTCTACATCAACGGATGAGACATTGATTGCTTCTTTTCCCATTGTTTTGTTTGTTTTGTAGTTATACCTAGTACCTGTTTTTCTTCATGTCCTTTTTATAGTTTTTTAAAAATTTCCCAAATTCTTTATCTTTCTTTCGCTTGTCTGCAACAGTCGATTCAAAATGGACTTTCTCTTTTTCAATTTTCAGGTAATTTTCGTAGGTAGCTTGATCTATTTCTCCTTGTTCAACGGCTTCAAGTACTGAACAACCTGCCTCACTGGTGTGTGTGCAATCTTTGAATTTGCATTTTTGAGAAAGGCTGACAATCATGTCGAAGGTGATTTCTGATCCGTCTGTTGAATCGGCGATGCCAACTTCTCTCATCCCGGGATTGTCAATCAATATTCCGCCATTTTCCAGGACAATTAATTCCCGGTGACTTGTAATATGTCTCCCTTTGTTTGTGCTCTGGCTTATGGATTCGGTTCGCATGATGGTCTTCCCGGAAAGATTATTGAACAGGGTGGATTTTCCAACACCTGACGAACCAAGCAAACAATAGGTTTTACCTTTCTCAATACTTCTTTTTATTGTATCGTATCCCTCCTGTGACTTATTACTGATTGTAATAAGCGGAACATGATTAATCCGGATTCTTATACTCTTTAGTATCTCTGAAAGCTGATTCTCATCTATTAAATCAATCTTGCTGAGTATGATGACAGGACGAACCTTTGATGAATTACAAATTGTCAGATATCTTTGAAGTCTGTTGATATTAAAATCTCTGTCAACAGCCTGGACCAAAAAAGCATAATCAATGTTTGTGGCTATAAGCTGAATTTCTCCAAATTGTCCAACTGCCTGTCTTCTAAGAACTGAGAATCTTGGAAGTATTTTTTGAATGATGGCAAAATCTGATTCATAAACCTGAATGGCAACCCAGTCACCCACTGCCGGAAAATCTTCCCGACTTTGTGCAGTAAAACGAATATTACCGGTTATTTCGGCATCGAATTCACCTTCTGATGTCCTGACTGCATACCGCTCTTTATGTTCTGCAATAACTCTGCCGATCTCCAGGTGATTGAGATGATTATCTATCCTGAATTTCTCAAGTTTGTCATTATACCCAAGGTCTTCTATTTGCATTCAGCCAATGTTATTGTTTAATAATTGACATATTCTCAGTACCAATTATTTTATACAGTGTTAAATCAGAGTTCAATATAATTGCATCCTCATTGTGTTTTAGAATATATTGTTCTGTTTCTGAATTAAAGTATCCGTTATTCTGTCCGAAGTTCAAATCGATTTGATTCTCTGTAAAAGATCCATCCATCAGATTTTTCCTGACCATATAGAGTTCATTTCTAACACTGTCAAAAGCCCCGATATAATCGGGATCCTCCGGGAAATGTCTTGAATAATTTCCAAAGCCCAACAGGAAGCTGCGGTCTTTTGAAAGTCCCACAGAATAAAGTAATATCCATTCACTCAGTTTATTTGGGTCAAAATGATAGTGATCAATGATATCAGTTGATTTTGTTTCAAGATTAATCATGGTTGTTTTATTACAACCATAATTGTAAAATACATGATCAAAGTTGTTAATCCCCTGATGTCCAACACCACATCCCACTGAATCAGCAATAATTATTACATCTCTGATCACTTGTTTTTCTTTCAGGTTCATCGAAAATAATGTTCCGGTAAGATAGCTGTAGATCGTTTCCAGGTCAGGAGAATAAAAATATCGATTTGTAAAAGGATAAGATAACTTAACCGAATCAATCAGATCACCCTTTTCATAATCAAACAATAAGAAATACTTAACTTTCTTTTTCCAGGCACTTGAAGCAAGCCTTTTGTTTTTCAGATCAATAAACAGGTTGCTGTTGGTGTTGTCATAGTAATCCAGAGACATCAGTTCCGGGACATGTACTTCTCCCAGAATCATTTTTTCTTCAGTCTCAGTATCTATAGAAACGACCGTATAATTATATCTATCCAGTAAATAGATATGGTTGGTCCTGGAGATGGGGATGTCATCATCACGACATCCTGAAAAAGAAACACATATCAATATGAATAGTGTCGTTGTTGTTCTTGATGCTATCATTGTTGCCACAATAAATTTAATACAATCCATTGGATCAGCCTGGAACGAATCGAAGAATTGTTTTCCCAGGAGGCCGGTGATGCAGATAAGAAGATGACTATGTCAGTAAGGAAAGCATTGAAATTAGTGAGCATTGAGCTACTGGATCACCTTATATTGAATAAGGATGAGGAGTTTGCATCTTTTGACATTTGATTCGGAATACTTTAATAAATTGTAGAACCCAAAACCCCAACAATGATGAGGGCCAGTTTACTTTTACTTAAGGTTTGACTCAATATCCATCTTTTGATGTAGAATCCGAATTATATGTACAATACCTTTTTGCCTTTTGAAAAAGATCATATGCGATTTCACATACGTGACAAGATAATCCTCTTTTACATGACTCATGTCCTTACCAACAGTCTTATTATCTGCGACATATTCTATCTCATTAATAATAATACTGTGATATCTATCTGCTTGGTCTTTTGACCATTTTCGAAATGTGTACTCCCAAATCCCCTCCAAATCTTTAACTGCGGCTGCCCTAATGCGGTATTTTACCTTGCTCATAAGTGCTTCCGGTGAAGGGTTTCGAGATGTGCTGCCGGATCGAAGTCTTCAACAATTTGAGAATTCTCCCCCTCCTCAAGTGCTAATCTCAATGCCTTGATCTTATTCTCTTCTGCTTCAAGCAACCTTAAAGCTGATCTAACAACCTCACTTGCTGAGCTGTACCTTCCATTAGAAATCTCGTTCTGAATAAAGCTCTCGAAATGATCTCCCAGGGATATTGAAGTATTCTTGCCCATTGTATTTAGTTTATTCAAAGATACCAAAGCTTGGTAACTTCTCAAAATGGGAATTCTCAAATTGATTTTGGCTCAATAGTGGAAAAAACGGACCTCCTGACCACTTCAGGCCGATTCTGGATGACAAGGCAAATGACCTGGTGTTCTGATGTTTAATAAATTTGTAACGGTTCGGCGAAGAATGATCAACGCTTCCGGTTTTTCCAATAAGTACGAAAGATAGCTCTGTAAAAAGAGCATTGTTTCAACCATGTTTCAACCAATAAAAAAGAGTCTTAGAAATTATCTCTCTAAGACTCTGTTAATCAGCGTGGGATGTACTGGAATCGAACCAGTGACCTCTTGCCTGTCAAGCAAGCGCTCTG
>CAYVRK010000077.1:0-2415 GCA_964453785.1 uncultured Bacteroides sp.
GGCGGGCCGCACATGTAGTACTCGATCTCCTCGGGCTCCTCATGGTAGCGGAGGTAGTTGTCATAGAGCACCTGGTGGATAAACCCGGTGTATCCTTCCCAGTTGTCCTCCTTGGTCGGTTCCGAAAGGGCGATGTTGAAGGTGAAGTTGGGGAACTGCTTCTCAATCGCCCTGAACTGGTCTTCGTAGAAGATCTCCCTTTTTGAACGCGCCCCGTACCAGTAAGAGACCTTCCTGCTGGTCTTCAGCGTGTGGAACAGGTGAAAGATGTGCGAACGCATGGGAGCCATGCCGGCACCTCCGCCCACATAGACCATCTCGTTCTTGGTATCCTTGATGAAGAACTCCCCGTAGGGTCCCGAAATGGTCACCTTGTCGCCCGGCTTGCGGGAGAATATATAGGAGGAGCAAATCCCCGGATTCACATTTTTGAAGCGTCCGTGGCTCACATCCCAGGGGGGTGTGGCGATGCGGATATTCAGCATGACGATGTTCCCTTCGGCAGGGTGGTTGGCCATGGAATAGGCCCTGTAGGTCTCCTCCGGGTTCTTCATACGCAGGGCCCACATGCTGTACTTGTCCCACTCATCGCGGAACCTTTCCTCCACATCCACATCCTTGGAAAAATCCACCTCCAGCCTGGGTACATCGATCTGGATATAGCCGCCCGATTTGAAGTTGAGTTTTTCGCCTTCGGGAAGCCTGACCACGAACTCCTTGATGAAGGTGGCCACGTTGTGGTTGGAAACCACCTCGCACTCCCATTTCTTGATGCCCATGACCTCTTCCGGAATCTGGATGGTCATGTCCTCCCTGAGCTTCACCTGACAGCCCAGTCTCCATTGCTGCTGCTGCTCTTTCCGGGTAAAGAAACCGGTTTCGGTGGGAAGTATGGACCCCCCTCCTTCCAGCACCTGGCATTTGCACATTCCGCAGGTACCCCCTCCTCCACAGGCTGATGGCAGGAAAATACCATTGTTCGACAGGGTGCTCAGCACGGTCGAACCCGGCGACACGGTAAACTCTTTGTCGTTCACTTTCAGCTGCACATCACCCTGGGGGGTCAGTTTAGCCCTGGCATAAAGCAACATGGCCACCAGCAGGAGGATCACGAAAAGGAATACCCCGATGCTGATCAGAATAATTGTGGCTGTGGAGGTGAGAAAAATCATAGTGTTAAAGTTTGATACCCATAAAACTCATAAAAGCAATTCCCATCAATCCGGTAATGATAAAGGTAATCCCCAGTCCCCTGAGCGGTGCCGGTACATTGGAGTACTTGATCTTCTCCCTGATGGCCGCGATACCCACGATGGCCAGGAACCAGCCCACGCCCGATCCAAGTCCGAATACGGTGGCTTCGGCAATGTTTGCATACTCCCTTTCCTGCATGAAAAGCGATCCTCCCAAAATGGCACAGTTCACAGCAATCAGGGGAAGGAAAATACCAAGGGAAGTATAGAGGGACGGCGCGAACTTCTCAATAACCATCTCCACCAGCTGGACCATCGATGCGATCACGGCGATAAACATGATAAAAGAGAGGAAGCTCAGGTCCACATCCGCAAGGCCCGGGCTGAGCCATTGGAGCGCTCCTGCTTTGAGAACAAATTTCTCCAGAAGGAAGTCGACGGGAACGGTAAATCCAAGTACAAAGACCACGGCTATCCCCAGGCCTGTGGAGGTCTTGACCGTTTTCGAAACGGCCAGGTACGAACACATGCCCAGGAAATAGGCAAAGATCATGTTGTCTATGAAGATGGATTTGACAAATATGTTGACCAGGTTTTCCATGGTGTAAGTTTTCTAGTTGTTGATCAATAAGCAGCTTTAATTCTCGATCAGGTCCTTGTTCCTGGATCGCTGTATCCAGATGAAGATTCCCACCACCACCAGGGCCATGGGCGGAAGGATCATCATCCCGTTGTTCATATACCCGGCATCGTAAAACGCCTGGGGAATAACCTTGTAGCCCAGCAAGGTTCCTGAACCAAGCAGCTCCCTGAAAAATGCCACGAGAATAAGGATCAATCCGTAACCCGCTGCATTCCCCAGTCCGTCCAGGAAGGATGGCCAGGGTTTGTTTCCCAGGGCAAAGGCCTCCAGGCGCCCCATGATGATGCAGTTGGTAATGATCAGTCCCACGAAAACTGAAAGCTGCTTGCTTACATCATAAGCATAGGCTTTCAGTACCTGGTCCACCACGATCACCATGGTGGCAATGACCACCAGCTGGACAATGATCCGTATCCGCGGGGGCACCATCTTCCTCATCAGGGAGATCACCACGTTGGAAACGGCCAGCACCACCATCACCGAAAGGGCCATCACGATGGATGGTTTCAGTTTCACGGTCACTGCCAGTGCCGAACATACCCCCAGTACCTGGATGGTGATCGGGTTGCTTTTCCCAAG
>CAYVRK010000077.1:2515-8174 GCA_964453785.1 uncultured Bacteroides sp.
GCGCGTTAATTACTTGATTTTAAAGATTTAAAATAGGCCACATAACCTTCCAGACAGTCTGCCAGCATCGCTTCCAGCCCCTTGGAGGTAATGGTACCCCCGGAAATGGCATCGACCTGGTGCTTGTTGGAAGGATCGGCTCCTCCTTTGGCTACTTCAATGGAAACGAATTTTCCGTTTTCATCGAAGATGGTCTTTCCGGCAAATGGTGCCTGGAACCACCCGGTACTGATCTCGGCGCCCAGACCCGGGGTTTCTCCCTTGTGGTCGAAGACTGCCCCGGAAATGGTGTTCAGGTCGGAATCCAGGGCAATGGTTCCCCAGATGGGACCCCACAGTCCCTTGCCGCGCACGGGTACCACGTATTTCTTATCACCGCCGTTGCCGGAGTATACAAAAACCGGATAGTTTCTCTCTTCACGGGGCTTCCGGATCTCAACAGCCAGATTGAGCATCACCTGGAAGGCATCAGCATCAACCCTGTTCCCCTGATAATCCACCACATAGGATTCCGTGATAAACTGGTCAAACTCCGCATTGATGTAGCTGTTCTTATCGGCTGCCTCATTCACCTTCTCAGCCTTCCCCAGGGACCTCAGTACGTCCTGTTTCTTTTCGATCTGGACGTTCATCTCCTGGCGGGGTTTCAGTTGCAAGGCAACGAATGAAAGCAGCACCGCCACGATCGTTACCATGATCAGCGAAAAGACAAATATGTATGTATTGCTAAAACTTCTCATGCCCGTTTCTATGATATTAGTTTGCAGTTACTTTAGCTCTTTTCAATCTCCTGCGGATATTGCCCTCAACCACATAGTGGTCGATCAGCGGAGCAAAGACATTCATCAGCAGGATGGCCATCATGACCCCTTCAGGATAGGCCGGATTCAGCACCCGGATCAGGATGGCCAGCAGTCCGATGAGGAATCCGTAAATCCATTTGCCCCTCTCGGTCTGGGCAGCAGTGACAGGGTCGGTGGCCATGAATACGGCACCAAATGCAAATCCCCCCAGGATCATGTGCTCCCAGAAGGGCAGGGCCATAAATTCGTTCACCGCGAAAGCATTCAGCAGAAGTCCCATGGTGAGACCGCCGGCAAATACCGATACAATAACTTTCCAGCTTCCCACACCGGTGAGGATCAGTATCACCGCCCCGATCAGAATGGCCAGGGTAGAAGTTTCCCCGATGGATCCGGGGATGGTCCCCAGGAACATGTCCCAGGACGAATAGGTTTCACCCAGTCCGTTTACAAATGTAGTGGTATTCTGCGCGGCCTGTCCCAGGATGGTTGAACCCGAAAAACCGTCCACCACGCCTGTTCCGTCGGTCAGTCCCGCGATCCAAACCTTTTCGCCCGACATTTGGCCGGGATAGGCAAAAAAGAGAAAGGCCCTGGCCACCAGGGCAGGATTCAGAATATTCATGCCGGTTCCGCCGAAAACCTCTTTCCCGATCACAACTGCAAAAACGGTGGCCACAGCCACCATCCAAAGCGGTACATCGGCCGGCATCACCATGGGGATCAGCATGCCTGAAACAAAAAAACCTTCGGCCACCTCTTCTTTGCGCATCTGCGCAAAGGCAATTTCGATTCCCAGGCCCACCGCATAGGAAACGATAAAGAGTGGCAGTACCTTCAGGAATCCGAACCATACCATCTGCCAGAAACCTGCTTCCACCCCCAGGGCCAGAAAGTGCTGGAAGCCTGTATTCCAGATTCCAAACAACAGGGCAGGCACCATGGCAATCATCACAAGGATCAGGGTGCGTTTCATGTCGTTGGCGTCCCTGATATGAACCCGTCCCTGGGTGGTCCTGTTCGGCACAAAGAGAAAAGTCTCGATGGCTTCGAACCCTGCGTGGAAAATATAAAGCTTTCCCCCCTTCTCAAACGGGGGTTTGATCTTATCTACAAATCTTCGTAAAGAACTCATAAGTATATATTAGGTATAAGTTTAGTCTTCCATTTCCTTGCGCAGTGCGCTGAGCCCGTCCCTGAGTATTTTGGTGACCGGGATTTTTGAAGTGCAGATGTATTCACAAAGGGCCAGATCCTCCTCAACCACCTCATAGATGCCCAGCTGCTCCATCTTATCGATATCATTCACCAGGATGCTCTTGATCAGATGCACTGGAAAGATGTCCATGGGAACTACCTTCTCATATTCACCGCTCATCACAAAAGTCCTTTTACCTCCGTGGTAGTTGGTATCCATGTCAAATTTCTTATGGGGCGTGAGCCAGGTGGAAGCAAACGACCTGGCAAAGGATGCCTTTTTAAATCCGGGGAGAATCCATCCGAACAACTCGTAATAGTTCCCTTCAGGGATCACGGTCAGCTGAGAATCCAGGAAACCCACATGCCCCTTCTCTGCATCGATCCTGGAACCGTCGAGCACATTGCCACTGATCACACGGCTCTCTCCCGGTTTCAGCTGCCCTTCCAGCAAAGGTGCAACCGCCGCTCCGCGGATGGTCTTGAAATATACCGGCTTTTCGACCCGGGAACCGGTCAGCGCCACCACCACCGATGGATCATATTTCCCTGTCTTGAACAATCTGCCGATGGTCACCACATCCTGGGGCTGAACCACCCACACCAGCTCACCTTTGTTGATGGGATCCAGGTGATGGATCTGAACACCCACATTTCCGGCCGGGTGCGGACCCTTGAATCTGTTGATCTCAACCCCTTCGATGGAACTTAGGGTCCGGACCGAAGGATAGCGTCCGTCCAGGTTCAGGTGGACCTTCCCCCGGGTCAGTCTCTTCAATGCATTGACCCCCCACTGGAAATCCTCTTCCAGATCCTTCAACACAAAATCGAAGTCAGGGGCCAGGGGCGATGTATCAAATGCAGAGATAAAGATCGATTTGGGCACCTGGCCGGACTGTGCGATCACTCCATAGGGCCTCTGGCGGATCATGGGCCAGAGCCCGCTTTCCAGCAGGTTCTCCACAATCTGCTCCCGTGTCAGGGTGGCAGGTTCTCCCTGCAGGAAAGTCTCAGAGGTATCCTTGCCGTCATCCTCGACGGTGACCTCGATGATCCTCCTCCGATCGCCCCTGTTGATGGAAAGAAGGATTCCGCTTACCGGTGAGGTAAATTTTACCTCAGGATGATACTTGTCATAAAAGATGGGGGTTCCCACCTTGACGGGATCACATAGTTTGGGAATGATCTTGGGTGTGAGGCCGTGCCAGTTTACCGGTTTAACCGCGTAGGTTTTGGCCCTCGGGGCTTTTACATAAATTTTTTCGGCCTCTCCGTTCATGTGGATATCCAGGCCCTTTTTAATCTTAATTACCTCTGTCATTGTGAACTATGTAACAGTAAAAGAATTTATAAAAATAGCTATTTTTGTGAACCCACAAACCTGACCGGCGATAAAATATTTGAAAATCTAGATTTGTATATATTCACATATTTAAAGGGAATGTTTTATGGTCCCTACTGCCAAATCAAATCCGGGTACGGTTCTTGCTGCTTTTCAACCGGTCAACATATTTTAAAATGGAATCCATGAAAAACAACCTGCTGTTTGTAGCATGCATTATCCTGATATATGTCAGCATCCCGCCTGTGCAATGTCAGTTACCCTACGAGGGTGCTGACGGTGTCCTCAGGGAAGTGGTGCTTGAACCGACCATCCGGACCATCCAGCTTTACCGGGAAGGCTGGCAACTCAGTTACCCGGTGGTCCGCCTGAAGGAAGATGTCCCCCTGGTGCTGGAATTTGATGATCTCTCGGGAGGCGATGCCACCCTGTTGTATAAGGTACTCCACTGCAATGCCGACTGGACCCTTTCCGACCTCAGCGAAATGGAGTACCTGGAGGGATATCCGCAGAATGAGGTCCCGGGCGGCGTACCCTCTTTCAATACATATACCTCTTACCTGCATCACACCCTCGTGATCCCCAATGAAAATTCACAGCTGACTGTTTCGGGAAACTACCTGCTGGTGGTGTACCGGGACTGGGATCCGGAAGATGTGGTATTCACCCGCCGGTTCATGGTCACCGAGGGTCTGGTCAACATAGAGGCAAAGGCTGCCATCCCCGTCCTCCAGAAATTCCAGGGCTGCTGCCACGAAGTTGATTTTACCGTCCGGCATCCAGGGTACTCCATCGACGATCCCTTTTCGGAGACCACTGCCATGGTTTTTCAGAACGGACAGTGGGACATGGCTGTCGGTCCGCTCCACCCATCCATGGTCAATCCGGGAGAACTGGTCTATGACTACATGGAAGAGAATATCTTCCCGGGTGGCAACGAATACCGGTTTTTCGATACCAAGAACACCCACACTCCTACCTATTATGTGCAGCGGATCGACTTTATCAACTCCTGCTTCCATTTCGAGCTGAAACCGGACGAGCCCAATCTCCCCTATGTTTACCTCTTCAAGGAGGACATCAACGGAAAATTCCACATCCAGAGTGAAGGAGGCCAGGATCCGGGTGTGGATGCAGACTATGTATTTGTGCATTTCAGGCTCAACATGCCGGTTCCCCTTGACGGCTCGGTTTACCTCACAGGGGCACTCACCAACTGGCAGTTCAACGACCAGAACCGCATGGAATACAGGGAAGAAGAGGGTGCCTATGTCAAATCACTGTTGCTTAAACAGGGGGTATACAACTACAGGTACCTCTTCCTTCCGGCCCTCTCGGAGCAGTTTGACGTGGCTGAAATCGAAGGCTCCTTCTACGAAACAGAAGATGAATACCTGGTCCTTTTTTACCACCGCCCTCCCGGCACCAGATACGACCGGCTGCTGGGCCATCAGATCGTGCACAGCGGTCAGTACTAAATATTCAGTACTCAGTACTCAGTACTCAGTGCTCAGTGCTCAGTGTGCTAGAACAAGCTTGCCCTGGAAATTCCTTTCATCGTTGTATAACCGGATCATGTATACCCCGTTCTCAAGATGACCCATATCCAAAGGCATACAGGATTCTTTAAGATTTAAAACCTCCTGGTGAACAGTTTTTCCGCTGGAAGAAATAATCTCAATATTAAATCTGTCGGATGGTTCATTCATTTCAATGAAAATATCTCCCTTTGACGGGTTCGGGAAAAATAACAGCTGGTCCCTGGAATAAGGGTCCGGTTCAGCTTCCCCTGCGGCAACAGGTTCTGAATCTTCGATGGTGTTGACAATGAATTCTGCAAAGAGCGGACCGATGGTTTCATTGGCCAGCACATTGGGATGAGAGTCACTTCCATCATGGTCCTGCTCATATTCATATCGCAGACAATTCACCAGTCCATTGGCTGGTTCCGCTGCACTTTCTGCTGCATATCCGTAAAAGTCAAATATATAAATATTGGGATGAGACTTCCCGTCTTCAGCAAGCCAAACTGTTTTCACCCAATCAACAAATTCCCTTGCACGGGCAGCATCTTCAACATTTGTGGCAAGGCGGTGCAAAGGAACCAAGGTCCAGACAATGAACTTGTTATCAGGGAAAGTGTCCATCAAGTCCCTCAGGGCCCTGTATTGCAACTTATAGTTGTTGATTGTTTTTACTGCCGAGGCAACCGACGGATTGCCATCATCCGCTAAAATCTCTGCTCCAGGAAAACAATGTTTGAAGATGATCACATCGTAATCCAGTGCGATCTGATCCAGGCACGCAATATCGGGAT
>CAYVRK010000078.1:0-7451 GCA_964453785.1 uncultured Bacteroides sp.
CCCCCCTGGGATAAAGATGATGCTATGGCTTATGCGTTGTCCACTTTGCTCATGTGTATAAGCAGTTCAACAACCTTGAGGGAGTATCCCATTTCGTTGTCATACCAGCTCACAACTTTTACGAAGTTGTCGTTCAATCCGATTCCGGCACCTGCATCGAAGATGGATGTGCAGCTCTCACCAAGGAAGTCTGTTGATACAACGGCCTCTTCGGTGTAACCAAGTACACCTTTCAGTTCACCTTCGCTGGCCTCTTTCATGGCAGCACATACCTCCTTATAGGAAGCTCCCTTGTTCAGGCGTACGGTAAGGTCAACAACTGATACATTGGGGGTGGGAACCCTGAAAGCCATACCTGTCAGTTTACCGTTCAGTTCAGGAATAACTTTGCCAACCGCTTTGGCGGCTCCGGTTGAGGAAGGAATGATGTTTTGTCCTGCACCGCGTCCGCCTCTCCAGTCTTTCATGGAAGGGCCATCTACTGTTTTCTGCGTGGCAGTGGTGGCATGAACTGTTGTCATCAGGCCTTCAATAATACCGAATTTATCATTCAGTACCTTGGCAATCGGAGCCAGGCAGTTGGTGGTACATGAAGCATTGGAAACGAAGTTCATATCGCTGGAGTATTTCTTGTGGTTCACGCCCATTACGAACATGGGGGTGTCGTCCTTGGAAGGAGCAGACATGATTACTTTTTTTGCTCCGGCGTCGATGTGTCCCTGGGCCTTCTCTTTGGTGAGGAAAAGTCCGGTGGATTCAACGATATACTCAGCACCCACTGCATCCCATTTCAGGTCTGCCGGATTCTTTTCAGCTGTGACCCTGATTTTGGAACCATTAACAACGAGGAATCCGTCTTTTACGTCTACGGTTCCGTTGAAACGTCCGTGAGTAGAGTCATATTTTAGCATATATGCGATATAGTCCACGTCGATCAGGTCATTGATTCCAACAACTTCCACATTTGGCATATCCGCAGCAACCCTGAAAACCAGTCTGCCGATGCGGCCGAATCCATTAATACCAACTTTAATTTTTCCCATGTTTTTAATTATTAAATGATTACGATTAATTCCGTTTTTTGAATAACAGGAGTGCGAATTTAAGCAATAATATCAAATTGGCAAAAAACCAAATGGGTCAATTTTTCTATTTCATGTTTTCTTATAATACGGGATAGGGAATACCCGGATCCTGAGTCTTTCTCTCCTTTCTTCGGTCTTTTCTGGACTTGGCCCTTGCTGCCTCGCTGATGTCCCGAATATTTCCAAACCTGTATCCGACTGACAGGTTGAAAAACAGGAAGTTATTGTAGTCAGTAGCCATAATGGGAATTTCCTTGGGGTACACAGTAAGACTCACACTGGCTTCCAGTGCATGGATCACTGCATCACGCTGGCTGTACTCAAAACTGAGCCCTGTTTTGCCTGTGATTCCGGGGACAAGACTCAGCTCATCAAATCCTTTAAAAAAGGAGCCCCGTCCACCGATCTGAGTCTGGTGTATGGCGGCATCAAATTTCAAATAATCACGTGAAATAGCTTCACCAATGGCAGAGAAAGAGTAAACTTCATAATAGATGGGTTTGAGAAATCCCAGGGAGAAACCCCCGGCATAGAATAATCGGACAGAGATACCATTTTTGTCATACTTCCGGTAAAGCTCTTTTTGCCAGCCGGCCATCCCCTTCAGTTCCCAGAACAGGTTCTCCTTCCCGTAAACGTACCTGCGTGTACTGTATTCATAGGCTACCTGAGTTTTAACCTCTTTGGGATGCTTCACATAAGTCAGGTCGGCATCAACGATAAACTGGTTTTTGGCATTGCGGTAAAATCCATAGCGGTAGTTGATGCCAAATCCGTTGGAATTGAGGAAGGCTCCGAAGGTGCTCTCATCCCGGAAAAGGGTATGTCTCTGTTCATCGATGTCCCCCTGGCTCAGAAGTGAGAGAGGGAATGAACAAATGACCATAACAAGTATCAGATACCTTCTCATTGAGAATCAGCTGTGCCGCTTTACAAAAGTAACGAAATCAACAGGGGATTGTTGATGCACGGACAAAAAAAAAGATTTACCGGGGGTAAATCTTCACTATAAACAATCAGAAATCCAGCCGGGTACTATCCTGCATGCTCTGTTTGCTCAGTGTCAACCTGGCTGTATGCCGGGCATGTATGCTTGTTGCATGAACTCAGTAGTATTCCTGCAGCAAATACAAGTGCGAGTATGATTACAGCTCTTTTCATGGCAATTATTTTTTCCAGATTCTGATATCCTACAAATATAGAATATATCTTATAACAAAAAAATCTCCTTCACCCGAGTAAAACCCATCTTACAGGGAAATGTTTTATGAACAGCCTGTTATTGTTGATGATTCATGAACCCCTGCTTTTCCAATACTTCTAATAATGAATTGGAAAACAGAATATTATCTGATTTCTTGTAGCGAACATCCGTAAAAACCTGTGCAAGGGTCTGCAGGTTATTCTCTTTGACAAATTCTTGATAACTGTTGATCAACTCCTTTTCCCGGTAGAGATTGTTGATGTCGGTTTCGGAATAATCCCTGTATTTTTCCCTGTGAACGACTGCTTCCAGGGGCAATCTGTCAGTCACTCCGGGATGCTCATCCGGATAGCCGATGGTGACTGTGGTAACCGGGACCACTCCGGGGGGCAGATCAAGTACTTCGATAATCTTTCCGGCCATATAGGTTGTTGTACCCAGGTAGCAGATTCCAAGTCCCGCATCTTCAGCGGCTACGCATACATTTTGAGCCACAAGCAAAGCATCGATGGCTGCCGTAACAAAGGAGAGGAAATTGTCGTAACCGGGTTCGGCATTCCTTAATCTGCACCATTTGCTAAACCGGTTGAAATCAGCACAAAAGGTAATTACAACGGGGGCTTCCCTGACCATGGGCTGGTCGAAGTGGCAGGGTGACAACTCCTCCTTGATTTTCGGATCGGTGGTCACCACAATGGAATATACCTGCATGTTGCCTGTGGTTGAAGCACGCGTCCCTGCCTCAAGAATGTATTCCAGGATCGCATTGGGGATGGGATCAGCGGTGTATTTCCGGATGGTTCTGTGGTTTAAAATGGTATCAAACATAAGCTTGGTTTTGAGCAAAAGTAGTCTTTTATAACATAAAAGAAGATTCCTGAATTTCATCGGAAATGGTTACTTTCATCCCCTCAAAACCCAAACAAACCTAAACGATAATGAAAAATTTTCCACCCGCCAGGGCACTCCTGGTATCAATGATTATTCTGGGGATCACTTGCTCAAACTCCTTTGCCCTTTATGCAAAAGAGAAGGATAAGAAAGGGGAGGAGGAGCAGACAGAGGGTATTGCTTCCAAAACACTTTCGGGGTTAAAATGGCGCTCCATCGGACCGGCCCTTACCTCGGGACGCGTTGCTGATTTTGCTGTTAACCCGGAGAACCAGAGTGAATGGTATGTGGCCATTGCTTCGGGGAATGTGTGGAAGACCACCAACAATGGAACAACTTTTAAACCCGTATTTGACAAATACGATTCCTATTCCACCGGTGTGATCACCATGGATCCCAATAATCCCAACCTGGTCTGGCTTGGTACCGGTGAAAACAACCACCAGCGTGCACTGGCCTATGGTGACGGTGTATACAAGACAGAAGACGGGGGAGAGTCCTGGAAGAACATGGGGCTGAAAGAATCAAGGCAAATTGGAGGCATCGTTGTGGATCCCCGCAATTCAAATACTGTTTTTGTTGCAGCTGAAGGTTCCGTATGGGGCCCTGGCGGAGACAGGGGATTATACAAAACAACGGATGGCGGTGAGACCTGGAAGAAAGTCCTGGAGATCAGCGAGCATACAGGAGTCAACAATGTGATCATGGATCCCTGTGACCCCGATGTGATGTATGCCACCAGCGAGCAGCGCAGAAGGCATGTGTTCACAAAGATCGGCGGAGGTCCTGAGTCGGCTTTTTACCGTTCAACCGATGGTGGTGAGACCTGGGTCAAGTCCATAAAGGGATTACCGGAAGTACATATCGGGGGTATGGGAATTGCTGTTTCCCCGGCCAACCGGAATGTGGTCTACCTGATTATGGAGGCTGCTGAAGACAAGGGCGGATTTTTCCGCTCGGTGAACCGTGGTGCATCCTGGGAAAAGATGAGCGACTATAACAGCAGCGGACAGTATTACAATGAGATCTATTGCGATCCGGTGGATGTAGATAAGGTTTACTCCATGGAGACCGTATCCAAAGTAACCCTGGACGGTGGAAAGACATGGAACAACATCAGTACCGACGGCAGGCATGTGGACGACCATGCATTGTGGATCGATCCCGATGATACCGGTCATTACCTGATCGGAGGTGATGGCGGGGTCTATGAAACCTTTGACATGGGAGAGACCTTTCTCTTCAAATCAAATCTTCCTGTAACACAATTTTACAGGGTTTTTGTGGACAATGAAGTTCCTTTTTACAATGTGTACGGGGGAACACAGGACAACAATACCCTCGGAGGCCCTTCCCAGAACAAGTGTTCAGACGGGGTGACCAATGAAGCGTGGCAGGACATACAGGGCGGAGACGGATTCTGGGCAGCAGTGGATCCCAAAGACCCCAACATTGTCTATTGTGAATCACAGTATGGAAACGTGAGCAGGTATGACCGGAAAAGCGGAGAAAGCATTAGAATAAGACCAACACCCAGGCAGGGAGAGGACACGTACAAATGGAACTGGAATACACCGCTTATTGTTAGCAACCACTCCAATACCAGGATCTATATGATGGCAAACAAAGTGTTCAGGTCCGAAGACAGGGGTAACTCCTGGGAGGTGATCAGTGAGGATCTGACTTCGGGAGTTGACCGCAACAGCTGGCCTGTAATGGACCATTTCTGGAGTTATGACGCTGTGGTGAAGGATGTATCTACAAGCCTATGGGGAACCGGTGTTTCCATTTCTGAGTCAAGGCTCGATGAGAACCTGCTGTATGTGGGAACCGACGATGGTGTGGTATCGGTTACTCCCGACGGTGGTGTAAACTGGAGGAAAATCCAAACCTTCCCCGGTGTTCCGGAATATACCTATGTGAGCGACCTGCTTGCCGACCGGTTCGATGCCAATGTGGTTTATGCCACCTTTGACAACCGGAAGCGGGACGATTTCAAGCCTTACGTGATGAAAAGTTCCGACAAAGGTTTTAGCTGGGTCTCCATATCTGGAAACCTGCCGGAGAATGGAACCGTCCACTCCATTGAGCAGGATCCGGAAGTACCGGGTCTCCTGTTTGCCGGTACAGAATTTGGTTTTTTCTTCAGCATAGATGGTGGAGAGGCCTGGACCAAGTTTACTTCCGGAATGCCTACCATCAGTGTGAGAGACATGATGATCCAGGAGAATGAAAATGACCTGGTTGTGGCAACTTTTGGAAGGGGATTTTATATTCTGGATGATTATACGCCACTCAGGGAACTGGCCAGGAACAAGTCCATCCTGGACCAGGATGCAACCATTTTCCCGGTGGCCGATGCACTGATGTTCATCCAGACAGGGGGGAAATATGGACAGGGATCCACATTTTACAGTTCAAAAAATCCTGAATTCGGTGCCACATTTACCTATTTCATCAAGGAGGTCCCCAAAACCCTGAAAGAAGAGCGGCATGAGATTGAGAAGGAGCTTTTCGAAAAGAAACAGCCCATTCCGCAGCCTACCAGGGAACAGTTGCGCAAGGAGGAGTCTGAGGAGGCTCCTGAGCTGGTCTTCACCATTTACGACGAATCCGGGAATCCCATCAGGAAGCTAACAAAAAATGCATCCAAGGGAGTAAACCGCATCACCTGGGACCTGCGCTATCCCTCAACACGGCCCATCTCAACCAGTACATCATCCGGAGGCCGAAGGGGCAGTGGAAGTGGTCTCCTTGCCATGCCCGGAGGATACAGTGTTGGATTGCATATGGTGGCCGGCGGTGAAGTCACAAAGCTTGTTGACCCGGTAAAGTTTGAAGCAAAGCTGCTCCAGGATGCCACATTGCAGACCAGGGATTTCGGAGCCCTGGTTGAATTCCAGAACGAAGTCTCAGAATATTCCAGGGTCATGTCCGGTTCCCAGAGGCTCGTTCAGGAGCAGTTGACCAAACTGGCTTCCATCAAAAAAGCCCTGGTTCAGACTCCCGGTGCCGGCGTTGATTTGAGTGAAAAGGTCAATGAACTTGAAGCAAGGTTAAAGGATATCGACTACGCGTTCAACGGTCCTGAGGCAAAAGCCAGTTCAGAGGAGTTGCCTCCCATGCCGATGCCTTTAAATGACCGGCTCAGTGAAATGATCTATACTCACTACGGATCCACATCAGATGTGACCAGGACTGAGAAAGATCAGCTTTCCATACTGAAAGAGGAGTTTCCGCCTGTATTGGCCAAACTGGAGAAAGTCGTGGATGAGATCAAAGTGCTGGACAGCCGGCTGGAAGCACTCAAGGCCCCATGGACTCCCGGGCGGCTTCCGGAGCTCAACTAGGAAAGTGCATTTATCAGGGATGGTTTATTCGTCGCTGAAAACCGAGCTTGCGAGCTCAGCGAAGCTAATTTTTGTAGTCAAAAATTTATAGGCTTCCTCATAAACATCCCTGATAATGTACCCCTGGCAAGGAATCTTATAACGGTTTTACGGGAACGCAGATGTCCACTGTGAAAACGGGTGGATTCCCGGGTTCATGCTCCTTTGGGTAGTATTCGTAGGGATAACCGTCTGAAGGCTGGTAACCGCTGTCGGCCAGCCACCTGCAGACAGCATCCCATGCATCACTGAATTCATGTGGTTTCACTACGAAGCTCCCAACCGCATATTTGCCTCCCGGTACGTGCATCTTTCCGAATTCCCCTTCGGTTTTCACCCCCTCATCCACGGTGATGCATGCACTCTGCCGTAGTTTAGCCAAATCCACCACCTTGGGATCATCATGATACACAGTGACGGTTTTGGTTTCGGGGAATTTAAGCAAGCCCCTGGGACCTGCCCATTTAAACAGTTTTTCGTAGGCACCACTGATCTGGTCAAACGCGCCCACATGCCTGCAATAGACCAGGTCCATGGCCGGCATCTCTTTTACCTGAATGTTTGCTTCCATTTTTACATTGCGATTTTGGTTCATAATATCATCGCTAATGTACTGGACCTGGTGCTCACGGGATTGACCATGCTTGCCATCGGATTGACTGTTCTTGCTTTCCTGGTATGGATTGTTTTTTCTGAAATCGGTGGTATTTGTACCAAAGTGATCCCTGAAGGCCCTGCAGAACACGGCAGTGCTGTTAAAACCACACAGGGCGGCTATTTCCTCCACGGATCTTTCAAGATCGTTAAGCAACATGCTTGCTGCTTTCTGCAAGCGGATCCTTTTCACATAGCTGTTGATTGTTTCCCCGGTCAAAACCCGGA
>CAYVRK010000079.1:0-7323 GCA_964453785.1 uncultured Bacteroides sp.
AGGGAGCTGAAAGCTCATTGGCCTATTTGATCTCTCATTTAACGGTTTTGCAGGCCTATGAAGAATTCTACAAGCATGACTAGAAGTGCTTACTTGTCAATATCCATCCCATGAAAATAGCCATCCTGTCACCCATCGCCTGGAGGACACCTCCCCGAAAATATGGCCCCTGGGAACAGGTATCTTCAAACATTGCAGAAGGATTGGTTGAGCGGGGTATTGAGGTAAGCTTATTTGCATCAGGCGATTCAATTACCGGTGGCAGGCTGGTTTCGGTCTGTGATCTCCCCTATGCCGAACATCCGGAGGTTGATCCCAAAGTAGCTGAGTGCCTTCATATCAGTCATTTAATGGAACAGGCCCATCATTATGATATCATCCACAACAATTTTGATTTTCTGCCGCTGAGTTATTCTCGTCTGATCAAAACACCCATGGTTACTACGATTCATGGCTTTTCTTCTCCAAAAATTATTCCAGTCTATAAGAAATACAACCGTAGCAGTTACTATGTTTCCATCAGCAATTCGGACCGCAGCCCGGAACTCAGTTATATTACAACCGTATACAACGGCATTGATACAAGGGAGTTTAGCTTCAATGCTGAATCGGGTGAAAATCTGTTGTTTTTTGGAAGGATCCATCCCGAAAAAGGGGTCTCTGAGGCCATCAAAATTGCAAAAAAATCAAACAGAAAGTTGATTATTTCCGGTCTGATTCAGGATCAGGAATACTTTGCCCAAAAGGTGGATCCGCATATAGATAATCAGGATATCGTATATGTGGGCAATTCCGGACCTGTCGAACGCAACAGGCTTATGGGTGAAGCTTTTGCTCTTCTGCATCCCATCGGTTTTGAAGAACCCTTTGGCCTCAGTGTGGTTGAAGCCATGATATGCGGGACACCTGTCATTGCGTTCAACAGGGGATCTATGCCTGAGCTTATTCTGGATGGTAAAACCGGCTTCCTGGTAAACAACGTTGAAGAAGCTGTGGATGCCGTTAATAGTATTGCATTTATTGACCGCAGAGATTGCATGGAGTGGGCTTCCACAACATTCAGCAGAGAAAAAATGATTGATGGTTACCTGGATGTATATCAGAAAATTCTTAACCGTCCACTATAAATCAGACCAATCACCACCATCCTCTCCTACTGTTTGACAAATCGAGGAGGACCAGAATAATCCCAACAGCAATGAGCGCATGAAGAACTGGTGTGGTAATATGAAACGCGAAAAAACCCAGCAACCAAAGGACGATCAGAATTAACCCAATGATCAATAATAATCTTGCCATGTCTAAAGTTTTTTAAGTGATTGATATGTATTTACTACTGTTTTTTAGTCGGGATGATGAACAGCGGTATGGCGGATTGACTTAAAACCTCTTCCGATACACTGCCCATCAATATTTTTTCCAACCACTTCCTGCTATGAGTGCCTATAACAATAGCATCTGCATGAAGGGTTGCTGCTGTCTCCAATATTGTTGCAGCATAATCACCTTCTTTTACAAGGACTTTAATGGATTCATCTTTAAGGTGCTGAGCTATTAATAATAGATAATTATGAGATGCTTTCTTCAGGCCTTCCACGCTATCCAGTGTCAATGGTCCCATGTCCATGTAACCGGTAAATCCCATGACTGGTGAATATTCCGGTGAAGCATAATAAACCGGATCCGATATAACGTGCAGCAAAATTACTTCGGCATCCATTGCCCTGGCAAATGAATAACCGGTTTCTGCCACTTTCTGTGCAGTTGGATCGTAATCCAGAGCTATCAGAACTTTTATTCTCTTATTTGTTTTCAAGCTTATTGTATATTTTATTTGCAGTGTGACAAAGCAAAATTATTGATGCCCATGGACTCGCAGGTAATTATAACGCAGCTATAATATTGCGTAACTCTTCTTTTGTTCTTCCAAGCTCATACTCCAGCAATTCTACTATTTCTTTTTTCTTATCTTCTTTGAAGTTCAGATCTTTATCGGAAATAGTTGGGTATTTTCGCCTGATTATTTCTTTCTTCCCTTTCCTGAAGCCTTGTACATTGGTATACATGATTTCTATTTTTTAAAAAGGACTGTATTCCGCTTGTATAAAAATAATCTAAACTCTATAGAAAATATTACATATTTCTTTTAAAGATTTATATAAATCACACATTCCTAATATGTTCTCCCCGCATCTCCTCAAAGAAGGGGGTTCTTTTTTCTTCAACGCATTTTACGGCATAGAGGTACATCGCTGCACTCCAGCTCTGCCAGTCCTGGCCCGCTGGCTTTCCGTCCCTGGCCCTCAGCCATTCATTAAATCCAAAATCAACTTTCTCTGAGGTTGAGACCTTGATCGCATGGGTCAGTTCCAGTAGTTTTTCCCCTGCAAGACTGTACTTTTTTGCACCCACCAGTGCTGCCACATATAAACCGCAAATAAAAGGCCAGATGCCCCCGTTATGGTATTCTCCAGGCTTGTTATATTCTGAATATCTCTCCCTCCAGTCTGGATCTCCAGGTTTCACAAATGGAAAGAAATTAGGCGGCACATCAATGGCCAGTTCACCTTTTTCCCTCATCCCTGCGCATTCTTTCTCGATCCACGATATCATTTGTGAAGTCCGCGTTGGAGATGCAATCCCTGAAAGCATGGCAAGGGAGTTTCCCAACAGGTCGAACCTTTCGCTGCTGTATATTTTATAGGACCAGAAAGCATAATAGGGCTTATGTTTAAGCACCAGACCTTCGTGGACATGATGATGCATCTGCCCGCCGGTAATGGTAAATCGCACCATCTCCTTTCTCAGATCATCGGCACGCTTATGTTGCTTTAGCAGACGAAGATAGCTGTAAACCAGGGTGTTCACAAAAAGCCCATATCCCAACACCCATTGTTCATCCCGCCAGTCGCTGGTGGGTTGCTGGGCCACCAGGACCCTGTCTATTGGACTTTGATACTCCATCCAGGTGAGTGCTTTTTCGACTGCTTCCTGAAGAAATCTTTTTTCCCCGGTAGTTGTTCTGAAGATGGCTACTCCCATCAGGAATAAAGGGGTTGAATCACTCGACCCACGATTCTCACCATCGTGAACCATCGAAGGGATATGACCCCGTTCAGACTGGTTCTCCGACAGGTTAACCAGTACCCTGCGGGTGCTCTCCATCAACTTCTGGTCCCCGGAAACAGCAATGCCCAGTATTGAAAACAATAAATCCCTTGTATAAGGTTCCGGGTAACCCCAGCCGGCAGTTCGTGGAAGTCCATGAAAGGGCCCGTGGGAATTATGCCGAAGTACTTCAAGTGCTGCCTCCCTGGCAAATTCTATCTCACTCCAATCAGTGGCCCTCATGATGTATATTAGCTTATGCCCATGATATCGTTTATGAGCTGAACAAACCGGCGAGCAACGATCCGGTAGTCGAAATGTTCTACCACGTGCGCTCTGCCTGCTTTCCCCATCTTTTCACGCAATGATTCATCCTTCATTAGGATCAGAAGATACTTTGCTATATCATGCACATTGGCACGGTAATCCACCTCTCGTGGTTTACTGAATACGATTCTGTGACTCTCTTCGAATCCGGATTCTTCGCCAAGGATCACCTCGCTGGCGACAATTTTCCTGGCAATCTTCGCCAGATAGGCAGTTTCGCCATGGACCAGAGTATCCAGCATTCCCATGGCTTTGATCCCAATGACTGGTTTTTCACATGCTCCTGCTTCCACCTGTGGCATTCCAAATCCCTCCAGCCTTGATGGAGCAGCGTAAATATCACATGCCCCCATCAGGTAGGGCATAAAATTTCTTGAAATGGTGTTGGTCGCATAGGTAACGTTTTTTTCAATCCCCAGGGTTGTGGCCAATTCCAGATCCGCCAGGTTCTGTAATTTGGTACGGGGCTGTGGCCATACCTTACAAACATATTTCCAGTCGGGTGATTTGGCATCATTGACTGCGAGTGCCTGCATCACCTCCTGTGCCCCTTTTGATGCAGCATCACCCCCTACTGTGAGGACCATGATCTGATCGGGTGAAACACCCAGGGCTTCACGGACTGCCAGGATCTTCGGATCGTCCTTTTTAAAGGGTTTAAAAGCATCTGTATCGCAACCAACGGGGAGTACTTTGATTTTAGCTCCATCAATCCCGTCGCGCACATACATTTCCTTCACCCAGGTGGAGGTAACCAGGATAAGGGGAAGTGCATTTAAAATTTCCTGGTAATTTGCAATATACCCATCGGCCACCAACCACGGTACAGCTTTAACTCCGTACCGTTGCGGATGCAGGACCAGATGAGGGGTATGGCCCCAATAACCCACACCAACCACCACATCAGGTTCAAACCAGCGGTAGTACCATTCTTTCTCCTGGGCTGATTCAAAATGAGCAGCATGGGCATCAACACCCATTTCCAGAAGCCCTCTGTATAAGAGATCTCCCTGGGTTGCAAGACCTCCGGGAGAGGGCGGGTAATCATATAAAACCAGTACTTTCATCGGATCGTTCCATTGATTTTAATCAGTTTTCTGGCTTCAAAAGAATTATAATACTGCCAGAATGATTCTGCCCGGGGTGTCGTCTTTGCCTCAAAACTGGTGTCTTCAAATCCGTATGTCTCCGTAATGATGCTGTACTTTCGCTGCCAGATCCTTTTTGTTAGCATTCGATAACCGGCAGCAGTTTGAACTGGTCGCGGCAAATATTCCTTGTTCCCGTCCTCATAAGCAAATACCCAGTGTTCACCGGTAGATATCCTGCCCGAATGCCAGAGCCTGATTACTGCCTGGCCTGTCTCCTCATGCCTGATATGCCGGGTGTACTCACCCGAAGGATGATGTGAAATGACCAGGTCATAATATTGTAGAGGCAATAATTCCAGAATGGCCTCCTCTACCTCATCTCCCTCCAGGTGTCTTTGATCGGGCCCATCATCCAGGTCACCCATGGCTCCTTCCGATCTTAACTCCTTTAAAGCCTCCCTGAACTTGGGAGCCCGGTCCGCATCGCTTCCCCGGCAAAGACTGATAATATAACACTCCCAGGCAGGATGGCTCAGAATGGTCCCCCCGGCCCATAAGGTCTCATCGTCGGGGTGAGCGACGATGATGGCTACTTTTTTTGAGTTCAACCTGTCCATTTATGGATCCCCATATGGTTATCTTTCCAGAGGCAGTATACCTGCCATTTCACCAATAACATTAACCAGTTCCGACCCTGTAGGAATGACTATTTTCGCATTCTTTTCCAGTGACGTCTCCAGAGCCTCCAGCTTCCTCAATAACTGTGCATTTCCAATGAAATACCTGTCTGCAGCTTCATTGACCAATCTGATGGCTTCAGCTTCTCCTTCGGCATGTAATATTTTCGATTGTTTGAAGCCTTCTGCTTCTTTAATCTTGGCGCGCTTGACGCCATCGGCAACTGTCTCCGCCGCAGTCGCAGAATCGATGGCTGCGATTTTTTCATTTTCAGCTTTTACGACCTTATTCATGGTTTCCTGAACGTCACTGGGAGGGTCAATTTGCTTTAACTCTGTCCGGACGATTTCAATACCCCAGCCCTGGGTTTCAGTGTGCAAGGTTTTATACAGATCGGCATTGATTTTACCACGTTCACTGTTGGCGGACTTCAGTGTAAGTGTACCTATGATATTACGAAGGGTGGTTCGCGCCAGGTTCACGATCTGCCATGTGTAATTATTGACATTGTAAATGGCTCCCTTAACACTCTCTTCATCAGACTTCACCCGGAAGTAAACCTGGGCATCGACACTTGCATTCAGATTATCGTTTGTAATAATCTCCTGCGGCTCGGCATCCACCATCTGTTCAGTTACATTGACCATATAAAGTCTGTCGACAACCGGTATAATCCAGTGAAATCCCGGCATAGCCAGACTGTTGTATTTTCCAAGACGCTCCATGAGTCCGCGTTGGGTAGGCCTTACAATCCTGATCCCGGCCAACAATAACACCATGACAGGAATTAAAATGTATAGATAGATCATTTTAGTTTGTATTTATTTGATGACCCAAAATTACATTTAAAGGTAATTCTCCGGGTCAGAGCATGTATTACACAATTAGGAATAAGAGTTACATCATTCACAGGTTTTCCGGGAATGTTGTCTGATGCGAACCACTATGAATGCCAAATGCAATCCTGATGAAGACACTAACCGGGTTTGCGAGCTCAATGCAGCTTGAAAACGTAATGTGTGAATGATGCAATCTTCCTTTGGAATTGTGTAACGCATCAGGGAATAGTAGGGCTTACCTTTATTTTGTGAAAACCATTTCAGAATAAATCAACAGAAATGAAGATTCTAATCATTGGATTTTTAGCATTTATAGCATGGTCATCACTTTCAACTTATATCTATGTATGTAAAATACAAGGATTGTGTGATGAACTACAGACGATCGAATTAAAGGCGGTCACCCAGGAGGATGTCATCGCCGATGAACCCATCCCTGAGCCTGCAGTGCAGGAGAATGCTCCAGTCCCTAAGGATCTGGCCATCTACTTTGCATTTGACCAATCTGATTTCGATGCAGATGCGCAGACAGACAATTATATTCACGAATCGAAAGCGTACCTGGATCAAAACCTACAAGCCAGGCTCAGTTTTACAGGCCACACCGATGCAATTGGATCTGACGCGTATAATCAGGCTTTGGGGTACCGGCGGGCTCAAAGTGTGCTGCATTATTTTGAAAGCAAGGGCATGACTGCAATGAATAGCATCATTGAATCAAAGGGCGAGAAAGAGCCTGCAGACGATAACAATACAGCAGCAGGAAGAGCAAATAACAGAAGAACGGTAGTAACCATAATAAAATAAAATCATGAGCACATTCATTATTCTTTTGGCACAAACAAAAGGAGTGGCCATCATTGAAATACTTTCTTTATTGCTGGTTGCTGCTATCATCGGGTACATCACCTCATGGCTTTATCATAAGTCAATCTATGTAAAGAACATGAAGGCCATTGAATCAGAAAAGGATGAATTGAAAAACCAGATCGGCAAACTGGATACAGATCATGGCGCAGAAGATGAAGCCCTGGTTCAGATTGCTCAAGGTAAGCGCAACCTTGATTACAATAGTTTCGGAACAGCCGACGAGGCAGAAAAGGATGACCTGAGAATGATCAGCGGCATTGGTCCGTTTATTGAAGAAAGACTTCACGCTCTTGATATATATACGTTCAGACAGATCAGTAAATTCTCAGCCCGGGATATTGGGTTGATCAGTGACGCGATTCTGTACTTTTCAGGCAGGATTGAAAGGGACGAATGGGTTGCACAGGCCG
>CAYVRK010000080.1:0-4230 GCA_964453785.1 uncultured Bacteroides sp.
AAACGTTGAGCGGGAAACGGGACTCGGACCCGCGACCCCGACCTTGGCAAGGTCGTGCTCTACCAACTGAGCTATTCCCGCAAATGGTTTGCAAATATAATACTGAAATTCAATACATGCAAATTATAACCCTGATAGCTTTTTTATCTCGTTCAGCTTGTTAAGCGCCTCCATCGGGGTCAGGTTGTTGATGTCCAGGCCTGCAATCTGATCTCTGATCTGCTTCAACACCGGATCATCCAGCTGGAAAATACTCATTTGTAATCCTTCGCGGCGCCCGGCCAGGTCACCTACCGGCTTGCTGAGATTCTTTTCACCTCCTGTCTTTTCAAGTTCTTCCAGGATTTCATTGGCCCGCTTTACCACACTCCTGGGCATACCTGCCATACGGGCCACATGGATCCCGAAACTGTGTTCGCTTCCTCCCCGTACCAGCTTTCTGAGGAAGATCACCCGGTCATCCAACTCCCTGATGGACACATTGTAATTCCTGATTCGCGAAAAATCCGCTTCCATTTCATTCAGCTCATGATAATGGGTGGCAAACAGGGTTTTGGCCCTGCCTCCCGGATGTTCGTGAATATATTCCACCATGGCCCAGGCAATGGATATTCCATCATAGGTGCTTGTTCCGCGGCCGATCTCGTCCAGGATCACCAGGCTGCGGCCCGAAAGATTATTCAGGATACTGGCCGCTTCAAGCATCTCCACCATGAAGGTTGACTCGCCCAGCGAGATGTTGTCCGAAGCCCCCACCCGGGTGAAGATCTTGTCAACCCAACCGATCCGGGCGGCCGAGGCAGGAACAAAACTCCCCACCTGAGCCATCAGTGTGATCAGGGCGGTTTGCCTCAGGAAGGCCGATTTCCCTGACATATTGGGCCCTGTGAGGATCATGATCTGCTGGTCATCATCATCCAGCGTCACGCTGTTGCTCACATAGGCCTCATCCACCGGCATTTGTCTTTCAATAACCGGGTGTCTCCCTTCCGTTATTTCAATTTTGGTACCTTCATTTACTTCCGGACGGCAATAATCATACGCAATGGCGTTCACAGCAAATGCGTTCAGGCAATCGAGGCGTGCAACCAGTGAGGCATTTAGCTGAATGGCCTTCACGAACCCTGAAATTCCCTGAACCAGTTCCTGAAACAATCCGATTTCCAGCGAAAGACACTTCTCCTCAGCTCCCAGGATCTTATCTTCATAGATTTTCAGTTCCTCTGTAATATACCGTTCGGCGCTTACAAGGGTCTGTTTCCGGATCCACTCTACGGGTACTTTGTCCTTGTGGGTGTTACGTACTTCAATGTAATAACCAAACACATTGTTAAAACCCACCTTGAGGCTTGTGATCCCTGTTCGCTCCATCTCCCTTTGCTGCAGCCTGACCAGGGTTTCCTTCCCCGAATCCATGATCTCTCTGAGCTCATCCAGTTCAGCAGAGACTCCCGCAGCAATAACTCCACCTTTGCTGAGTGTGGCAGAGGGTTCCTCTGCGATCTCACTGGCAATCCTTTCCCTGACGGTAATACACGGATCAAGCTGTGCGGCCAGCCTTTGAAGTGATGCCTCGCCTGACTCCTCACACTTCTCCTTCAGGGGCTCCAGGGCATCCAGGGCCCGCTTCAGCTGAACCAATTCCCTGGGCTGGATACGACCTGCGGCCACCTTTGAAATGATCCGCTCCAGATCCCCTATCTCTTTCACTTTCACTGAAAGAAACTCCCTGAAGGACTCCTCATGCACGATATAGTCCACCATGTTATGCCTTTCACGGATCAGGAGCACATCCTTGAGCGGCAGGGAGAGCCATCTTTTGAGCAAGCGGGCACCCATGGGGGTAATGGTCCGGTCCATTACATCCAGAAGGGTGTGTGCTCCCTCATACAAGGAATGGAAAATTTCCAGGTTCCGGATTGTAAACCGGTCAAGCCATACATAATGGTCCCTTTCAATTCTTGACAATCGGGATATATGACCCGTATTGGAATGCTGTGTCAAATCCAGGTACTGCAGAATGGCTCCGCTGGCAATGATTCCATGAGGCATGGATTGGATACCAAATCCCTTCAGGGTATCGGTACTGAATTGCCGTTGCAGCTTCTCCCTGGCATTATCCTCGGTATATACCCAGTCATCAAGCAAAAATGTATTGAAACCATCCCCGAAGAACTCCAGAAAAGAATCCTTGTGGCTTTTCTGAACAAGGACCTCCTTGGGATTAAAACTGCTCAGTAATTTATCGATATATGCTTCATCCCCCTGTGAAGTGAGAAATTCACCGGTGGAGATATCCAAAAAGGAGATCCCGTTTGCCTGGTTATCCATATAGACACTGGCCAGGAAGTTGTTTTCCCGGTTTTCCAGCACATGATCATGGAAAGTAAGCCCGGGAGTGACCAGTTCCGTAATTCCTCTTTTTACAATCTTCTTGGTCAGCTTGGGATCCTCCAACTGGTCGCAGATGGCAACCCGCTGACCTGCCCGTACCAGTTTCGGAAGATAGGTATCCAGCGCATGGTGGGGAAATCCGGCCAGTTCCACAAAGGAGGCTGCTCCGTTGGCCCGACGGGTAAGGGTGATCTCAAGGATTTCTGCCGTCTGGATGGCGTCCTCTCCGAAAGTTTCATAAAAATCCCCCACCCTGAAGAGAAGAATTGCATCCGGGTTTTTGGCCTTGATGGAATAGTACTGCTTCATCAGGGGCGTTTCGACAATATGTTGTAATCCTGTCAAATGTGCGTTTTAGTTCTCAAAAATACAGGATAATTTGCGTATTCTTCTCAAATCTGCAAATTAGTCAATCCGGCCCGATCCCCTACCGGGCTTTTTTTCAAAAAAAAACCGCCCCACAATGTGAAGCGGTTCCGTATGGTTTAAATCGCATTTACCTCCCAAGGCTGATATCCGCCCCGATGGCTATAATACTTGTATTCTTTCCATAGGTGTCGGTCCATGCCGGGGGACCATCAGATCCCTTTGAATAGTCATCATACATTACATATACATAACCGGCATTGATGGTAACCATTTCTCCCACTTCAACAAACACACCGCCGGCGATGGTACTACTCTTCTGAGCATAACTCAAATCGGACTGATAGCCGTCGTTGACCCCCAGGTTCCCGGTTGAAAATCCGGCACTCAGCCCCAGGATTCCCAGCAGTTTGTATTCCAAACTGGCCGAAATGGTGTAGGCATTCTTGTCGATGGTGGTTTCATTGTTGATTTGAACAAAAGAAATTCCGTCTTCATCCATCACTTTTTCGCCATTGGCATCCAGCTCCGGCTTACCGTAATAGGCCGGCTTATCCAGGAAGTAATTGAATCCCACGCTGGCAGTCAGCTTGTTGATGGGCTGAATCCTGGCTCCAAGTGTAAACATCCCGGGAAGGTCAGCTCTGGTCTTAGCTTTATCGGGAAACATCCCCACATCATCCACAGTCATATCATTGGTCATTTCGATCTTGGTATGGTGCTCATATTTGGCTGCAATGTTGATCATGTCGGTAACATGAAGATTCACACTGATGAACGGGGTAAATCCGGATCCGGATTGTGTTGCTTCAAGCTGCTTGTCTGCAGTTTGCGCATCAAGACCTGTTGCTGTGGCATCAAGAACCGCTCCCGTACCAGGATCAAAGGGAGAAATCTGGCTGCTTACCAATCTAAGGTAATTACCCGGAGTTTGTGTTCCTCCATACGCTGCCGGAGCATCAATGGTCACTCCTGTCAGGGATCCTTCATAAGCGTTGTTGGCCATCACATACCGGCCGCCTATTGCTACCGAAATCATATCTGTAATCGCATAGGTCGCACCTACCTGCACGCCATAATACGCAGACGATCCCGAAAAGGAGGCGTTCATGTTGTAACCGGTAATGTTGGCGAATCCGGGATTTACTGTTGTGAGCCCTTCAACCGCATCATCAATGGGAGTCAGGCTTTGCCGTAATGATGGTACCAAACCCGAAACGGGGATCTCAAAAGAAGGAAGTCCTTCTTCGAAATTGGCGCTTCCGCCTCCGCCGATGACGTTAAAACCAGCCGAAAAAGTCCATTTGTCCGCTTTGAAAGCCGCATAAATGCTGGGAAAAATAGGTGCAGTCAGATCCGCCTGATATGTTTTAGGTGAACCATCAAGGAATTGATAATCGCTGGTGATTGTCCGCGTCTGAAAGATGCTTTGATTGGAAATCGAAAGGTGTAGTCCGTTTTTCAACTGGG
>CAYVRK010000081.1:0-2428 GCA_964453785.1 uncultured Bacteroides sp.
AACTGCTGCTGAAGTGATGATTGGTTTAATTCAACGAGCTTTCCATCTTCAAGTAAGGCAATCGAAACCCTTTCTTTGGTTGAGTTGATTACCAGTTCACTGCTCACAATGTCCGCATTTACGAAGATTAAGCTAAATCCGTTTAAGGATTTATTAATTCAATCCTGGTTTTGGGACCGGCCAGGCCGGTTCCGGATCCGGATTGATGATTAAGTTGGCTCTTCAGGGTTCTAAGGCCATTTCCGCTGCATTCAGCCGGAAGAGCCATTACCAAACAGAAATAAACCTAAAGACCGGGAGCGGTGCTTTAGGTTTAAATCTTTAAAGAGAAATATGTTCTATTTCCGCTTCTTGTGCCTGTTCTTCCTCAAACGCTTTTTGCGTTTGTGGGTAGCCATCTTGTGTCTTTTACGTTTCTTTCCGCTCGGCATAACTTGAAATACTTTACTTCACGTTTGTCTTTACTTTGCTTACAAAAGTTTTTGCTGGCTTGAAAGCAGGAATAGAATGTTCGGGAATGATGATGGTCGAATTCTTTGAAATGTTACGGGCCGTTTTCTTTGCCCTTTTCTTCACGATGAAACTTCCAAAACCCCTCAGGTAAACATTTTTATTGCTGCTGAGTGAATCTTTTACTGTCTCCATGAATGCTTCAACTGTCTTTTGAACAGTTACCTTTTCTATTCCCGTGTTTTTGGAAATCTCGTTTACGATATCTGCTTTAGTCATTTTAAAAAACTTTAATTATCAATGATTTACAATAGTTTATTCTGTTGGATTTGCAAATATAAATACTTTTGCGTGAATATGAAATCGAATTCGATTAATTTTTATTTTAGTGTGCTAAATATAAGTGCATTATCATTTAATATGGCGGCGAAGGTAATGAATTTTAGTGGAATTATCCTTGAGTGGTATAAAAAAAATAGAAGGGAACTTCCCTGGCGCCGTACAAATGATCCATATGGCATCTGGATCTCCGAAGTAATCCTTCAGCAAACACGCATTTCCCAGGGCCTCGGGTATTATGTAAAATTTATGGAAGCTTTCCCTGATGTGGAGACGCTGGCTGCCGCAAGGGAGGATGAAGTCCTGAAATTATGGCAGGGACTCGGCTACTATTCCCGGGCAAGGAACCTTCACCAGGCAGCCAAAGATATTGTGGGAAAGATGGGGGGCACCTTCCCCGGCTCTTATGAAGAGCTCCTGAAACTGAAGGGAGTGGGAAACTATACAGCCTCGGCCATTGCATCCATCTGTTTCGGCGAGCCGTACGCTGTGGTGGACGGCAATGTGTCACGGGTGATCGCCCGCCTCTACGGGGTGGAGGAGGCCATCAACAGCAGCACCGGAAGCAGGATCATCACCACCCTCGCCGATGAACTGATGAAGGAGGATGCCTCCGATCCCGGCACCCACAACCAGGCCATGATGGAATTCGGAGCCCTTCAGTGTGTGCCGGTCTCACCGATCTGCGGGGAGTGTCCGCTGGAGACCCATTGCATGGCAAGACTTTCAAACCGGGTGGAGATGCTGCCGGTAAAAAACTCCGGGAGGAGGCCTGCAGAGCGGTGGATGTACTTTTACATTTGTGTGTGCGACGGGGAAACCATCCTGACCAGGCGGGATGGCAATGACATCTGGAAGTCGCTCTACCAGTTCCCCCTGGTTGAGACCGGTAAAATGCTGGTTGAAGAGGAGCTCACGGGGGTCAGACTGGATGAAGTACTGGGCAATGAAACACCAGGGACTCCTGGCAGAAACAACATCCGGGTGGAACATATTTCTGAACCCATCCGGCACCAGCTCACACACAGGACCATCCACGCCCGTTTTATCCATGTGAGAATGAAGAAACTGCCCCATCCACTGCCGGCAAAATGGCTGCGAATCCCGCTGGAGGATCTGGATGATTACCCGGTCCCCCGACTGATCCACCGGTACATGGAATCAGCCAAATTTTTGTATCTTGTGATTCACAATAATGAACACAACCCATGTCTGTAAACAAAGTAATCCTGGTAGGGAATGTAGGAAAAGACCCGGAAACCAGGTATCTTGACGAATCCACTGCCTTTACAAAATTTCCACTGGCTACCAGTGAAACTTACAAGAACAAAAGCGGTGAACGCGTCTCCAACACGGAGTGGCACAATGTGGTCCTCTGGCGGGGACTGGCACAGGTGGCTGAGAAATATGTAAAGAAGGGCACCCAGGTTTATATTGAGGGGCGGATCAAGACCCGCTCCTATGATGATGCCGATGGGAACAAGAAGTACATCACCGAGATCGTTGGAGATCAGATGCAGTTGCTGGGCAAACGCCCGGATGATGCGGAAAGCCAGTCAGGCCAGGCTCCGTCGGGAAACCAGTCAGGCCAGGGAAACCAGTCAGGCCAGGCTCCGTCGGGAAACCAGTCAGGCCAGGG
>CAYVRK010000081.1:2528-3996 GCA_964453785.1 uncultured Bacteroides sp.
GGGAAACCAGTCAGGCCAGGGCTTCCAAGGCGGACAAACCCAGTCACCCACGCAGGATTTGACTTCCGGTGAAGGAGCGCCCTTTGACGGAGGTGACAGCGGTCCCGACGACCTCCCCTTCTGATTCGATGGAAATGCACCAGACTGTGCTTATGCCTCTGACCCCCGGCGCCATTATAGGAATGGTGGTGGTGGCTGTGCTGCTCTTCTTTTCAGCCATGATTTCCGGATCGGAGGTGGCTTATTTCAGCATGACTCCTCTGCAGATCAGCAACCTGAAGAATCTCACCTCCCGTAAGTCCCGGCTGGCCCTCAAGCAGCTGGAGAAACCGGAGCGCCTGCTGGCCACAATCCTGATCGCCAACAATTTTATCAACGTGGGAATCGTGATCATTGCTGCTTTTGTGACCGGGACCATCTTCAATTTTGCTGACAGCCCGGTTTTGGGATTTGTAATCCAGGTGGTTGTGATTACCTTCCTGCTGCTGATTTTCGGGGAGATCATGCCAAAGATATACGCCAGCCGGTTTGCTCCCAAATTTGCACTATGGATGGCCATTCCCCTTATGGTTCTGGAAAAGGTCTTTCAACCGCTGATCTTCATCCTGCTCAAATCCACCGGACTGGTGAACCGGAAGCTCGTGAAAAAGGGACAGAACATCTCCATGGATGACCTTTCCGAGGCTCTGGACCTGACCACCGGGGTGGTGCAGGGTGAGAAGGATATGCTCGAGGGTATTGTACGTTTCAGCAACCTGGAGGCCTCCGAGATCATGAAACCCCGTACCGATGTGGTCGCGGTGGATATCACCATCGATCTGAAGCAGCTGATCAGGGTGATCATCGAATCGGGCTTTTCCAGGATCCCGGTGTACGAGGAGACCTCGGACAACCTGAAGGGGATCCTCTATGTGAAGGACCTGTTACCGCACATTCATGAAGAGAATGACTTTCCATGGCAGAAGCTGATCAGGGAACCCTTTTATGTCCCCGAGACCAAGAAGATCAATGACCTGCTCAAGGAGTTCCAGGAAAGAAAGATCCACCTGGCCATTGTGGTGGATGAATACGGGGGTACGGAAGGGATCGTGACCATGGAAGATATCCTGGAGGAGGTGGTGGGTGAGATCACTGATGAATCGGACGAAGCGGAGGAGTTTTACCAAAAGATCGACGACCGGACTACCATATTCAAAGGCAAAACCCTGTTGAATGATTTTTATAAAATCACCGAACTGGATGATGAATTATTTGACAGTGTGAAAGGAGATGCGGAAACCATCGCCGGACTGATCCTCGAACTGAAGGGAGGCTTTCCCCGGGTGAACGATATAGTCCAATGTAAAAATGTGGAGTTCACAGTGCTTTCCATGGACAAACGCCGCATCAAGGAGATCAAGGTCCATTTGAAAGACCCTTAATAACCCAAACCCTTAATAACCCAATAACCCAATAACCCAAACCCTTA
>CAYVRK010000082.1:0-3260 GCA_964453785.1 uncultured Bacteroides sp.
ACCCTTAATAACCCAAACCCTTAATAACCCAATAACCCAATAA
The DNA here is from genome assembly GCA_964453785.1 of uncultured Bacteroides sp. Lineage (GTDB taxonomy): Bacteria > Bacteroidota > Bacteroidia > Bacteroidales. The sequence goes on from CAYVRK010000082.1 coordinate 44, forward strand.
CCCAAACCCTTAATAACCCAATAACCCACTAAATGTACCCCAGAACCATCCTATGGATCCTGGCCCTTTCGCTGATCTCCTGCCAAAGCGGCTATACGCCCAAACCATCGGGGTATGTACGGATTGATTATCCCGAAAAAAAATACCGGGTCTATGACAGCCTGGAGCATTACCGGTTCGAGATCCCGGTTTACACCAGGGTGGAACAGGACCTTAGCCGGGGCGCGGAACCAGGTTGGGTTAACCTTGTGGATCCCGGGCTGAACGGAACGATCCACCTGAGTTATAAACCGGTAACGGACAACCTGGGGGACTACATTACAGATTGCCGGACCCTGGCATACAAACACACCGTGAAAGCCGACGGGATCTCTGAGACACCTTTCATTGACCGGGAGAATCACCGCTTTGGAATGGTATATGACCTGACGGGGGATGTGGCATCTGCGGTCCAGTTTTTTATAACGGACAGCACAACCCATTTCCTCCGGGGATCACTCTATTTCAACTGTCCCCCAAACCAGGACTCACTGAAACCGGTGATTGATTTTATCCGGAAGGATATCATCCACCTCATTGAAACCACGGAATGGAAGTATTAATCAAATTTAAATAACTTTGATTCATTGTGGGAGTATTTTTGAAAACAGAAATATTGCCTGACTGCCATCTTGGCGTATGGGAGATTACTGAGGATTACGATACCCTTTACAGCATGGTGGACCTGGCCACGGTGGAGAAAGTAAAGCTTGACAGCTTCAAGAACATAAGCAGGAAAGTGGAGTGGCTCAGTGTTCGCGCGTTGGTAAAAACCATGCTTGGGAAGGATACCAGAATTCTCTATAATGCGGAGAACAAACCCTTTGTAAGGGGGAACACGCATAACATCAGTATTTCCCATTCCAACAACCTGACAGCAGTCTTGATCAGCAAGGATAAACGGGTTGGTATCGACCTGGAATTCATGTCGGGTAAGATCAGCAAGGTGGCTGATAAATTCATCAATGAAAAGGAGAGTATCACCTCCGATCCGGAGATGAATAAATACCATCTCTACCTGCACTGGTGCGCCAAAGAGGCCATGTACAAGATCCTTGACAAACAGGATATCAACTTCCGCGACGGGCTGACCATTGCCCCCTTCATCCCTGATGAACATGGATTTATGAACGGACAGGTACTGAATGGCAGCGGTGAGGAGAATTTAGAACTTGAATACCTGCAACACGATAACTATGCACTGGTATGGTGCGTGAAGGAATGAACAGTTATTACGAAAGGTTAAAGGACAGAAGCAAAAAACGATTTGCTCTTTTGGTGGACCCGGATTCCTATGACGATGACTCCCTGGAGGAGCTTATCGGGTTTATCAAGCAGGATCCTCCTGACTTGTTGCTGGTAGGAGGAAGCATCCTGTTCAATCCCATCGATCTGACGATCACTACCTTGAAGCTTGGAACACACCTGCCGGTCTTTCTCTTTCCGGGCAATGTGATGCAGCTTTCAGACCAGGCCGACGGCATTCTGTTCCTCTCTCTGATCTCGGGAAGAAATTCTGAATTCCTGATCGGTAACCACGTGCTGGCAGCACCCCACCTGGACTGTTCCGGCATCGAAGTGATCCCCACCGGCTACATTCTGATTGAGAACGGAAGGTCCACTTCGGTGGAATACATGAGCAACACCCGGCCCATCCCCGCCCGGAAACCGGAACTGGCTGTGGCTACAGCCATGGCGGGGGAAATGCTCGGGATGAAAACCATCTACCTGGAAGCCGGAAGCGGTGCCGACCAATCCGTAGGGCTGGAGATGATCTCCGCCGTCCGGAAAAAGATCTCTCTCCCCCTGATCGTGGGCGGAGGCATCAATACCACCGAAAAAGCAGAAGAGATCTACAGGGCCGGCGCCGACATGATCGTGGTGGGAACGGTCCTGGAAAACGAACCCCACCTGATCGGGGAGTTCTGCAGACTCAGGAATAAAATCAACGGCTAACTGTGCAGCCGGCACATGAACTTTGCCCGGCAAACTATCTTACCAGATCCCGTATAACCACTTCGCTCCTGTTTTCGTCATCGGGACACCCTGGCCGGATTTCGCAAGGTGTTGTCCGGGCTTTTGTCGGGCCTTTTGTCGGGGATTTTGTCCGGGCTTTTGTCGGGCCTTTTGTCGGGCCTTTTGTCGGGGATTTTGTCCGGGCTTTTGTCGGGGATTGTATCCGGGATTGTATCCACCCGCTCCTGTTTCTCAGTAAGACCAATACTTTCCCGGGTTATGGGGCTTAGAGAGCTATTTAACATTTCTTGACATATAAGATTGTCCGTGGCATCGATAAACCTTGTTACACATTCGATCATGTAATCCTCTTCACTTTTCAGGAGTCCGTTGATACACGTACTTTTCAATGTGTGTTGTGCCTGTCCGCGTAGCTGTAGGATGCCAGTCTTAGAGCCAGGATGCATATTGACCTTCATGGTGGTGAGATCCCTGATTTTTTTCACGATCAATGAGGAATACTGAACGTTTGTCTGGTTTGTTGCGGAATCAATTCTCAAACAAGCGGTGATTCTCAGGTAGCCCTCGTTAATTGAAATGCTGTAGTTATTACGACCAGTGGAAATATGCAGCGCATTCTCCGCAAGCCAGAACCATGAGTTCTTCGCGGTTCTTTTGAGTTCCTCGCTGATGCTGCGTAGAACCCCTTTCAGGTCTGCTGCCGGTTGGCTGGCTGTTGTGTCACAATGAACCGGTTCACCAATGTGAATATACCTATGATAGAAACCTAATAAAGAGTATTATATTGGGTATGCTTCAGCGATGAAGATCCATGGTCTAACACTCCAATCTGAGACCAGGGAATATGTGGTCACTAAGAAGCAGATGAAGCCAGTTATCAGGAGTTTCAGGGGAATTACATATCAATTCATTCAGCATGATGCAACCCGGTTTTTCGGTTTCAGCAGCATCTGGATAAACCAGCTTGAGAAAGCGATGGTAAGCGACTTGGAGAAGACCATCGTGGATATTGCTACAAAACCCAGGTTTTGTGGAGGTATCATTGAGGTTGGAAATGCCATGTTCATGGCGAAAACCAGGACAGATCATGATAAGCTGTTTTATTATTTCGCGAGGAACAGGAATAAGTCGGCAAAAAAGAGATTCCTTTTCCTCACCGATTTATTGGGTTTAGAATGGACTACTGAACATGAAAGAATGA
>CAYVRK010000083.1:0-2671 GCA_964453785.1 uncultured Bacteroides sp.
AAGGGGCTAGTACAGTAAATAAGTGGCGATGAAGTGACGAATGGATTAGGGTATAGTTGTGCAACTATTTGTCTGTAAAATTATCAAGCCACAGTTATTGTTTTCTCTTTCATAGGGTTTGATTCAACAGCAGGAGCGCGCTCCTGCTGTTGAGTTCGCTTCTCGGCCTCAAACTCTTCCAATAAATCCATTTTCAAATATATCCTCCCATATGCCCAGTCCTCATGCCATTCCTTCAACAAGGCGGTGAACAGCCTTAAACAGCTTTTCGGATTAGGGAAGATCCTGACCACCTTACTTCTTCGCTTCAGTTCCTGGTTCACCCTTTCGATCATATTGGTGGTCCGTAGCCTTTTATGGTGAGCTACCGGGGCGGCATGGTACACACCCAAGGTCTCCCAGGCATGTTCAGAGATTAACTCCGATAGTTTTGGATGCTCACCCTGGTAATCCTCAGCAATCTGATCCATTGCAGCCTGGGCATCTTCATACTTTTTACATTCCCAGGCTTCTCTGAGCCGCTGGTAGAGCTCATCACGCCTTCTCTTCGGGACCAGGTCAGTGGCGTTAACTGAGAAATGACGTTGGCAACGCTGCCATACGGCCCCAGGATAATGTTTTTTAATCGCCGGATGGATCCCAGGGTGGTCATCGCTGGTGACCAGCCTTACACCTCTTAATCCTCGCTCTTTTAATCCACCGATAAAACGGTCCCAGGCATCACGGGTCTCCGACCAGGCGGTATCCATGCCTAAAACATGCCGGTGGCCCTCAGAATCGACTCCTAAAGCAACCAGGCAGGCAATATCAATGATCTTTCCATCCACCCGGCTACTCTCATAGCGGGCATCAACAACAACATAGGGGTACTCTTTGGTAAAGGATCTTTCTCGCCACGCGTCCAGCTCTGCATCCAGGGTAGCCGAAAACCGGCTGATCGATGCCGAAGAGAACTCTTTGCCCATTAACTGCTCGGTGACCATCTTCATCTTTCGGGTTGATACTCCCTGTAGGTAAGCCTCTGCAAGGGCCAGAACCAAAGCCTTCTCGCTTCGTTGATACCTCTCTAAGATAGATGGGTAAAATGCTCCATCCCTGGTCTGAGGGACCTGCAGAACCAGCGTCCCTACACGAGTATACAGCTGTCTTGACTTGTAACCATTACGCTGGCTGCGACGGTCTTCGCCACGTTCGTAGTTACCGACTCCTATATGTTCGTCTCGTTCCAACTCCATTAAGTTCTGTATCCCTAAACGGACGATCTCGCTAATAAGGTTCTCGCCCTGGTAATTGATCAGCTCTGAAAGCAGATCATCTGAGTTCTTCTTTGTAAATTGTTCCTGTTCTTTGAAAGTCATGGTTGTTTGTTTTAACGGTTCGCACTTTAAAACTATAAATCAACCGTGACTTTCTTTTTTATTTAATCATAAATCCAATTTTACAGAAACAAAGTTACGTAGCGTGACGCAGTTGGACTCTTGGCTCCTATCGAACTTGAAGTTAATAATGAATACTCCTATCAGCTATTAGAAAAAAGTGATCCGAATCTTGCACTTGCGGGATTACGTCTTGAAATCGAAATGCGATTAAGACGAATAGCTCACGATCGTAGTTTGGAAATTAGTGGATTAACGGCATCAAGAACTGTTCTAAAACTTGTAGATAAGGATGTTTTCAAAAAACATGAAGGAGAGGTAATACTTGAATTATTAAGGCTTTTAGATTTAGCTGTTCATGGTGCGAAAGTTGATAAACTTGTTATTGAATGGGTGAATGATGTCGGCCCCAGAATCTTACACTCGCTTGATCAACGAAGGATTGATATTAAGATAGATGATTAAACTCACTGCATCAAGATATTACTATGACTGATGCCCAAGGACAATCCCGACTAGAGCAATTACTCGAAAAAGTCAAATATGAATTCCTAACCAGGGAAGAAGAACTACGTACTTTGCAGGAACTGGATAAGCGTCTTGTTGATAGAACATTAGATAAGAGTAGTATATATTCATTTATTATTGAATCTATATGCAAATTATGCAAAGCTGAAGCAGCTCAGGTCCTCATACGCAATAGAGATACTCTTAGAATCGTGGCTTCAGAGCCCGAGGAAGCTATTGGAAAAGTGCTACCAATTGAAAATTGTATAACTGGTATATGCGTTGAGACTAAGCAGCCACTAGTTTCAGGTAATATCAATGAAAATGAAAAACTTAAAAACCGGTTTGCAGATATTCTAGGCGCTAAACTAGGGAAGTCAATATCTAGTGAACTTGCTGTGCCTATGATGCTTGATGAGGAAGTCATAGGAGTATTAAATGCAGAAAGCCCGCGAAAAAACGCTTTTGATCTCCATCACGAATACGTATTATCAGCTTTTGCATCTCAATGTGCAATTGCACATTCTCAGGTTAAATTAGTAGATGAGATCCAACTATTCAGGAAAGTATTTAATGCATTATCAAGAGACGAAGCAGATATAATTGTACCAACTATAATTAATGAAGTATTACGGAACTTAGATGACTATATAGGAGAGGTTAAGCATTACCAAATATTATTTGTTCAACATGATGAATTGATAATTGCATTTAGCTCTTTAGGACTCGATGTAGGAGCAAGGGTAACTACGTATGATTCAGTTTCAGGACGAGCTGTTCGAGAGAAG
>CAYVRK010000084.1:0-2642 GCA_964453785.1 uncultured Bacteroides sp.
TTGGGTTATTAAGGGTTTGGGTTATTAAGGGTTTGGGTTATTGGGTTATTAAGGGTTGTGACACTAACACACTAACTTTTCCTGTCAAATTCAATTCTTTCCCCCCGCACCATCTCATTGAACATTCCGTCTTTGTACACAAGCATTCCGTTTACCCAGGTGTGCGTGACGCTGGATTGAAAGGTTTCGCCTTCAAATGGTGACCATCCGCATTTATAATAGATGTTCTTACGGGCCACGGTCCATTCCTGTTCCATATCCACCATCACCATATCCGCTTTGAATCCCGGCTCCAGAAAACCCCTCTCTCTTATTCCAAACAGGCGTGCCGGGGCGTGGCACATCTTCTCCACCACCTTTTCAATGGTCAGCTTATTCCTGTGGACCAGCTCCAGCATGGAAACCAGGGAGTGCTGGACCATGGGTCCGCCCGAGGGAGAATCAAAATATTTGCTCTGCTTCTCCTCTATGGTATGGGGTGCATGGTCTGTAGCGATCACATCCAGTTTGTCGTTCAGCAGTGCGGCAAGCAGGGAGTCCCGGTCGTATTTTGTCTTCACTGAAGGATTCCACTTGATCAGTGTCCCCTTTTTCTCATAGTCTTCATCACTGAACCAGAGGTGATGGATGCAAACTTCGGCGGTGATCCTTTTTTTCTCAAAATCAGTCCCGTGATCAAAGAGTTCAAGTTCCCTGGCAGTGGAGATGTGCAGGATATGAAGCCTGGTGTTGTATTTGCGGGCAAGTTCCACTGCCAGGGAACTGGAGAGGTAACATGCCTCTTCACTGCGGATCACCGGGTGAAGGTGTACCGGTATATCCTCACCGTAAAGCGCCCGGTGTTCATCCATATTTTTTCTGATGGTGGGTTCATCTTCGCAATGGGTGGCAACCAGGGTGGGGGAGCCGGCGAATATCTTTTCCAGGGAACTACGCTTATCCACCAGCATATTGCCTGTGGAAGCTCCCATGAAGACTTTCACGCCGCAATTGCGGCCGGGATCCAGTTTTTTGATTTCATCCATGTTGTCATTGGTCGCTCCGAGGTAGAAAGAGTAGTTGGCCATGGAAACTTCAGCTGCCCTTCTGTACTTCTCTTCCAATAGGCCGATGGTGGTTGCCTGGGGTTTGGTATTGGGCATCTCCATAAAGGAAGTAATCCCTCCGGCCACTGCTGCCTTCGTTTCGGTAGCGATCTCCCCTTTGTGGGTCAGGCCCGGTTCCCGGAAATGCACCTGATCATCGATCACACCGGGCAAAAGATACTTCCCACCGGCATCGATCACTTCCACATGGTCTGGTATCTCGGCAGGTTCTCCCTTTCCAATGGCCCTGATCATCCCTCCCCTGACCAGAACAAATCCCTGGTTGGTGATTCCATAATTGACAATCCTGGCGTTTTTAATCAGGTAGTTATCCATCCTTTCCCCTTTTTCCTTTGACCTTGTAACTTGTAAAAAGGCTATTTATTTTCAGTCTGATTACACCAAAGATCGCCTCACTCACGATCTTTCCGGACATTTTGGAAGTGCCTTCCCTACGGTCTGTAAATATAATGGGCAGCTCTACCACTTTGAATCCATACTTCCACGCCTTGAACTTCATTTCGATCTGGAAGGCGTATCCCTTGAATCTGATCTTGTCCAGGTTGATTAACTCAAGCACCTCCCGCCTGTAGCAAACAAATCCGGCAGTTGCATCCCGCACCTTCATTCTGGTGATCATTCTCACGTAAACCGAGGCAAAGTAGGAGATCAGTACGCGGCTCATGGGCCAGTTCACCACATTTACCCCTGAAACATACCTCGACCCGATGGCCATGTCTGCTGCCTTGTGGTTGCAGGCAGCAAAAAGTCTGGGCAGGTCATTGGGGTCGTGTGAGAAATCGGCATCCATTTCACATATATACAGGTATCCTTTCTCAATGGCCCACTTGAAACCCATGATATAAGCAGTACCCAGGCCCAGTTTTCCTTCCCGTTCTATCAGGTGAAGCCTGGTGCTGTGTGCGGCCTGCAGCCCCCTGATCCTGTTGCCTGTTCCATCAGGTGAATTGTCATCCACAATCAACAGGTCCATCTCAGGGGAGAGGTTCATCACAGCATCGATGACGCGATCAATGTTCTCAATCTCATTGTAAGTGGGTACAATTACCAGCCGTTCATTCATCCTGTTGAAGTCAATTCAACAAAATTAAACCATTTTTTGAAGTTTGTGTGATGTAGAATGCGGGAAAGAATTATATTTGCAGGCTCTTTAAAATAAGGGATTCTTTGAAAGGTGTTTTATAAAATTCAGAATATCAACCAAATGAAATTTATTTTCAAAAAAAGTAAAAGAATATTTGGAGATCAGAATTTAAAAATCCTATCTTTGCATCCGCTTTTAGAAAAAGCAACGTTCCAAAAAAGATAGACATTGCGAGAAAGAGTTTGGTGAAAAACGATAAAATTGTTATCTTTGTCACCCGCAAAAAACGGAACATAGTTCTTTGAAAATATTGAAGTAAGAAATAGGTAAAGAAGTCACCTGAAATTCCAAATGAATTTTAAGGAGTGAAGAATCCTTGAGCAAATTAGATTTTTTATACAATGAAGAGTTTGATCCTGGCTCAGGATGAACGCTAGCGGCAGGCCTAACAC
>CAYVRK010000085.1:0-2461 GCA_964453785.1 uncultured Bacteroides sp.
TCGCATTGAGGATGATGAAGTGGTGGTGGAAGAGGAGGTAACGGGCACCTTCGAGCAGTATCCTGTTAAGCTGGCCTGGGCCGTAACCGTTCACAAAAGTCAGGGCCTGACTTTCGAGAAAGCCATTATTGACGTGGGGCAGGCCTTTGCACCCGGACAGGTTTACGTGGCGCTAAGCCGACTACAGAGTCTGGATGGCTTAATCCTCCGAACCCGTATCAATCCCTCATCCATTTCGACCGACAGGGATGTACTGGCATTCTCCGGCCACATGGAGCAACAGAAGCCACTTCCGGAAATGTTGCATGAAAAGCAGCGGATATACCTGGAACAGTTGCTGATGACTACCTACGATTTCTCAGTCCACATCAGGCAATTGGAGAATTTGCAGAACTTCAAAGCGGATAAAATGGAGTTTGAAGATGAATCGATGCGAAAAGCCATGGGAATTCTGCTGAAGCGCTTCAGGGATGAAGAGAAAAATACAGTCATATTCCGTCGGCAGTTGCAGAGAATACTTCAACAAAATAAGCCCGAATTGCTGCTTGAACGTGTGGCCAAAGGGAGCCGGTACTATACTGCATTTATGGGAGAGGGCACAAGAAGCTGCTGAAAACAATCCAAAGTTCCCAAAAAGAAAAAGCGGACGAAAACGCAAGAAAGGCGCGAACCTCGAAAAAGGGGAAACCTACAGGATCACCTACTCCCTGATCAAAGAGGGAAAATCGATCGAAGAGATTAGCACGAAACGAAACCTGGCCGCATCCACCATCGAGCAACATGTTGCCAGGGGCATCAGCGACGGAGAGGTGGATATTTTCAGTGTGCTCAGCGAGGAGACAGTAAATGAGGTAACCATGCTGATGCAGGAATCGCCGGACTCCATTGGCGATATTCAACGATCACAAAATGGAAAATACAGCTACGGGGTGTTGCGCATGGTTCGGGCACATCTCAGCTTGTCTTGATGATGGCGGCAAAGCATGAACAGATCGAGCTGAAGTGTCTGATATTGCGTGATAAATAAAACCGAATATTTCAATTTCAATTTGACTTTTTCGGGATTGTTTCGTAGATTTACCAGATGATCTCCAGAATGATTACCGGCAGCTTGCAGGAATCAATGGCTTTCTTCCCGGTGACAGGCATCATTGGTCCACGTCAGGTGGGAAAAACCACACTGGCAAAGCACCTGATGACAGAGTCGTTGAAAGAATCGATATACGTGGATCTTGAAAACCCCGCTGATCAGGCCATGCTTTCCGACCCAATTCTTTTTTTTAACCAAAATCAGGAGAAGTGCGTAGTACTTGATGAGGTTCAGAGGATGCCGGAACTCTTTCCAATACTTCGATCGATGGTTGATCAATACAGGACGAATTCAAGATTCATCATTCTCGGTTCGGCCTCGCCCGAATTGATCAGGGATTCTTCAGAGTCATTAGCAGGTCGTATCATGTACGAGGAACTTGCTCCTTTTTCCCTTCCAGAGGTAAACCATATCAAAGATATTTTCTTCCATTGGTTTAACGGAGGATTTCCAGATGCATTCATGGCTCCCACCGCAATCCTTCGAAGAAAATGGCTGGCTGCCTTTATACAAAGCTATACAGAACGAGACCTGCCCATGCTTGGATTGGATATCAATCGTAGTTTAATAAGAAGACTCTGGACCATGCTGGCTCACCTTCATGGAAATATCCTGAACATGAACAACCTTTCAAGGTCTCTGGAAGTCAGTTCAACCAGTATAAAAAAGTACATTTCATTTCTCGAAGAGGCCTTCCTGGTCAGGCAGCTATATCCTTACCATGCAAATGTGAAAAAGAGGCTCGTGAAATCTCCGAAGGTCTATATCAGGGACTCCGGGATTCTGCATCATCTGTTGAACATACCCGATTATCAGTCCCTCACCTCAAATCCGGTCATCGGTCCTTCCTGGGAAGGATACGTTGTTGAACAAATCAGTCACCTGATTGACCATGAAACCGAAATGTACTATTACAGAACACATGATGGAGCTGAATGCGACCTGATCCTGGTTAAAGGCGATCAACCCTTTCTGGCTCTTGAGATCAAATACACCTCCACTCCAAAAATCTCCCGCGGCCTCACCCAGGCCTTTCATGATATCCGGGCTCCCGAAAATTTCATTATTACTCCGGGATCAAAGAATTACATGATCCGGGACGATATCAGAGTGTGCAGCCTTACAACTTTCCTGCAAAAGTACCTGCCATAAAACCGATCCCAATGGAACCCCGGAACCCAATAGCAAGAGGCCTGAAAAGAAAATGAGAACTCACAAGAGAAGAACCTAATTTGATGCGATCGACAAAATACGGACAAACCTGGTGGGGCGCCAAATGGATGAATGCCCTTTCTCATATCGACTATTCCAACCGGCTGCCCAGGGGGCGGAGTTATGCCAACAAAGGCGCGGTGAAAGATCTCCGGATCT
>CAYVRK010000086.1:0-2332 GCA_964453785.1 uncultured Bacteroides sp.
CCCCCCAACTTGATCGTGCCTCGGCAAAGTGTCTTTGTATTCGGGAGGTTGCGGCACCGTTGTAGATACAATACATTACGTTGGGATTCGTGTATTGAGTCTGTTACGTGGATGATGTAGACACGATCCATGCATGTGCGCGTGTCCCGGGTGCGCCGCAACGGTAAGCGGTACGAATACGCCCAGCTCGTCGAGAGCTATCGCCGCGACGACGGCATGCCGGCCCATCGCGTCGTCGCCAACCTGGGCACTCTGACCCCAGACCAGGTCGACAACCTGAAGGCGGCGCTGGCGGCATCGCGCCGTGGCGAACGCGTCGCAGTGGCGGCCCAGCCCAGCCGGGCGCCGAAGCCGCAGGCCACGCTGCGCTACCTCGATCTGGCGGTGCTGCTGGAGCTGTGGCGGCAATGGAAGCTCGACGAGTTGCTGGAGCAACTGCTCGGGACCCGCACCGCCGCTGCGGTTGCCTGCGCCCTGACGCTGCATCGCTGTCGCGACCCACAATCCAAGCTGCACGCGGTGCGCTGGTTCCCCCGCACCGCGCTACCGGAGCTTCTCGATCTACCTGCAGCACAGTTGAACAACACGCGTTTGCATCGAGTGCTCGAGCTGCTGGACCAGCACGGCTACGCGCTCATGAAGTCGTTGCCTGTCCGCGTCGCCGAACGCCAGGAACAATTCGTGGCACTGTACGGGGATGTCACCGACACCTGGTTTGTCGGGGACGGGCCGGAACTGGCCGAGCGCGGCAAGACGAAGGAAGGACGCTACGAGCGGAAGATCGGGATCGCACTGTTGTGCAGCAACGAGGGGATGCCCTTGCGGTGGGACGTGATCCCGGGCAACGAACCGGACGACCAGGCGCTGACGCGGATGCTCGCATCGGTGCGCGGGCTCGGCTGGGTCGGCGACACGCCGGTTGTCTGCGACCGTGCCGTCGGCAAGACCGCCACTCTCAGGAATCTCATGGACACGGGGTTGCGCTTCCTGACCGCGCTCAACTCGACCGAGATCAGCAAGTACGCCAGCACCCTGCCCTGGAAGCCGGTCGAGGATCTGTCCGCGACCAGCGAGGAGCAGCTCGAGCAGGTGGCACGCACCGCGGCCGAGCGGATCGAGCAAGGCGGGATGAAGGCAGTGGACAAGACGCTGTACGTGCTGGACCTGGAGTTGGTCGACTGCGCGATACGCGAGACCACGCGCGCCGCGGATGTCCCAGCGACGGTGCAACACGCGCTCGCGTTGGCCCAGCATATGGACGAAGGGGTGCACAGCGGACGCTTCACGAGTCAGGCCGCTGCCGCGCACGCGCTTGGTCTTGGAGAAAGCTATGCGAAGAAGCACCGCACCCTGCTGCGGCTACCCGAGTCCATCCAGGCGGCCGTGCTTCGCGGCGAGGCCAACGGCTGCTCGCTCAGCGCACTGATCAAGCTGGCGGATATCAAGGACCCGGAGCGACAACGGGACGCCTTCGAGCAGCTCGTCGCATCGGCGCGCCGCAACGTCCAACCGCGCAACGCGGCGACCCGATCGACCCCACCGAAGCCCGCGCCGAAGCTGCGCTGTGCCGCGTACTTCAATCCAGAGGTCTTCGCGCGACAGCGCTTGCAGGCTCACCGCAAGATTGTCCAGTTGCGTGCACAGGTCGATGAGCAAAACGAGCGCGTGAAGCGTCCTCGCTCGCGCCTGACTCCGGAGGCCATGCGTCGGAACATCGAGCAGAAGTTGCTCCGTCAGGATCTCGTCACCGCGTTTTCGATCGACATCGACAAGGACCCAGCCACGGGCAAGCCCCAGGTCACGATGAAATTGAACGCCGACGACTGGTCTCGCCGGCGGCGCTATGACGGCTTCACCGTGCTCGTCGGTCATCCCGAGCTTCCGCATTCCCCCGAGACGCTCTGCAAGCTCTACCGTGCAAAGAACACCGTGGAAGTGGATTTCCACGTCATCAAGAGCGCGGTGAAGGTCCGGCCCGTCCGTCACCACACCGACCCGAAGGTGCGAGCCCACGTCACGCTTTGCATGCTCGCCTTGCTGCTCAACCGTACGCTCGCACAGCGTCTGGGAACGACCACGCCCGAGGCTGCCCTGGAAACTCTGTCCACGTGTGCCATGCACCGCTGGGGGACTCCCAGCCGCACCTCGCGGGCGCTCTACTCGCTTACCCACGCCGACGCGGACCAGTCTGCCCTGCTGCGCAAGCTGCGCATGATCGACCTCGTCGATGACGGCCATCTGCGGGCACGCCTCCAACCGGATTTGCATCTACAGTGATGCGCCGAAACCGCTGAATTCATGCTCCTTGCTGTCCATGGCGGTCAAAATGGGC
>CAYVRK010000087.1:0-2114 GCA_964453785.1 uncultured Bacteroides sp.
GCAGGAGCCCTGGTTCCCATGGTCCGCTACGATGATCGTTTTGCCACAGCAATCGCCAAATGGGTATTGAATCTGGCAAATGCATCCCGCTTGTTCTATTCTGATTATTTACCCGACAATATGCAGGACAATGAAAATTGGGCAAGAAATTTCGATCCGAATTCCTATATCGCTTATGAATCAATGAAAGAAACAAAGTATGGTAAAAGTCCATATGCTACGGGTGATGCCATGGATGGCGGATGGGCATCGACAAACCTTATGTTATACAGTTCATCCCACGTGGGCATACTTGGGGGTATTATTGATACAACAAATATCAAAGGTGTCTTAAAACTTGATTTATTAAAAACCGATTACTATCAGAAGGGTGCCTATCCAACTTATTTGTATTACAATCCTTATGAACTTAGCAAATCGGTTGGATTAAACCTTCCTCCCGGTTCCTATGATTTATACGATGCCATTTCCAACGCTATGGTACGATCCGGAATTTCGGGAAACACAAATTTTACCATCGCCGCAAAACAAGCAGTCATGCTCGTTCAAATTCCTGCGGGTACTTCCATCACAGACCAGGGTAAAAAAACGTATGCAGGGGATATGATCATTGATTTTAACAACGGGAATAGTGTCCCGGATTTTCCTCCCAGGATGAAAGCCCTGGCAGCAACAGATTCTTTGTTTGAAGTGAATACCACACTTACGGTATATTGTACAGCTACCGATCCCGAGCAACAAACACTTGTTTATCAATGGACTACAGAAGGCGTAACGTATGACAGCTCGGCTGTTTTTCATTATACAACCCCCACTTTGCCGGGAATGTATAACATTAAATGTAAAGTTTCCGATCCTGGTGGCCAATGGGATACACTCTCCATTGCCATCGAGGTGGTTGAAAAAAAGAAACTGGCGCCTGAAATTGTATTGCTGGAAGCCAATCCAAGAAAGGTTCATCTTTCCGGATCAATTTCGCTAAACTGCCTGGCTCAGGATGCAAATCAGGATGCACTCAGTTATGAATGGACCTCCATGTACGGTGATATTGTTGCTGACGGAAATTCTGCAAGCTATACGGCTTCTGGTAATCCGGGAAATGACTTCATCGTTTGTTCTGTAAGCGATATAGACGGGATGATTGCTGTTGATAGTATTGAGATCATGGTAAGAGACCTTTCAGTTACCCCATCAGGCCATCTTATTGCTCACTATCCAATGAATGGAAATGCAAGGGATGCAAGTGGAAATGCACTCCATGGCACGGCAGGTGGCGTACTATGGGTAGAAGATAAAACAGGTACAGCTTCCGGCGCGGCGCATTTTAACGGAACAAGCGATTATATTCATGTTGCCAATAATGATTTATTGAACTTCCAGGATGCTTTATCAATAGCCTGCTGGATAAATATTGATGGGTTTACTGGAAGTGAACAGTATATTATATCTCATGGAAACTGGGACAACCGATACAAAATTTCAATATCCAATAATCAATTTCGTTTTACACTCAATACTTCAGTATCCATTAAAGATCTTGACTCAGAAACCCGCCCCATACCAGGACAATGGCACCACCTTGCAACAGTATACGATGGCAACGATATGGAAATATGGCTGGATGGCACACTGGATGCATTTACTTCTTTCAGCGGGCTTATCAATAAAACGTCTTTCGATCTGGCTTTTGGGCAATACCTGCCGGGAGAAAACGGATATAACTTCAATGGCACTCTCGATGCGGTAAGCTTCTTTGACTATGCCATTTCTGCTGAGCAAATACTTGATCATATGGAGCATAGCACAGACATCACATCGACGCCAGAAAACATAGTGAAGCAAAAAGAGATGAAGGTGTTCCCAAATCCGGTAATGGGTCAGACCATCCATATCAGGTTTCAATCTACTATACAGGGACAAGCTACAATAACACTATATGATATAACAGGAAAACAGGCAGGATTGAAATGCGGTTTCAGTACAATGATCGGAAAATCAGAATTCACATTACCTGTTGGAATGTTGGAAAATGGAATCTACCTGCTTTCCGTTACTCATAACGATACCATGGAAAAAGCATTGGTCGTTATATCAAGGTAATTGTGCAAAATCAA
>CAYVRK010000088.1:0-2044 GCA_964453785.1 uncultured Bacteroides sp.
TGTCGTCACCGCACAGGATGTCGCTGTCGGCAAGCTCCTCGCTCAGCTGGATGTAGATTGGCACCAAGCGCTCGGCCACGTAGTGAAGCATCCGGCTCAGGCCACCCGCGGTGAACTGCTTGCCCGCCGTGGAGAACAGCGTGGCCAGTCGGTTGAACGGCAGCGCGAACTGGCCAATCAGCACCGCCAGCGTGGCGAGTGTCACCCAGGTCACGCTGTAGCGCGGCGGCCCGTATGCGTCGGTCGATGCCGAAACCACCGTGCGCTCGCCGTTGTCCTTGACCACCACGTGCTTCTGTACATTGAGCGTGATCGGTCTGACCGTCACCGAAACGTCGTAGCGCACCCGCTGGTCGTTGAGGGTCTTGACCACCATGGCGTCGGCCAGTTCCGGGGTCAGCGTGGCCGCCAGGTATTCCACCTCTTCATCGGTGACCGCCACCCCGCCGGGCATCAGGATCTCGGTGGGCGACATGAGTGAAGGGTCCGCCTGCTCGCCCTCCTCCATGCGGTCGGCGAACTCTAAGGTCTGGGCATGAATCTCTGCCCGCTCTGCTTCGGTCAGCTCAATCGACTCGACCGGAGTCTCATCGATGATGTCCTGCAGCGATGCCGGGGACGATGGCTCTGGCTCGTCCCCCTTGGAGGACATTCGAGGTGCAGGTTTCGTCTTCATCTTCACCAGTCTCTCGTCGATACGGTTGGCCCTGCGAGTGTGCCGCTCGTGCAAGCCTTGATGCCAGTGGCCAAGACGACAGCAGCGGTCCCGCTGCTGCTCCAGCCGCTCTCGAGCCGTTTTTGGCCGCCCGCGCTCGGCGGCTGGAACGGCCTTCATCGGGCTGCCGCTCCGACGCCGCTCGCTCGAACTCGTGATGCCCAGAGCGCGATGCAGCTGCCGAAGCGCCTCCTTGAATCGCTGAGGCAGCTTCTCCCCCGCGGTGAGGTAGTGGCGGTGCAGCTCCAGAAAGATCGCCACCGACTCCGGTGCCTTGGTCAGTTGGTCCGCGATCCACGCATCCACCTCGCGTAGTTGCTCGGCGGTCAGCGGCGTGGCGGCAACCGGGTCCATCAAGAGCTTAAGATCAAACTCTTCGATCCCGGTCAAGAAAAAAGATCAACCAGGTGCCGACAGGTCGCGACTTGGTGCTCGCCACCTCTGCGCTCGCTTGTGCACCGTGAACCTCGCCCCCTCGAGCAGCAGCGACAGCTCGCCGGTTGAAATGGCGGCACCGCTGGGGCGCTCGGCGAAGGTCTCCAGCACCCGCAACCGCCCCCCCTCGAAGCGGCGAGTGATCAAGTACAGGCCAATCCCATCGCCGAGCAGCGCGCGCAGCTGCGTGTGGTCCCGTTTGATAAAGAGCACACAGTCGCCTTGATATGGGTCGGCGCCCAGCAGGTACGCCTCGCCAAGCAAACCGTCCGGCCCTTTCCGGAAATCGACACGGTGCTTCGCCAGGAACACGCGGCGGGGGGTCACCGGCAGCATGCTTCCCTCCGCAGCTGCGGCATGGATCTCGACATCGCCCCTTACCCGTTGACCTGGCGGATGCGCACCGCCCAACCACCAAGGCGAAACTCCAACTCCGGAGCTTCAGGCTCGTGGCCAAGCCCGGCGTCACGCCCTGGCGCCTCGTCGACGACGTTGAAGACGTGGGCGACCGGTTTGCCAGCAGCGCCCATCCGCGTACCTCGCCTCAGGTGCCGCCGCCACTGCCTCAGCTGGTCCGAGGTGACCCGGCAGGTACGGTACAAATCTCCCGTTGACGCGCCCCGATCCAGCGCAGCCAGCGCCGCGGCCCTCAGCGCATCCGGAATTCGGGTCCCCGGCTCGTGGCTGCGGCGGAACATCCCAAAGCGCCGTCCCAGGCGCTCGACCTGCACCTCCGTGCTCGCACCGCTCCCGTTTCGCCCATGGGGCCGCCCCACTCGCTTCTCTTGCCGGGTCCGCTTCATCTCGTCGGCTCCTCGCTGCACGGATTCCGTGCGAGCGCGAACCTACGTCAGCCTGCCCGGCGTGTCGCGGGCCCGTCAGTGCACTGCGTAC
>CAYVRK010000089.1:0-1841 GCA_964453785.1 uncultured Bacteroides sp.
CCTCGCCAAGGGAGTTTAGGGCAACCCCGGCATTGGTCGGTCCCTGAAGCGATTTAAATATCCTGAGATCTTCCCAAGTTTGATTACGTCGCAGCTGCCATCTCAGTTTTGTGGACAGATAGCCTTCGGTCCAGCCCAAAAGTCAACCCGTAGTCCTTTCCTAGTTTTCCCATAGTATTCTGGACCCAGGCAAGCTCTATTCGGCCGTTTGGTCCTGCATATACAGCATAGGAACGATCCACATTGGATTTCTCCGGTACCTGCGTTGACTCAGTCCATTTATTGTTATCCAAAACGCTGTGTATCATACTAAGATGCATGTACGTATTCAGGGGGCACAAGGCAAAGCGCTAACCATCTAAAATTATAGACAATTTTGGCTACTTGTAACCGCTTGAAATAATTGTAAAAAAATCTAGACTTCTCATTTTCTATATGTTATGCTTCCAGCATGGAAGCAAAAAGACCATTTTCTCAGCTCGATTGGTTCTCTACACCAGAATCTGTAAGGGCCTACATAGTTCATCTTGAACAGCTAATCGGACAGATGCAGCAACGGCTGGATCTGCTTGAGAAACGCACTGAAAAACTTGAAGTTCAGACCAAAAAGAATTCTAAAAATTCCAGTAAACCGCCATCTTCTGATAGTCCTTTCAACAAACCAAAAAAGAAAACCAAAAAGAGGAAGCGAAAACGTGGCGCCCAGAAAGGCCACAAAGGGCATCAACAACAGATGCTGGAACCAACCAAAATTGAAAACATTATCCCCGAAGGTTGCGACTGCGGCCGATTGGTTATAGATCCTGACAGCATAAAGCCCTTTTATACGCATCAACATATTGAATTGCCTGAAATCAAAATCGATGTAACTCATTACATTCTGAACCAGGGCAAATGCAAATGTTGTGGAAAAACTTTTAAAGCCAAAGTTCCATCTGAATTTAGTAGCGGATATGGCCCAAGGCTATCGGCGGTAATTGCCGAACTGTCTGGTTCCCATGGCGCAAGCAGAGAAACAGTACAGGATTTTTGCCATTCGGTTTTAGGGTTTCCAATTTCAACCGGCGGTATCCAGCGGGTTATCGATCGAACATCCCAAGCTATTGAACCCATTTACAATGAAATTGGAGATCAAGCCCGAAAAGCAAAAGTAAATGGCGTTGATGAAACATCCTGGTTTCAGTCCGGCAAACTGCAATGGCTATGGACTATGGCAAATAATATCGTTGCCTTTTTTATGATCCATCCCAATCGATCCAAAGAAGCTTTTTTACAGCTAATTGACGATTGGAAAGGAATTCTTATCAGTGACGACTACGGAGTATATGTCAATTGGGTAAACAAAAGGCAAAGGTGTTTAGCACACTTTATCCGAAAAGCCAAAGGCTTGGCCGAAAGAGAAAATGAATCGATAAAGGCTTTCGGCGAAAACATTTTAAAGGAGCTACGGTTGCTTTGTCACTGGGCTAAAAAACCTCCCGATCAAAAACAGTGGGCCAATTTTTATTCAAGATTCCTTTTGCTTTTAATGCTCTATGAAGGTGCGGATAACGATGCCGGTCAGCTTGCACGTTCCATTGGCAAAGAACTTGAATCTCTATGGGTTTTCCTTGATGAAAATGGTGTAGAACCTACCAATAACCGTTCCGAACGAGCATTAAGGTTTGCCGTATTGTGGCGAAAGCGTAGCAATGGAACCCAAAGCGACAAAGGCAACCGTTGGGTAGAGCGCATCCTCTCTTTAAAACAAACCTGCCGTATGAGAGCTTTGCCAGTATTTCCTATTCTTGTTAATGCTATTGATGCCTATTTCAAAGATCAAACCCCTAATTTACAGTGGG
>CAYVRK010000090.1:0-1761 GCA_964453785.1 uncultured Bacteroides sp.
TGTGGTGCTCCGGGCCTGATTTCGACTGGGTGCCCGACGCTTACAAAATCAAATACAAAGGCAAAGTTTATAACCGTATGACCACGGTTAACGGACTGTTTACATCCGGCGACGGTGTGGGATGTTCAGGCCATAAGTTCTCCTCGGGATCTCATGCTGAAGGACGGATGGCCGCCAAGTCCATGGCCAGATTTGTGCGTGACAATGCCGATTTTAAACCGGCCATTAGCCAGTCAAGTGAAGAGTTGGTCGATATTGTCTACAAACCGGTGAGGACTTTCCTTGAGCATTGTAATTATACCACTGCCATCAATATCAACCCCAATTATCTCAAACCCGAGGGGATGACCTATCGTCTGATGAAAGCAACCCACGAGTATGGCGCGGGTACGGCAACCTTTTATCAGACCAATAACAAAAGTCTTGAGATCATCATGGATATGCTCCAGATGATGCGTGAAGACTGCGAGAAGCTGGCTGCCGGTGACGTCCATGAGCTGATGCGCTGCTGGGAAATCTTCCACCGTATCTGGACCGTGGAATCTCATCTGCGTCACATCCAGTTCAGAAAAGAGACGCGCTATCCGGGATTTTACTACCAGACCGACCATCCGGGCCAGGATGATGAAAACTGGTTCTGTTTTGTCAACTCCAAGTGGGACCCCAAAGCCGAAACCTGGGATATCTTCAAGAAAGAATATATCAAGATCATCCCTGATTAATGATGAATATGCGATAGCATAGTCGGACATACCTCCAGGTGTCTAAAGGACACCTGGAGGTTTTTATTAATTTGATGTCGTTTTTTTTTAAACCCCTGAACTTCAGAACTCCTGACACACAGGAATTGGGTGATATCAAAAGATTGTATTATTAAATTTGGAGTAATGAAGTGCTGGAGTATTGGATGGATTTATAAATATTTCCATTTTTTTCATTATCCCCATTACTCCATCACCCAATCACTCCATCTTGAAATTATCATTCAATAATCCAAACAATATTCGGAATTCTATGCAGTCTCGATTGAGGTCAGGATTTCTGAATTCATATTGCACGGAGGGATAGCATGACAGAACACAAAGCAGGCCCTGCTAATGGAAGTATTCTAGTCGTTGGAGGAGGGATCAGCGGGCTGACCACAACCCTCGAAGCTGCTGAGGTGGGTTACGAGGTGTTTTTGGTGGAAAAAAATCCTTACCTGGGCGGAAGAGTGGCACAGCTAAATCAATATTTCCCCAAGCTATGTCCTCCAAGCTGTGGACTGGAAATTAATTTCAGGAGAATTAAGGATAACCCTAACATTAAGGTTTTTACATTGGCAGAGGTTGAAAAGGTCGATGGAACACCCGGCAACTATGATGTTACCATAAAGTTGAGCCCAAGATATGTTAATGAAAACTGTACCTGCTGTGGTGATTGTGAGGCGGTCTGCGAAACCGAAATTTCCAGTGAGTTTAATTTTGGAATGAATAAAATCAAGGGGGCTTATCTGCCCTTTGAAATGGCTTTTCCGGCCCGTTATGTAATTTCACCCCGGATTATCGGTACTGAGGACGGCAAGCGGTGTAAGGAAGCCTGTAAATACGACGCCGTGGATCTTGATATGGAAGCCAAAACAATGAACCTGAAGGTGGGGGCCATTGTTTGGGCCACCGGCTGGGAGCCTTATGACGCCACAAAGATAGACAATCTCGGTTTCGGACAATATCCGAATATTATTACCAATATGATGATGGAAAGGCTTGCATCTCCCAACGG
>CAYVRK010000091.1:0-1752 GCA_964453785.1 uncultured Bacteroides sp.
AACTGCTTGATCTGCTGCATAGATTGATTTGAAGCGCTACTGCTCATAATCGTTGTTTTTGCGAGGTTTGAAAGAGAGCTTGACACTGTAGCGGGGTTCTGAGTTGTTTTCCAGAAAGCTTTCAATGGTCCCTGCATCAAAGACCTTGTACTTCCTCGCCCGGCGAACAGCCACCATGATATCCTCGGTACGGTAATTTACCTTCAGGGCCAGCAGCCTTCTCAGATGGTACCCCCAGGATTTTCCCTTGTACTGTTTTACGAGTTCGATATACTGAGTCATTTCAGGACCAAAGCCTTCGAGACGGGAGATCACATCACCAATGGCCAGATCGGGCTTATTCCGGGGTTTTTCAGGCAGCCCCACATACCTTTCCTTCTGACCCGGTTTGGCCAGTGGATGAACCACCAGCTGCTCTCCCGATGGAGAGTAGACGATCAACTGATCCTCTGTGATGCGTACCGGGCATACCTCGTACATGTATTTCTTCGGCACCGCGTACATATATTCCTTCCACTGCACACATGACTCCTGATTCACCACCCGTTGAACCACCTCAGAGGTATCGAAGTGGATGGCAGGAAGAGGCTGCAGATAGGGATGCTCTTCGATGTACATATCAATGGGCCTTCTCTTTGTCGTGCCGTGGATACGAACATCGTTTACTTCAATCAGTCACCGGCGAAGCTGCTCCTTCAGATCTTCACGATCTTTAAACTGGCGACCCTTCAGGAAGCTTTGCTCCAGGTAATAAAATGGCCTTTCTATTTTCAGGTTTTCTTGAGGTTTGTATGGTGTGATCGTACGGGGACGAAAACGGTAGTGGGATGCAAAACTAAGGTATGCAGGATTGAACACGGGTTGACCGCCTTCCCAATGATCCACACACGGCTTCTGGTTATCGCCCCGGACCTCCAGGGTGACCCCGTCCACGTAGATAAAAGCCGAGCTAAGCTCCCTGAAAAGGGTTTTCTGCTTCTTGTCTTCCACCACAGAGACGTATTGCCGGCGGGAGTAGCAAAGAATGAAGCTGAAAAAGGTGACTTTACTCTTCTCGCCTGTTGTAAAGGTGATATTGTAATCACTCCAGTCATGAGCGGCCAGCTGGCCCGGGGCCGTTTCTACCATACGCAACGGCGTTTTTGATACCACCTGCCGGATTGTTCTCAGGTAATCGCGAAGGATGGTAATCTCCCCGTCATAACCCTTTTCCTTTAGCAGTTCATAGATGCGCTGTCCTGTGAGGTCACTGTATTTCTCGAGCAACTCACCAATGTGTGATTTGTATGGATCCAGCTTGCTAAGCCGTTTGTTTTTGGGCTTTATTACCTCCCCGGGGGTGGTATCACGATAAACCGAGTTTGATTCCAGTATCCGGCGGATCCTGACCCGGGATATATTCATCAGCCGGGAGATTTGTCGGATACTACAGCCCCGGGAATAGAGGTTGATTACGATGTTTTCCAGATTCTCGTCTTTCATGCTTGTTCCTGTTTATTGGACTGTATCAATGGGTATTTTTCCGATGATCCCTGCAAGCTGTGTCATATCATCTTTTATCACCTTGAAGCCAGGGTAGATGATTTCTCTCTCGATCTCATCCAACCTTCCGAACCGTTGATCCTTTAACCGCGTAAGCAGCATCTGGACTGCCTGGATGACATATGACATCGTTTTAATCAGATCCTCGGCATAGGGTGACAGTCTTGCATCACAGAAGTCGAGTTCATGCTCAGAACCGGGCTTAAATAT
>CAYVRK010000092.1:0-1705 GCA_964453785.1 uncultured Bacteroides sp.
GAGATGCAGGTCCGCAATTACAGTCCAAGAACGATTCAGTGTTATGTATCAATGATTGCCGGGCTTTCCCGGTTTTACAACACTTCTCCAGATCTGCTTACAACACAGCAGGTGAAGGACTATCTCCAATACCGCATCCAAAAGCACAAAGTATCTGTGTCGACGATCAACCAGACAATCGGAGCCTGGAAAATACTTCAAGTAGATATTCTGAAAAGGGAATGGGTTGACTTCCAAATAAAGCGTCCCAGGAAGGAAAAGAAGCTCCCTACGGTGCTTTCAAGAGAGGAGGCTCTCAGGCTGATTAATGTCTTACCAAATATTAAGCACAGAGCCATCCTTACACTTGCCTACACAACCGGTCTGAGGCGAAATGAAATGCTTGGTTTAAAACTTCCACATATCGATTTTGATCGTAACCAGATAAGAGTGGTTGACGGAAAAGGGCACAAACAACGCATGGTTCCGGTACCAAACTCGGTACTTTCTCTACTCAAGGTTTATTGCGAAGCATATAGGCCAAAGAAATACCTCTTTGCAGGATTAGGTTATGAATCAGGAAAGCCATACTCGGCCACCAGTTTTACAAACATCGTAAAGCGAGCAGCTCGGAAAGCAGGAATAACCAAAGATGTCTCCCCACATGTACTTCGTCATTCATTTGCTTCGCGTATGCTTGAACAGGGCCTGAACCTGAAAGCCCTTCAACTGATCATGGGGCATCATTCCATGAAAACCACTGCAGTGTATCTGCATGTAACCAACCTTGATACTCCCAATATCCCGGATCTCTCTCAAAGCCAGGAGCAATGATTAAATCCGAAAACTCCAGGCAGCCGGTGGAATTATCTCACATTCTACAACAGTTCTCTGAACAGTATTGTGACCAATACAATCCTTGTCCTCAGCAACAGAAAGCAATAAGAGCCATCACCACCTGCCGCACCAGTTTACAGGGTGGACATAGCTCCCGTTGCAATCAGTGTGGTTATCAGGCTCAGGCCTATAACTCATGCCGTAACAAGCACTGTCCCAAATGTCAGTTCATTAAGCAGGAGAAATGGGTGGACAAGCTAAATGAAAGGTTGATCCCGGTAAAGCACTTTCATTTTGTTTTTACCATCCCTGAAGCATTGCATACCCTGTTCTACATCAATCAGGCTCAATGTTACAGCATACTTTTCTCTGCGGCCTGGATGGCTATCCGAAAAGCTTCTGTCAATACCAGGTTGGCAGGCTCACAAACAGGTGGCATGGCTGTTCTGCATACATGGACCCAAACACTAAACTATCATCCACATATCCATATGTTGGTTCCAGCCGGTGGCATCTCAGAAGATCAGATGGAGTGGATCAGTTGCCGAAAAAACTTCTTTGCCCCCAATAAGGTTATTGGACTGATCTTCAGGGGTTGTTTATGTAGTCTGCTGGATAAAGGCATCAAGGATGGCTCTATTAACCTGCCAGAAAACGAGTCATGGAAGCATCTGAAGGATCTGGCATACTCAAAGCAATGGATTATCTATGCCCAAAAACCAATGGGCGGTGTTCATAGTGTTATCAACTACCTGGGGAGGTATGCGCACCGGGTAGCCATTACCAACTCCAGGATATCTGAGATAAATGAAGGCCAGGTCTCTTTCCGGTACCAAGACAACAAAGATCAAGGAAAACACAAAACCATGACTCTACATGCAGTTGAGTT
>CAYVRK010000093.1:0-1614 GCA_964453785.1 uncultured Bacteroides sp.
GTACCCAGTGCACTGACGGGCCCCAACGTCCAGACGGCAGGCGGGCAACGTAGGGGGCGCGCGCGTGGCTCCATCCGGGGGCGCCGGGCAGGGCCGCTCCGCGGAAGCGTTCGTTCCGCAGGTGGGGTCTCGGGCGGCGCGGTGCTCGCCACGGAGGGGTGAGCTGCCAGGCGGCCTGCCGGGTGGCTGCCGGACTGGCATGTGGTTGGCGGCAGCCGCGACATCGCCGCTCACCCCCCGCGGCCGAGCCCTTCTTTTGTGGAAGGCGGTGACGAAGCGAGGTGAACACGTCAGTCGTTCTGCCGACGATGACGTCATCCGCGCTCACAGCCATCCGCGACGGCTCGACTGCGGGCGGCGCGAAGTGAGCGACGTCAGTAGCTCTCACCGAGGACGTCGCTGGTGAAGCAACCGTCGTACTCGAGCGCGATCATCCGTCAACGACGGTGCGACGACCGAGGTCTATGGTTCTGCAGGCTGCTCCTCGGTCTGTTGTTGGTGGGCGCGCCAGGCGTGCGGAGTGAATCGCTCAGGGTGTTGCTCGATCTCGTCGGCATCGGCGCGAAGCACATCTACGAGGTAGTCATGCGCTGGCACGCGAGCCGCGACGGCCGTCTGCAGAATTGTACGGATGATGTCGAGCACGAAGCGGCCCTCGAGGCTGAGACGAAACATGGAGCTGCTCTCGATCAGCTTCTCGGTGCGGAGCATCCTCTCCTGCAGGTTGTTCGTTGGCTGCAGGCGCGGGTCATCGAGGTAAGCGGTCAGCTTGTCGTAGTGCTTCAGAATGTAGCGAGCCCCAGTCCCGAGCTTGGTGCCCTTGGACCACTTGGCCTTCATCTTCGTTGCCAGTTCCTTGATGTCTACCCAAAGCCGGCGACTGTCGACCCGGCGCACCGCAAGCACGTTCTTCCGGTTGCGGCCCTGCTCATCGAGTAGCTGCTCGTGCATCGCCAGCCCGGTGAACAGGTGCAACATCAGCGGGCAGTACACCTGATCCTCGTCCTCGTGCACCGCGAACGGTCGGCGCGCATGAGCGCTACAGCCGATCAGCTTCAAGTCGAAGCGCTGCAGAAGCTCGGGATCCTTGACCAGATTGGTCGTGCTCAGATCAGCTTGCACGATGACATCCCGAGCCGCCGGATTGCGCCGGCGAAGAATCGAGTCCAGGAGGTTGCCGAGCCCGCCCAGGTGGCTGCGATAGAAGACGATCAGGCTATGCGGATCGTCGGCGACACTACGCCCGGTGATCACCGTCGTGTTGAGCGACTGCTTGCCGCCCGTCCCGTCTTGCCGGGGTGACTCGAACTCGAGCACCCGACCGATGAGCATGCCCAACGACGGCTCTTCATCCTTCGTGCGCTTGGCGTCGCGAGCACCGTCCGCCCGCTGTTGCCGTCGCTGTTGCTGTCGCTGTCTGCATTGCTCGATGCTGGCCTCGGCAGCCGCCGGGGTGCGGTAGGCATCCCATGGCGGAGGGTGCCTGTTTCTTTGCCGCTTCCGCTCCTGCGACTTGGCTGCCTTCAGGTGGGAGGCGACTTCGATCACCCGACACGACGTGTCGTCACCGCACAGGATGTCGCTGTCGGCAAGCTCCTCGCTCAGCTGGATGTA
>CAYVRK010000094.1:0-1612 GCA_964453785.1 uncultured Bacteroides sp.
AAGGTACCCTCCACTGCCCCGACGGGCATTACCATTACGGGAGATAATACCTGTGAGGGTACGAGCAAGGGGCTGACCGTTGTGGGAGGCTCGCTGGGCGATGGCGCCACCTGGGAGTGGTACTCCAATGCAGGGCTGACAATATCGGAAGGCAGCGGACTGTCGATCAGTGTTGATCCTTCAGTAACAACTACCTATTATGTACGTGCCGAAGGCGACTGCAACAACACGGCAGAAGTGAGTCAGCTGGTTACCGTGAAGGTACCCTCCGTTGCTCCGACAGGCATATCAGTGATCAATGACAATACCTGTTTCGGGACCTCCAAAACCTTGGGTGTGGTGGGAGGCTCTCTGGGCGATGGTGCCGATTGGTACTGGTACTCCAATGCAGCGATGACACTGCTGGTAGGAAGCGGAAGTTCAGTGTCTGTGAATCCGGTGGTGAGCACCACATACTATGTCAGGGCCCAGGGCGATTGCAACAATACCTCAGCTGCCAGTCAGCTGGTCACAGTGCTTGTTCCCTCTACTGCTCCCACCAGCATCTCCATAGTGAACAACAACACCTGCCAGGGCACCAGCAAGGGGCTGACCGTTCTGGGAGGCTCATTGGGAGATGGTGCCACCTGGGAGTGGTACTCCAACGCAGCATTGACTTTATCTGCAGGGAGCGGTGTAACGATCAGTGTTGATCCGTTAATAACTACCACGTATTATGTTCGTGCGGAGGGTGATTGCAACAATACCGCATCGGTGAGCAATGTTGTTACCGTGAAGGCACCTTCGGTTGCCCCGACCGGTATTGCCATTTCCAATGACAACACCTGCCAGGGTACCAGCAAGACATTAACCGTTCAGGGCGGCAGCCTTGGGGATGGAGCCACCTGGAACTGGTCCACCAATGCGGCATTCAGCACAAGTGCCGGAACGGGCGTCTCCATCGTAGTTAATCCATCGGCCAGCGCAACCTATTATGTACGTGCCGAGGGCGATTGCAACATCACCACAGCGGCGAATCAGCTTGTTACCGTGAAGGTGCCCTCAGTGGCCCCGACAGGGATCACAGTAGTAAACGACAACACCTGCAATGGCAATGTGAAGAACCTGAGTGTCACAGGCGGCAGTCTGGGCGACGGAGCGATCTGGAACTGGTCCACCGATGCCGGATTCAGCTCGAGTGAAGGAACAGGGGCATCCATCGGTGTTGATCCTGTAGTAACGACTACCTATTATGTACGTGCCGAAGGGGACTGTAACATTACCACGGCGGCGAGCCAGGTTGTGACAGTGAAGGCACCTTCGATTGCTCCGACGGGTATTACAGTGACCAATAACAATACCTGTTTTGGGACCTCGAAGGATTTAACTGTTACAGGCGGCAGCCTGGGCACAGGCGCCAGCTGGGTATGGAGCACCAATGCGGCGTTCAGTACCACTGTGGGTACAGGTGTTATGATCACAGTCAATCCGGCAGTGACAACGACCTATTACGTACGGGCCGAGGGCGATTGTAACAATACGACCTCGATAAATACCTCCGTAATTGTGAAAGTGCCGTCGACCGATCCGACGGGCATCACGCTGTCGGCCGATGATGTCTGTCCGTCTACCT
>CAYVRK010000095.1:0-1601 GCA_964453785.1 uncultured Bacteroides sp.
CTTATGATAATTTATAATGGGAAAGTTCTTTTTGAATTTGGAGATACAAAAGAAGTTTCTGACTTAGCATCGTGTAGAAAAAGTGTTCTTTCAATAATGTATGGAAAATACGTTGCAAATGGTATAATAGATTTACATAAAACTATTGGAGAGCTAGGAATTGATGATGTAGTTAAATTATCTGAAATAGAAAAGACTGCAACGATAAAAGATTTGATGACAAGTCGGTCTGGAGTATATCATTTAAGCACAAATACCGACAGAAATAGTATAATACCCACAAGGAATTCTAAACAACCAGGAACCTATTTTATTTACAATAATTGGGATTTTAATGTTGCAGGTTACATTTATGAGCAACAAACGAAAATGAATATTTATGATGCTCTTGAAAAGGAATTGGCGAAACCATTACAATTTGAAGATTGGGATAAAAACAAACAAGAAAGAGAAGTATTTGGAGACCATTGGGAATCAAAATATCCACCTTATCATATGTGGCTTTCCACAAGAGATATGGCAAGAATAGGATATTTAATGTTACGGAATGGTGAGTGGAATGGAGAACAGTTGGTTCCCAAAGAGTGGATAAGAAAAACTACAAGTTTGATAACTCCTGTTAAAGAAGTGAAAATTTCAGAACCGAGAGTTGCTAATTGGGATTGGTGGAAATGGGGATATGGTTATATGTGGCGAGTATGGGATTCAAATGAAGAAATTCGTGATGAACTTAAGGGAGCATATTCAGCAACCGGAGCATGGGGACAATATATCACAATTATACCTTCATTAAATTTAGTTGTTGCAGCTAAAACTAAAAGCGAATATCGCAGAGGAACAAACAAAGAAACTTACCTAACACTTATCGATAAATTGGTTGACTCACATTTTGATTTTGTTGCAAAACAAAATGAAATTAAAAATAACCTTAAGATTGTTTCTGCAAAAATAATTGATGTGCGAATGAATCAAAACAGTGCGGATTTTTTCAAGTATAAATTTGAATATAAGGATAAAGAGTATTTTGGTTGGTCGTGTACAAACAAAGACAATGTTGGAGGAAAAAGTTTTTTGGTTTCTTTTGATAGCTTAAATCCAAAACAGAGTTTTATTGATTTGGATTATCGGGTTGAAAAATTCATGGATAATAGAGATAGCAAAACATACAGGACAATAGAGATTGGAAAACAGATATGGCTTGCAGAGAATTTTGCTTACATACCATTTGTCTGTGAATTAGATTCAAATAAATGTGGCGTATGGGTTTATGGTTATAATGGGACAAATGTAGAATACGCCAAATCAACAATCGAATATCAGAAATATGGATGTCTTTATTCATGGGAACAAGCCAAACAATTATGCCCAGAAGGCTGGCATTTACCAACAGATGAAGATTGGAGCGAGTTGGAAAAATTTATCGGAATAAGTGGACTTATAAATGACACCCTGTTAAATCACATATCATGGAGAGGAGAAAATCAGGCTGACCTACTTAAAAATGGAGGACAAACTGGATTTGATATACTATTTGCAGGATGGCGAGGAGGAACTGGAAAATTCAATAATGTAGAAATCCATGCAAATTTCTGGGTTGATAC
>CAYVRK010000096.1:0-1598 GCA_964453785.1 uncultured Bacteroides sp.
GTCCAGCTTCAGCTTATCCATCATGGCTGCAATCTCTTTTTTATCGGCGACGTCAATGAACTCGTGGTTGAGCGTCTGCGGATTGATATGGCGGACGAAACTCTGCATGTCGACCGACAGGCTCGCGTAGTTTCTGGACTTCAAACCCTTCATGAGCGCCATGTCGAATTCGGTATCCGATATCCCTGCCAGGTGAACACAGGTCGAATCCAGAGCAGGAACATCATGAATGGATATCAAGCCTGCAGATTTGATGAGAGTCATTGTACGTTCATCGACGTTTTCAGACTCGTGCAACACCCTGTTGTAGGAAGTCTCTTCGCTCGGAATGAGATAGGTTTCAATACCTAAATCCCTCATCGGCTGGAGGATTTCTTCGTCTTTCTCAGCCATCTTCACAACGGCGGCAACCTTCTTGCCTGCTCTCGCGGCAACCATGGCTCCACATAAAACGGCACTTCCTGGAGCCACATGCGGCTCTCCTCCAAATGGAATAATCTCGTCATAGCACATGTGCCCGATAAATGTGATATCATATTTTTTGCTCATATCAATGGTCATATTAATGGGGCCATTATCCTTCATGCAGGTCTACTGATCATCCTCCGGTCCACTCATCAACCAGGGATAGAAAGGCATCAACTCTTCCGGCTCAATCGTTTTGCTCTTATTTTTAGCCTGCAAATCCTTGATGTGATTCATCACCAGATGGGTCCAGACAGCACCGGGCCTGGGATATGCTGCAACAATATAATGCGGACCGGCTTCTGTTTCACCGGTTTCAATTTCCAGCTCTGCCCGAAGATTGTCCGGAGTCGTCATAGTATTTGCGTAATCGAAAACCACACGATCCATATGTTTGTATACCTCTTTACTTTCCTCAGCCATGCCATAATAGTCCAGTAACTGTGCAAAGACATAATTGGAAGTGGTATAAACATCTTGTCCCTGTTCCGATTCGACAGCTTCACCATCCTTTGTTTTACACATGGCCCAGCCCATGAATGCACGATTTGTGTTATAAATGGTTTTGAGAATCTTCTTCACACGTTCTTCCGGAATGGAGGGAGCTTCTCCAATAGCGATTAAGTACCACAAAGCATCAAGCTGATTGGTCCATACATCCGTATTGGTATTTCCGGTTTCAGGATCAAAGCAGGTAACATAATACTCCAGTTTTTCACCATCCTTGTTCTCATCTTCCCTCCACAATTGCTCAAAACTATTCCAGGCTTTGTCATACACTTTCCGGATATGTTCTTCATCTTCCTTTTCGCCGAGCATTTGAGCCATCTTGATCAGCGCCTGGCAACCACCCAGGAATTGCGTAGCGTCATATGCATCGGCGCCGAACAGCACCAGGTTATCAAATGTATTTTTCACATCGTCTGGATTTCCTTCTGGAATTCCATCGCCGTCAAAATCGAGTTTCAGCAGAGATTCCAGGCCGAACTTCAGCGTTTCCCAATTCGACTTAAGAAATTCCATATCGCCAGTGAATTTTACATTTCTTAGCACGCGCATCATCAGTTTTGGATACAGATCAACCCAGTAATTATTATTGTACCAGGCATAATCGCTGACATTGCGCAGAGGAT
>CAYVRK010000097.1:0-1570 GCA_964453785.1 uncultured Bacteroides sp.
GTGGTTTTTTCAACCTCCAAAATTGAGAAAACCATCCTCAAAAGATTATAAATCGGTAGTATAGATTAGATTGTGTAAACGCTAACTGAGAGGTGGTTTTCTCAACCCCCAAAATTGAGAAAACCATCCTCAAAAGATTAATAATTGTAATTTTAATCAGTTAGCAATGAAAAAGAAACTAGACATTCCCAAAGACTTCTGGAAGGATTTTAAAGATCGAAAGGACTTTGATGAGTTTTTCAGCGAGTTATTCAAAGAAGGGATCAATCAGATGCTCAAAGCCGAGATGACCGATCATCTAGGCTATGAAAAACACTCAAAAGAAGGCGAGAACAGTGGCAACTCCCGCAATGGTGATTACCCTAAAACTCTGAAAACGAACCTGGGAGAGATTACTGTAAACGTTCCGAGAGATCGTAATGGCGAGTATGATCCCAAGGTCGTTCCCAAGTATGAAAGTCGCCTATCTGATGAGATTGCCCAAGTCATCATCGGTCTTTATTCTCGTGGCATGAGTACCACCGATATCCAGGAGCAGGTCGAACAGATCTATGGTGTCCAGGTCGACTCCACCAGTGTGTCCAATATTACCAACGTACTGACCGACTCTATCAAGGAGTGGCAAAATCGCCCTCTTGATGAAGTCTACTTCGTGGTCTGGATGGATGGTATATCGATCAAAATCCGGCACAACGGAAAGATCATCAATAAAACCATCTATCTGGTTATTGGACTCACCCAGGAAGGCATGAAGCAGGTCCTGGGGATGTGGGTAGCACCCACTGAAAGTGCTTCATTTTGGATGAGTGTCTTAACTGATCTTAAATCCCGGGGAGTGGAGGATATCTTGATCGCCAGCACCGATAATCTAACCGGATTTACTGATGCTATAAAAAGTGTGTTCCCCCAGGCTGTAACCCAGCTCTGCGTAGTCCATCAGGTTCGTAACTCGCTAAGATACGTGGTCTGGAAAGAGAAGAAGGAGTTTACCAAGGACATGAAGGAGATCTATCATGCAGCTACCATTGAAGCTGCAGAGCAGGCTCTTGAGAGCTTCGAAAAGAAATGGGGTCACAAATACGCATATGCCGTCAGATCCTGGAAAAACAACTGGGAGAATCTGACTCAGTTCTTCGATTATCCAGTGGAAATCAGGAAAATCGTCTATACGACAAATATTATTGAAAGCCTGAATCGGGGAATAAGGAAATACACAAAAACAAAATCAATCTTTCCTCATGACCAGGCCGCTCTAAAATCAGTCTACCTTGCAATCAGCAATATTGAGAAGAAATGGACCATGCCAATCCAGAACTGGGGCATGATCCTACAGCAGTTTTTGATTAAATTTGAGGATAGATGCAGAATTTGAATTTTGGCGTTTACACAAAGTTTTCTAAAGACCCAGAAAATGCAGATCAGGGAAGAAGTTATCTACTGTGTACACGGAGTCAGTACCCCGCCCTGCGGTGTACCCTTGCTTCTTGTCTGTAACTCCCCGTTCTGCCTGTACACTGGTGCTTTTAACCATCTCTCGCAATAGAGTAAAATGTGCCTCTGACTTGTATGC
>CAYVRK010000098.1:0-1526 GCA_964453785.1 uncultured Bacteroides sp.
AAGATGCAATGTAGGCGGGGCGAGATCCCGGATACCTTGGAATTGTACCAACCAAGGAAGGACCTGCGCCCCATGAAGACCAACGACATTTCCGACGTTTTGTACATCGCTTTCGATCTCGGCAGCACTAAATGGGTGCTGGCGTTTTCTGATGGCCGGCGTCTACGACCCCGCGTGGTGACGATCGAGGCCCGCAATCTGAAGGCTCTGGACCAGGAAGTGAGCCTCGCCAAACAGAAGTTGGGCCTACCGGCGAAGGTGCCGGTTCGCTCCTGTTTCGAAGCAGGGCGAGACGGCTTCTGGCTGGACCGGGTTCTCGAGCGTCAGCGCTGGGACAACCTGGTAGTCGATCCCGGAAGTCTGGAGCGGCCTGCGAAGAGGAAGCGAGCAAAAACGGACCGCCTCGATGCGACACAGTTGGTGGACCGGCTGATTCGACACCATCGAGGAGAAGCCGTGTGGAGCGTGGTGTGCGTCCCCGACGAAGACACCGAAGACGTCCGTCGAGTCGAGCGGGAGCGGGAGCGATTGAAGCAGGAGATGGGGGGGATTCGGTGTCGAATCTGGTCGGTGTTCGCGCTGCACGGGGTCGGGAAATCCTCGCGGCGGTTTCCGGATCTAGACCGGGTCCGCGACCCGAGTGGCCGACCCCTACCGAAGCACGCGCTCGCCGAGCTCAGCCGAGCCTACGAACGCTACGAGCTGCTCGCTCGGCAAGCGGCGGAGCTGGAAGTGGAGCGAAAGGAAGCCGCCTCGGAGAAACCTCGGATGCGGCGTACCTACGAAGCGCTCCATCTGCTCAAGGGAGTGGGAGAGCTCTCGGCCTTCGTGCTGGCGACGGAAAGCTTCGGCTGGCGCGAATTCCAGAACACGCGGCAAGTGAGCGCGTCGGTCGGCCTGGCGCCAACGCCCCACCGAAGCGATCAGACCGGGCGGGAGCTGGGGATCAGCAAGGCCGCGCGCCCGAAGCTGCGCTCGCTGATGGTTCAGCTCGCCTGGCTCTGGCTCCGTTATCAACCCGGAAGCGCCTTGACCCGCTGGTTCAACGAACGCTTCGTAAACGGAGGCGGCCGCGCCAAACGCGTCGGAATCGTGGCCTTGGCCCGCAAGCTCTACGTCGCGCTCTGGAAGTACGTCACCCATGGTGAAGTCCCCGAAGGCGCTCTCCTGAAACCAGCTGCCTGAGTACCCCTGTCACCGCCAACCTCACCCACCGATCACGATGAGCCGGCTCGCCGAATCCCCCACGACCCTCGCCCGGGACGCCTCTGCGCTCCGACGCAAAGATGGTAGGGGGCTTCGGCGACTCAACCTCACGCCCTGCGCGAATACAGCATATGGAGCGGACCTCAGCGTCCCTCGGATAGAAGGCCGTGACCGGCGAATTCCGCGTCACTCCTCCGAGTCGCCCGGCGAGCCAGCTCATCGTTTTCAACCTCGCGCCCCCCCAGAAAACCCGACCCTGCCCATCCCGCTGCCCCTGCCCCCGACCAAAACCAAAACCTCTTGACCCGCCTCATAGAGGG
>CAYVRK010000099.1:0-1519 GCA_964453785.1 uncultured Bacteroides sp.
CGGGTGATTTCGGGCATTCGATAATTGAAAAACGGGAAGATGAATAGTTCATCCCAGAAGACGTGTCCTTGATATGCTTCACCTGTCCAGCCCCGCGCAGGCACCCCGATATCGAGACCAATGGAGTTGGGAGATACAGCCTGTAGCAAGTGAAACATGTTCAAACGAAGGAGCATCGGCACATTCGACGTATACCCGGGATTGGCCGGATAAACATCCACGCCAAAGTGGCTCCACAGGTTCTTCCATGCAAGAACATGGTCTGCCATCACTCCTTCAAAGCGCCCTGCCCTTACGATTGCCTTGCGTGCCTCCAGTCCGCACTCTGAAATAGCATGGTCGCGCGAGGTATACAAAGAGGCCGTTTTTTCAAGAATCAGCGTCTTGCCTTGCCTGACATCGATTGTGAATTCCTGTCCGATGATTCCCGGTTCTTTGATGACCCGACGCTTGATGTCAAGAAGATGTCCATCAAGGTACGCTTGAGTTCTTGCCGCTTGCGCGACATGAATATTCGATTGATTAGTGCGAACAAGCATGCACACGCCATCATCGACAAAGACCTCGCTTACCACAGGCTCCAAATGCTTGTTGTTAAACTTACGGTACAGCTTCGCACCAAAATTGACGATGCGCGCGTCAATCGCTGATCGAACGGTGACCTCAGCAGACCAGTTTTCTGCTGTCAACGTCAGTTCCAGTGCGCCCAGGTGCATGCTACTCATCGAAACCAGACGTTGCTCCTTGAGCGTACTGCGCCGCCCCTGACTATCCTCGAAACTGATGCTCCGCAACAGCAAGCCTTGCCGCAGATCGAGCTCCTGGCGATACGACAAGAGCTTGACTATCCGAACATCGAACCAATCCTGGCCGCCGATACGAAACTTGAGCATGAGCCAGTTGGGGAAATTCACCAGATCCTCGTTCTCGACCACCCGGCCGGCGATATCGGTGCGCAATCGATTGTAGCCACCGGCAAGGTACGTTCCCGGATAGTGAATATCGTCCGCAGCCACCCATGCTGCGCTGCCGCGAGTGGCGAAATAGCCATTTCCCAAAGTACATAAAGCCTCTCGCTTACCCTCTTGCACCGGGTCGTAGTCCTCAAATACCAGCGACCACGCGGACGGCGGTTCCAAGGCCACCTGGACTTGCGCCAAATCAGTCACCACAACATCCGCACCGGCATTGCGCATCGCTTGCGCATGCCCTATGCGATCCACGCCGATGATGCAGCCGAATTGGCCGGCGTGCCCAGCCTCGACACCAGCGATCTCGTCCTCCACAACAATGGTGCGCGAAGGCACTGCCCCGACTTGCCGGGCCGCTTCCAGAAAAGCATCCGGCTCCGGTTTACCCTTAAGTTTGAGACGCCTGACGTCCTTCCCATCCACTCGCGCGTCAAAGAGCTGAGCGATGCCTGCTGCCTCGAGCACCGCCGCGCAGTTGTTGCTTGATGACACGACCGCCGTCTTAACCCCCTCTGCCCGGAGTGTGCGCGTCAGCGTGATCGCCGGTT
>CAYVRK010000100.1:0-1456 GCA_964453785.1 uncultured Bacteroides sp.
GAAAAATTGAATCCAAAAAATCTTTAAGATTTTGCTTTGAAATCCTAAATCCGAGACCTGAAGTATACTGTTATAGAGCATAAATCCGACCCTGCGAAAATATCTTGTGTCCCAATGTATTAAATTAATTGTCAAAGCGATTTATTTTTAACTAATATTGTAAGAAGTATGTTGGGATCCTGATGCATAAGGATTCGCGAAAACCGCAGGCATACTCGTGGATATGTCGAGGATTTTCGGAGATCTTTGATACGCAAAAGATCGGTGCAACTTGAGTAAAAAATCGCTTAATGAAAACAAAAGAATATACTACCTTGTAAAAATTAAGTTTTCATGTTATAAATTTATTAATCCCAGATGCATAAGGAACCGTCCGTTTTTTAGGACAAAAATCAAATAATGAAGGAACAATTCGTCTATGTCAGAAAAACATCCGGAATGCCCTCTGTATAATCCCTTAAACTGCAAAGAATATTATAATCCCAAACTCTGTGCATTTGTAAAGAAAGACAAAATCTGTCTTAAAAAAAAGAAAACAAAAAATAAAGCAAAACAAAAAATACGATAAATCAGGCTTGTGAATTATATGAAATAAAAAGAAAAATGATAACAGCAAAGAATATATACGAAAGGCTCAAAACTGAAGACGGAGAGGAATAATGTGTCTTAAAAAATATTTCCGGTAAAAAAAGTGAGCTGTCTATGCATGACCTGATGTAGCTAAAAGCATGGCCGGATCTACCCCCACCTTTCTCATAGCCTCCTCCCATCTTGTTTCAATCGGCAAATCAAATATAATCTCTTCAAAAACAGGAGAGGTGAGCCAGGCATTTTCCTTGATTTCTGATTCCAACTGTCCCGGGCCCCAGCCTGCACATCCTAATGCGACAATAAAAGATTTCGGCCCTTTGCCCATTGCAATCGCTTCTAAGACGTCTCTGGTGTTACTCATTGCCAGGGTAGGAGTAATCATAAAACAACCCTCCCAGCCAAATGGAGGGCTATGGAGGACAAATATTTCGCCCATATGAACCGGTCCGCCGATATGGATTGGAATCGATTCTGCGCCAAAAATAGACTCTATTTTGAGTTCATTAAAAATATCCTTGCCGGACAGTGAAGGATGAACCCTGTTTATAACAAGTCCCACAGCCCCTGCCGGAGTATATTCGCAAATACAGGTAACGGTTTGATAAAAATTTTGATCAAGCAATAACGGCATGGCCATTAAAAACTGTCCTTTAAAAGAAACCGCGGAACTATTCTCCATATTCTGCTCCATGGAATTTTATCTGTTGTATATCTCTGTTGTCTATCAACGTCTATTTCAAAATACTTTTGTATCCGGTTCTTGTCAAGAATACACGTTAGTTCGCTCAGGGTAAACATCTGACTTCGGTACAGCGTAGCGACGGCGTGTTTCTCTTGGAAACCGACTGACTGTTTGAAGGGCGTT
>CAYVRK010000101.1:0-1417 GCA_964453785.1 uncultured Bacteroides sp.
CCCAATTTATGCATTAGAAACTTGAAATGGAGGGGATAAATCATCCAGTTTCAGGAACAACCCCTCCAAAAATTGTTTTCGTTTGTCTTTTGCTGAGAGTTTTAATACCGTTCTTCGACCCGATTTAACCAAGTAAGATCCTATTGCAATGCATTGGAACTTCATCGTTGATAATACCGGATGGTGTTTATGGTTCAGAACTTGTAATCTGAATAGGCTCATTAGGTTATGTGCAACCATTGTCCATCGAAAAGCTGCTTCAGTTGCATAAAAGTCATCCATACAAAACCCATCTATACCGTAATCGTTCCGTAGCTCACGGATGCGATTTTCGCAATCAGCACGCTTATTATAGAGATGCCATATCATCTCAGCTGAGAGATCCAGGTTTGTTACAAAAGCTGCGTACTTGTATCTCTCAAATTCTTCATAGTCTGGAAACAACAGTTTACCACCTGTGGCAGAATGTTTCCAGGAATCTTTACGTACCACAACCATTCTTCTGGGAGCAGACCAGCCATGGGCCCTGTAAAGGAAGCTGGAGGTCCAATATCCATCATCCTGTGGAAACCAGGCTCGCTGTTCAAATATTCGCTGAACCAGGCCTCTGTTCATCTTGGCGGCGACAATATAGTTGGTCCGGCTATCTTCAAACTGGCTTAACATATCATTCCCGTAGAATCCACTGTCAGCACGCACTAATCCAATACGTTCCTTTGGTATGATGGTCAGTAATTCCTCAAAAAACTCTTCGAAATCAGTACTGGCAACACTGTCTCCAGTTCGCATCCAGGCATTGGCTACCATTTTTAACTCAGCCACAAAAGCCATCAAGGGGTGGTGTGATCCACGACCCGGTTTTTTGGGATTATATCCTATTTCAACTCCCTCCTGCATACCATGGCGAACAAGAACAGTAGAATCAAAGTCTACCGTAAACTTATCCAGCTTTATCTGGTCAAACCAAAAGCGGTTTATAGCAGGAAAAATCTTGTCGTTCAGATCCCTGTCAAACTTCCTGAAAAAGCGACTGAACGTACTTTGGCTGGCCATACCACGCTGCCAATCAAATATGCGTTGCACAACTTTATCATATCGTAACGTGCCAGAATGGGCCAGGCGCTTTGCTCCCAGAATAACGCTTACCATAAAACCCTCTATCAGGTCAATTGAAGAGTATCCCCGATTTGATCCGGGGACCGGTAAATCCGGGCATTCATCCTCTATAAAGTTCTTGAGTCCTGATTTACGGTACACTTCTTCAATGTATCGAAGACCTCCCCAGGGAGACACATCTTTTTCTGTAAATTCATACGGTAATCCACTCATCTTTTGGGTGAATTGGTTGAATCAATATAGCTCTAAAATTAACAAGGGGCTCAGAACTTTTTTAACTTTCTATTGAATAAATTGGGAT
>CAYVRK010000102.1:0-1335 GCA_964453785.1 uncultured Bacteroides sp.
AGCTGATTGATGAAGATGACGGCGGTCTCGGTCTTGTTCACGATGCTGGTGAGCTTGCGCATGGCCTGGCTCATCAGGCGCGCCTGGCTGCCCATCTGGTGGTCGCCCATCTCGCCGTCGAGCTCGCTCTTGGGCACCAGAGCCGCGACCGAGTCGACCACGATGAGGTC
This sequence comes from uncultured Bacteroides sp., assembly GCA_964453785.1. Lineage (GTDB taxonomy): Bacteria > Bacteroidota > Bacteroidia > Bacteroidales. The sequence goes on from CAYVRK010000102.1 coordinate 171, forward strand.
GACCGCTTGGGTCTTCACGAGACTCTCGACGATACTCAGGGCCTGCTCGCCGTAGTCCGGCTGGGAGACGAGCAGATTGGAGGGGTCGACGCCAATGGCCTTGGCGTAGCTGAGATCGAATGCGTGCTCGGCATCCACGAACGCCGCCAATCCGCCGGTCGCGTGCACCTGCGCGATGGCGTGCAGGGTGAGCGTGGTCTTGCCGCTCGATTCCGGACCAAACACCTCGGTGATCCGCCCGCAGGGGTAGCCGCCGATCCCGAGTGCTTCGTTCAAGGCGAGGGAGCCGGTGGGGATGGCCCGCACCCGATCGAACTCCTGGTTGTCCAGGGTCATGATGGAGGTCTTGCCGTGGGCCTTTCGGATCTGACCGACGACCTGCTTGATCTCGTTCTTGCGGTTAGTGATGGCTTGAGTCATCGAAGCTCTCCTGGCGGGTGTTGGGTGGGGTGTCGCAGTTGCGGAGCGTGGGCGCGCAGTCGTCTGAACCGCGCGGAAGATCGCCGGGCCCGACTCCGAATGCGTCCATGGGCAAGGGACACGTGAGTGGCGGCAGTAGCGGATCTGCGCGGCGCTGGGTTTTTGCCAGCCCGGGCCCGAGTAGGGCCTGGCCGCAGGCGGAACAGGTCGGAATACCCCGTGGCTTCGGGGGCACGGCTCGACGAACACGATTTCTCTTCCTCACGACATACTCTCCCGGTCGAGAAGCCGCCCTTGAACGGCTTCGGCAATGTGTGGGCTGCGCACGCGGTCGCACGCGTCGAGATCGGCGATGGTGCGGGCGACGCGCAGCACCTTGACATACGCTCGCGCGCTCAGACCCAGCTGCGAGATGGCCGCTTCAAGTAGGCGTTTGCCCTCGCGGTCCGGTGCAGCGATCTGGCCGAGCTCGCGCGCAGAGAGGCAGGCGTTGGTCAGGCAGTGCACCTCACCGCGAGCGCGGCGCGCTTCCTGCAGCTTGCGAGCCTTGACGACCCGCGCGCGCACGCTCGCCGAAGCCTCCCCCGGAGCATTGCTGGTGAGCGCAGCCACCTCCACCGGCGGCACGGACACGTGCACGTCGAGCCGGTCCACCAGCGGCCCGCTCAAGCGCGACTGATAGCCCACGCGAGCGCGGTCCGAACAACGACAGGCGCGGCGAGGGTGGCCGTAGTAGCCACACGGG
>CAYVRK010000103.1:0-1305 GCA_964453785.1 uncultured Bacteroides sp.
GGAGAAGTAAAGATTGCGGTGATAAACTTAGGAGAAAAGAATTATACGGTTCATCGGGGAGACAGGATTGCCCAAATGGTGGTCAAAAAGGTTTATCAAGCCAGACTAAAGGTAGTGGAACAACTCGATGAAACCCATCGCAATAGCGGCGGATTTGGGCATACGGGGCGTTAGGATGAAAATATCTCGGTTTTCGGAGCAGGGGCAATCTGAACTCGATTACAATTTCCAAATTTGCATGCTGGCAAGCGGAAGCAGGGGCAATGCCGTTTATGTTTCCGGCGGTTCAACCTCAATACTTATTGATGCCGGTCTTTCGGGAATCGAGATTGAACGTCGTCTTAACTCAAAAGGGCTTTATCCCGAAGATCTTGACGCCATTCTGGTATCTCATGAGCATACCGACCATATCCAGGGGGTGGGGGTTCTCTCGCGCCGTTTTAACTTGCCGATTTATATGAGCTCTAAAACAGAAAAAGCCTCGGTTTCACAGCTTGGAACTGTCCGGGTGATCAAGAACTTTGAATGCGGCTCTTCCTTTATGATAAAGGACCTTTTCATACATCCGTTTTCCATTTCCCATGATGCGAAAGATCCGTCCGGCTTTACCGTCAATCAGAACGGAACAAAAATCGGGATCGCCACAGATCTCGGCATTGCAACCTCCATGGTTAAAGAGCATCTTAAAGGGTGTTCTTTATTGATTCTGGAAGCCAATCATGATGAGGACATGCTTATAAACGGCCCCTATCCATGGCCGATAAAACAACGCATTAAGAGCAGAACCGGGCATCTGTCCAACGAAGCATCGAAAAACCTTTTAAAAGAACTGCAACATGACCGGCTAAAATATGTGATACTGGCTCACCTCAGCCAAACAAACAATACTCCTCAAAAAGCCCTAAGCGAAGTGAGCCGGGCAATCACCCGTTGCAATGCACAACTTGATGTTGCAACTCAGGATGAATGCGGGGCACTGCTACGTCTCAAATAATTTGGCAATACCCCGTATCCCCGGGAAGGCCTACCAAAAAAAATCAATGAAATGGATGAACTTATACTACTTACAGATGGAAGTGTGAATCCTCAGTCAAATATTGGATATGGGGCTTACCTTGCTGTGTCCGAACGTGTTCTTTCGTTGGATTCGTTGAGATCGTGCGTGAAAGTCAGGCGATTTGAGCATACGTCTTCAACGAAACTGGAATTGCAGACATTATTATGGGCGCTAAGCGATATTCAAGCATTGGGGAGTAAGGTGATTGTGTATACGGATTCTCAAAACATTATGGGGTTACAGGGAAG
>CAYVRK010000104.1:0-1275 GCA_964453785.1 uncultured Bacteroides sp.
AGACGCTTTCTCCCGTCAACCACCTTCCCCCGGTACCGGACGACGGGCCCCCCGAACCAGCCCCGGTAGAGCAGCATCAGAAATCTTGCCTGCGATTCGTCCGCCAAGAACGGCATGACGAGAAGAGTGTAGCTTAGGCTACCCCCAATGGAAAGGCGGTGGGGGAGGGTGCTCAGTTTCGATTTCGCTGACGGCTCTCCCGATGACTTCGTTCGGTCGGCGACCTGGCACTGAGCGTCGTGGAGCCGTACGGTCCATAGGCCGGCCGCGCACTGGGCCCGAAACCCCTCCGATCTGGATCGTTCCGTCCGGCACTATACGGTTGCCGCGTCGCACCGCCCGCCGAGTACCCGCACACCATTCTTCATCTGGCGCTGGCCAACAGCTCCGCGGGTAACCGTTCACGGGGGGTGGCCGGCGACTGTGCCGCACGTCGTAACTGATCGATCTGCCTCCATTATTTCGTGAGCCTTTCCATCAGCACAAAAATCGAGGATGGGCTCATTCGTGGCCCAGGACTGGCGAGACGAGCGCATCGCGGAGCTGGAGGGCGAGCTCCTCGCCAGGGACGCGCGGATTGCCGAGCTGGAGCAGAAGGTCACGGAGCTGCTCGAGAAGCTGGGCCAGAACTCGCGGAATTCGCATCGGCCCCCTTCGACGGACCCGCCCGGTGTGCGGAAGCGGCGCAAGGACAAGACGAAGGGGAAGGGCAAGCGCAAGCGCAAGCGTGGTGGGCAGCCTGGACACCAGGGAGCCAACCGGGGCCTGCTGCCCGCGGAGAAGGTCGACAAGTTCGTCGACCTGTACCCGTCGCACTGCGAAAACTGCTGGAAGCCGTTGCCCGAGGTGCCGGATTCGGACGCGAAGCGCTACCAGTTGACCGAGATTCCGCCGATCCAGCCGCACACCACCGAGTGGCGTCGGCACACGGTTGGCTGCCCGGATTGCGGGCACAAGACCTGCGCTGCCTATGACGAAGCGCAGATCCCGTCGTCGTCGTTCGGACCGCGACTCATGGCCATCATGGCGTTGGTCACCGGCATCTACCACCTGAGCCGGCGCAAGGCGGCGACCCTGCTGTTTGACCTGCTCGGGGTCCAGGTCTCGCTGGGCGCGCTCAGCGCCGTCGAGGCGCGCGTCAGCGACGCGGTGGGGCCGGCAGTCGAGGAAGCCTGGGACAAGGTCACCGGCGCCAAGGTCAAGCATACCGATGGCACGAGCTGGGTGCAGGCCGGAGCGACGATGTCGCTGTGGACCATCGCCTCGAAGGCGGCC
>CAYVRK010000105.1:0-1274 GCA_964453785.1 uncultured Bacteroides sp.
GATAACGGAGTAGGCATGGGGAAGGAACAGCTGGAGAATCTTTTCAGGATAGATACCCACTTCAGCACACCCGGGACTGACAATGAACGTGGTACAGGCCTTGGTCTCCTGCTCTGCAGGGAATTTATAGAGAGGCATGGCGGTGAGATCCGGGTTGAGAGTGAACCTGGTAAAGGAAGCAGTTTCAGCTTTTCCCTGCCAAAGCACAAAATTCAGACAGTGGATTAGCTCCTTTGAGCTTCTAGGGATGCCTGCCTTCCAGGGTTTCTTCCATATCTTTTCTTGTAAATTTGTTAATCTTTGTGATTATTGCATTTGCCTTGTAAGCCGGAGGTAAAATTCTTATGGCCTCATCTCTGTTTTCAGTCTCAATTATTAACCATGCCTTATGATTTCCATCTTTGCATCCCCATTCTGCATTGGTTACAAAATGAGACCCGGAAGCAAGAAAATCTTGCACTGCACGCGAACATGACCCTTGGTCACCTTCATGTGGTACTTCAATTAAAAATTTTTCCATTGTGATAATCTTTTATTTATAAAATTCATAATAGTCAGCGTTTGTAGCAAATAGTTTATTTGTTTACAGAAAAATTGAATACATCTGGTCTGGCATAATGGCCAACCACATCAAATCTACGTTTGGCGGCGATTATGTCTCGTAAATCTATATCAGCATAAAGCAAACCTTCCTCTGAATCCAGGGGACCGGCAATAATCTCTCCATAGGGATTGATGATGCAACTTTGCCCGGTACTTATCCACCCTTCGTCATCAGAATAAGTCTCTTTCAATTCTGCAGGTATATCATCAGTATGAAGGGTCATGCAGGTGCTTAATACAAATAATCCCCCTTCCCGTGCAATATGCTGCATGCTGCCTAACCAATCAGACCCCTTATCCCAGGTTGGTGAAGCAAGAATTTGAGCACCTGATTCATAAATCGCATTTCTGGCCAATGGCATGAAGTTTTCCCAACAGATTAGTCCTCCAATTTTCCCGGCAGAGGTATCATATGATTTTAGAGTGCTCCCATCACCTTGTGCCCAAATGAGTCGTTCACAATTGGTGGGCATTAGTTTTCTATGCTTACCCAGTATTTTTCCACTATCATCAATAAAAAGAATTGTATTATAAAGACTTGCATTGCTTGTCTCGGAATTACGTTCATTCATTCCAATGATCACATTTATTTTTGCCAGTTTTGCGGCCTTACAAAGTCGATCGGTGGTGTTATCGGGAATTGATACTGCATTTTCCACCAACTTGGTATA
>CAYVRK010000106.1:0-1227 GCA_964453785.1 uncultured Bacteroides sp.
GGCACGGCAAGGGGCCGGGTTCTAAAACGGGGAACAAGGGTTACTACCATGCCGATAAAAGCGCCGCACGGGCATCTTTGCAACATGGCGGACCGTTCCATCCTGCGGGTCATCCAGCCGGTTGCCGCCGGAAAATGACATACGGTACGCCATGATATGGGCACATCCCCTAAAATCGACCGAATGATCTGTTTAAGCTCCCAGATACTGAAAAAATGAGCCCGGTTATATATGGTACTGGTAAAAATTCCTTTGACCCTGCGCTGAATCCCTTTGAGCGCATAACGATTCAGCACTCCCAGGAATATCCTGTCTTTTGCAACTCTGCTTGCCTCTTCAATGGCCCGTTTGGGATCTTCGACAAATTCCAGGGTGGTAATAAAACAGGCATGGTTAAAAGAGTTGTCTTCAAAGGGAAGATCCTCTGCAAACCCCCGGTGGAGATCCGCACGATTCCCTACATTTTTTAACGCAATATCAAGCATATAAGGGGACGGGTCCAGTCCGGTTACCTCTACTCCGGCATCTATAAATGTGAGCAGGCCGGCGCCGGTTCCGCAACCGATTTCCAGAACGCTCTCCCCTTTGGCAGGCTTGAGCAAATCGAGCATAAGCCGGTTTTCCAGCTCGGCAATAAACCGGTTATGAGGATTGTCAAACCATTTTTCGTATGCCACGGCGTCATTAAAATCGAAGATATACCCCATATAGAGTCATTTAAACAAAAAAACTAATTTTATCAAGGAGAAAACGATATTTTTAAAGGGGAAACATGTCGTATTACATCTTATCCCGTTCAAATGTGAAGATTTCATTTCCGATTCCTTGACACATAATCAGCCATCATACTATATTTACAGATTTTGAAATTTTGTTAAAAATTCAGGTGTCAGGTGTCAGGTGTCAGGGCTAAGGGGGAAACGGGTGTAAATCAAGAACGTTGGCAGTTAGTCGAGGAAATGGCAGTGTATGGCGTAAATGATGGATCGTTCTATCAGGGCTTCATGCCTCCTGACACCTGAAACCTGAAACCAAATAGCTATGGCAACCTTAGCAAGTGTTCATCCATAAATGGTAGATTTTGGTTTCCGGCAAGGCCCGAACGAGTTCTCAACCGCAGGCATAGCGCGCTATTTCGAGGATTGAAAACGAGCGAGAACGCCGCCGGAGGCCGAAAGATGCCGTTTATGGATGGACAATAGCAAACAACAGTCTTGATCTACACCC
>CAYVRK010000107.1:0-1219 GCA_964453785.1 uncultured Bacteroides sp.
TATCATTCGAGTGTATCCGCCCTGGATATCTCCGTTTGGTAGGATTTTAACGAATCGTTTTTTAAATCGGTAGGTTGAAAGCAAAAACATATTTGGGAAAGGCTTTTGATGGGACAGAGAAATATTAATATTGATTTTATTGAGTTTTTTGATAACATTATTAATGGTGAATTTATGAAGAGGGTTCACCACACACCTTTGGATCCGGGTGGAAGCTGCTACTTCTGCCCGGATTATCCTGTGAGTTTTTCTCTGAAGTTTTTTCTAAGCGGATACAACAATAAATCTTTTATTCTGCCATGAACCAGATGATTATGACCGCGTTTTGCCGTCCCCTTTGTCTGACCTACTCTGATCCAGTTGGCGGCTTTATAGCAGGTACCTTTGAAGCGGTTTTGATCAACAAAGGTTTCCAGCAGATATAGTGGATGATGGTAAAGCTTAATCCAATCGTCTGATATTCTTTTGATATTCATTGACAAGATTTTTGAGGCAAGACATTTGACCCGGACCCAACTTGGCACAAGAAATCGGGTATTGTTAGCGACAAAGTGCAATTTTTGTTCTTTGGTTTTTTTGTCCCATCCAATGAAGGCATCCCGGCATTTGACAGACCAGGCAGCTGATCCCCAGCCAATACAGGCAACGGGCCGATCACCGATATAAGCTATGTATTTCAAATGATTACCGACAATCTGACGATATCCCAGGTAATGATGATAATGAACCAGACTATTGTAGAGGGGTTCGGAATCAGTGCCGCGGACCATTCTCAGCTCGACAGGAGGCAAACCGGAAAGCTTTTGCTCTATGGGAGTTTGATCGATATCTATTCGGTTTATGGTTTTATTTCGTTTGTGATTGTTTGCATTATTCAAAGGCGGTGGAAGGGTAATGAGACCTTTTCGTTTCAGCGTTAAGAGAATCTCTCGACAGGCCATGTCTTTGAGACGGCCATTTGGCTGGAGCCATTCCCACCGTCGGCATAGAACCCTTGATATCTCCTTTCGCCCTTTTGTCCAGTATTCATGGACGGTATCTTGAATTTCACTGATATCTGTTTCACTGATAGTTCTTTTTCTTATTGTGATGGGCAGCATGACCGACCCATACCAGAAAAGATCAGCGGACGCCAGCAAAAAATGATAAAATATGATTTTTTTTTGGGGCAGGGGAAATTTGATGGAAAATTGGGTTGAAATGAAAAATCGTGGGTTGA
>CAYVRK010000108.1:0-1209 GCA_964453785.1 uncultured Bacteroides sp.
CCAGTGGAGGGCGTCCTTGCGAGCGCTTGCCCGATCTCGGTGATGACATCCTGGAGCTTGCCCTGGCGTAGACGCTTCTTCTGGGTAGCCACCCACGCTTCGAGTTCAGCGCGATTCCGTCGGGTCTCCCGGCACAGCGCCTTGCCGACGTCCCACAGCTTCTCGACCACGTGGAACCAGTCGAGGCATTGCAGCGCATCGGGGAAGAATTCCGCCTGAAGCGACCAGAGGACGTCCGCGCCATCGGCAACGAACAGCACCTTTTTGATGCGCGAGGTGCCGTAGCCTCGCTTCGTGGCCTCGACGACGAGCCACTCGAACAGTGCTCGGTAGCTTTCGAACGTAGCGAAGACGCGCTTGTTGATCGGACCGTCGAGCTTCCCGTCGCTTCCGCGCTTCAGCGTGTAGAGTGCGCCAACTGCAGCCATCTTCGCGTTCTTCGACTTCTTGCCCGGACCGCGGCGGACGCGAGGGTATGCTCGACGTCTTCGACGGCGGGCGTGACGTTGGTTGGCGTCACGGGACCCGTGGGGTCGGGCTCGCCGCGCGTACTCCTTGCTCGATATCGCGGGCGCACCTTTGCCGTCGACCGTGACGACGAGCACGTCGCCGTCGTCCTCTGGCGGTGGAGCCTGCTCGAGGAAAGGACGCGCCTGAGCCCCGGTCGCATCGACCATGCGCAGCACGGCGCGAGGGCTCGGCGTCCAGCCGAACAGGTCTCGGGTCAGGGCGCGCGCCGAAGCGAACGCCATCTGCGCACACAGTCTCGCCATGCTCGTAACGACGAGCATCGTGAAGCCGCCCGGCAGACCGAGCTCGCGTTGCAGGGGCAGGTCGCGTGCCTCGCGTGGGGAGCCCTTCAGGCGGCCGACGGGCTGCTCGAACGCCACCTTGCCGAACCGTGTCCCCACCAAGGCCTTCTCTGCGCCGACCACCGTGAGCGCTCGCCCGTCGACGGTGTACGTCTGTGACACCCTCCACCGCGCTGCCTGCCGAACGAAGTACAGCGTCATCAGGGCGCGCCCAAGGGCCAGCACCGCCGCCCAGAGACGCTGCTCCACTTCTGCCACGGGGCCCGACGTCGTGGCGTCCACGATGGACATGGCGTCCCGAATACACCGTTGCGCTTCGGCCTTCGCGTCGTTGATACTCATCTTTCGGGCACCTCGTTGGGGTCTGGTCACGATTTCGCAACCGCGATTATTCCCA
>CAYVRK010000109.1:0-1187 GCA_964453785.1 uncultured Bacteroides sp.
GTGATTACCAGCGGTGACCTGAAGATCGAGTTTGACAAAAACATGTACAGCAGGGTGAACTCCCTCCACCCGGGAACAGCACCTTTTCAGGAGGAGTTCATGCTCACCGACTATCTGGAAACCAAAAACTTCACCACCGGCGAATTTAAAGTCACCGGGGTGCTTACCATTCCCCTGGAAGGACCTTTGGGCACAGGCGAAGAGACCCGGATCACAGGTTTTGCAGGGATGAAGGAGGCCGGTTTGCAAAAGATAGTATCGGCCCGTACCTTCTCGGATTTTCCCAACATGGTTCTCTTTGAGGTGAGCTATGTGAACTGCGGATTACAACAGATCAGGGTTCTTGGGTGGACCAATCACGGCTATCAAATCACGGGCCAGGACCAGGAACCCGGGTTCTGGAGTTTCCAGGGGAGTTCATCGGACGCACGGGCCGACTGGGTGTTGCCTCTTGTACCCGGATTCTACCAGGAGAACTTCATGGGAATGAACCAGTCCGACTACGGCGGGGGGATTCCGGTAAGCGATCTTTGGAGACAGGACGGGGGCCTGGCCGTGGGGCACCTGGAGATGGTTCCCAAAGAGGTCTCCCTGCCGGTGGACTTTGACCGCTATTCGGGCAAGGCCCGTATGGGTATTCAGAACAGCTACAAGGGAGGGCTTGAACTGGCCGTGGGCGATACCCTTACCACCATGCAGACTTTTGTTTCGGTGCACCAGGGAGATTACTTCGAAACACTCCGGCGCTACTCAAAGCTTATGCAGGCCAGGGGGATTGAATTTGCCCCCTCGGAGGATGAGGCTTTCGAAAGCATCTGGTGCGGATGGGGATATGAACGGAAATTTACCACAGGGGATATCATCCAGACCCTTCCCAAGGTGAAGGAGCTGGGGATCAAATGGGCTGTGATCGATGACGGGTTTCAGATTGCCGAAGGCGACTGGCGGGTGGATACAAGGAGATTCCCGGGCGGATCAAAGGATATGAAAAAGATGGTGGATGCCATTCACAGCTACGGACTTAAGGCCAAACTCTGGTGGGCACCCCTGGCTGCCGATCCCGGCAGCAGGGTGCTCCGGGAGCATCCCGATGCGCTTCTCATCAATGAGGCAGGAGCACCCCAGTACATTACCTGGTGGGACAGCTATTACCTTTCACCGGCCAGCGAGGCCACCATGACCCACAC
>CAYVRK010000110.1:0-1177 GCA_964453785.1 uncultured Bacteroides sp.
GAACCGCTCCTGCAACTCGCGCAGGAGCCAGGCCTGCTCCAGCGCGCTTTCGCCCTCGGCCGAACGCATCAGCCGGCCGAGGAGCAGCGCTTCCGGCTCGGGCAGGTCCCAGCACGTGGCCCGAACCAGATCCTGGCCAAGCTTGTGCAGCCCTCGGACCCGCTTGTAGCCGTCCACCAGAACATACTGTCCGGCATCCCCGCTGGCGACGACCACCACCGGCAGCTGCTGCCCGTCCCGGGCGAGCGAGGCCAGTACCCGGCTGTCGCGCTCCCGGCTCGTCGTCCGCAGCGCCTCGTAGCGGCGGTTCAGCTGGTGGAATTCGAGCTCCATGACCGCGACGATCGTCGCAAAGTCTCAGCGGGTTGGCTTTCTCCTCTCGTATCTCGCCGGCGGCCTCACAGTCCCAGCTCCCGGAGCTCTGTGGTGCTCGCCTGGATCTGCTGGAGCGCGGTGATCGTCGAGCGCACCGCCTTCACCGCACGCTCCAGCATTTTCCCTGCAAGCACGCCAGTTTGCACGATGCCCATGGCCCGCCGCGCCAGCTGCTCCGCCTGCGGCACGAGAGCCTGCAGACTTGTCAGCAGGCCCGCGCTCAGCAGGCCCGTCTGCTCTCGTATCTCGCGCAGTCGCCGAACCCATCGCCACCGGCTCTGGTAGTCGGGCTGCTCTTGCCGGAACGGTACGACCACGTCCTGGTAGTGTGAGGCCGTCGCCTCTGCGTTGCTCGCGCGCCACTCCCGACACCGGTCTGCGTGCCGCGCCCGCTGGCACTTGGAGGCACCGCAGGTGACCTGCCGATCACCAACTCTTGGGTCTGGGACGAACTCGCCGCTACACTCTACGCAGCGGCAGGGGGTGAAGGATTTCATCCGGGCATGGTGTCCGGCCAACTTCCTCTGCCGCTACTTTTCTACCGCTCCTGAAGGGCTCGGCGGCGGAGGGGTGAGCCGGCACGTCGCTGCTGCCGGCATCCCGATACCAGTCTACCCGCCTGCCTACAGACCGTTTGGCAGCTCACCCCTCCGTGGCGAGCACCGCGACGCCCGAGGCAGCACCAGCGGAACGGACGCACGTGCGGAGCGGCTCCGCCCGGACGCTCCGCGTGCCACTACGCTCCCCGCAGGTGGGTCGATTCTGGTGAGCAGGGACGGGTCAATTCTCGCGAGCGCCTAAG
>CAYVRK010000111.1:0-1139 GCA_964453785.1 uncultured Bacteroides sp.
TGATGTCCGATAATCCTGCCAATGAACAACCCGCCAGAAATTCCGGAGCAGATGCTTTTCTTGCCAAGCCCGTTAGCGTAAATGATCTTTTTGATGTGGTGCAGACCTTTGTCGTAAGAGATTAACAGAGAATATGGCGTTGGTTATTTCCCGACAAACTCACCAAATTTAAAGTTACCAGCCATTTTTTTACCCCCTCTTTTTTACTCTATATTTTTGAGTGAGCACTAAGTCGGTATAATTACAATAACAACCCTTCTGTTCATGGCATCGTTTGAAGATATGGGTTGTGACTCACCAAACCCCACAGTTTGTATTCTTGTCGGATCTACCCCCCTTTGCGTCAGAGCGCTCTGAACCGCCAGTGACCGTTTTTCGGACAGGGTTTGATTATATGCTTCAGACCCTTTTGAATCGGTATGGCCCTCGACTCTGATGGTTGTCTGTGGATATCTGTTTAATACATCGGCAACTCTGCCGATTTCCGTATATGCTCCCGGCTTTAAGGTTGAAGAGTCAAAGTCAAACAAATATTCAGAACGGAAAGTGGCCGTCAAAACATCATGGGATCTCTGGATGCTGGCAGCCTCACTCGCAGCCATCGCATCTCTCAACTTCTGCTCCTGCCTGTCCATATACGCACCGATTTGATGACCGGCGATACCCCCAACAGCGGTTCCGATTGTCGCTCCGAGAAGAGTGGATTCTGTATGCCCACCAATAACTTGACCGAGAATTGCACCACCTGCAGCGCCAATTAAAGCGCCTGTTTTTGCGCCTCTTTCCTGTTGTGTCGGTCCTGCGCATGAAAAAAGAGATATGGCCAGTACCAAACTCGCAATGATTGAAATTGTTTTTTTCATTATTTGCCCCTTTAATTTAAACGTCTCTGAAATTCTATAACTTCATAAAAATACAGGTTTATTAATGGCAACCTGTTTATTCCATTATTCCAACTGGTCCGAAGTCCCTATGATCTTGTTAATTTCTCTACACCGGGTTGCTTTCATAAAATCATTAATAAATTTATACTAGAGTGAGTTTTACGTATCAAGCTGGATAGCGTTTCAAACAGGGCAAACGTATTTGAATCCCAATACAGGGAGAACGCTCCACGACGGCGTGCATCTCTTTCCAAC
>CAYVRK010000112.1:0-1120 GCA_964453785.1 uncultured Bacteroides sp.
GATCGAGGTCTGCGCTCTGAGCGTCGCAATTCTCGGCGGTGCGCTCGGCCAACAGGCGCTGGGCCTCGTCGAGCAGCGTGGGCTGGGAGCCCTTGAGACCAAAGACGTAGTGCAGGCCGTGGGAGCGGACGTGCTGCGCGTTGTCCTTCGAGCACGCTCCTGCGTCGTAGGTGACGACCCGAAACAGGTCGGCCCGACTGTAAACGCTCATCAACTCGTCGAACGCACGCTGGAAGATGCCCCGGCACATTGGTGGACGCCGGCACTGGCGTGACGTGTAGGTAGGGACGCGCCGGGGAGCTCGTCAGCACCGCACTGATGGTGCGGACCAGGCCCAGGCACTGCCCCTGGTGTTGGCTCTGACGCTGGGCGTAGTAGTCGTCGCAAGCCGGCACGGCCGTGCTCTTGCCGTCGAGCGACACCACTCCAAAGGGCAACTCATCGGGGACGAGCGCTCGGCGGCGGTGAGCCGCGCGTACCACTCGGTGCAACACAGGCAACACTTGCTGCGGCTGCAGTTGCCACAGCAAATTGTGGAGCGTGGTATCGGGCAGCCGCCTGGCCAGGCCGAAGCGCTGCCGGGTGGCTGGCGACAGGTCCTCGGTCAGCGCCTCGACCTGGAGCAGACTCCTGCAGCCCGCCACCAGTCCGAGCAGCGCCGCGCCCAGCAGCGTGCCGAGCTTCCACCGGCGCCCCCGCGGGTCGCGTGGGTCGTTGACCTCGTCCAACCGGGCTTCGCGCAGCCGCTTGCTCAGGGCGCCGACGATGCGGCGTTTCAGTCGTGTGTCCGTCATCCTGACCTCCTCATGCTTGCGCCCAAGGCACGATTCGGTGGATGTTGAACGCACCTCGGGTCGTTTTCGTTCTTGTCACCCAGACGAGTAACTGAACGAGTCTGGTCGAGGCACGAGGAAAGCGGCAGCGAGCCAGGCTTCTGGAGCCTGGCTCGCTGCCGTGTGCTTACGCGCGGCTGAGCTTCCACAGCATGGCGATGACCCGATCGAGCCGACTGGTGGCTGGCTCCGCCTGTGCGGGAGTGAGGTAGCCCCAGGCCACCGCTACGGCTAGTGCCGCGCGCGTCTCGTTGGCGCTGCCCGCGGCGTTGCAGTAGCGGGCACGC
>CAYVRK010000113.1:0-1088 GCA_964453785.1 uncultured Bacteroides sp.
TGTGGGCAATTGCTATAAGGCAAAAAACCTAAACCTTTGACAATACTTAAATTAACGGGGCGTGAATCACTGATTCCGTTCTGAAACCAACATATTGAACCAGCACTTCCTCCTGACAAAATAATTCCATTCTTTAATGCTTTCTCCAAAATGGTGTCAATTCCTTGAGCTTTCCAAATTCCAAGCATATTCAAGGTATTGCCCCCGCCAACCACAATCGCATCAGAATTAAGAAGAATATCTTCAAATGATTGATTCTTCTCAGAGGAACTTACCCATACCTTTAGAATTACAGTGTCTAATTGCAAGGTATTACATATATTTCCCCAATATTTAATATTGTCCGGATTGTCTCCACTTGCAGTTGGTAAGTAACAGATTTTTGGATTTTCTTTTTTTGTCAAATCAGCTACGTACTGGACAAACTTTGTGTTAATATCTCCACCCCAAATAAAAATAGTCTCATCCTGTTTATCTGAGTTTTGTTGCGCTTTCAGATTGTCAATTCCTACGAAAGTAAGAAGGAAAAAGATTAGTAAAGTAAATGTTCTCTGGTTCATATTTGTCTCTCTTAATTGTACTAAAGTTAAGTATATGCAAAGAAGGCGATTGCGGGCTTGTCAACCTATCAAGATACACAGAAGTTGATGCGGGTGATAAGCTTTAAATACCACTTAAACCCTTATTAGCTATAGCATTTCTGGGGTTAAGAAGTTTCACAATCTCCTCACCGAATTTGAAAACAAAATCATGTTTGTCATCATATAAATCTGGATTCCAACTAAATTTTATGTTCTTATCTTTAAATCTTCTACGCCTGTTTCATGGTCAGCCGGCATGACACCCAACGTGTTGCAGATATGCTGTCGCAGGCGTTGCATCGCATTGGTTTTGAGTAGCAAGATAAGAAAAAGCGACTTACGTTCATAGCCGCCGAGCCACAATCCAGCCTATGCAGTATTTGTGCTGTTATGGTTAGTTGTTAAGCTATCATGTTTTTAAAGTAACTACGATATAAAATCAGTTCTTTGGGAAAATTGGTTAACTAACAATTCATCTTAGTACAAATATTACGCTTCAGATTGTTA